>JAGCLA010000023.1 GCA_017647225.1 Bacteroidaceae bacterium | reverse complement strand
TGCGGTGCGTACGGGACTCGAACCCGTGACCCCATGCGTGACAGGCATGTATTCTAACCAACTGAACTAACGCACCAAAATTTCAAAGTTTTTTGCTTTGTTTGTGTCTCAAAGCGAGTGCAAAGGTAAGTGTTTTTTTTATATCTGCAAACTATTTGCCGTTTTTTTTGCTTAAAAACACAATATTTTTTCTTTTTGGCAGTAAGATAGGCTATTCTGCCATTTTTTGAACCAAAACAACATCGGAATATCCGGCCTCAGTCCGTAGCCATTCTTTGAGTTCCGCAGTCTCCACAAATCCAATTTTTGCGAATAAATTACGGCTTTCGGCATTCTCTACAGGCACATAGGCGTAAAGCTGATGAACATGCAACCTTTTGAACGAATACTCACAGAGCAAACGCAATGCATCGGAAGCGATGCCCTGCCCACGATATTTTCCCAAAAGACCGATACACACCTCTGCACGGCTGTTCAACGGGTCGTAATTTGCCAAGTCAATCATTCCGACAGGCTCGTCACCATTCAGCGCAATAACAAAGCGCGCCTGACGCTCGGTAAACAGGTCCTGCTTGCTCTGTTCGAGGTATGCCCTTAACGTATAACGCGAATATGGCAACAATGTATCTCCGACACTCCACAAGGTTGTGTCGTTCTCCATTGCATACATCAGTTCCAGGTCTTCAGGCTCCGGAGCTCTTAAAATTATTCTGTCATCTTTAAGCCACATAGCATTATAATTCAGCTTATTCACACACAAAGCTGTCGGTAATGAATTTCTTTGTTTCCACAGAGTATGTTCCCAATCGCAAGCCCTTATCTGCCGACTCTTTGAGCAGCTTCAATATCGCCTCATATGAGTATGCATCGGTATCATACACCACCGTATTGTATTTTGCAAAGTCGATATCGGCCGAGAGATGCCCCATAGGCAATGTAGCCTCATCGCCCTCGATGAATATATGGTTGCCTTTGTCGTATCGGCCGGCAAGTATTTCACGCATTTCGCCAACAGCACCGGCACGTCCTACAACGATACAGTTTGGCTGAAAGCGATTAAGCACCTTACGATGACGGAACAGGTTGCCAAGATATGCAAAAACCGCTCTACCCCATATGGCAAGGCTGATAGGCAGGCTCACCAAAATAGAATAATGCGAGAAATGCTTCTTGAAGAACAATTGCATTGCCCTATAGAATGTATGGGTATATCGGTATGAGCTTTTGTTGGTACTCTCTCCCTTATAGTGCAGGATAGACGAGGGTAAGAAATAGTTTTTATAACCGCTCTTCAGTATTCGGTACGAGAGGTCTATATCTTCGCCATACATGAAGAAATCCTCGTCGAGCAGGCCTGCTTTTTCGAGTGCACTACCTCGCAGGAACATGAATGCTCCCGATATTATCTCTATGCGGTTTACCTCGTTCTTGTCGAGGTACTGCATATAATAACGTCCGAAAACATGTGATTTTGGGAAAAGCGAGGTCAAGCCCGACATTTTGCAGAACGCCACAAAAGGTGTGGGCAAGCCACGACGCGATTCGGGGGCAAACGTACCGTCGGCATGCAACATATACGCTCCGGCTGCACCTGCATCGGGGTGTGAGTCCATAAATTCCACAAAGTCGACAAAAGTGCTTTCGGCAACAATAGTGTCAGGATTGAGCAACAGCACATATTCCCCCTTGCTCTGTTTTATGGCCAAATTGTTGGCACGCGCAAAGCCGAGGTTCTTGCTGCTTGCCACGAAAACGACATTCGGGAAACGCTCTTCAAGATAGCCGACAGAGCCGTCAGAAGAGTCATTGTCAACAACAATGATTTCGGTACCGGGCACATTGCATGCCGCCTTGCAAGCAGAGCGCAGACACTGCTCAAGGTAATACTTTACATTGTAGTTTACTATGACAACCGATAGTTTCATTCTCCCTTTCTGTTATTTTTCCTTTTCTGCAAGATACTGTTCAAGCACCATCTTTGTGGGAAAACTGTATATCATGGCACCAAAGCCCAACACTCCGCAATACAGAGCACCTTCGTACCCCAAAGCATAATAGACAAACTCATTCAGAACAATTACTATAAAGAGCAGGAAGATACGTTGCAGGCTCCTTTTGCAGAACAGCTTGAGGAAATCAGCCTCGGGCAACCCCTTTGACTTTTCAAGTGAGGCTGTAAAACCTTTTATAGCCAAGGGTATAAGCACGACTGTCAGCATAACGGCAGACACCTGTATCAAATAGACTGCTGTCGAAGAAATTACTTCATTCAATACACCCTTTTGGACAACACCCAATTCAAATGCCAACAGCACCACAAGCACCGCAACGAGCGACACAAAGTAATTTATTCTCAATGATTTTATTATTGCGTTCTTTTCCATCATCATATATTTTTCCCCATAAAAGGAGTACGGTTTATTATAGAACTTCCAAGCGTAACTTCGTCGGCATATTCAAGTTCATCGCCGACAGATATTCCCCTTGCTATAACGGACAATTCAACATTGTATTGCGACAGCTTGCGGTATATATAAAAGTTGGTGGTATCGCCTTCCATTGTAGAGCTGAGTGCCATTATTATCTCCTTTACGCCCCCTTCGGCCACACGTGCGACAAGCGATTCTATATTCAGGTCGCTTGGCGATACTCCGTCCATGGGAGATATTACTCCACCGAGTACATGATACACGCCACGATACTGCATTGTATTCTCAACAGCCATCACGTCCTGTATATTTTCCACAACACATATTACGCTGTGGTCACGCTTCGGGTTGGAGCATATAGGGCAGATATCTGTGTCCGAAATGCTATGGCACACCTTGCAATACTTTGCTTCGCGCTTAAGAGTTAGTATGGAGTCGGAAAAAGCTGCAACCTCTGCCTCTTTTTTACGCAGAAGATGCAACACAAGACGAGTGGCGGTCTTGCGACCTATACCCGGCAATTTTGTAAATTCCTTTACAGCTCTTTCAAGAAGCGTCGATGGATATTCCTGATTCATTTACACGTAACTCTTATACAATGTGCGAAGATACGCAAAAACGGCGATAAAAAAAACATTACTCGATAACCACATCAACCGATGCAGGGAAAAGACGCTCCGGATCGTAAAATTCGGCACAACTTTCGAGCATGGCTTTCAAATCTGGCTTGACAATAGCATTGAAAACCTCTTTGCCATTGACAACGACCTTGACAGGACGCGAAAGGTCAAAAAGCTCTTCGTTAAGGAAAAGTGTCACGTTTCCTTTTGTAGCCGGAGTATATTTTTTAGAGAACATCATCGGAATGCCGTATATCTCTTCGATAGTGGTATATTCGACATTATTGACCGATAGTGTTATCACATTGTCAGCGATATTTACCTCATAGCATGTACGCTGGGAATCGTTCTCGCGCGATGTTTCGTTTACCCTCAGATTATAGAATCCTGTTCTGTGACGGCCATACATGTCATAATCTTCCCAATAGAAATATCGTGGGTGAGGATTTCTCTTGAATTTTCTGAGCCAAGGTGTTGTCGGGCTGTAATCTATTCCATGCCCCATACCAGGCAGAAGTTCAATGAAGAAATTGTAATATCCGTTGTGCGACTTACGAAGACTGTCCATAGTCATACCGGCATTGTATGTCATATAGTTACGGGCAAAGCCATAATCCCTCTCGCCTGTACGCAGAGAGAAAGCTATGTTGGCAAGGTTTTCCATTGGCGCATTCTTCAACGGCTCGCCACCTGCCATAGGGCCTGCACCGGCAAGATAGTCGGCATAGAACGATGCCAGACGCTGGCTTCCGTAACCGCCTTCCGATATACCGAAGAAATATATTCTGTTTGCGTCGATATTGCCATTCACAAAAGCAAGGCGCAACAGCTTTTCCCACGCCCATTGCTTGCTTTGGATAGCCCAGCGATAGAGTTCGCCATAACCGTTAGGTATCTGCGGAACAAAATGCACCGACGGCGAGTCTTCAAACGAAGAGCATAGTTTATAGCCTGTTTCCCACTCACGTTCCTTGTTTCCCGAGCCGTGCATATACAGGAACAGAGGATAGCCCTCACTCGGCTTATCACCTTTCTTTATGAAATAATATGGCATTACCGCATTCTCTTCAAGGGTGGCAGGGAGAGTCCAGAAACCTGTATCACGCGGTTCCGATGTGGCATGCGGAGCAATAAGCTTTTCTTCGTCGAGCGCGTTTACCGCTTCGCGCCAACACTCCCATACACGACTACGCACATCGCTAATTTCCGATATGCTCATTTTACCGCAACCGTTATATTCGGCAGCTGCACCTTGCAACGTTGTAGAAAAATAATTCCTGACCTTTTTTCCCTGCTTTTTCGACAGTGTGTCTGCCTCAACGGGAACAACAACCAAAGCAATTGCTGACAATGCTATAAAGAGTGAGAGATGAGTTCTTTTCATATAATATAAAATTTCCGCTAATTTACGTTACTACGCCCAAAGAGGCAACATTTTTCGGCGGTTTCAAAAATAATTCACTAAAATTTATAAAGAAAAGGGACTTTTTAACAAAATGTTGCTATTTAACAAAATTATATGCAAGTGTAACTTTGCAACTGTAAACGGTACAGTAACATTTATCAATCAGAATTTTATTTTTAGAATATATGAACAGAATATTTTATTTCATTTTCGCCTTGTGTTGTTTAGTTCCATTCATGGATATAAACGCAAGCGAAGTCAAGGAGGGAAACAAAATTTCGGGACACGTCATCGAAGACGCTACCGAAGAAAATATCGCCTTTGCATCGATACTTATTGTAGAGACAGGCGAGGGAACAATGAGTAACGAAGAGGGACAATTCACATTCACCAACCTCACACCGGGCAAGTACACCCTGCGCGTTTCGGCAGTAGGTTATCAGACATCGACAAAAGAGGTAATTGTCAGCAAGGACTATATCGCAGTAATACACTTCAAGCTGAAATTGGATAACATAGCCATTGACGAAGTTGTTGTTTCGGCAAGCCGAAACGAGATCAAGCGTTGGGAAGCCCCCGTTGTCGTTTCTGTAGCTTCGGAAAAACTTTTCGAGACAATAAATGCCCCCGACCTTGCAAAGAGCCTCAATTATGTAACAGGCCTCCGCGTAGAGAACAACTGCCAGAATTGCGGTTTCCCACAGGTACGCATAAACGGCCTCGAAGGCCCCTACTCGCAAGTTCTCATAAACAGCCGCCCCATAATAAGCGCGCTGAGTGGAGTATATGGCCTTGAGCAGATACCTGTAAACATGATTGAACGTGTAGAAGTTGTACGTGGCGGCGGGTCGGCGCTTTTCGGAGCAAATGCTGTAGGAGGAACTGTGAACATCATAACAAAAGACCCTATAGAGAATTCATTCTCCATTTCGACAAACATGACAAACTACAACGCCAAATCGTGGGAACAGAATGTAGGAGCAAATGTGTCGTTAGTATCAAAAGACAAGTCATACGGAATAGCAATATATGAGAACTATCGAAACCGTAACCCGTACGACCATGACGGCGACGGCTTTTCAGAGCTTGGCAAGATAAACCTTAACACATTCGGTTTGCGTACATTCTACCGCCCTACACACACAAGCCGATTGAGCCTGGAATACCACACCACAAATGAAACACGCCGTGGAGGAAACAAATTCGACCAGCAACCACACAACAGCGACATCACAGAACAGACAAAACACATTATAAACAGCGGAGGCATAGCCTATGACCTCGGTTGGAAAGGATACAGAAACAAAATTTCGGTATTTGCATCGATACAGCATATCGACCGCAGCAGTTATTACGGCGCGCAACGCGACCCTAATGCATACGGCAACACCGATGACCTTACTTGGGTAGCCGGTGCGACATATACAGGCCAGATGAACAAATGCCTCTTCTCGCCGGCAACATTCACCGGCGGTATCGAATACCAGGAGAACAGGCTACACGATGTGATTATAGGCTATAACCGCGACATGCGACAAGATGTAAAAATAGGAAGCGCCTTCTTGCAGAACGAATGGGACATGCGTATTTTCTCATTACTCGTCGGCGCACGTTTGGACAAACACAACCTTATCAAAAACCCCATATTCAGCCCACGAGTAAACCTTCTGTTCAAGCCCAACAAGAAGTTTCAGGCACGCCTTACATATTCGACAGGATTCCGCGCGCCACAAGCATACGACGAAGACCTGCATGTCACAGCCGTAGGTGGCGAAGGAGTGCAGATTCGCCTTGCTGAAGGCCTTAAAGAAGAGCGTTCAAACAGTTTCAGCGGATCGGTCGATTGGACAACAAGTTTCGGTCATTGGCAGGCTAACATACTGTTGGAAGGATTCTATACCGACTTGAAGAATGTATTTATACTTGAAGATATAGGCATTGTCGATAACAACGCCATCAAGGAACGACGCAACGGAAAGGGAGCAAGAGTGTATGGAGCGAACCTCGATGCGAAGATTGCTCATGGTAGCGATATAGCCCTTCAGTTAGGTTTCACTGCACAGCGCAGCCGCTACAAGGTAGCCGAGACATGGACTGTTGTAAATGACGAAGAGTTGACAACCAAGCGTATGATGCGCACACCCGACTATTACGGATATTTCACACTGACATCGTCGCCTGTAAAAATGCTCGACCTTGCATTGTCGGGAACATATACAGGTTCAATGATTGTGCCACACTATGCAGGATATATCGAGAACGACCGTATGGAAACAACACCCCACTTCTTTGAACTGAACTTCAAGGCCGGCTACACATTTATTCTGCACGACCATATAAAGCTACAACTCAATGCCGGAGTGCAGAACATTCTGAACAGTTTCCAGAGTGACCTCGACAAAGGCGAGTTCCGCGATTCGGGATACTTCTACGGCCCAACCCAACCAAGAACTTATTTTGTAGGAATAAAGATTACACAGTAAATTAATGACCGCTTGTAGGCGGTCATTAATTTTATTATCTTCGCACAAACGAAAAAACAAATCAAGTGGTACTAAACTATATCTGGATAGCATTTTTCATTTCGGCATTTGCCATTGCTCTTGGCAAGCTGATATTCATGGGCGATACAACCGTATTCCCCGAAATAATCAATTCCACATTCACACAAGCAAAAACAGCATTTGAGATTTCATTGGGATTGACAGGTGTACTGTCGCTGTGGATGGGTATAATGAAGATTGGCGAAAAGAGCGGACTTATTGCATCCCTTGCAAGAATTTTAAGTCCTATATTATCCAAAATTTTCCCTGACGTGCCTAAAGGTCACCCTGCCATGGGAACAATGTTCATGAATTTTTCGGCGAACATGTTAGGCATAGACAATGCCGCAACACCTATAGGTCTGAAGGCTATGGAAGAGTTACAGGAACTTAACCCAAAGAAAGACACAGCAAGCAACCCCATGATAATGTTCCTTGTGCTGAACACTTCGGGACTAACGCTTATACCTGTGTCGGTACTGCTCTACCGCGCCGAGATGGGCGCAGCCAACCCCACCGATGTATTTATCCCCATACTCATTGCCACTACCGTCGCAACACTTGTAGGACTGTTGGTAACATGCATATACCAACGTATAAACCTGTTCAGCCCTGCACTGTTGGCATTCATTTTTGGAATATGCCTTTTCGTTGCAGGCGGCACATGGGGCATGGCGCAACTGTCACAGGTGCAGATAGAAATTGTTTCGACATCGCTTGCCAACATCATTCTCTTTTCGGTGATTATACTGTTCATCGTTGCCGGCATGCGTGCGAAGATTAACGTTTATGAGGCATTCATTGAGGGTGCAAAAGAGGGATTCACCACCGCTGTACGCATTATTCCCTACCTTATAGCAATACTTGTTGCCATTGGCGTGTTCCGCGCATCGGGCGGTATGAACGTGATAATGGACGGTATAGCATGGTGCGCCAACGCATGTGGAATAGGCGATGACTTTGTGGGTGCATTGCCGACAGCAATAATGAAGCCACTCAGCGGAAGCGGAGCACGCGGAATGATGATTGACGCTATGAACACATACGGCGCCGACTCCTTTGCCGGCCGACTCGCATGTCTGTTCCAGGGAGCTACAGACACTACATTTTATATACTTGCCGTTTATTTCGGCAGTGTAGGCATACGCAAGACACGCCATGCCGTTGGTTGCGGACTGCTTGCCGACCTTGCAGGAATAATTGCGGCTGTGATTGTGGGATATATATTCTTCGGATAATATAAACAGTTCACCGCATTTTTTGCCATTACAAATTTTACAATTATGATAACATACCAGACTGAGGGCGTAAAGATGCCTGCAATAAAAAGACGCGAGATAACAGCATGGATTAAAGCCGTAGCAGCAACATACGGAAAAAAAGTAGGCGACATAGCCTACATATTCTGCGACGACGAGAAGATTCTTGAGGTAAACCGCGAATATCTGCAGCACGACTATTACACAGACATCATCACCTTCGACTATTGCGAGGAGGACATCATCAGCGGCGACCTTTTCATTTCACTCGACACCGTACGCACCAACAGCGAGCAGGTGGGTGCTACCTACGAACAGGAACTGCACCGCGTGATAATACACGGTATTCTGCACCTGTGCGGTATAAACGACAAGGGCGAGGGAGAACGTGAAATTATGGAAGCCTGCGAGAACAAAGCGCTGGCAATGAGAGGATAAGTAAAACTAAAAATCACTTCACAGCAACTTCAGGAATATCGCTCCACATCGTAGTATAGTGGGGCGATTGCTTTTCGCTTGATGTCTTTATCCTGCCACTACCCTGCACAGCAAGCTTGACAGCCCCTCTTCCGAATGTTCTGTTTACTGCATCAACAACCGATGTGAGCTTACGCTCCTTCTCAATAGAAACAGTATCTTCGAACAGGGAACGCATGATATTCTGAACAGGCACTATGCGTGTGGCAATGACACCGGCTTTCTTGTAGCCGAACCCTCGGCGGTACAACTCTCTGAGTGCATCGATTGAACGGGTAACAATCACTCTCTGGTCGTTGGTAGGTGTAACAAACTGCACAAGCTGGTTGCCATACATCTGAGGCTCATTCTCTTTGAAACGGTTGGTATAGGCAAAAACACAAAGTTCGCAGGCCGCAGAATCCTGGGCACGCAGTTTCTCTGCTACGGTGGAAGCAAAATTAGCTATCTGCTCACACAGTTCATCGACTTCGTGAATCTCGGACGAGAAACTGCGCGACACACATATCGACTGCTTTGCCTCAAAGCCGTCTTCAAACTCAATGCAAGGCTCGCCTTTCAGTTCACGCCACGTCCTTACGCCGGTAATTCCAAAAATGCTCTTTACAGCCTGTTCCTGCAACTGCGTAAAATCGTATGCTGTGTTCACGCCCATTGCCTTCAGCTTGGAAACAGAACGTCGGCCTACTCCCCAAACATCTTCAACAGGGAATTTACGCAACACCTTTTCGATATCCTGACTGCGATGCATATAGCAACCGCCGTTCAACTTGGGATATTGTTTGCACAGCTTTGAAGCAATCTTCGCAAGGGTTTTTGTTGGAGCAATACCCACAGACACAGGAATAGAAACATGTTTCCAGCATTGTTGCGATATTGCCTTTGCATACTTGTCGAAATCGACATCCTGCATACCACGCAAATCAAGAAAAGCCTCATCAATGGAATATACCTCTATTGCAGGGGCAAACTCTTCAAGCACCCAACGTACACGTTGCGACATGTCGCCATAGAGTGCCAT
The DNA here is from genome assembly GCA_017647225.1 of Bacteroidaceae bacterium. Lineage (GTDB taxonomy): Bacteria > Bacteroidota > Bacteroidia > Bacteroidales > Bacteroidaceae > HGM04593. The sequence goes on along the minus strand of JAGCLA010000023.1, from coordinate 283,669 downwards.
GTTCCCCGAAAAGACCTCGACACCATGTTTTTCGACAAGACCTTTAATCTTGAAATACGGATCGCCCATTCTTATGCCTAAAGCCTTGGCCTCATTGCTTCGCGCAACAGCACAGCCGTCATTGCTCGACAGGACAATGACAGGCTTACCTTGAAGATCGGGACGGAACACCCTCTCGCAAGAAACAAAGAAATTATTGCAATCGGCAAGGGCAAACATGGCTACATCTTCTTTATTACATAGGTGACAACACCCCAAATGAAAAAGCTGTTCTGCTCATTTATTTCAATAGGGGCTGTTGATGAACCAAGTTCACTGACAGGCTGAAGGACAACTCTTTTGTCGGCAATCTCGACACGCTTGACACAGAATTCACCGTCAATGTAACAAATGGCTTTGCAACCGTTATACGGGTCAATCGCCCTATCTACAATGATAATATCGCCCTCAGACATGGTGTCATCGGATATTGGCACACCGCCTACACGAAAAAAAAATGTAGAAGCCCTGTGCTTCACAAGCAACTTCACAATGTCGAGCCTCTCACGCATGTCGGCCGACGATGAAGAAAACCCGACCTTTACATCACCAGGCAAACGATTGTCGTAAAGCTCATCGCTATCTATTGAATGTGGTACAAACTTTTCCATACGTGCGAAGATAATACATAATAACAAAAATACGCTTACATATTCGGTACTCTTATCATAAAATCAGCCAACGACCTTATTTATATTTGCTTATTTTTGAATATCGTTGTATCTTCGCGCTGAATTTCAGAAACTGACAAAACAGATGATAACAGCCGACCAACTCAAAGACATCAAGGAGCGCACAGCCGCACTGAAACAGTATCTTGCAATAGATGAAAAAATTATTCAGGTAGAAGAGGAGCAGTTACGCACACAGGCTCCCGGCTTTTGGGATAATGCCAAGGAAGCCGAAGCACAGATGAAGAAGGTAAAAGCTCTTCAGGCGTGGATTGATGGCTACAAAGAGGTGAATAACCGCACCGAAGAGACCGAAATGGCTATGGAACTGTTCCGCGAAGAGATGGTCGAGGAGCACGAAGTCGATGACGCATATGCACGCGCACTCACAGCCATTGAGGAACTTGAGCTTAAGAACATGCTACGCGGCGAAGCCGATGACATGGACTGTGTGCTAAAGATAAACTCAGGTGCAGGCGGTACAGAGGCACAGGACTGGGCAAGCATGCTCATGCGTATGTATATGCGTTGGGCCGAGGCAAACAACTACAAGATAGCAGTTGCTAACTTGCAGGAGGCCGAAGACGCAGGTATCAAGACTGTTACACTTGAAATTCAAGGCCCTTATGCTTACGGTTACCTCAAAGGCGAGAACGGAGTACACCGCCTGGTACGCGTAAGCCCATACAATGCACAGGGTAAGCGCATGACATCGTTCACATCGGTGTTTGTCACACCGCTTGTCGATGACAGCATCGAGGTTGTGATTGAGCCGGCACGCATATCATGGGATACATTCCGAAGCGGTGGTGCTGGTGGACAGAACGTAAACAAGGTTGAATCGGGTGTACGTTTGCGCTATCAATACAAAGACCCATACACAGGAGCCGAAGAGGAAATCCTTATCGAAAATACCGAGACACGCGACCAGCCAAAGAACAAGGAAAACGCTATGCGTCAGTTGCGTTCAATCCTTTACAACAAGGAGATGCAGCACCGTATGGAGGAGCAGGCAAAGGTTGAGGCCGGAAAGAAGAAAATCGAATGGGGTTCACAGATTCGTAGCTACGTATTCGACGACCGTCGTGTAAAGGACCACCGTACAAATTACCAGACATCGGACGTAAACGGTGTCATGGACGGTAAAATCGACGGCTTCATCAAGGCATACCTTATGGAGTTTGCCGACAAAGGTGAGTAACGAGAGGAGCGAGGAACGATTAGCGAGGAGCGTATTTGGAGCTTATGAATGTGCCAACTTGGCTATCTTCGTATGCATTAATTCTTTTCGTTAAATGAGCTAATAACCATAAAAGCCCATGTCAATAGAGATAGAAAGAAAATTCCTTGTCACCAACGACAGTTATAAGGATATGGCGCATCACAGCGACCGTATAGCACAAGGATATATCTGCCGACAAGGTGGCAACTCAACACGTGTGCGAGTACGTGGCGAAAAAGGATTTCTAACGATAAAAGGCCCATCACTCGACGGCGGGCTGAGCCGCTACGAATGGGAAAAGGAGATACCGGCAAGCGAAGCCTTGGAGCTGATGAAGCTATGCCCTACACCTATAATTGACAAACAACGATACCTTATCGATTTTGGCGGGCACACCTTTGAGGTCGATGAATTCTATGGTGAGAACGAAGGACTTATTGTTGCAGAGGTAGAACTATCAAGCATTGATGAAGAATTTGACAGACCATCATTCTTGGGAGAAGAGGTAACAGGCGATGCAAAATACTACAATTCAAGCCTTTCGCGATACCCATATAAATGCTGGAATAACGAGGAATGTTGAACGAGGAACGTGGAGCGAGGAACGTGGAGCGATTAACGAGGAGCGATTAACGAGGAACGATTAACGTGGAGCGAGGAGCGAGGAGCGAGGATTACTTGAATAATTGGCTTATTAAGTTTATTTAAACAATAAATTTTACATTCTAAACATAAAAAAATGCCCGACTTTGGTCGGGCATTTTTATCGTAATTTAATTTCAATTACTTAACTCTTACTACGAGGTAACGTGTTACGCTCCAGAATGCCTGAGCATCAAGAATCTTAACAACTGCCAACTCGTCAGCACCCTTTACGATTTCGTAAGAACCCTCTGGGTGAGCAGAAAGAAGTCTTGCCTTCTTTGCACCTACAGGAATCTCAGCAACGTTACGGATATCGATCTCGATGAAGTCTTCCATAACAACGTCAGCCTGCTCCATTACATCACCCATCTTAAGGATATTCTGCTCCTTGAGAGCCTTTCTCTTAGCGATAACATACCATGCTGTGTTCATAGCCTTGTCCTGACCAGCGATTACCTGCTCGTTAGCAGCATTCTTTGCTGTAAGAGCGTTCTTGTCTGCATTAAGGTTAGCAACCTCAACATCCAACTGCTGGATACGTGCGTTCTTAGCGTCGATGTCAGCCAAAAGTGTAGCGATAACAGCCTCCTTGTCAGCCAACTCAGCCTTCAAGTTCTTGATTGTTCTGCGCAAAGCAGCAGCAGTCTTGTCACCCTTAGCAGCTCTTTCCTCAAGTTCTGCGATACGCTCGCGGTTCTCCTTCATCTTAGCCTGGATGAAAGCGATATCAGAATTAAGCTGTTCCTTAATGTTTGCAGGTGCGTTCTCAGCGTTAGCTGCAGTTACACGGTTCTCAGCCTCGTTGATCTGCTGGAAACCTTCCTGAACGTCGTTCAAGATACCTACTACATTCTCCATCTCAGAGTTAACCTGTGCCAACTCAACGTTGAGAGAATCGATATTAGCCTGAAGTTCTTTCTTAGTAGGACCGCAAGATACAACCATTGCAGCAAGACCACAAACGATCAAAATGTTTTTTACAGTTTTCATAGTTTATTAATTTTTTAGTTAATGATATTGTTGTTTTTCAAATTTCCACAATTAATGGCAAAGCGCCTCATTGATTAAAATGCAAAATCCGTGCCAAAAAATTAAGAAATTTGCTAAAATACTGATATTCAATGAAATAAAAAATTCCACACATTTACCACGCACTGTGGAAACGTGTGGAATTGCCACAATAAGTGTGGAAAATTTCCACAAAAGTTATTCCACACCGTAAAGTTTCAGTTTATTGTAAAGTGTCTTTCGGTCAATACCGAGAAGAGCTGCAGCCTTACTTTTGTTGTTGCCTGTATGTTTCAAGGCATCAATGATACGTTTCTTTTCGTCATCCTTGTCGTACAATGGTTGCACATTGGCATTTTCACCGACCATGGCCGGCAAATCAAGGTCGGCTACTGTGATAAAATTCCCTTGGGCAAGCAATGTGGCACGGTTTACGACATTCTTCAGTTGGCGGAGATTGCCCGGCCACGAATATCCCTGCAACAACATTGTCGCTTCGGCATCGAAGCCTATCAGTTCCCTGCCGAGTTCGCGGTTGGCACGGTCGAGGAAGAAATTGGCAAAGAGCATTATATCGTCTATACGCTCCTGAAGCGACGGCATACGCAGCGTAAACTCGTTTATGCGGTGATAAAGGTCTTCGCGGAAAGAGCCACGGGCTATTGCGTCGAGCAGATTCTCATTTGTTGCACACACAATACGTACATCGACCTCAATCTCTGTTGTAGCACCCACAGGACGTATGCGGCGTTCCTGCAAGGCGCGTAACAACTGCACCTGAACATCGTAGCCGAGGTTACCTACCTCATCAAGGAAAAGTGTACCGCCGTTAGCCTCGACAAAAGCACCCACCTTATCATTTATGGCACCTGTAAACGATCCTTTGACATGCCCGAAAAATTCAGAAGCGGCAAGTTCCTTTGGAATAGAACCGCAGTCAATTGCCACAAAAGGCTTATCGCTACGCTTGCTCTGCATATGTATGCGCTTTGCGACATACTCCTTTCCTGTACCACTTGCACCGTTTATCAACACAGCCATAGGGGTTGGAGCAACAAGAGAAACGTAATTATACATTTGACGTGCAAGTTCGCTCTTGCCTTCCATATATTCATTTTCCACAACAACACTGTTCGCTGCTTTCTTGACCGGCTGCACCGATGCCGAGAACGACTTTATAGCCTCTTCGATTTTTTTCAGCAGTTCGTCGGGGCGTACCGGCTTTGAGACATAATCGCAGGCTCCGTTCTTCATGGCATTTACAGCACTCTGTATATCGGCATAGCTTGTCATTATAATAACAGGCAGTTCCTTGTTTTTTTCTCTTTTCCAGTCGAGCAAAGCTGTTCCGTCACCGTCGGGCAGACGAAGGTCGGACAATATCAGGTCGATGTCATTGTCTTCAAGTTCTTTGCATGCCGCAGAGACGCCACTTGCTGTATATACCAAGAATCCCTTACGTCCAAGCCATGTCTTGAGCATGGTCGCAAATGTAAGGTCGTCTTCTACTATCAATATACTGTTTGCCATATTATTTCATTAATTCCTTTTCTGCTTCTGATATTATCAAATCGACATCGACAAGAATTTCTGCGATTCTTGTATCGGCCTCTTTAGTGTATTCTGTTTCGTTGCGACGATTTTCAAACCATTCGAGATTACCCTTGCCACCGACAGCCCCCACCATAACAAAGAGAGGCAACAGCTGGTGGGTAATTGTTGTTACCCCAGCCATATCCTGTCGTTCACGTGCCTGTTTGAGCAGTTCGCGTTTCTTTTTTGTCTCAACAACGAATGTTTTCATTATCTCAGCCTTAGCCTCCTCGTCGTCCATAGAGAACGCCGTAAGCTGTCCGAAGTCGATTCTTGCACAAGAGGTTTTCACTACACCTGCTATCACCTGCAACAGTTCCTTGCCTGTAAAAGGCTTATGCAGGCAGGTGGCAAAGCCATGCAGCGACAAACGCTCGGCGTCCATATCGCTGCGTGCAGTCATAGCAACAACGGGGACATCCTTCACGTTCGGGAACTCCTTTATTTTGCTTATCAGCTCAATACCGTTCATTGCCGGCATCTGTATGTCGGTTATAATAACATCATATTGTTGCTGTTGCAGATATATAAACAGTTCGTCGGGGTGGTTACATGTAGTAACAGTCAGTGACGGGTGTTTCAACATCGCTTCCATCATGGTCAGCTGAAGAGGGTCGTCGTCAATCAACAACAGACGAGCATTGGCAACGACAGTGTCGGTATCGTTGCTCTCTTTGCTGTCCAAAGAAACCGAAGTGCGCTCCAAAGGAAGCTTGACCTCGAATGTAGTACCTACGCCAACCTCACTTTTTACATTTATCTCACCGCCAAGCAGATGAACCAGCTTGTTTGTTATGGCAAGTCCCAAACCAAAGCCCTCCTTGCCTTGCGCATTCTTTAGCCTTGTAAACTCCTTGAACAGACGGTTCAGGTCCTCTTCGGCTATTCCGCAACCTGTGTCGCTGACAGCAATACACAAGTAGGTTTCTTCAAAAGAAGCATCGACGGTAACGGCACCCTCGGAAGTAAACTTAAAGGCATTGCCGACCAAGTTCTCAATTATCTGGCGGATACGTAGCGGGTCACCCTTGAATATATTATCAAGTTCATTGTCGCACTTGCCCACAAGTTGGATATTCTTGTTCGCTGCCACCGGGCGATAGCTGTTCATTATACCGTCGAACAGTTCCTTTACGTTGAACGACACACGCTGCCTGTCCATCTTGTCAGCGTCAAGACGATGAAAATCGAGAAGCGAATTCACAAGCTGGAGCAAATGATTTGCCGACCCTTGCATATTCTGCAGATAGAACTGCTGACGCTCTCCTGTTATGATATTTCCAAGCAGTTCGGCATACCCTATTATTGAGCCGACAGGAGCTTTAATATCGTGAGTGATGGTAAGCATCAGCTTTTCCTTAGCGTTCAAAAGCTCTTCCGCACGTTGCTTCGACTTTTCAAGCTCCATGCGGTAATGGTTGCTTCGTGTAATATCGCGCCATATGAAATAGAGGAACAAGGCAACAAGCAATATCGAGATTATGGCAATAGCGGAAACAATGAGATACGCCCTGTTACGTACTTTTTCGTTTTTGTCAAGACGTTTCTGCTCTAAAAAACGTTCATCGCTCTCAATCTCGTTCAACATCAGACGTACCTCATCGTTCAGCATAAGACTGCTAAGACTCAAGCTCTGCATCTGGCTGTTCAAAAGATTTACCTGCTTACGATGATTCTCGGAAACCCTCTGCTGGATATTCTTAAGATAATTGGCTATTGAATCGGTTATTGAATTAGGATTGCGATACTTTTTGCGATTAGCCAACATTGAGTTCTGCAATGATATGAAATCTTCGATTTCCTTATTGTATAACTGTTCGACATTGTTGGAATCGATTATTGTCTTCAAACGACTCACATTGCTGTCCTTCACTTTCATGAGCAGGCATATGGCGTCAAGACTTGAATTGTCGGTAGTATAGCTTCGCAAAGAATCGATTGTATTATACACCGATAACATGACATCTTTGTACTCCTCGTATTCTTCGGTTTTTCCGATAGAAATGGTCTGCACAATGATTTCGGCCTTGTTAAGGTTGTTCATGATTTCGTTGGCATAACCGCGACGAATACTCAACAGTTCATAGTATTCGTTTGTGCCACTGATGCTTTTCATGCTACGGTATATATAAGCCATAGTAGCAATGAGCATTATGGTCAATAGGATATAACCAACAGTAACCTTATATCGTGTCGAAAATTTAGGCATCAGGATAAAATTTGTTTATCGTTGAAGCCAAAGTTACATATTTTTATTGTTACCACCTATATTTTACAACGCGAGGTTTACAAATAGAATGAATTTAAGAGAGAATATAGCTGTTGATACTGATTATATTACCTGATTTTAAGTGAAGCAACGCATTTTTTGATAAATACAACACCAAAAAAGAGCAAATAAGAAAGTAAAATACTATTTTTGTAACATATAATAAATATATGGGCAACTATTTCTATTTCAACAAAGGACAACGGAGAGGCATCATACTCTTTTTGCTCATTGTTGCTACCATAGTTGTGTTCAAATGGCTATTATAACAGCATAAAGACAAACATGATTATATGAACGGAGATTTCAATATACGCGGCAAGAACAGCGACAAGGAGTTTGAGAATGCATTGCGCCCTCTCTCCTTCGACGATTTCAGCGGACAGGACAAGATTGTGAGCAATCTCAAGATATTCGTCCAGGCTGCAAGAATGCGCGGCGAGTCGCTTGACCACACTTTGTTACACGGCCCTCCGGGACTCGGTAAAACAACCTTGAGCAACATTATAGCAAATGAGCTTGGGGTAGGTTTCAAAGTAACATCGGGCCCGGTGCTCGACAAACCGGGTGACCTTGCAGGTATCCTCACCTCGCTTGAACCTAACGACGTGCTGTTCATTGACGAGATACACCGCCTGTCGCCTATTGTCGAGGAGTACCTGTATTCGGCCATGGAGGATTACCGCATTGACATTCTCATTGACAAAGGCCCTTCGGCACGTTCTATACAGATTGACCTCAACCCCTTCACACTCATTGGCGCGACAACACGAAGCGGTTTGCTTACTGCCCCACTGAGAGCACGTTTCGGAATTAACATGCACCTCGAATACTACGACAGCAAGACTCTTGCCGGAATTATAAGCCGTTCGGCTGAGATTCTTGGAGTATCATACGACGAGGAAGCTACATACGAGATTGCACGACGAAGCCGAGGAACGCCACGTATAGCGAATGCATTGCTAAGACGTGTACGCGACTTTGCACAGGTGATGGGTGACGGACACATAACAAACTCGATAGCAAAAATGGCTCTCGAAGCGTTGAATATTGACCGCTATGGCCTCGATGAGATAGACAACAAAATTCTATGCACCATTATTGACAAGTTCAAGGGTGGCCCTGTCGGCATCGGCACAATAGCCACCGCTCTAAGCGAAGATGCGGGAACAATAGAGGAGGTTTATGAGCCCTACCTCATAAAAGAGGGATTCATCAAACGCACTCCGCGCGGACGAGAGGTTACCGACCTTGCATATAAACATCTGGGACGCAGCCGTTTCAACAATGGCGAGCAGGGAACGCTTTTTTAAAGAAAAAATATATACATTAATCAAACTTGAAGATTGATGTCATCCTGAACGTAGTGAAGGATCTCTGCAAAGTATTTTTTGAGATATTTCGACTTCGCTCAATATGACAAAAAGTATTGGGGTTAACATCTATATCATTACTTAAAAATAATGGGTAAACTGCAATCACTTGCAAAAGACACGGCAATCTATGGTCTGAGCAGTATTATAGGCCGTTTTCTGAACTACCTTCTTGTGCCGTTATATACGGCAAAGATGAGTGTAGAAAGTGGCAACTATGGTGTCGTAACAAACATTTATGCATGGACAGCCATATTGCTTGTACTGCTTACCTTCGGCTTTGAAACGACCTTTTTCCGCTTTGCAAGCAAGGACAAGAGCGAGGTAAAAAAGGTTTTCTCGATGTCGATGCAGGTAATAGGTACACTGTGCGGTGTATTCCTGTTGCTGGTGTTCTTATTCCTGCCTTCCATTGCCGACACTTTAGGTTATGGCATGAACCCGGAATTCATTGCCATGATGGCGGTTGTGGTTGCTTTGGACGCTCTGCAATCAATTCCGTTCGGACTTTTAAGGCTACAGAACCGCGCATTGAAATTCGCGTCGCTGAAACTGCTCAACATATTTGCAAACATAACGCTGAACCTTGTTGCGTTCCTGTTGCTGCCTTGGATATACAGCAAGGCACCCGAAACGGTCGAAGGCATATATGACCCGAACAATCAGGCATTCTATGTATTCTTTATAAACCTTGTCTGCACATCATTCATCACGCTGTTCTTTATCCCGGAACTGAAAATGTTCAGCTTTACCTTTGACGGTGCATTGTTGAAAAGCATGCTCAAGTATTCATGGCCACTGCTTTTGTTGGGTATAGCAGGCATACTTAACCTTAATGCCGATAAGATTCTTTATACATACCTTGTTCCCGGACAGGAGGGCATAAAAGAATTGAGCATTTATGGTGCTTCGGTAAAGGTTGCGGCCATTATGGCAATGCTTATGCAGGCTTTCCGTTATGCATACGAACCTTTTGTATTCGGAAACAGCAAGGAGAAGGACAGCAAGGCGCTATATGCCAAAGCAATGAAATACTTTATAGTAATAGCTTTGATTGCCTTTCTTGTGGTGATGTTCTACATGGATATTCTGCGCCACATCATAAACCCAAGCTATTGGGAAGGTCTGAAGGTCGTGCCAATCATAATGGCTGCCGAGATTTTCATGGGCATATACTTTAACCTTTCGTTCTGGTACAAGCTGAACGATGAAACATATTGGGGTGCCATATTCTCATTCATCGGCTGTGCAATGCTCTTTGTAATCAACATTCTTTTTGTACCGAAATTCGGATATATGGCATGCGCATGGGCTTCGTTCACGGGATATTTGACAGCAATGTTGCTCTCATATTTCGTGGGACAAAAACGCAATGCAATAGATTACGACATAAAGGATATTTTCAAATATGTGGCACTGTTTGGTGTGGTTTATGGCATCTCACTCATTCTGCCAATAGAAAACAGCATACTGAAAATGGCTTGCAACACAGTGTTGCTTGTGATTTTTGTTGCCTATTTCATTAAAAAAGACCTGCCGTTGAAAAGTATTCCGGTAATAAACAGGTTTTTCAGGTAAATACTCACAAATGCCATAATTAAAGCCCATATACCGGTTTGTATAGTATCTCATACAGAAATTTGATTTTATGAAAATTTCAAACATAATATTCCTTTTTGCAAGTACTATATTGATGGCTATACCAGCCGGCTATGAACCAGGCCATTTTGCAAAAGTACTTTTTGCCGGAGCATTGGTACAATCATTCGCATTCAGCAGTATAATACTTTTTTTCACGCATCGCAATCTGACTGCAAAACGTATAATTATTTCATTGATATACATACTTTTCTGTCTGGAAACATTCCTGTTCATACGATTCGGTTCACGATTGGACCCGAATATGCTGACATTGGCTCTACAGACAAATGTAAAAGAGATAAGTGAATTTTTCTCTGTATATCTCGTAACTCCATTTACGTTGGTTTTCATAATAATCATTATATCTTTTTATATACTACTGTATAAAAGTTTGACAATTACTGCAGAATGGAATTGTAGACGCAAATACATAAACGCATGTATATTGTCTGGTACAATTATCGGTATTGCATTACCATTCCTTCCAATTGGTGTTCCTGTCGGAAGAAACAGCCTGAATGAGTTGGGCATGTCGGTGAGATTTGTTACAGAAAGACATTCTGACATCAAAAAGATGATAGATGGAATAGACCAGATATATATAACCGAATCACCCGATAAAGAGGATGCCCCTATCATTGTGCTTGTAATAGGAGAGTCCTTCAACAAACAACATAGTTCACTCTATGGATATTACCTGCCGACCTCTCCGAATCTGCAGAAAGAATTGGATGATGGAAATTTGTTCTTTTTTACTAAAGCCATGTCACCAACAAATGGCACCGACTTTGCCATGCGATACATTTTTTCACTCAAAGGGTGTGAAAAAACAGACAGCAATGATATACATTCAGCATTACTGATGCCTGCCATATTCAAGAAAGCTGGCTATAAGGTTGCATATTTTGATAATCAGTACACACGTTCATCAGGTGGTTCATTGGACTTCAGTTGCGGATATTTCCTAAATCCTGTACAGATCCATAACCAATGCTTCGATTACAGGAACGAAAAAACGGACAGATACGATGGAGATTTTATCAGCAAATACAGAAACGACTTTTTATATGAGCCAAAGTCGCTGAATATAATCCACCTCAAAGGACAACACTTTGATGCTGCATTACGTTACCCGGAGCATTTCGGGCTATTCAAGGCAAATGATATTGACCAACAAACCCTTAACGAAAAACAGAAACAACAGGTAGCACATTATGACAATGCCACACTTTACAACGATCATGTGTTAAAAAGCATTATCGACAATTTCAGGGATAAAAATGCCATTATCATATATTTTTCAGACCACGGAGAACAGATTTACGATGAACCGAGCCACTACTTCGGACGCGGCTTTGATACAATACATAAAGAAGAAACCATAAAAGCTGTATATGAAGTTCCCTTTATGATATGGTGCAGTACAGAATATATAAACAGACATGAAGATGTTGTAAAAATTATACAAGATATCAAAGATTGCGAGATATGTACAGCTGATGTCGCATACTTACTTTTTGATATTGCAGACATAGATTTCAACTACAATATCAAATCTAAAAGTTTAATTGACAACCTTTTTATTCCACATAATGTGATAATAAACCAGGAATTCTAAATAAGCATAGAAAGTTTTAATTAACTTTGCACCCAATTAATAAATAAACTCTTAAAATACACATATATGGCTCTAAAAGCTGGTATCGTTGGACTTCCCAACGTAGGAAAATCAACTCTTTTCAACTGTTTGTCGAGTGCAAAGGCACAGGCAGCCAACTTCCCTTTCTGTACTATCGATGCACAGATGGGACAGATTACCGTACCCGATGAACGACTCAACAAACTTGCCGAACTTATACACCCCGACCGCATTGTTCCCGCTACTTGCGACATTGTAGATATTGCAGGTCTTGTAAAGGGTGCAAGCAAAGGCGAAGGACTCGGAAACCAATTCCTTGGAAACATTCGTGAAACTGATGCCATAATACATGTATTACGTTGTTTTGACAATGACAACATTGTACACGTCGATGGCTCAGTAAACCCTGTACGCGACAAGGAAATCATTGACCTTGAGTTGCAGTTCAAAGACCTTGAAACTGTTGAAAACCGCATCAAACGTGTTGAAAAACAGGCACGTGTGGGTGGCGACAAACAGGCAAAGCTCGAATATGATGTACTCATGAAGTTCAAGGCAGCTCTCGAGGCCGGCAAATCGGCACGTACAGTAGAATTTGACACTGAAGATGAGGTGCAGATTGCAAAGAATCTATTCTTGCTTACATCAAAGCCTGTACTTTATGTTTGTAACGTCGATGACACATCAGCTGCCAACGGTAACAAGCATGTTGATGCCGTACGCGAAGCTATTAAGGACGAGAATGCAGAATTGCTCATTATTTCGGCACAGACCGAAGCGGACATTGCCGAACTTGAAAGCTACGAGGAAAAGCAGATGTTCCTTGAGGACATGGGCTTGAAGGAGTCGGGTTGCGACCGTCTTATAAAGGCAATCTATTCACTCCTTAACCTACAGACATACATCACTGCCGGTGTAATGGAAGTAAGAGCCTGGACATTCCGCAAGGGTTGGAAAGCTCCACAATGCGCCGGTGTAATCCATACCGACTTTGAGAAAGGATTTATCCGTGCCGAGGTTATCAAGTACGACGATTATATCAACTATGGCTCAGAAACAGCTGTTAAAGAGGCCGGTAAGATGAGTGTTGAAGGTAAGGAATATATCGTGCAGGATGGCGATATCATGCACTTCCGTTTTAACGTATAATTATGATGAATCTTATTCATAGCGCAATAGTCTGGAACCCTTCGATAAGCCCGTTTTCGATATTCGGTTTCGAGGTAAGATACTACTCGCTCTGCTGGGTGATAGCATTGCTTGCATCGTATTACATTGTAAGATACACATACAGGAAAAGCGGTGTGGGAGAGGATAAATTCGAACCACTTTTTATGTATTGTTTCTTTGGCATTCTCATTGGTGCACGCTTGGGACACTGTTTGTTCTACGAGCCGGAATACTACCTTTCAAACCCGATAGAGATGTTGTTGCCCATAAGGAATACAGCCAACGGTTGGGTTTTCAGAGGGTATGAAGGCCTTGCAAGCCATGGTGGAGTTATTGGTGTCATTACTGCATTGATACTCTATGCTAGAAAGACAAAGCTTACAATGGTGTGGACACTTGACCACATAGCCATTGCAGCACCGTTGTTCTCGACATTCGTACGCCTTGGCAACTTCATGAACAGTGAAATCATCGGAAACGTTACCGATGCACCTTGGGGAGTCATATTCGTGCAGGCCGGCGAAACACTGCCACGCCACCCGGCACAACTTTACGAGTCTATCGCTTATCTTGTGATATTCCTTGTAGGACTGCTGTTATACAGAAAATACAACAACCGTATGGGTAAGGGATTGTTCCTCGGATATTGCCTCTTTACCATATTCACCTTCCGTTTCTTTGTGGAATTCATCAAAGAGGAGCAGGTGGCTTTTGAAGAGGGTATGACACTGGTTATGGGACAATGGTTAAGTATTCCGCTTATTATAGCAGGTGCATACTTCATGATTAAAGGAATAAAGAAATGATGTGCTCAACAGCACATCATTTTATTTTATATACGGCTCTTTGTCGCTTCAAGACGTTCCTTCTCGCTCATTGCAGCAAGACGAATAACTTTCGATATATCAATATTCAGGGCTTTAGATAAAAGAGAGCCATATTTTTCGTCGGCAAGATAGCAATGTGCCGCGTGCCTGTATTTGATGTTATCAGTAACAGGCATCATATCACACGCTGTATTCTCTATAAGGATTCTACGCTTTTCTTCGGTCATAAGACGAAACAGATTACCCGGCTGATAGAAACAATCGTCATCACGGTCTTCATACGGGTTATAACGCATGGAAGGAGCCTCAACCGGAGTGTGGGAATAGTTCGCTTCAGATGTATTCCATTCACCTATACTGTTTGGTGAATAACCTTTTGTTGAACCGGAATTGCCATCGACACGCATCATACCATCACGATGGAAGCTATGCACCGGACAATGCGCCCTGTTTACAGGTATCTGGTCATGATTTACACCTAAACGGTAACGTTGAGCATCACCATAAGAGAAGAGCCTTCCTTGAAGCAGCTTATCGGGAGATAATCCTATACCTGGAACAATGTGCGCAGGATTAAAGGCAGCCTGTTCCACTTCGGCAAAATAATTTTCAGGATTACGGTTCAATTCCATTACACCAACTTCTATCAAAGGGAAATCCTTATGACTCCACACTTTTGTAATGTCAAACGGATTTTCTCGATACTTGTGTGCCTGCTCTTCGGTCATTATCTGGAAATATAATTTCCATCGCGGGAAATCACCACGTTCTATCGATTCAAAAAGATCTCGTCCATGACTTTCCCTATCCTTTGCAATAAGCTCGGCAGCCTCGGAATTGGATAGGTTTTTTATGCCTTGTTCGGTACGGAAATGAAATTTTACCCAATAGCGTACACCTTTTGAATTTATCAGGCTATATGTATGCGACCCGAATCCGTGCATATTGCGATAAGTGGCCGGAATACCTCTGTCGGACATTACAATAGTTATCTGATGTAACGCTTCGGGCAACATTGTCCAGAAATCCCAGTTGCTTTGAGGAGAACGAAGATTGCTTTTCGGATCACGTTTTATGGCGTGGTTAAGATCGGGAAACTGCAATGGGTCGCGAAGGAAAAACACAGGTGTATTGTTACCTACCAAATCCCAATTTCCTTCATCGGTATAGAATTTTACGGCAAATCCGCGAATATCACGTTCTGCATCTGCAGCTCCACGCTCACCGGCAACTGTCGAGAAACGGACAAAAACATCGGTTTTTTTGCCTATTGACGAAAAAAGAGATGCCGATGTGTATTGTGTAACATCGTGGGTGGTGGTAAACACTCCAAAAGCTCCACTACCCTTTGCATGCATTCTGCGTTCAGGAATCACTTCCCTATCAAAATGAGCAAGTTTTTCTATCAACCAATTATCTTCAAGAAGAATTGGACCTCGTTTACCAGCTGTCAGGGAATTAGTGTTGTCAGAAATAGGTGTACCAACTTCATTGGTAAGTTTTTTTTCGTTCATAATAAAGGCTGTCAAGATTTATAAATAAAATCTCAACAGCCTCTGCCTTATTTTGTTCAATAATTATTTTCCCTTAACAATGCGTTTGAGATTATTCATCCAAAGACCTCAAACGCTTACGTTCTTGTGCTAAAGCTATGACTCGCTCTAAAATCATACTACGCGCACTCGAACTTTGTTTCAACAGAGTACAAAGCCTCTTTTTTATAAAACAGGTAACAAAATTCTTAATTGTCATGCTACCGTGCCCCGGTGCGATAGTAATAGAGCCCAGTTCATATTGCATCTGTTCTACAAATACCGGCTTTTCTACCCAAATTGATATGGCTCCTGCAAAGCCATTGAAGATGTCGCTACGCTTAATGCTATTTGTCGGTATAAATTCATTTATTGCCAGTGCTACACCTTCCTTGAATGCCTTTAAATGCGTTCCACCTCTTTTTGTTTCCCAACCATTGACAAACGAATAACACTCCTCACCACATTTATCTGTGTAAGTAAAGGCAATTTCAATATCATCACCCTTGAAATGGATTATCGAGTCGGCATCTGCAGCACTCCGGGACTGAAGCAACTCTTTAAGACCGTCATCCGAACAAAACCTCTCTCCATTCAGCGTTATCGTTAGCCAACTGTTCAGACAGCTGTAATCGTGCAGCATCGATTCAATGTATTCTGCGTGGAAACAATAGCTACCAAACAAAGCCTCATCGGGAGTGAATGAGATATATGTACCGTCATCAATGCAAGTCTCCTCTGTCGTGTCACTGACAAGTGAACCTCGCTCAAACTCCACAGTGCGCGAAACTCCATCCCGGAAACAACATATCTTGAAGGACGAACTCAAAGCATTTATTATAACAGGATAAACAATACCCTCCGTTCTCTTTGGTATTCTTTTGAGATATTCGTTAAAATATCTCAAATCGGTCACTTTCATAACTATATCATTGTACGGTATTCCACAACCGTAATCGCGTATCGAAACAGTGTGTGAATCAACTATATTGATATCTATACGATCTCGTAATCCCATTCTTAACTCATCGGTAATGCAACAAAGCCAACCCCTCAACATTGCATATATCGCATCATCATTCCGTGAGCCGTAGCATAGCCAGCCAATGTACATACTAGGACGTAAACGGATATGCTCAATATCACTCATAACGGCTTTAGTTTCCTGTAATTCACTTTTTGATTCCATAAATTTTGCGTTTTAAGTTCTAACATAATTTTTAATTCCATGCAAAAATAAATTCAACCTCTGCCTAAAAATAGCAGAGGTTTTTACATATATTTGTAAAAACTCAAAAAATGGCAAACAACAATACTGGACAAAATACAATAAGCAAGTATGTTTGGGTAATAAAGACTATTCACCGGCATAAGAAAATACCATTCAAGGAACTGAATGAACTATGGCTGCGCGATGAAATTAGTATGGGTGAGCAACTGCCGAAACGGACTTTCGACAACTGGAGATACGCCATTTGGGACATCTTTGGGCTTAATATTGTAAATGAGCAAAAGGGAAGATACCGATATTACATTGAGAACGAAGAGGATATAACAGATAATGGCCTTACGTCATGGCTTTATAGCACGATGAGTGTTGCAAATACTCTTTCATGTAGTCGAAGTATCAAAGAACGCATCCTGCTGGAAAACATACCATCAGGACAAGAGTTCCTGCAGCCGATTATTGAAGCTATGAAAGAAAATCGTCTGCTGAATATCACTTACAAAAGTTATTGGAGTGATGAAAAGTGTAGTTTTGATGTAAAACCCTATTGTGTAAAGTTGTTCAAACAACGCTGGTACTTGGTCGCACAAAGCACACACCCTTTTTACGATGACAAACCGCCAATGATTTATTCGCTCGATAGAATCCTGAATTTAGAGATAAAGCAAGTAACATTTGAAATGCCAAAAGATTGGAACTCGCAGGAGTTCTTTGAGGGGTGCTTTGGAATTTGCCGCAGTTTAGATGTTGAGGTCGTAAAATTGAAAGTGTCGGCACAGCAGGCCAATTACACACGCGACTTGAAACTGCACGACACCCAGGAAGAGATTGAACGCAACGGTAATTACAGTATTTTTACTTACTGCATACGCCCGGAGTTTGATTTTCAGCAGGAACTGCTACGCCACGGCGAGGATATTGAAGTACTTGAACCGCAGTGGCTGCGCGAAGAGATTGCCGGGAAGATTGAAAGGATGAACAGTGTGTATAAAAGTAAAATAGAATAAACTAAATGCAAAATAAATATGGATGACAAGCACTTATTGAATTTGGCAAAAGAAATCAGTGAAATTATAAATAGAAACAGGGTTTACAATGCCAATATTATAACAGAACTTCATGCTAATGAAAATGCACATTCGAGGATTTTGAGAATGTTCCTTCAGTACGATGATGGTACAAAAAACTATCCTGTTTTAAAACGATTTCTAGAAATTCCAAAAATCAAAAATGTACTTTCTTCTTCAGTTGTTTTTAAAAGCCCTTATTTTGCTAATGAACAAGAACGGATAGATGTGCTGATTGAAGAACCTCGTTCATTTGCAGTTATTGTCGAAAATAAAATAAAAGGAGCTACAGACCAAGAAAGGCAACTTGAAAGGTACATTAAAAGCGTTAATGCACATGGTGTACCTTATGATAATATCTATGCAATTTATTTGACTGATAGTGGGGATAAGGAGGTTTCTGATCTCTCTTTTACAGATGTCGCAAAAGAGTGTTTAGGCTATAAAGATGAAAATGATATGGGGCGATTTGTTCCCATGAATTATAGATATGACATACTCCCTTGGCTGGAGAAAGAAGTTTTGCCGAATTGCATAGAAAAGGAAGAATTGTTGATTTCTGCTTTAAAACAATATATAGACTATCTGAAGTGTATGTTTGGAATTATAGAAAACGAAGAACAAAAAATACTGATTATGGAAAAACTGAAAAAGGAAATAGGCATTAGTGGTAATGATCTTGAATCTGTAGAAAAATGTTTTAAGACAATTGAAGAACTTGATTGCTTGAAACAAAAGGTGACTGATATTAAAGAAGACCTTGCTAGAAATTGTTTTGATGAAAATATAAAGAAACCATTTGACGATTTTTTAAAAAAACAAAATGCCACAAGTGGTTCTGATTATGAACTTGTGGTCTCGTTTGAATCATTTAATCGTTTCGACATCGTTGTGCGTTCTAAAAATTGGGAAAAATACAATTTTCTGGTTCAGGAATATGGAGGAATGTATTATGGTCTAGTTAACATTGATAAATCCAATCCATATAAAGTAAAAGAGGGTAGTTTTAATGGTTATGACAAAAATAATGCGTGGTGGTCTGCTCGTAAATGCTTTCGCTTAGCTGAATTATGTGAATTGGACTTCTGGAAACTGGTTCAGAAACGAGCCTTTGTAAGTCATCTTGAAGAGATGTTTAAAGAAGTCTTGAAAAATATTGAAATGCAATAATCAAATATGGATTTTCTTTCGACCTCTGCCACTGGTTGGCAGAGGTCTTTTCTTATTTTGTACGCGATTAATTTATGTAGTATGAAAGTACAAGGAATGACAACTGAAAATTTGAAAGCAATGCTTCTTGCTATATATGATTGCAAGTTACCTTTTGCTATTAGAATCTCAAAAAGAAGGTGTAAAAGAATTCTCGCATCATATACGCATCATAATTCAACAATAACAATATATGACCTAAAAGGAAGGGGCGACATTGTGCAGGTAGCGATACACGAATATGCACATCATATAAACAGAACAGAGTGGTGGAACGGAGCTGTAACTATGACGAAATTTGAATCATCGCACGGATATAGATTCTGGTTCATTTACAGCAGATTACTGGAACTTGCTAATGAGAAAGGATATGCTGTCAAACCACATTATTATGGCAGAGCAGGGATTTCGTTTAAACAGGAGATTTTAGGAATATGGGAATGAAAATTATGAAAAAGAAAAAAGAAGAAGTTTTGTCGGATGTACTGATTATTGGTGTAGGTGGCGCAGGGTGCAATATTGTTGAGGGTTTTAGGCAGCGCTTTACCCAAAGAGTTGTTCTCACAGCCTGCGACCAATACAATTACGATAAGAATGAAGCCTACAAGATGCTTGACCGGAACTCAAGAAATGTCTATATTGTAACAGGCTTGGGCGGAGAGTTCGGCACAAAGGTTGCACCAGCCATTGCACACGAATGCAAAACAGCCGGCAAAATCACCATAGGTATTGCAATAATGCCATTCTCATTTGAAGGAAACATAAAATATGAGCGGGCACTGCAGGGAGCCAATGAACTATCAAGGAACACTGACGCAATATTCCTCCTGAACAACCAGTCAATTTTGAAAAACAACAGGGAAATGTCTATAATCGAGGCTTTCAAGAAGAGAGACCATATGCTGTGCCAAATAATCAAAAGCATAAACTCTTCAATAATAAGCACTGAAAATACAGACAGCAATATATTAGGCTGTCTTAAATGGCTCAATAAAACATATCATACTCTATTCGTTAGACACACAAAAGAAAATAAAAACATAAAGTAGGTTACCACTGTTTACAGCCAATGCTGAAATAAAAGTGATATTAAACAGAAGGGATAACCCAAATGTGAAATTCACTTTTTGGTTATCCCTTCTGTTTTTATTTTCCCTTTACTATGCGCTTTATATCATTCAGTTTATTAAGTGCTTCGAGCGGAGTAAGATTGTTTACATCTATTCCAAGAATCTCATCGCGTACCTGTGAAAGTACGGGGTCATCGAGCTGGAAGAAATTGAGTTGCATACCCTCGCGGCTGTCGGCTATCTCGGTTGTCGGAGCACCTTTCAATTCACCTCTGTTATTGCTTGCTTCAAGTTTCTTGAGTATCTGTTCGGAACGTTTAACTATACTCTTTGGCATTCCGGCAAGCTGGGCAACATGGATACCAAACGAATGCTCGCTACCACCGGGCATCAGCTTACGGAGGAATATCACTTTACCGTCTATTTCACGGACAGAGACATTGTAATTCCTTATTCTTGGGAAACTCTTCTCCATTTCGTTCAGTTCGTGATAATGGGTTGCGAAAAGTGTACGTGCCTTGCCTTTTGCAAATTCATGGATATACTCAACGATAGCCCAGGCAATGGACATACCGTCGTATGTCGATGTACCGCGACCAAGCTCGTCGAACAACACAAGGCTATGACCCGAAAGGTTGTTAAGGATATTTGCAGCCTCGGTCATTTCAACCATAAATGTTGACTCACCGGCCGAAATATTATCGCTTGCTCCCACACGTGTGAAAATTTTATCGACAAGACCTATTCTTGCACTCTCGGCAGGCACAAAACAACCTATTTGTGCAAGCAAGGTTATCAATGCTGTCTGGCGCAACAAAGCCGACTTACCAGCCATATTTGGACCTGTAACGATAATTATCTGCTGCTTTTCGCTGTCGAGATAGAGGTCGTTGGGGATATAGTTCTCCCCTATTGCCATCTGACGCTCGATAACGGGGTGGCGACCTTGCTTGATATCAAGCACATCACTCTCTTCCACTACCGGACGTATATACTTGTATGCACGTGAGATATTCGCGAATGACAATAGCACGTCGAGCCTTGCGAGGTGTGATGCATCGACCTGAATAGAAGGTATATATGCTGCAAGGTCGGTAACAAGGTTGTTGAATATCTGTGTTTCAAGAGCAAGGATTTTCTCTTCGGCACCAAGGATTTTCTCTTCATACTCCTTCAACTCCTGAGTAATGTATCGTTCAGCGTTTACGAGTGTCTGCTTGCGTATCCACTCCTGAGGAACATTTTCCTTATATGTGTTACGGACTTCAATATAGTAACCGAAGACATTGTTGAAAGATATTTTCAAACTTGGAATACCTGTGCGCTCACTTTCACGTTGCTGCAACTGCATAAGGTAATCCTTGCCGTTGTATGATATCTCGCGAAGCTCGTCAAGACGTGCATCGACTCCGGCAGCTACCACACCACCCTTATTCAACAAAAGAGGTGGCTCAGGTACTATTTCGCGTGCTATACGGTCACGAATTTCGTTACAACAGTCGAGTTGTGCACCTATTTGCTTAAGTACAGGATTTGATGAGCTTTCACAAGCTGCCTTTATGGGCTCAACGGCTTGCAACGCAAGTTTCAACTGCACAAGTTCACGAGGAGAGACCCTGCCTGCGGCAACCTTTGCTATGATACGTTCAAGGTCACCTATCATCTGCAGCTGTTCTTCAACAATTTCGCGGAATTCAGGCTCGCGAAAATAGTATTCCACAACATCAAGACGATCTTCGATAGGCTTTTTGTCCTTCAAAGGAAAAACCAACCAACGCTTTAGAAGACGTGCTCCCATAGCTGTCTGTGTGCGGTCGATAACCGACAACAACGATGTACCACCGTCGTGCATGCTGCCAAGAAGTTCAAGACTGCGGATAGTGAACTTGTCAAGACGTACATAACGTTCCTCTTCGATACGGGAAATACTACGTATATGAGATATTTGGGTATGAAGCGTAACACTCAAATAGTGCAATATGGCACCGGCTGCCACAACTCCGCTACGCAAATGCGAAATACCGAATCCCTTAAGATTCTTTGTTTCAAAATGCTTTGTCAACTTTTCATTGGCAAATTCGTCGGTGAAAGCCCAATCATCGAGTTCGAATGTAAGATATTTGCTACCAAAACAGTCCTCGAAACGGCTCTTCAGTCCACGCTCGAACAAAACCTCCTTCGGACGGAAATTTATAAGCAATTTTTCGATATAGTCATATGTGCCTTCCGCAACAAGGAACTCACCTGTTGAAATGTCAAGAAATGATACTCCACACATCGGCTTGCCGAAATGCACTGCAGCAAGAAAGTTATTTTCCTTATAATCAAGTACATTGTCATTTATTGAAACGCCGGGAGTAACAAGCTCTGTTATACCTCGTTTGACAAGTTTTTTTGTCATCTTAGGGTCTTCGAGCTGGTCGCATATTGCAACTCTCTTTCCTGCACGCACAAGCTTGGGAAGATATGTGTCGAGTGCATGAAAAGGGAAACCGGCCATTTCAATGGCTTTGGCTGCATCGTTTTTTCCGTTTGAACGCTTGGTTAAGGTTATACCCAAAATTTCCGATGCCACAATAGCGTCGGAACAGTATGTTTCATAAAAGTCACCGCAACGGAAAAGTAAAACAGCATCAGGATGCTTGGCTTTAAGGTCAAGAAACTGACGCATCATAGGGGTTGCTGCAACATCTTTTTCGGCCATATATCGTTTATTGATTTATGTTGTAATAATTATGCGAAGATAGCTATTTTTATCCTATTTTCAGGGATAAACTTTAAAAAAGAGTTTTTGTAAACAAATTAATGGAACAAAAAGGTAATTCATATAATTTTTATATATTTTTGCAGTTTATTACATCTACTATGTAGATAGTAATACATTAAAAACGCAAATAATTTTTTAAGATATGGCATACAATTTTAACGAGATTGAACAGAAGTGGCAGAGAATATGGAAGGAAAACAAGACCTACCATGTAACCGAAGATGACAGCAAAGAAAAATATTATGTTCTCAACATGTTCCCTTACCCATCGGGTGCAGGACTTCATGTAGGACACCCGCTCGGATATATTGCATCTGATATTTTCGCACGTTTCAAACGCCTTAACGGATATAATGTGCTTAACCCTATGGGCTACGATGCTTACGGATTGCCGGCAGAGCAATATGCAATACAGACAGGACAACACCCTGCCATAACAACAGAACAGAATATCAACCGTTACCGCGAACAGCTCGACAAAATAGGTTTCTGCTTCGATTGGGACAGAGAAATAAGAACCTGTGATGCAAATTACTATCATTGGACACAGTGGACATTTATCCAGATGTTCAACAGCTACTATGATAACGACAAAAAGTGTAGCCGACCAATTTCTGAACTTATCGAAAAGTTGAGCAATGAGGGCAGCAAGAATATAAATGCCGCATGCACAAAGGAAATTGATGTTACAGCCGAAGAGTGGAACAGCCTGAGCGAAGTTGCAAAACAGGAACTGCTGATGAATTGGCGAATTGCTTTCCTCAACGAGACTATGGTAAACTGGTGCCCCGAACTTGGTACTGTACTTGCTAACGACGAGGTTGTCGATGGCGTTTCGGAACGCGGTGGATTCCCTGTTATACAAAAGAAGATGAAACAGTGGTGTCTGCGTGTGTCGGCATACGCACAAAGACTGCTTGACGGTCTTGACAGAATTGACTGGACCGATTCACTCAAAGAGACACAACGTAACTGGATTGGACGTAGCGAGGGTGCCGAAATGCAGTTCAGAATCAAGGACAGCGATATAGAATTCACTATATTCACTACTCGTGCCGACACTATCTTCGGTGTTACATTCATGGTTCTGGCACCTGAAAGCGAACTCGTTGCCAGACTTACAACAACAGAACAGAAAAATGCCGTTGAAGAATATCTCGACCGTACAAAGAAACGTACAGAGCGTGAGCGCATGATTGACCGCAATGTTACCGGCGTATTCACAGGTTCTTACGCAATTAACCCTATCACAGGTGAGGAGATTCCTGTTTGGGTAAGCGACTATGTACTTTCGGGTTATGGAACAGGTGCAATAATGGCTGTTCCGGCTCACGATAGCCGCGACTATGCATTTGCAAAACACTTCGGCATTGAGATACGCCCATTGATTGAAGGTTGTGATGTAAGCGAGGAGAGCTTTGATGCAAAAGAGGGTATCATGACCAATTCACCCGTTGCAAAATTTGCCGATTGCAAACTCAACCTCAACGGGCTTACAGTAAAGGATGCCATTGCAAAGACAAAGAGCTACATAAGCGAAAACAAGCTCGGTAGAGTTAAAGTAAACTTCCGTTTACGCGATGCCATCTTCAGCCGCCAGCGTTATTGGGGTGAGCCATTCCCAATATATTACAAAGACGGTGTACCATACCCGATACCCGAAGAGTGCTTGCCACTACAATTGCCTGAGGTTGAGAAATTCCTTCCTACCGAAACAGGTGAGCCTCCGTTGGGCCATGCCAAAATGTGGGCTTGGGACGAACAGAATAAGTGTATTGTAAGCAAAGATACAGTTGACAACAAGAGTATATTCCCTCTTGAACTCAACACTATGCCGGGATTTGCAGGTTCAAGTGCATACTACTTGCGTTACATGGACCCAAAAAATGACAAGGCATTAGTTTCAACCGAAGCTGACAACTACTGGCAAAATGTTGACCTTTATGTAGGTGGTACAGAGCATGCAACAGGACACTTGATATATTCACGCTTCTGGAACATGTTCCTGCATGATATAGGTGTAAGCGTTAAGGAAGAGCCATTCCAGAAACTTGTTAACCAGGGTATGATTCAAGGACGAAGCAATTTTGTTTATCGTATAAAGGATACAAACACATTCGTTTCGCTTAACCTTTCAAAGAATTATGATGTTACTCCGCTTCACGTTGATGTAAACATTGTATCAAACGATATTCTTGATATTGATGCTTTCCGCGCATGGCGTCCTGAATATGCAAATGCAGAATTCATTCTTGAAAATGACAAATACATTTGCGGTTGGGCTGTTGAGAAGATGAGTAAGTCAATGTTCAATGTGGTCAACCCTGACACCATTGTCGAGAAATATGGTGCCGACACTTTACGTTTGTACGAGATGTTCCTCGGCCCTGTAGAACAATCAAAACCTTGGGATACAAACGGTATTGACGGTTGCCACAGATTTTTGCGTAAGCTCTGGGGTATGTTCTTCGACAAGAACGACAACTACATTCTTACAGACGAAGAGCCTACAAAGGAAGAGTTGAAATCACTACATAAACTTATAAAGAAAACAACAGAAGATATTCCTGCATTCTCATACAACACTACTGTAAGTGCATTTATGATATGCCTTAATGAACTTACAGCACTCAAATGTAATAAGAAATCTATCTTTGAGCAGGTTGTAGTGACACTTTCTCCTTTCGCACCTCATATTTGCGAGGAACTTTGGGAGATTATGGGACACAATACCACTATCTGTGATGCTGAATGGCCTTTATTCAATGAGGAATACTTGAAAGAGGACACTATCAAATATACTATTTCGTTCAACGGTAAGGCAAGATTTAATCTTGAATTTGCAGCTGATGCTACAAACGCTGAAATAGAATCAACCGTACTCGCTGACGAAAACAGCCAGAAATATATAGACGGTAAACCCATCAAGAAAGTAATCATTGTACCTAAAAAAATTGTCAACGTGGTTATTTAAGTATATAAAACTGCAATAATAAACTTAATATTTACAACTATGGCAAAGCGTTTTATACCAAAACCTACGATCATGAGTGAACTTAAGAATTATCTCATGATAACATTAGGACTCACACTATATGCCTTTACCTGGAAATTCTTTATGGCTCCGTACAAGTTTGTGACAGGTGGTATAACCGGTGTGGGAGGTATTGTGGAGTACACAACAGGAATACCTATGCAATACACCTATTTTGCTATAAATATTGTACTTATAATTATTGCCATACAACAGCTCGGATGGAAATTCTGTGTAAAGACAATATATGCCATTGCAGTAATGACATTGGCACTTGAAATGTTTGACTTTATATTCCAGACTTGTCCTACGGCTTATCAGATTCTTGGCCCTGATAAACAATTGGAAGCTTGTATAGTAGGTTCTATATTTACCGGAATGGGTATAGCATTCTGTTTCTTGAACAATGGAAGCACCGGTGGAGTAGATATTATTGCAGCTATTGTAAATAAATATAAAGATATAAGCTTTGGCCGTGCAATGCTATATGTCGATGCATGTGTTATTATAAGCAGTTTCTTTATTATACCAAGCGAAAACATATCAATGAGCATACAAAAGGTTTTTTACGGATTTATAAACCTTGTCATTGTAAATGTATCGCTCGATTATATGGTAAACAGTAACCGTCAGGCTGTACAGTTCTTTATATTCTCTAGCAAATATGACGAAATAGCATATTATATAACACGACACTTGAAACGAGGTGTTACACTACTCGACTCTATCGGATATTATTCGGGAAAAGAGGGAAAAGTTGTAACAACCATTGCACGTGCAAATCAATCAAATCAGCTATTGAGTGCTATTAAACAGATTGACCCTAATGCTTTGATTTCACAGTCAAAAGTTATGGCTGTATATGGCAATGGATTTGACAAGATAAAATCAAAAAAGAAATTCAAGATTGACGATACAAGCATTATCAATACTGATAAACAGGAGGAAGTAAAATGAAACTTGTTTTTGCAACAAATAACAAACATAAACTCGACGAAGTAAGAGCTATCCTTGGAAACAGGGTTGAAATTTTATCATTAAATGATATAGATTGTCACGATGATATACCTGAAACAGCTGATACATTAGAGGGTAATGCTCTCATAAAGGCAAGGTATATATATGACAAATTCGGAGTTGACTGTTTTGCCGATGACACTGGTCTTGAAGTCGAAGCCTTGAATGGCGAACCTGGGGTATATTCGGCACGATATGCAGGTGAGGAGTGTAATTCCGAAGCCAACATGAATAAATTGTTGCAAAATTTAACAGGAAAAAATAATAGAAATGCACAATTTCGCACAGTTATTGCGTTAATTATTAAGGGAGAGGAAAAACTGTTCAATGGCATAGTCAAAGGTACCATAAGCCATGAAAAAACAGGAAATTCTGGATTTGGATATGACCCTGTATTTATTCCTGAAGGTTTTTCCGAAAGCTTTGCACAGATGTCCGGTGATATGAAAAACAGTATAAGTCACCGTTACCGTGCAACAGAAGAACTTAATAATTATTTAAAGCAACAAAATGATTAAAAGACTTATTCTATTACAATTAATTCTTCTTTTCTCTATACATACAAGAGCATCTGAAGACAACTGGACTCTATATCCGTCATACCATAACAGTACATATTGTCAAGTTGCCGGCAAAAAGGTATATATACTTTCATCAGGAGCTCTTTTTTCATACAATACCGCCGATAACGAAGTTTTTCTATATGATAAAATAAACGGTTTAAGCGATATCAATATAACACATATATCATACAGTGATTATATAAATGCATTAGTTATCATATACAGCAATGCTAATATCGACATATTGTATGATGATGAAACAATATACAATATAACCGATTTCAAGAACAGCAATGTCAACAATAAGACTATCAATAATATAAACATTGATAAAAACATAGCGTACCTTTCAACCGAATTCGGAGTGGTTGTATTGGATTTGGAAAAACTTGAAATAAAAAATACATATAACACAGGATATAATACCAGGTGTGCATATCTTTTCAAAGATAAATTATATACAGGAACCGATAACGGATTATTCAAGTGTGATACAACTAAAAACATGCTTGATAAAAACAATTGGGAGAATATAAATTCAGATAAGATAATAGCTTTATGTGAATTGGATAATGAATTATATGTTCTTATAAAAGACAGCTGTATATCAGTATTGGATACCAATACTTACGTGTATAACGAGATTGTTGAAAGAATTGGAGGTAAATATCATACAATTTATAACAAAGACAACGAAATAATAGCTCCTGCCAGCGATAAACTTACAATTATAAAAAATCATACAAAAGTATATGTATATAAGACTGCAAACAGTAATTATATACTTAAGAATAAAAATGAGTATTGGAACTGTAAGGGATATAAAGGAGTATATAAAAGTAAAATAGAAAGTAACAGACTCATAGATATTCAAGAAATAACATTCAAGAACAGCCCTGTTCGAAATTATTGTGAATTCATGAAGTTCACGAATGATGATAAACTATTGATAACAGGAGGAGCATTAAACTATTTTGATGATACATTTTATGATGGTACATTTATGGAATATAATGTAAGCAATCATAAATGGTTTAATTTCCCTGAAGATACTATTAAAACAGTAACAAAACTTAAATATCAAAATATATGCTCTGCAGATGAAGACCCTACTGAGCCGGGACACTATTTTGCAAGTTCATTCGGAAATGGTTTGTTTGAATTCAGAGATGGAAAATTTGTAAAACACTATGATTTCAAAAACTCTATTTTAGAAAGCGCTGTACCAAATAATCAAAAATATGTACGTGTTCCAACAGTTATTTTTGATAAAGAAGGAAATCTTTGGTGTATTAATACAAATAATATAAAGGATATTATAAAAGTTCTTAAGAAGAATGGTGAATGGGTATCATTAAATTATAAAGAAATAGAAAACAAAAAAGTAATGGTAAAACCATTATTTGATTCAAGAGGATGGTTATGGATCACAGCATATTCTACAAGTAGTGATGTTGCAGGATTATTCTGCGCTAATATTAAAAATACTCCATTCAATACAAGTGATGACAAAGTAAAATCCTGGTTTGATACATTTACTAACCAAGATGGAATAACTTACAATATATATCAAGTACCGGCATTGTGTGAAGATAAAAATGGGCATATGTGGGTAGGAACAAATACAGGACTTTTTGTTATAGATAACCCTGATGAATTATTAAATAAAAATGGTACGTTCAAACAAATAAAAGTACCAAGAAATGATGGAACAGGACTTGCCGACTACCTTATGAACAATATATATATTAAAGCTATAGATGTTGATGGTGCAAATAGAAAATGGGTAGGTACTCTTGATAGTGGAATATATCTTATAAGTGAAGATGGATTGGAAACAATACACCACTTTACTACAGAAAATTCTCCATTACCATCAAATTGTATTGTGAGTATAGCTGTAAATCATAAAACAGGAGATGTTTTTATTGGTACAGATAAAGGTATCGCATGCTACAGAAGTGATGCCACAAGACCTGAAGAAAAACTTGAAAAAAATGTCATACATGCTTACCCAAACCCTGTAAGATCCGATTATAACGGAAATATTTCAATTGTTGGATTAACAGATGAATGTAACGTAAAAATTATTGATACATCAGGTTATATTATAAACGAAGGATATTCAAACGGTGGTATGTATTCTTGGAACGGACGAAACAAAAAGGGTGAAAAGGTTTCAAGCGGAGTTTACCAGGTTCTTCTTTATGATAAAAACGGAAAAGAGGGTGAAACAACAAAAATTGTTGTTATAAGATAAATTAAACACTTTTTAAGATATTCTCTTACCCATGAAACAAACTAAACTATTTGTTTTGATAATATTAATTGTTTATACAAACTTAACATTTAATATTTTTGGACAGGAATATAATATATTACAAGTGTGTAAACAAGATTCTATTTTGCGTACTATTAATATCCCATTAATAGAAATATGGACCAATGATGGAATAGAACCTACTGGAACAAATATAACTGCTCCTGATGGCTTATGGGGTACAGGATTGATAAATAATGAATATGTATATGGAAGAATGAGACTATCATTAAAAGATAGTCTTATATATGATAGTAATAATAATGGGATAAAAATAAGGTTGCGCGGTAATTCAAGCAGTATATGGGAAAAAAGACCATATAAACTTAAATTATCAAAAAGCACTGACCTTTTATTTAGAGATAAATCTTATAATGACAAAGATTGGGTATTAAAGTCTGTTTATGACGGATTTATTACAAAAGTATATACAGGATTAAATATAGGGTTACAAGTTGGTCTTGAATGGGAACCTGAATGTAAAATAGTAAATCTGGTAATTAATGGAAAATATAGAGGTGACTATATATTAACAGAAACTATAGAAAGAGAAATATGTCGTTTAAATATAGATAATAGTGGATATTTAATTGAAGATGATGCCTACTGGTGGAATGAAAATAAATATTTTAAAACAAATATTCTACCTAATCAGGTTGGATATACTTTTAAATACCCTGATCCAGATGAATTAAACGATTCAATTATTAATAATATAAAAAAATATATAATTAATTTCGAAGAGACTCTATCAGTAAATGGAGATATATCACAGTATATCGAGATTGGCAACTGGGCTGCATGGTTGCTGGCACAGGATATTTTAGGACAATCAGATGCTGGAGGTACAAATAGATTTTTATATAAAGAGGACTATAATCCATCACAACCTAATAGTACTCTCTTAAAAATGGGACCACTATGGGATTTTGACGCTACATTCGGTGTAAGTGACAAATGGAGCAATATACATAGAATAGAATATAGTTTTTACTTCATAAAATTACTACAAAGAGAAGATTTCTATACTTCATATGTTTATTTATGGGAAAGTTTAAAAGATAATATTCTTAATAAAGTAACCAATTATTTATATTCAACTTTTGATAATTACAAAGAAGATATAAATAAAAGTAGAATTCTTAATAAAGAAATATATCCCTACGATGATAAATTCACTCCTATAGAAGAAGAAATAGAATCTACATTAATTTGGATAGATAATAGAATCAATTGGATATCAGAACAATTGAAAAATGAGACATCAGTTAATGTTTTAAGTAAAGATATAACTAAAGAGACCTGTATATATAATATTTACGGTCAAAAACTACCATCAAAACAAAATCTACCAAATGGTATATATATTATAGATGGTAAAAAAGTACTTATAAAATAGTATTTATATACTTTTCTTTAGGGTTATTAATGTAATCTCGGGTCGTGCACCCAGACGGGCAAAGAAACCGACAGTTCCCACACCGTCAGTTATATACAATTTACCATTACTACGTTCATATAATCCACTCCATTCATTATACATAAATGAAGCCGGAGATAAATTCAATCCGAACAGATTGTACTTTAATTGCATGGCATGTATATGACCTGATAGGGTTAAATCGGAATAACCGTTATCACACAACTTATACCATAACTGAGGAAGATGTGAAATTGTTACATTGAAAATTTTATCATCTATACCGGAATATATGTGTGAAACATCATAATCATTTATATTATTGAAATCGTGCTTAAATTTCAATAATTCATCGGTATAATCAATTCCCGTTACAGCTATAGAATCGTCAACTCTACTAATAAATTTTGTTCTGTCACGCAAAAGAACCCACCCTATACTGCCTAATTTCTCTTCTACGAGCTTTTTATTAAGGTAACGGGGTGTTGTTATACTATCTCTTAAATAGGCTCCTGTATCGTGATTTCCGAGTACAGCCAGAACACCATCTTTTCCTTTTATCATTGATAGCTTTTCAAGTATTGCAGGAGTCAGCTCAGAATGATGCATATTAACCAAATCGCCACCGAAAAGCAGGATATCAGCATCAGTTGAGGATATCAATTTTGATATATCTTCAAGTTCTTTTTTGGCATTATACATTGAACCTACATGTATATCCGAAATAAAAGCTATACGATAACCATCGAACGGTTCCGGAAGATTGTTGTACGTAAGTTCTATCTCGTTTATCTTATAATCGGTACGTGTAACAAAAATACCATACATAAGCAATATAAACGAAGCAAAACTCACTACTCCACCCACATACAGCCATTTATTTTTTGATGAAGGCAACCAGAATAGATATAATACAAGACGACATAATGTAAGTACTATAAAAACTGTAAGCAATACCATTGAAATTTTCATCATCAATGTTCCATTGCTGTCGTTATTGAAAATAAACATGAATAGAGGAACCGATAATGGAATAAGGTTTGCTATAATAACTTTTGAAGCGAATATGGTTCTTATACTTCGGGGTGCTTTTGAACGTAATATACGCCTGTATGCAACAAAATCCAATACAGCCAATATCAAAGCAAAAAGTATGGTTATATATTTTAGCATATTAATTGATAAACTCAGTGGTCGTTTATTACAAAAGTAAGCAAATAAATCATTATATTATTAGGTGAAAATTTCTTATCCCCATTTTCAACGTCTATTATATTATATATATCCTTTTAAAAAATTTAAAAAGATAAAAAACAATAATAAAGCTTGTTGAAAATGTATATAAATATGTTGATAATTATTTTCTCTTTGTCCGATATGCTGCTTAAGTTTTTTATAGTTATATGTAATTTATTAAAAATCAATGATTAAATGATATTTATGTATCGATTATACGTTCTTTGATTTTGTATTAAACTTATTTTTTTAGTGTTTATATATGTTGAAATCTGTTTGAAAAATATATGTAAAAAAGTGGCAAAATAATTTGGTTGTTTAACAATATGCATGGCTTAATTTTTGGTCTCGAAAAGCAAAATTTTATTACCACTTTTTTTACTTTATTTATTAAGTTGTTTTCAACAAGATATTAACAATGTTATAAACATATATATTAAATATCAAAGGCAGTATTCAATAACACTGCCTTTGATTCTATATTATAAAATGTTTTGGTTTACTTGAGTTTTGCAAGAGCCTCTTTAATGCGACGTATAGCTTCGATTATATTCTCATCACTTGTTGCATAACTCATTCTGAAACATTCAGGTGCTCCGAATGATGTTCCTCCAACAGCTGCTACATGAGCCTCAGTCAACAGATACATTGCAAGATCGTCACTGTTGTTTATTACTGTATCACCATAGCTCTTTCCATAGAATGAACTACATTTAGGGAATAGGTAGAATGCACCCTCAGGAACATTCACTTCGAGTCCAGGAATCTCTTTTGCAAGCTTTACAATAAGGTCACGACGACGTTGGAATGCCTTACGCATCTCTTCAACCGGTTCCTGTGAGCCTGTATAAGCTTCAAGAGACGCCATCTGTGATACAGAGCATGGTCCGCTGGTATATTGTCCCTGAAGTTTGTTACAACCCTTTACAATCCATTCTGCAGCAGCAAGGTAACCTATACGCCAACCTGTCATGGCATACGCCTTTGAAACACCGTTGATAATTATTACACGCTCTCTAATCTCTTCGAACTGTGCAATGCTTTCATGTTTTCCTACATAGCTTATATGCTCGTAAATTTCATCGGCAACAACATATACATGAGGATATTTTGCAAGTACATCAGCAAGTTCTTTCAATTCCTCTCTTGTATAAACCGAACCTGTGGGGTTTGAAGGAGAACACAAAATCAGCATCTTTGTCTTTGGTGTAATTGCAGCTTCAAGCTGAGCACCTGTGATTTTGAAATTCTGCTCAATGCCTGCGCTTACAATAACAGGATTACCGTCGGCTAATTTTACCATATCGGGGTAACTTACCCAGTAAGGAGCTGGAACGATAACTTCATCACCAGGGTTTACAAGTGCCATAATAGCATTACATACAGCCTGTTTAGCACCGTTTGAAACAGAAATCTGTGTTTCCTTAAACTCAAGTCCGTTCTCGTTCTTTAGTTTTTCTACAATAGCTTT
This sequence comes from Bacteroidaceae bacterium, assembly GCA_017647225.1. GTDB lineage: Bacteria > Bacteroidota > Bacteroidia > Bacteroidales > Bacteroidaceae > HGM04593. The sequence goes on along the minus strand of JAGCLA010000023.1, from coordinate 249,638 downwards.
GCGTAATGAAGGGTAACCTGGAACAGGAGAATAACGTGACCAGTTGTCATCAATAGCCTTTTTTGCAGCCTCTTTTATAGCATCTGGAGTATTGAAATCAGGTTCTCCAACACTCATATTGATAACATCTACGCCTTGTGCTTTCAACTCCTGGCTCTTCTGTGACATAGCCAATGTTGCCGACGGCGCCAATCGGTTTACGCGGTCTGATAATTGGTTCATATTATTTTATGGTTAAATTTTTAATCTTTATTGAAATGTAGTGTGTGTCCCATTCGTTCAGCTTTTGTATGAAGATAACGGGAATTGTAGTTGTTTGGCTCAATCTCGATACTGATATTTTCAGTTATTGTCAAGCCGTAGCTTTCAAGTCCAATTCTCTTTACAGGGTTATTGGTGATAAGACGCATTTTATGTACTCCTATCTGACGCAGTATTTCAGCACCTACTCCGTAATCCCTTTCATCGGCTTTAAATCCAAGGCAAAGGTTTGCATCGACGGTGTCCATACCCTCTTCCTGTAATTTGTATGCACGCATCTTGTTCATTAATCCTATACCACGACCCTCTTGATTGAGATATACGATAACACCCTTTCCATTTTTTTCGATAAGTTTCATTGCTTCGTGAAGCTGTGCTCCGCAATCGCAACGCTGTGAACCGAATATATCTCCTGTCATGCATGATGAATGTACACGTACAATTATAGCTTCATCTTCATTCCATTCTCCTTTTATAAGAGCTATATGTTCAAGTCCATTTGATTTCTGACGGAATGGTATGAGACGGAAATGACCATGTTCGGTAGGCATATCAACCTCTTCGCCTTTTTCAACAAGTGATTCCTTTTTAAGACGGTATTCGATAAGGTCTTTGATTGATATGATTTTTAAATCATACTCTTTTGCTATCTCTACAAGCTGTGGCATACGTGCCATAGTACCGTCCTCATTCATAATCTCAATAAGGGCAGCTGCAGGGTAAAGACCGGCCAAACGTGCAAGGTCAATGCTGGCTTCGGTATGTCCGGCACGGCGTAATACTCCGTTGTCCTGTGCATAAAGCGGGTTTATGTGTCCCGGACGTGCAAATGTTTCGGGTTTGCTTGTGGGGTCGGCAAGAGCCTTAATTGTTGCAGCTCTGTCGGCTGTGGATACACCTGTAGTACAACCCTCAACTTTGTCAACCGTAACAGTAAATGGTGTTCCGAGCAAACTTGTGTTTGAACTTACCTGTGGCTCAAGCTGAAGCTCCTTACAACGTGAAAGAGTAATAGGTGCGCACAACACTCCCCTACCGTTTTTAAGCATGAAATTAACGGTTTCAGGAGTTATCTTTTCGGCAGCGATAATAAAGTCACCTTCATTCTCTCTGTCTTCGTCATCAACAACAATTACAATTTTTCCCTCTCTGAAATCATCAAGAGCCTCTTCTATTGTATTAAGTTTGAAATTTTCCATTATGGTTATATAAAATTTTGCTTTTTAAGCGTATTTATAATTTTTTTACTGATACTCTCTATCTTAACAATGTTTTTCAATAAACGTATTCTAAACATTATTGCACGAAGATATATAATTATTCCCAAAGGAAGTACAATGATAGATAATATATTCAACCAAGTTTTTTTGAATGGTGATGATATTGCGTTTATTGAAAGTACAGGGAATTCGTTAAGTTGTATAATCACCTTTCTTTCCCTACTGTTTCCAAGCACATTTATAATTTGCTCCAGTTTATTATTGAAATCGACAAGTGTATTGTTATCTGTATTGAAGAATACACTTTGTATGGTTGGCAGTTTCTTTAAGTTATTGTTTTTCTTGTATGTTCGTGCTTCGTTGTAAATTTCATCGAGTACGATAGCGCAATTCCTGTAGTCAGGGTCTTCTATAATAACCTCTTTAATTGTTATATTGCGTTTTTCTGGTATGGCAAACAATGTTCTAAAGAATAGTTTTATAGCATCTCCATTGAATATTCCGGAATCTTTGTTTGCCTGATAGGTGAAGAATATTCCAAGCGGTAACAATATCATGGTGCTTAGCCATGCTCCGAACCACGCATACCATTCACCTTCACGGGCCATTTTTGCTCCCGATGTCGTAAATATATAGTAAAGAATGAATGTAGCTACCGATATGAGAACAGGATATCCCAATCCACCCTTACGTACAATGGCACCAAGAGGAGCACCTATAAAGAAAAATATAAGACAACCGAGTGATAGAGTGAATTTCTCCCAGAATGCAATTTTATGTCTGTTGAGGTCTTTATCAAGAGAACGCATTATGTTTCCCTTAATCTCATAGTCAATTTTAATCTGTTTTATTTTGTTGAATTGTGCGCGTTTCCATATAAGCTTGTTGTTCTTTGTAGCTATATTGAAAACACTGTCAACATTAATGTTATGTATATTGTCCCTGTTCATTTTTATAGTATCGTTTGAGTTGAAATTCAAACGTGTTCTATATGTTGAACGCAGAGCGCTATCCCAGTTCTTTTCTCCAACACTGTCATTGGCAAGTGTAAGAGAGTCTATTGATGAACTTAATTCCTTGATGTTTTTGCTTGCGGCGTTTGACTTTATAAAATCGGCATCCTTCATTTCAAAGCCACCGTCTATTTTTATAAGCACCTCTTTTTTGGTAAATGTTTCGCGGCGGTAAGGTCTGTTCTGTTTTTTTGTTTGTTGGTCGGTAAGGTTCGAAAACTGCTCTCCCGAATAAAGAGCCATGACCATCAGTTTGTTATCGGTTGTATTTATAATTTCAGCCGAGTCGGAAACAAGTATATTGGCATTGTCAAAACCTGAAGACATATCATAAATTATGACATTGTGTAGTATTCCGGTTTCTTTATCCTTATGCTCTACATATATATTGTATCCATCGATTCTGTCATAGAATATACCTTCAGGTATTTCGCTTTCAGGTGATGACTGCTTGATGGAATACATCATGGTGTATAGCTTCATCTGTGCATACGGGCTTATTATATTCTGAAAATAGAATGATATTCCGCACAGAATGGTACAACACACAATCAAAGGTGTCATTATTCGTAATAACGGTATTCCTGCAGCCTTCATGGAAAGCAATTCAAGCTTCTCGCCAAAATTACCGAATGTCATCAGTGCAGCAAGAAGTATTGAAAGAGGAAGTGCCTGTGAAACAAGTGTTATTGATCCGTATGCAAAGAATTTAAGAAGAATGGCCATATCAAGGCCTTTCTCGACAAAATCATCTACCCACATCCACAGCAACTGCATTATGAATATGAACAGACATATAAAGAAAGTACCCAAAAGATTACTCAAAAAGGTCTTTGTTATAAAAAGATCCATTTTTTTTATATGCAATCCCGGCAATCTCATGTATGGTTGTTTTTTATAGTATCAAATGTATTTATACAGAAAAGCTACCTTCAAAAAGGTAGTTTTTCACTTTACAAAGTTAGTATAAAATGATTGATTATACAGCAACAAGGGTATAAAAACTAATTGTTACATTCCTGACTGACGTCTTAAATTTTCTATTTGAGAATCCCACAAGTCCTTTTGGTCTTCAATCTCATTCTTATCGGCAAAGTCCGTTACTTCAAGAGTGTGTTCTCTTGTAAGTTCATTATATGTAATTCTCATTTCAAAATAGGTATTATGACTTTCGTCGTCCCATCTGAATTTTACATATACCCCATTTCTTTGTGCAATAAGGTGGGCTATTCTTTTTTCGGTTTTACCCCAATAAAAAGTGAATGTACGGTCTATATTTTCCACTTTGTCGGCAAACCAAGGTGATAATCCTGATGATGTGCCTATATAACGCCATATCATTGAAGCGCTACCTTTCAAAGGATACTCTATATAAATCTTTTCTTTGCTCATCATAAAAAGTTATGAATGGGTAAGTATAAGTGGTTGTATATCAGTTGCAAGATAGAAATTTATATTTGAAATTCAAAAAAATAAGATATGTTTTTTTGCCATTTTGCTACTACTTCAAACAAATAACAGGCTTTTATGGTTCTTTTTGAATATTTTTTTGATGAAAAATTGTAAAATACTTGTCATATTCAAATTATAAATATATCTTTGCACCGCAAAAATGCGATGGCGAGATAGCTCAGCTGGTTAGAGCGCATGATTCATAATCATGAGGTCCCCGGTTCAATCCCGGGTCTCGCTACTGAATCGGAGAAAGTTTAAAGACTCTCTCCGATTTCTTTTTTTTTAGATAAATGATATAAATTTATTGGTGGGGATTGAATAATTTACTAAATTGCAAGCCAATTAATTATAAAATTTTTTATAATTTTCAAAAATTGATTTTACAGATATAAAACAATAATTTAAACTTACTAAACAGAAAGAATATGAAAAGGTATTTACTTGTATTTTTCCTCGTGTTTTGTGCATTGACCTCTTTTGCACAGTCACACAAGTATTATTGCGAGGTTAAAGGTTATGAGAAAGGTGTGAAATCTAAAATTAAACCGGTTTTTGATTTCGGTGAAAAAGTATCTAAGGAACTCTGGAACTGCAAGAGCCGTAAATTGAAATTCGTTGACGAAAATGGCAAAAGAATAAAATTCAGAAGTATTGTCGATACTGCCAATTTTATGTCTGAAAGGGGTTGGACTTTACAGGAAGCGTATTCTGCTGCATACTCTTCAAAGACTTCAATCAAACATTGGATTTTCTATAAGGAAACCAGTAACCTTGAAGATGTTAAGGAAGGCCTTATGAGAAAAAAGGACTATAGAAAAGCACAGAAAGTAACTGAATGATAATCATAAAGTCATAAAAAACGGTATCAGAATTCTGATACCGTTTTTTATTTGAAATACATTCAGTTACTTTGTAAACTCAATTATATTGGCTGTTGCAGTGTAGGTTATCTGAACATAGAGAGGGGTTATCATCTTGATAGAAACATTTGTTGTAATATTTGTTAAAGTCTGTGCACCGGTAAGGTTTGCATTCTTTGACATTTCGTTGATGGCATTATTTTTTAGTGCCTTTTTGCTTAATCCTCCGATACCGCAGATATATGTAGCAGATGCTTCACCATAAGTTTTGCCAACTATTTTGAAATTGTTTTCTGCTAATGTAACTTTTGTTTCAGTGATACTGAGTGGATAACTTGTTGCTACTCCACAACTTCCCAAACATAGTATTGCAATGGATACTGCAAAAACTGTAAATAATTTTTTTATAGCTTAATATAGTTTTTAAGGTTCAAAGCATCATAATAGAAAATGTGAGCCTAATAGTATTAGGCTAAATATACTTACCATTATTTGATAGTATTACAAATATAAATAATTAATGTGCTTCTAACCAATTGTTTCCCCAGCCATAGTCAGCTATTAAAGGAACACTCATGGCAAATGCGTTCTGCATCTCCTCTACTACAAGTTTTTGTATTGTGTCACGTTCTTCGGGTACGACGTTGAAATTCAATTCGTCATGTACCTGCAGTATCATTGTCGAACGTAAATTCTCGGCTTTCATTCTGCGGTAAATACGTATCATTGCTACCTTTATAATGTCGGCTGCACTACCCTGTATAGGTGCATTTACAGCATTTCGTTCAGCATATCCGCGCACTACTGCATTGTGTGAGTTAATGTCGGGCAAGTAGCGTTTGCGGTGGAATATAGTTTCGACAAAACCGTTTGCTTTAGCCTCTTGCTTGCACTTTTCAATGTATTCGTAAACACCTTTGTAGGTATCGAAATAGTTCTCAATAAGCTCTTTTGCTTCGCGACGGTCAACATTCATTCTTTCGGCAAGTCCAAACACTGAAATTCCGTATATGATACCAAAATTGGCAACTTTGGCTTTTCGGCGCTCGTCCTTTGTAACCTCTTCAATAGGTTTCTTGTATATCTTGGCTGCTGTGGCTGCGTGAATGTCATATCCGCTGCGGAAGTCATCAATCATATTCTTGTCGCCGCTCAGGTGTGCCATTATGCGCAGTTCTATCTGCGAATAGTCGGCCGAAAGGAACATGCATCCCTCGTCGGGAACAAAGGCTTTGCGCACCTCTTTTCCGTCTTCATCGCGAATAGGTATGTTCTGCAGGTTAGGGTTGCTTGAACTCAATCGTCCTGTTGCTGTCACTGTCTGGTTATACGATGTGTGTATCTTTCCGCTTCGTGAATTTACAAGCGACGGGAGGGCATCGATATATGTGCTTAACAGTTTCTTCAGTCCACGATGCTGTAGAATCTTTTTTACAATAGGGTGGCGGTTCTGTACTTGTGCGAGAACCTCTTCCGATGTTACATATTGTCCTGTCTTTGTCTTTTTGGGCTTATCGACAATCTTTAGTTTACCGAACAGGATATCTCCTACCTGTCGTGGCGACGAGATGTTGAAGGGCTCGCCGGCAAGTGAATAGATTTCTTCTTCAATATCGGCAAGGCGTTTACCGAATAGGGTAGATGTCTCTTTCAATGCGGCAGTGTCTATACGCGCACCGTTGCGTTCCATATATGCAAGTACAGGAACAAGTGGCATCTCAATGTCGTAGAAGAGTTCGGTTAGTCCTTCGTTCTTTATCTCCTTCTCGAGAATGTTCTTCAGTTTGAGTGTTACATCTGCATCTTCACATGCGTAGTCACATATATTTGCCGGTGCAATGTCGCGCATGTTCTTTTGTGTCTTACCTTTCTCGCCAATAAGCTCTTCAATTTTTATAGTGTCATAGTCAAGGTAAATTTCGGCAAGATAGTCCATTCCATGATACAGCTCAGGTTGCAGAACGTAGTGGGCTATCATTGTATCGAAAAGTTTACCTTTTACCTCTATACCATAGTTGGCAAGAATGGTAATGTCATATTTTATATTTTGTCCGACCTTCTCCGTTTCTTCATTTTCAAAAATTTCTCTCAACAGTTCGAGTCGGGTAGTGGCTTCTTCTCTTTTTGCCGGCATTGGAATGTAAAACGCTTCGCCTTCCTTTACAGCAAGGCTCAATCCTACAATTTCGGCATCAAGGGCGTTGGTACTTGTAGTTTCTGTGTCAAAACACACTGTTTGACATTTTTTTACCGCAAGAACTAAATTGCGTATATCTTCCTCTGTATCAATGAGTTTGTAGGTGTGTGGCACCTCTTTTAAGCTCAAATGGCTCGATTTTTTTTCTTCGCCTGTATCTTCGGTCGCAAAAAAATCAAAGAGAGAGCCTTGAATTGCTGTGTTTTGTGAAGATTTTTTTGTTACTCCTGTAGCCGGCTGTTTTGCCTCTGTCGCAAAATCATCGAAAAGTGTTGGAGCTGCCATACTTTTCTTTACTCTCTCTTTAAGTGCTCGCAGTTCATAAAAGTCAAGCAGTCGTGTGAGTTCGTCATCATTCGCAGCTTCTCTTTTTAATGCTTCCATGTCGAGTTCAATGGGAACATCTGTTTTTATTGTTGCAAGGAATTTGCTGAAAATGATTTTTTCCCTGTTTTCTTCGACTTTTGTCTTTAGTGCTCCTTTAAGTTCGTCTGTCCTTTCGAGCAGGTTTTCAATACTGCCGAATTGGGCTATAAGTTTTTGTGCTGTTTTTTCTCCTACGCCAGGGCAACCAGGGATATTGTCGCTTGCATCGCCCATGAGTCCCAAAAGGTCGATAACCTGCATTGTGTTGTCAATACAGAATTTCTCTTTTACCCTTTCTACACCCATTACCTCGAATTCTTTGTCACCATACTTGGGGCGGTATATGAATGTGGTGTCCGAAACAAGCTGTCCATAATCTTTGTCAGGGGTCATCATATATGTTATTATTCCCCTTTTCTCCGCTTGTTTTGCCAATGTACCTATAACATCGTCAGCCTCATATCCGGGAACTTCGAATATGGGTATATTATATGCCTTTATAAACTCCTTTATCACAGGAACAGACTCTCTGATAACCTCAGGTGTCTCTTCGCGTTGAGCCTTGTACTCTTCGTATGCCTCGTGTCGGAATGTGGGTCCTTTAGGGTCAAAGGCTATACCTATATGTGTGGGGTTTTCTTTTTTCAGTACATCTTCAAGAGTATTTATAAAACCGAGTATAGCCGAAGTGTTGAATCCTTTGGAGTTTATTCTCGGATTCTTTATAAAAGCATAATATGCTCTGTATATAAGCGCGTATGCGTCAAGCAAAAATAGTTTTTCCATTTTCTTATCCTTAAACTGATTGTAAAAATACATAATTTTTACTACTATCCATATTCTTTTTTATTACTTTTGTGGTTAAATATAATAAGTGTTGTTCATTCAACACCTCGAAAACGATTTTTATGGATTACCTTGCAACGATACAAGCACCTATTAGGCAGGAGATTGATGATTTCAGCGCCTATTTCAAGCAACAGTTCACAAGTGATGTAGAGCTTTTGAACTGCGCTTTGTCATACGTAAGCGAGTCAGCCGGCAAGCTGATGCGCCCCATGCTTATGTTGCTTGTTGCCAAAAGTCTTGGCAAGGTTACAGAGAGAGCCTTTGCGGCAGCTTCGGCAATGGAGTTGCTTCATTCGGCAAGCCTTTTGCACGACGATGTTATCGACGAGAGCAACATGCGTCGCGGACGTCCTTCGTTGAACATTGCTTTTAATAATAATATTGCCGTTTTGACCGGCGATTATCTCTTTTCTCAGGCTCTTAACAATGCCGCCAAGACAGGTGATATTCGTATAATCGAGGAACTTGCAAATCTTGGTAAGGAATTGTCAAGTGGTGAGGTCATGCAGGTCGAATTGGAGCAGGAGGGTACATACAGCGAGGAAAACTATTTCAAGGTTATATATAACAAGACTGCGTCGCTGTTTGTATGCAGTGCTCTTTGTGCAGTATATTCTGTAGGTGATAAGGACGAGTATGCCGCTGCTTTCGAAAAGTTCGGCAAGTGTGTGGGTATATGCTTCCAGATCAAGGACGATATTTTCGATTATTTCAATAACGATATAGGCAAGCCTACAGGTAGTGACATGCGTGAAGGTAAAATTACACTTCCGGCAATATATGTCCTTAACAATAGCAAGAATGAAGCTCTATTACCTATAAAGGATAAATTGATAAATGGAATTAATCTCGATGAAAAGGAGATAGAAACATTTATTGAAATAGCAAAATCGGAGGGTGGAGTAGAGTATGCCAATGCAACTATCGACAGGTATAGGAATGAGGCTATAGAGTCATTGCCTAAGGATATATCTCCAGAATTGCAAGATGCTTTGGTTGCGTATATTGATTATGTAATAAAAAGAAATAAATAATAAATGCCGGTTTTACCGGCATTTATTATTTTATCGTTCTTCTGAATCGTTCATCTATTTCCATATCTATTTCTATAATCTCGTTGTCCCATTTGAAGCATTTTCCACTTGCAAGATCAATTGCCCATGCAAAAATGTTGGTTAAATTAATAATAGAAACAGGATTAAGAACAGCGTCAAGATAAATAATAGTGTTTTTATATCCCTTTTTCTTTGCTAACAGCTGCTTGTCCGTTAGTTTTTTTCTTATCTTGATGATGGTCATACCTTCATCAGAAATTTCTCCAAGTTTTATACCGTTGTCATATATTTTTGTTTCAGGTAAACCTACAAAGGTGATACTTTGCTTACTTGGTGTAAATAAGGTTCCACAAGAACTTAAAAGTAACAGTATACCTAATGCTATAATAAAAAATTTGGTGTTTTTCATAGTTTTATTTTTTAGAAGAACTTGACCTCTTCCCCAAGAATTTCACTCAAGCAAAGGTTTGCAAGACGGCTTGTTCCAAGTCGGAATAGTTCGTTTGTGAGCCACTCCTCACCCAACAATTCCTTTACAATTGTGTAATATACAAGTGCATCATGTACTGTGTTTATTCCTCCCGCTGGCTTGAAACCAATTTTGCGGCCTGTCTTTAGGTAGTACTCCTTGATTGTCTGACACATTACATAAGCTGCTTCAGGTGTAGCGGCCGGTGATTCCTTGCCTGTTGATGTCTTGATAAAATCAGCACCTGAATAAATCGATAGAATCGAAGCTTTTTTGATATTCTCAGCACTCTTTAATGCGCCGGTCTCGAGAATTACTTTCAGGTGTTTGTCACCGCATACACTTTTCAGTTCCTGTATTTCGTCGCATACACCCTCGTAGTCACCGCTGAGGAACTTGCCTACGCTTAGCACAATGTCTATTTCTGTTGCACCATCGTGTATGGCCATGGCTGTTTCGGCAATTTTAATCTCTTGGAATGTCTGTGAAGAGGGGAAACCGCCTGAAACACAAGCTATACCTACATTCTCAACTTCCAATGTGTCGTTTACTATCTTTGCGAAGTTTGGATATACGCAGATAGCTGCAACGTTTTTCAAGTCGGGATGTTTGTCGTCAAACTCGTTTACCTTCTCTGTAAAACGCATAACGCTCTCCTCGCTGTCGGTGCATTTGAGTGTTGTCAGGTCTATGCAGTTGAAAAGGAATTTCTTTACCTCTAAAGTATTGTTCTCCTCTACTTTATTTTCAATCAGCTGCTTTACTTTGCCTGCAACCTCCTCATCAGTCATTGCATTGCTGTATTCTGCAAGGACAAAATCATACTTGCTCTCTTCGTCAGTGTGGTGTGTATGGTTACCACATCCACAATTGCAGTTTTCACTCATCTCTGTTAAGTTTTGGGTTGTTTATATGTCTTTTATTATCTCTTTTTGTCTTTTTATCGAGGTTTTTCTGCAAAGCTTCTGTCAGGTCAATGCCTGTCTGGTTAGCTATGCAGATAAGCACCCAAAGAACATCGGCAAGTTCGTCAGAAAGTTCACATTTGTCATTTTCCTTGAACGACTGTTCGCCGTATTTGCGTGCCATTATACGCGCCACTTCACCAACCTCTTCGGTGAGAATAGCCATATTGGTAAGTTCGTTGAAATAACGTACCCCATACTCTTTTATCCACGCATCAATGCGTTCCTGTGCCTCTTTTATGGTCATACTCATTCCTTGTTCTTTGAGTCGATGAATATAGTTACCGGGCCGTCATTCAGCAATTCAACCTTCATGTCTGCACCAAAAACACCTCGCTTGATAGGTTTGTTTATTGCAATCTCCATTTCTGTGCAGAATTGCTCGTATAACGGTATCGATATATCGGGTTTTGCAGCCTTTATATATGAAGGGCGATTGCCTTTTTTTGTCGATGCCATAAGTGTGAATTGGCTTACCGCAAGTATCTCCCCGTCAATGTCAATCACAGATTTGTTCATCACGCCGTTCTCGTCATCGAAAAGCCTTATATTGGCTATTTTTTTTGTAAGCCATTCTATATCTTCGGCATTATCTTCTTCTCCTATACCGACAAAAACAAGTAAGCCGTTGTCAATCAATGAGATAAGTTCTTTATTAACTGTAACAGATGCCTTTTTTACCCTTTGTATAAGTACTCTCATAACTCGAATTTGTTGTTTTCCTCTTTTATGTTGCTAATATACGCAAAAATAGGGTATTATTTCAGTTTTCTTGTTTTTCATTTATACTTTCAAGTATAATGTTGGCTTTTGCTTTTCCAACAACTGCAGCAAGCTCTTCCATGCTTGCTTCCTTTATGCGTTTTACGCTCTTGAAATGCTGTAACAGTGCTTGCTTGCTCTTTTCTCCAATTCCCTTTATGCTATCCAGTTCTGATGCCGTCTGTCGCTTGCTGCGTTTGTTGCGGTGGAATGTTATGGCAAAACGGTGAACCTCGTCCTGTATTTGTGTCATCAGACGGAATAGGGTGGTGTTCTGCTTTAATCCTACAGTCTCTCCATTGTCACCGACAATCAATTCTGTTGTGCGGTGCTTGCCGTCCTTGACAAGTCCGGCAATTTTTATCTTAAGTCCAAGTTCGTCTTCAATAACTTCTCTTATAGCCTCCATTTGTCCTTTTCCGCCGTCGGCTATAATCAAGTCAGGCAAGCCCTCGCCCTCCTCGATACAACGTCTGTATCGTCGTCCAACAACCTCTCGCATTGACGCATAGTCATCAGGTCCGGCAACACTTTTTATGTTGAATTTCCTATACTCCTTTTTCGACGGTTTTAGTTTTTGGAACACAACACATGCCGCAACAGCATCGCTTCCCTGTATATTTGAATTGTCAAAACACTCTATTTTCATCGGGAGTTTATCAAGGTTCAACATCTCTTGAATCTCCTTCATGAGGCGGGTGTTTTTCTGCTCGGGATTTAGCTTGTCTTCCTGTTTCAGACGGTCGGCTTTATATTGTTTTACATTCAGCCTCGACAATGCCAAAAGACGTGCTTTTTCGCCTTTTTGCGGTATGGTTATTGTTACTCCTTCAAGAGGTAGTTCAATAGGGAAGGGGAGTATAATTTCTTTTGCATTACTGTTGAATCTTTCACGTAATTCCACAATACCCATAGAAATCAATTCCGCATCGTTCTCATCGAGCTTTTTCTGATACTCGATAGTGAATGCCTGGTTGATGCATCCGTTTGTGATGTGCAGGAAGTTGATGAATGCGCTCTTTTCATCGCTTTCGATGTTGAATACGTCAATGTTGTTCATTGATGCGCTTACAACCTCGCTTCGTGTCCTAAAATTTTCGATTAATTGATATCTTTTCTTTATTTCAGCAGCAGCTTCAAACTCAAGGTTTGCGGCTTTTTCTTTCATCTCTCCAAGCAATTTTTCCTGCAGAATCTTGATATCTCCTTTTAATATGGCTATGACTTCATCGATATATTTGCAATAATCGTCCTTTGATATCTTGCCTATACAAGGCGCACAGCAATTTTTAATCTGATATTCAAGGCATGGGCTGTACTTGCCATGTCTTACACCTTCAGGAGTTATATTCAGGTTGCAAGTCCTTAACGGAAAGAGCTCTTTTGTTAGTTCAAGCAGTGCATTGAGCGCCCCACTGTTTGTGTATGGTCCGAAATAACGCCCGCGCTCCTTTATTATCTTACGCGTTTTGAATATTTTCGGGAAATACTCTTTTGTAATGCAGATAGACGGGTAAGTCTTGTCGTCCTTTAATAGAACATTATAGCGAGGCTTATGCTGCTTTATGAGGTTATTCTCTAAAAGCAATGCATCGGCCTCGCTGTTTACAACGACATATTTTATGTCGGCAATTTTAGAAACGAGCAACTTTGTTTTCAGTGTCTGTTGCTCTTTGTTGAAATATGAGGATACGCGGCGCTTCAGGTTCTTTGCTTTGCCTACATAAATAATTACCCCATTTTCGTTGAGGTATTGGTAGCAGCCGGGTGAATCAGGAAGGTTGCTTACAATGTTCTTAATGTACTCTTCCCTCTTGTTTCTATCCTCTTTGTTCATACCTGTTACTTTCCTTCAAGTTCCAACAGACAATCAATTTCGGTGTCTTCGGGGAATATATCCCTTCCTTTAAGACCTTTCAGTTCTATAATGAAATTAATCATAACCTTTTTGGGGTTCAGCTTTTTTACAAGATTGTATGCTGCAAGCATTGTTCCGCCCGTTGCCAAAAGGTCGTCGTGTATAAGAATAACATCGTTTTCGTCAATTGCGTCCTTGTGGATTTCAATAGTGTCGCGGCCATACTCCTTTCCATAAGTCTCGCTTATTGTCTCAGCAGGCAATTTGCCGGGCTTGCGGATAGGCACAAATCCTGCATTCAATTTAACGGCAAGAGCCGATGCCATTACAAAACCACGTGATTCAATACCCACGATTTTTGTAATACCTTTGTCCTTGTATAATTCGTAAAGGGCATTGTCCATTTCGCGCAAGCATGCGGGGTTCTTGAACAACGATGTTACATCTTTGAACTGTATTCCCGGTATTGGAAAGTCTGGGATATTTCTTAAGTTCTGCAATAATAGTTCCTTATTCATATTCTATATTTTTTTGGTTATCGTATAATTTTTATAGCATTGTTCCACGTGGAACATTTATTTTCGTACCAAAACCAGCAATACATTTATATCGCTTGGCGACACTCCCGGTATGCGGCTTGCCTGTGCAAGTGTGTCGGGGTTTATGGCTGTGAGTTTTTGTCTTGCTTCGGTCGAAAGCGACTCGATATTGTTGTAATCAAATCTACCTTTTATTTTTATGTTTTCAAGTCTTACCATTCGTTCTGCAAGTTCACGTTCTCGTTGTATGTAGCCACGATACTTTATCTCAATTTCGGTAGCCTCAATTATCTCATCTCTGTCTGCGCCCAACTTGTCAAGTTCGCGTTTGAGCGGAACTATATATTCCGAAATTTTTTCAATGGTAATTTGTGGGCGTTCAATAATTGAAGCAAGTTTGCAACCGCGAATAAGTGGGGTAGTACCAAGTTCTTCAAGTCCCTTGTTAATGAGGTCGGCTTTGATTGAAAAATTGTTTATAAAATCTGTCAGTCGTTCAATCTTCGCTTTTTTCTCACATAAGCGGTCGTATCTCTCTTGGGTTGCAAGTCCGGCTTTGTATGACATTTCTGTCAATCGTGTATCGGCATTATCCGAGCGCAATAATATGCGATATTCGGCTCTTGACGTAAACATTCTGTAAGGCTCATCTACACCTTTTGTTACCAGGTCGTCAATGAGAACTCCAATGTAAGCCTCGTCGCGTCGCAGAACAAACTCGCCTTTGTCGTCGATTTTCATGGCTGCGTTTATGCCGGCGATTATACCTTGTCCGGCAGCCTCTTCGTAACCTGTCGTTCCGTTTACCTGTCCTGCAAAGTAGAGATTTTCTATAACTTTCGACTCTAATGTATGTTTCAGTTGGGTGGGGTCGAAATAGTCATATTCTATTGCATATCCAGGGCGGTAGGCAACAGCATTCTCAAGTGCAGGTATCTTGCGCAGAGCTGTGAGCTGTGCCTCCATAGGTAACGACGACGAGAAACCGTTTACATAAATCTCCTGTGTGGTTTCGCCTTCGGGCTCAAGGAACAGCAGGTGACGGTCACGCTCGGCAAATGTTACGATTTTTGTCTCAATGCTTGGGCAATAGCGCGGGCCAATGCTCTGTATCTGTCCGTTGTAGAGCGGTGAGTCGGCAAGGCTGTCGCTGAGTATCTTGTGAACCTCAGGGTTTGTGTAACATCCCCAACATGGCAATTGTTTGAGATTGCGCTCTGTATTGCTGTATGAAAAACGGTGAAAATCATTGTCACCCTCTTGAATATCAACGAGTTGCATGTTTATTGAGCGCTTGTCGAGGCGTACAGGTGTTCCTGTTTTCATGCGTCCGGCTGTTATGCCGTGCTTTGTTATTGACTCGGTAAGTCCCTTTGCTGCAGGCTCTGCCACACGACCACCCTCAATCTGTACTTTGCCGATGTGCATAAGTCCATTGAGGAATGTTCCTGCAGTTATTATGACGCTCTTTGCAAGGAATGTGGCATTCATCTGTGTCTTTACACCGACAGCCTTACCCTCTTCGACAATAAGTTCTGTTGCTATGTCCTGCCACATGTGCAGGTTTGGAATGTTCTCGAGAACCTCTCTCCAGTATTGGCTGAACTTCATTCTGTCGCACTGTGCGCGTGGGCTCCACATCGCAGGGCCTTTAGAACGGTTGAGCATGCGGAATTGTATCGATGCCTTGTCGGTTATGATACCTGTGTATCCTCCGAGAGCATCAATTTCGCGAACAATCTGTCCTTTGGCAATTCCGCCAATGGCAGGGTTGCAACTCATCTGGGCAATTTTGTTCATGTCTATTGTCATAAGGCATGTCTTCTTGCCCATGTTCGCTGCTGCAGCTGCCGCTTCACAGCCAGCGTGGCCTGCACCAATTACAAGTATGTCGTATTCAAATGTCATATCTGCCGAATATGTTTTTACTAAAAACATACAAAAATAATACAACTTGCGTTGAATAACAAAAATTGAATAAGAAAACGAGAAAAGGAGTTCGCTTCAACAGTTTCTCCTTTTCTCGTTTTATCGTAAAAATAATGTTTTTATCTTGTCTTGTTCAGTTGCTTTGTAATATCCTTCATGCGTTTTGTTGTCAACGGGTAAATGAAAATGAAGATAGCCGACAATGCCGCAATACCTGCAGGAATCCAACTTATTAGCAAGCGAAGCCCTTCAATAGCATCGGGTGTCTGTACGGCGCCTTCTGCAGTATTGAAACCAAAAGCTGCAAGCAACCAAAGAACAGCTGAAGTTCCGAATGCTCCACCGAACTTCTGTGCCATTGATGATGAAGAGAATATCAAGCCGGTAGAGGCGGTCTTGAACTTAAGCTCTGCATAATCAGAAATGTCGGCATACATACTCCATACAAGCGGAGAGATTATACCTGTAAAGATACCTGTTGCAATTTGCAGAATCAATAAGGTCCAATATCCTGATGCCGAATCGGTAGGTACATAGTAAAATGCAATGCATAGCGCCATTATTGCAAACAGCGAGTAGAGGAATGTGCTTTTCTTGCCTATTTTGAATGTTATTGGAGTGGCAATGGCTACACCTACCATGTTTGCAATTTCGCCAATGGTAAAGAATATGCCGGCATAGAATATAAAATCTATCGAAAAGAATGACAATGTTGCGCCTTCGGCAATCTGTGTGGCAAAATAGTAAGGTATTACGGCATATCTTACTGCACCGAAGAAGTTGAAGAACAGCACACCGCCGAGCAGAATCCACCAAGGTCCGTTGTGCAATAGTGACTTGAAGTCATCTTTAATGCTTGTCTGTTTGATGGTAGGCTTGATTCTCTCGCGTGTCATCATGAATGTGAGTACAAACAGTATAAGGCATGCAGTGCTGACAACAACCATTGCTGTTTGCCATGCCTGTGGGTCGTATGTGAGCTTGCCGCTCGTTCCTGCTATGGCATTACACAGAGGTTCCCACAATGCAAGCACGATGAATGAACCTGTATAAGCGAAGAACATTCTGTATGATGAAAAAACAGTCTTTTCATCGGTATCTTCTGTCATAACACCGAGCATTGAGCCGTAAGGCACGTTTATGGCTGTGTAAATGGTCATCATAAGAATGTATGTGACAAATGCCCATACGTTCTTGCCTGTTTCGCTAAGGTCGGGAGTGGTGAACAAAAGTATTCCGGCTATTGCAAAAGGAATAGCTATCCATAACAGGTAAGGGCGGTATTTACCCCACTTGGTTGTGGTGCGGTCTGCAATTATACCCATCATAGGGTCTGACACTGCATCCCAAATTTTTGTTACGAGGAACAGCGCTGCAGCAAGGCCGAGGTCGAGTCCGAAAACGTTAGTGTAAAATATCGGCAGATAGGCACTGAAAACTTTCCAGAACATAGAAGAAGCCATGTCGCCAAATCCGTATCCGATTTTTTCTTTTAGTGTTGCCATTGTTGTTGTTATTTTGATTTTTGGGCAAACTTACATAAAAAAAAGGGCCTTTTGATGTTTTTAATAAAAAAAAGTTTATTTTTGTGACATTGTTATTATGTTTAAATAGCATAAAAAGGCATTTTAACGAACTATTTATTTATTATATAATTTAATATCAATTCATTATGTGGTTATTTAATTCTTCAGTGGGAAGAAAGGTAGTAATGAGTGTTTCGGGTATTGCCCTTGTACTCTTCCTTCTCTTCCACATGTCAATGAACTTGGTTGCTATCTTCAGCACTGAGGGTTACAACATGATTTGTGAGTTCTTGGGAGCTAACTGGTATGCATTGGTGGGAACAGCTGGTCTTGCTGCTCTCGTTGTTGTGCACTTCGTTTATGCTTTCATGCTTACAATCCAGAACAGAAAAGCTCGTGGTTCACAGCGTTATGCAGTGGTTGAAAAACCAAAGAACGTGTCTTGGGCATCACAGAACATGCTTGTTCTCGGTATCATTGTAATTCTTGGTTTGGGATTGCACTTGTTCAATTTCTGGGCAAATATGCAGTTGCCTGAAGTTCTTCACAAGTTGGGTATGCATGTAGAGGATGCTGTTATGGCTGATGTTGCAAACGGCTCCGGTTACATTGCAAAAACATTTACATGCCCTGTCTATGCAGCTCTTTACACTGTATGGCTCGCAGCTTTGTGGTTCCATCTTACACACGGTTTTTGGAGCGCAATCCAGACACTTGGCGTAAATAACAAAGTATGGTTCTGCCGTTGGAAGGCTATCGGTAACGTTATCGTTACTTTGATTATCCTCGGTTTCTTTGCTGTTGTCGTTGCTGGTTACTTCGGCTTGGGCGCATTGGGAACTATTGAGGTTGCCGCTCCTGCAGCTTGTTGCGCACCTTGTTGCTAATAACATTTACTGTAAAATCTAAAACAAATATATTATGGCTAAAATAAGTTCAGTAAAAGTGGATTCAAAAATCCCCGAAGGCCCATTGGCTGAAAAATGGACGAACTACAAGGCACATCAGAAATTGGTGAACCCTGCCAACAAGCGTAAGTTGGATATCATCGTGGTTGGTACCGGTCTTGCAGGTGCATCAGGTGCTGCTTCTCTCGGTGCTATGGGTTTCAACGTGCTTAACTTCTGTATTCAGGATTCACCACGTCGCGCTCACTCTATTGCTGCGCAGGGTGGTATCAATGCTGCAAAAAACTATCAGAATGACGGCGACTCTGTTTACCGTCTTTTCTACGATACAATCAAGGGTGGTGACTACCGTGCACGTGAGGCTAACGTTCACCGTTTGGCTGAGGTATCAGGTGCTATCATCGACCAGTGCGTAGCACAGTGTGTACCTTTCGCACGTGAGTACGGCGGTCTTTTGGCTAACCGTTCATTCGGTGGTGCTCAGGTATCGCGTACATTCTATGCTCGCGGTCAGACCGGTCAGCAGCTTCTTCTCGGTGCTTACTCAGCACTCAACTACCAGGTAAACCAGGGTACTGTTAAGGTATTCACACGTTATGAGATGCTTGACCTCGTTGTTATCGACGGTCGCGCACGCGGTATCATCGCGCGTAACCTTGTAACAGGTAAGGTAGAGCGTTTTGCTGCTCACGCAGTCGTTATCGCTACCGGTGGTTACGGTAATGCATACTTCCTTTCAACAAATGCTATGGGTAGCAACGGTTCTGCTGCATTGCAGTGCTACCGTAAGGGTGCTTACTTCGCTAACCCATGTTATGCACAGATTCACCCTACATGTATCCCTGTTCACGGTGACAAGCAGTCTAAGCTTACACTTATGTCTGAGTCATTGCGTAACGACGGTCGTATCTGGGTACCAAAGAAACTCGAAGATGCTAAGGCATTGCAGGCAGGTACAAAACATCCTAACGATATCCCCGATGAGGACCGCGACTTCTACTTGGAGCGTCGTTATCCTGCATTCGGTAACCTTGTTCCACGTGACGTTGCTTCACGTGCTGCTAAAGAGCGTTGCGACAAGGGCTTCGGTGTAAACAATACAGGTTTGGCTGTATTCCTCGACTTTAAGTATGCTATCCAGCGCTTGGGTGAGGACGTTGTACGTCAGCGTTATGGTAACCTCTTCGATATGTATGAGGAAATTGCCGACACTAACCCATACAAGGAGCCAATGATGATATTCCCTGCTATCCACTACACAATGGGTGGTATCTGGGTTGACTACGAGTTGCAGACATCTATCCCAGGTTTGTTTGCTATCGGTGAGGCTAACTTTAGCGACCACGGTGCTAACCGTTTGGGTGCCTCTGCTCTTATGCAGGGTCTTGCTGACGGTTACTTTGTTCTTCCTTATACAATACAGAACTACCTTGCTGACCAGATTCAGGTTCCACGTTTCAGTACTGATGCACCTGAGTTCGTTGAGGCAGAAAAGGCTGTAAACGACAAGATTGCCAAGCTTATGGCTATCAAGGGTACACGTAGTGTTGATTCAATCCACAAGGAACTCGGTCTTGTAATGTGGGACAACGTAGGTATGGCACGTACCAAGGAGTCACTTGAAAAGGCTTTGAAAGAGATTGCACGTGTTGAGAAAATCTTCTGGAGCGAATTGCGTATCCCTGGCGATGCTGACACATTGAACATTGAGCTTGAAAAGGCACTCCGTCTTCTCGACTTCATTGAGATCGGTAAGCTCATGGCATACGATGCATTGAACCGTGAGGAGTCTTGTGGTGGTCACTTCCGCGAAGAACACCAGACCGAAGAGGGTGAGGCTAAACGCGACGATGAGAACTTCTCATACGTGGCTTGCTGGAAATATACCGGCGAGGGCGAAGAGCCAGAACTCCTCAAAGAGGACCTCAACTATCAGTACATTAAGGTACAGCAACGTAACTACAAGAACTAATAAAATTTGTAAGCAATGGATAAAAATATAAGTTTTACATTGAAAGTATGGCGCCAGAGAGGTCCTAAAGCTAAAGGTGCATTTGAGACATATCAGATGAAGGACATTCCGGGCGATACCTCATTCCTTGAGATGCTCGATATTCTTAACGAGCAGTTGGTAAATGAGAACAAAGAGCCAATCGTGTTCGACCACGACTGTCGCGAGGGTATCTGCGGTATGTGTTCACTCTATGTGAACGGTCACCCACACGGCCCTGCAACAGGTGCAACAACATGTCAGTTGTATATGCGTCGTTTCAAGGACGGTGATACAATCACTGTTGAGCCTTGGCGTTCAGCAGGCTTCCCTGTAATCCGCGACCTTATGGTTGACCGTACAGCGTTCGACAAGATACAGCAGGCCGGCGGTTATGTATCAATCAATACAGGCGGTATGCCCGATGCCAATGCAATTCCTATCGGTAAGGACGTTGCTGAAGAGGCTATGGACGCAGCAGCATGTATCGGTTGTGGTGCTTGTGTTGCTGCATGTAAGAACGGTTCGGCTATGTTGTTCGTTTCTGCAAAGGTTAGCCAGTTCGCATTGTTGCCACAAGGTAAGGTTGAAGCTAAGAAACGTGTTAAGGCAATGGTTGCCAAGATGGACGAACTTGGTTTCGGTAACTGTACAAACACACGTGCATGTGAGGCAGAGTGTCCAAAGTGTGTTTCAATCAGCAACATCGCACGCTTGAACCGCGAGTTCATCAAGGCTAAGATGAAGGATTGATACTCCTTATAATAATTAAGGCTGAGTGCGACTGCAAAGTCGCACTCAGTTGTTTTTAAACTTGTAACGATTGACTAAGAATTGCCGTGGAACGATGATAGTGGAGATTGTATCGTCCGTCTGCATGCAAGTGATATGATATAATTAATCCGAAAGTCAATTTGACTTTCGGATTAATTATTATCCTCTTAAAACAATCAGCCCTTCTGGGCCCATGTTGAAAAGCAAATCCAATATGCTGAGGTTTGGAATAAAACCGTTACGTTGTGCAAATACCTGGTAATAGGGCTGTGGCGTGTAGCCTTCCATGTCTGCCAATGCTTTTGGCTCGGCTATATGCCGCAGATCAATGAATCCGGTTGCTTTATTGCTGTTGTCTATAATCCTTACCTCTCTGTCAAGCCCTAACAGTTCGCTTATCACTTGGTGCAGGCGTAAATTGAAATCCATCAGAAAGCCATCGCGCTCTTCATAGAAATGTGCAAAGTCATCGGCATAATAGTCGAAGAACGGGCTCTTGCGGTATGCGCTTACCATTGCGTTCCAATGCTGGTGACGCCAATTGCCGTGTTCGCTTATCCGCACGTCGCGCATTGCTATCCTGCCACCGTCGTGTATTACCGGTATCGTGAGGTTCTGTGTGCCGTTCTCTGTGGCTATAACCGCACGGTTGCGGTATGTCTGCTTGACAAACGGCTCGTCACTGTTTATTACCAATGCCTTGCACTTGTATAGCTGTGCGTACAATGGTATGGGAGCGAGGTATAACGGGTGTGACAACAGTTCCATTCTTCTGTTATTTGAAACTCTCGACACAACGGAACAGACGTTCCCAACGCACCTTGCCGTCGAACCAGCTGCGGTCCTTGTCCAATGACAGCCAAATGAACAATGGCTTGCCTACGATGTGGTCCTCGGGAACAAAACCCCAACAACGCGAGTCGGCGCTGTTGTGACGGTTGTCGCCCATCATCCAATAGTAATCCATCTTGAATGTGTAGCTGTTGCTCTCCTTTCCGTTGATGAATATCTTTCCATTCTTGACCTCAAGGCTGTTTCCTTCGTAATCGACGATAGGACGCTCATAAACGGCAATGTTGTCGAGTGTGAGTGCTATGCTTTCCCCTTTCTTCGGAATCCATACGGGACCGTAATTATCTACACTCCAGCCTGTGTTGCCGTTAAGAGGGTATATGCCTTGCGTGTAGTCGTTATCGACAATGCTTATCTCCTTTACAAGCTTGGTATTGTCCTTTAGCTTGTTGTAGTTCTCGTATGTAAGTGGCAACTGTCCTGTATGCTTCAACATCGCAATGTCGTCTTTGCTTATGTCAAGGCTGCGACGAAGGCTTTCGGGTATGCTCTGTGCCAACTGTACGTTGTAGTTGAACTGTACGTTCTCGGGCTGTTCAACGGGCTTGCCGTCAATGTGTATTACCTTGTCTTTTATCTCAAGGGTATTGCCTGGGAGTCCTACACAGCGTTTTACATAGTTCTCGCGACGGTCAACTGGGCGGTTTACAATTTCGCCGAACACATTTGGGCGTTCCTTTATATATTGCTTTCCGTCGTTGTAATATGTTTCATAAACAGCTCTTGCCTCTTCAATGGTTTTGCCCTCAACGGTGAGGTCGGGGTTAAGCTGACGGCCAAGTTCGTAGCACAACGAATGGAAATCGATTACTTCGGGGTTGTTGGTTGCTACATCGCCGGCAGGGTAGTTGAATACTACAATGTCGCCGCGCTCAATGTTTTCCAGTCCCGGCACGCGTTCATAATCCCACTGTATGGCATCGATATAGCTCTTACCTCCAATAACAGGCATTGTGTGCTGTGTCAAAGGCATACTCAACGGGGTCTGTGGCTTACGTGGACCGTAATTGTATTTGCTTACGAACAGGTAGTCGCCGACAAGCAACGATTTTTCGAGTGACGATGTCGGAATTACGTAGTTCTGAAAAAAATAGAGGTGTACAAAATATACGGCAACAAGAGCAAAGACTATAGCATCGACCCAGCCCATAACCTTACGTACCGTTGCGTTTTTTGACGTTTTCCACCAGTTCCAGGGGATAAAACGTGTTGTGTAGCAGTCGATGATGAATGGAATGACAATTATTCCCATCCAACTCTTCACCCATACAAGGAACAGAATGTAAAGGACTAACAATATACTTAACTTTACAAGTTCCTTTTTTGAGGTCTTTACCTCTCTGTTGAATATTCTGAACTCCATCTCTTTTTATTAAAAATCAAACATGTTGCTCATGCCAAGCAGACCGTTGTGTTCCTTAACATACTCTGCTGCCAATACTGCGCCAAGAGCAAAACCGCTGCGGTTGTGTGCATCGTGGGTTATTGTTATTGTGTCGGCCGGTGAATCGTATGTTATGGTGTGTATTCCCGGTACTTCGTCGCGGCGGATGGCATCAATCTTCAATTCTTCTGCTTTCGGTGCAACGCCGTCTGTTACCGAGCCGTCGGGGTTTGTAAGGTCGCCCATAATCCAGTTTGCCTTACGGTCAAGGTTCTCCAATATACCTTCGGCAAGTGTAATGGCTGTACCGCTTGGAGCGTCGAGCTTGTGTATGTGGTGTGTCTCCTCCATCTTTACATCATAAACGGGGAAGCGGTTCATTATTTTTGCAAGGTATTTGTTTACTGCCGAGAATATGGCCACGCCAAGGCTGAAATTGCTCGACCAAAAGAGAGTTTTTCCCTCTTTCTCGCATTTCTCGCGCATCTCTGCCTCGTGCTGATGATACCAGCCTGTACTGCCGCTTACAACCTTTACTCCTGCCTCCATGGCTTTGATGCAGTTGTCATAAGCAACGTGTGGAGCTGTAAATTCAATGGCTACATCGGCACTGGCAAATGCCTCGCCTTTGATGTCGTCGTGGTTGTTTATGTCAATTATTGATACAATCTCATGACCTCTCTCAAGGGCAATTTTCTCAATGGTCTTGCCCATCTTTCCGTATCCTATAAGTGCTATTTTCATTTTAATAATGTATTTTGTCTGCGAAGATAGTGAATTTTTTCTATTCTGTCAACAAGCTTCTATAAAGCTCAATATGCTGCTGCACAACATGCTGTGGGCTGACTTTTCCACGCATGGTCTCTGCGCATTCCATACGCATTCCGCTATGGTTGTCGGCCATCCACTCAATGCCGTCCTTCAAATCGTCAATGTCGGGATAATGGGCTATGTATCCGTTTCTCTTGTGTCGGATATGTTCGGCTGTGGCACTGTTGTCAAAAGCTATTGCCGGTGTACCGCATAACATCGATTCGGCAACGACAAGCGAAAATGTTTCGTAGTGCGACGGAACAACTGTAAAATCGGCAGCAGAATATATCTCGGCCTGTTTCTCTTTGTCGCTGATACTTCCTAAATGGATATATCGGCAAGGAACACGCTGCAGAAAATCATCATTGTCCTTGATGTTTCCGAACATTATCAGGACAAGACGCTCTTTTATGCTGCTGCGTGAAATAGCTTCAAACAGCATGTCGGCACCTTTAATCTTATCATTGAGCTTTGCTGCACCGAAAACAATGGCTGTTTCCTCGGGCTTGATGTCCAGCCTTTTTCGTATTTCCATACGGTTCCTTTCAAAGAACAGAGTGTCATCTACTGCGTTCGGTATTATTATTCTTCGGCAATTGGCTGTCAGAGCGCTTCTGTTCAAGCAGTCATCGGTCCATTTGCTTATTGCAACAAACGTTACATTCTCTTTATAGAGTTCCTTTTTCTGCTCCCATACTTTTTGTGCAAGGTCGAACCTTGAATTTCCTGCCAACTGAGGGCAATCCTTACATCCGTTGCTCTGCTTTTTACAGGTGGCGGCATGGTGGCATATTGCTGTTGAATACCACATGTCGTGGGTGCTAATGACTATCGGCTTTCCGCTTGCAATAAGTTGTGCCATTCCCTTTATTGACAACATGCCCTGGTTTATCCAATGCAGGTGGATAATATCGGCATTCTGTACCTCGGGCAGTCGGGAAATGTCAAAACCGCAATCAGCTGTGGAGACGGCAAAAAGACCTTTGCGTGAAAATCTGTTTGCAATCCATATTATGACCCTCTCCCACAGGAATTTCATTTTATATTTTATTCGTCCGAACAAACTCTTTGTAAGCACTACAACCCCTTTCCCGTTCTCTCCTTCCTCTGTTGTGACAAAGGTCGCATCGACCCCTTCACGTTGCAGGGCTTTGAACAACGAAAAAGACGCAATGGCTGCTCCACCGCTTTTTTGTTTCGTATTTACAATAACAACTTTCATTACTGTCTGTTTTTCTTTGTAAGCCATCTGCGTACAGGCTCGTCATACAGTTTAAGGCATAGAAAGGCAAGTACAATACTTGAAACAACAACAAGCAAAGCCATACCCCAACAGTCGCAAAGATTGTAGTATTCATTTTTGATAAGCCATGCATAGAACAGGTACATTATGGGGTAGTGTACTATATACAACGGATAGGATATCTCTCCAAGCACCTTGTTTATTCTTGTGCCTTTTGCTCCGCAGCTGCCACATGCGCCCAACCACACAATGAATGGGAATATGGTTGCTACGCAGATAAATTCATAAAGGCTGTTGAGGCTTATATTGTTCACAGGAACAATATGTGGTACAGAGAACAGTGCTATGAGCATTGCGCTACATACCCAAAAAGCACCCTTTACCTTGCGCGGCTTGAATGTGCGTGCCATGAGCATACCCATTGTGAATGGGAAGAGCATGCGTATGAATCCGCCCCAGAAGTTTACTTTATCGATTGTCCAGCCGACACCAATCATGTCATATCCGGAAATGTTGCCAATAAAGAACCATGCATGAAGGCATCCTAATATTACAGTAAGGAGCGCAAGCATTTTTGTGGATAAACGGCGTATGATAAGTGCGTATAGAATATTACCAATGTATTCAAAAAACAGTGACCATGCCGGTCCGTTCAAGGGGAACATCTCCCCGTTGCCTCGTACCTCGTAAGGAACACCGGGAACTGCGGGAATCATGAACATTGTAAGCAACATAGCTGTCATAACCCACCCTGTTGGCGCTGTGTTTCCGTCCCATTTCTCAAATCCTACAAAGGCAAATGCGATTGTGCCTATAATTGCTCCCATCAAAAGCATTGGATGCAGACGGATGAGGCGGCGTTTGAAGAATTGCCATGTTCCCATACTCTTCCAACGGTCGTCGTATGCATAGCTTATCACAAATCCTGACAATATGAAAAAGAAATCTACAGCAATGTGTCCGTGGTTTAGAGTTTTTATAATGCCGTTGCCGGCTTCATTTGTAATTTCAGCAAAGGAGAATCCTTCGAAAATATGGTAAAACAAAACAAGAACGGCTGCAACACCGCGCAAGCCGTCAAGCAGCTCGTAATGTGGTTTTGTAACGGTAAAAGGTTTCGGTGAAATTGTGTTTTTTTGCATGTTTTTATAATTGTGATGTTTTTTATAATGTCGTGTGATGTATTTCTGATTTTGCGAAGATAATACTTTTTATTGAAAATATACATTATGCTTTTGCCTCGCGCATACACGTTAATTAAAATAAAATAATTACTTTTGTAAATTGCATGCACGTTTGTGCGGTTACTGTTGAGTATTAAAATCAAAAAAACATACAGAAATGGAAAAGAAATTCAAAAGAACTCTTGTTACATCGGCTCTTCCATATGCGAATGGCCCTGTACACATAGGTCACCTTGCCGGTGTTTATGTTCCAGCCGACATCTATGTACGTTACTTGCGTTTGAAAGGCGAAGATGTTTTGTTTATCGGTGGTAGCGATGAGCATGGTGTACCTGTTACACAGCGTGCGCGCAAAGAAGGTATCACTCCGCAGGATGTGGTTGATCGTTATCACAACATAATAAAGGATTCATTCGAGGGCTTCGGCATCTCGTTCGATGTGTATAGCCGTACAACATCTGAGACTCATCACAAATTCGCATCAGAATTCTTCCGCAAACTCTACGATGACGGAAAACTCGTAGAGCAGACATCAAAGCAGTTCTATGATGTCAAGAACGAAAAGTTCCTTACTGACCGCGATGTCGTGGGCGAATGCCCCTACTGTCACAAACAGGCATATGGAAACCAGTGCGAGGAGGGATGTGGCCGTGCTCTTGAACCAACTGAACTTATAAATCCACGTTCAAAGGAGACAGGCGAGGCTCCTGTACTCAAGGAGACAAAGAACTGGTACCTGCCACTCAACGACTACCAGCAGTGGTTGAAAGAGTGGATTCTGGAGAACCATAAGGAGTGGCGTCCCAACGTATATGGACAGTGCAAGAGTTGGCTCGACATGGACTTGCAGCCACGCGCCATGACACGTGACCTTGATTGGGGAATCCCCGTTCCCGTGGAGGGTGCCGACGGCAAGGTACTCTATGTTTGGTTCGATGCCCCTATCGGATACATCTCGAACACAAAAGAATTGTGTGATAAAAATCCTGAAAAGCATGGTACATGGGAACAGTGGTGGCAGAGCGAGGATACACGTCTTGTACATTTTATTGGCAAGGACAATATCGTGTTCCATTGCATCATCTTCCCAGTAATGATGAAGGCGCACGGCAAGTATGTGATGCCCGACAACGTACCAAGCAATGAATTCCTGAACCTTGAGGATGATAAAATCTCTACATCGCGTAACTGGGCAGTCTGGCTCAATGAATATCTTGTAGATTTCCCCGGCAAGCAGGACGTTTTGCGTTATGTTCTTACAGCCAACGCTCCTGAAACAAAGGACAACAACTTTACATGGAAGGACTTCCAGGCACGTAACAACAACGAGCTTGTTGCCGTTTATGGTAACTTCGTGAACCGTGCTCTGGTGCTTACAAAGAAATATTTCGACGGCAAGGTTCCAGCATGCGGCGAACTTACTGATTATGATAAGGCTATTGTTGCCGAGTTTGTCGATGTAAAGGGAAAGGTTGAGCATCTGCTTGACCAATACAAGTTCCGCGATGCTCAGAAAGAGGCTATGGAACTTGCACGTATCGGTAACCGCTACCTCGCTGAGACAGAGCCATGGAAGTTGGCAAAGACAGATATGAACCGTGTGGCAACAATACTTAACCTGTCGTTGCAGCTCGTTGCAAACCTTTCAATTGTATTTGAGCCATTCTTGCCATTCAGTAGTAAGAAGCTACGCGAAATGCTTAATCTTAATTCGTTCGAGTGGACAAGTCTCGGCAGCGTAAGTCTGCTTGCCGAAGGTCATGAACTTGGTGAGGTAGGCCTTTTGTTCGAGAAGATAGAGGACGATGCCATTCAGGCACAGCTCGATCGTCTTGACCGTATCAAAAAAGAGAATGAGGCTGCAAACTATAAGGCTAATCCAATCCGTCCCGAATGTTCATTCGACGATTTTATGAAGCTTGACCTTCGTGTGGGTACTGTGCTTGAGTGCGCAAAGGTGCCTAAGGCTGACAAACTGTTGCAATTCAAGATTGATGACGGCCTTGAAACACGTACAATTCTCTCGGGTATAGCAAAGCATTTCAATCCTGAAGAGCTTATTGGCAAGCAGGTATGTTTCATTGCCAATCTTCCACCGCGTACATTGCGTGGAATTGTCAGCGAGGGTATGATTCTGAGTGCCGAGGATAACGAAGGCAAACTCTCATTGCTCACTGTTACTCCACAAGCAAAGCCCGGTAGCGAAATCAAGTAATTCCTGATGAGCAAGGAGGGTAGCGGAAATAATCTTAAGCATGCTGTCGCAAAGGGGTTCCTTTGGGGCGGCATGAGTAATGCTATATGCCAGGTGCTGAGCCTTGTATTCGGCATTTTTCTTGCACGCATACTCTCTCCTGCCGACTATGGCCCAATAGGTATGCTTGCCATATTTTCCGCTATAGCCGGCTCTTTGCAGGATAGCGGATTTGTCGTTGCCATAGCAAACCGCAAGACGGTGGGACATGATGATTATAATGCTGTCTTCTGGTTCAGTATCATAATCTCGTTCCTGATGTACGGCATACTGTATGCTTCCGCTCCGTTGTTGGCCGATTTCTTTAACGAACCGATACTGATACCTCTTTCCCGTTACAGTTTCCTTGGCTTTGTTGTGTCGGGTTTCGGAATAGCTCCTTCGGCATATCTGTTCAGGGAACTGAAAGTTAAGGAGAGTTCGATAGCCTCAATATGCTCTGTCGTGGCAACGGGAGTTGTAGGTATTATCATGGCTCTTAAAGGGTATTCCTATTGGGGTATTGCCACGCAGACTATTGCTTATGTGCTTGTGCGTACTCTTGTGCGATGGTATTATACTCCATGGCGTCCTACAATTAAAGTAAACTTTGCGCCATTGAAGTATCTGTTTGCTTTCAGCTATCGTCTGTTGATTACAAGCGTATTCCAGCGTTTCAATTGGAACATCTTTTCATTCATTCTTGGTAAATTCTATAAAGCAGATGTCGGAAATTACACAAAAGCTGCCGAATGGTTCAATATGGGTGGAGAGGTTGTCAACGGAATGGTGAATGCTGTGTCGCAACCTGTTTTGGCAAAAGTTGTAGATGATAATGAGCGACAACTGCGCGTGTTTCGCAAAATGTTAAGGTTTACCGCTTTTGTGGCCTTTCCATTTATGCTTGGGATGTCGTTGGTAGCTAAGGAACTTATTGTGGTTGTAATAACGTCAAAATGGCTTGAGAGTGCCAAGATGTTGCAGATACTTGCTGTCTGGGGTGCTTTTATGCCGATACAGTCAATGCTTACACACTTGCTTGTCAGCAGAGGACGCACACGCATCTTTATGTGGTGTACGATAGTGCAGGGTTTGTTGACACTTGCAATGTTGCTTGCAATGTCGCCATGCGGAATTAAACCGATGTTGGTGGCATATTGCGTCTTTAACATAGCCTGGCTTTTTGTGTGGAACTACTTTGTGAAAAAAGAGATATCGTTGACTTTTTCAATGTTTGTGTATGATATGTTGCCATACATGTTGTTGTCGATAGCGGTGATGCTTGCAACATACGGAATCACAAACTTTATCGGAAATATATATATACTGCTTGTCGCAAGAGTTTTGATAGCAGTAGTGTTGTATATATTTGTTGCATGGATTATGCGTAGCGAAGAACTTAGGGAAATTATAGACTTCCTGTTCAAACGAAAAAGATAGTCCCCTGCAGTTAGTGTATTGTAGAATTGTTTATAAAACAGAATAATATGACTTCTAAATTCAATTGGAAAGGTGTTGTTCCGCACATAATTGCAGTGTTGGCATTTCTTGTGCTGACATTGGTATATTTTGAGCCTGTTCTCGAAGGCAGGGACGTCCGTCAAGCCGACATCGTAGGCTCTTTGGGTTGGGGAAAAGACGCCCGTAACTACCATGATGAAACCGGTGAGTATTCATACTGGTCGAATTCTATGTTTTCGGGTATGCCGTGTAACTATACTTATGCTCCGCAACCGGCAAATGTCTTCAAGCCCTTCGCGAATCTTGTGACACTGAAGGCTTTTGGCGCGTCAACACGTCATATAGGCTGTATCTTCGCGACATTCATAGGTTGCTATCTTATGTTCCTTGCTTTTGGCTGTAACCCTTGGCTCAGTCTGGCAGGTTCAATAGTATATACGTTAGGCTCGTATAATTTCATAATAATAGCTGCCGGACACATGAACAAGAGTCTTGTTATTGCAACTCTTGCGCCTGTCGTTGGCGGTATAGCTCTCTGTTATAGGGGTAAATTGCTTGCAGGTGCCCTCTTGGCATTGCTCTTTGCCGGTCTTAACATATATTGGAGTCATCAGCAGGTTACATACTACCTTTTCCTGACTGCACTGATAATGGCCGTAGTATATTTCATATATGCAAAGCGCGAGAAATGGTTGCCATACTATTTTAAGGCTACAGGTGTTCTTGCTGTTGTTGCCTTAATGGCTGTTGCTCCTGCTGTGGGTATTCTTATTCCTACAAACGATTACTCAAAGGACTCTATGCGCGGAGGCTCTGAGCTCAGTGTTGCCGAAGGTGAAAAGGACAATGGTCTTGATGTCGATTATGCTTTCAGCTGGAGCTATGGAAAAATGGAAACGATGACACTTCTTATTCCTGATTTCTATGGTGCTTCATCGCATTACGATGTTGGTAAGGAGAGTGGTTTGTACGATGCTTACCGCAGGGTGATGCTCAACAGCTATGCTGACATGGTCATAGAGCAGAATCCTGATGTTACAAGGGCTGAGGCTATACGCTACCTAAATTCCGACCGCGACCTGCGGACACAGATAAACAGAGAGGCTGCACAATTTGTAAGCGCTGCTCCCACATATTGGGGTGACCAGCCGTTTACCGAAGGTCCTGTGTATGCAGGAGCTATTGTATGCTTCTTGTTTGTGCTTGGATTGTTTATCCTCAAAGGGCCTGAAAAGTGGTGGCTGCTTGCTGTGACAGTATTCTCACTTGTGCTTGCCTGGGGACGCAATATGGCGGTGATAAACAATTTCTTGTTTGAATATCTGCCGCTTTACAACAAGTTCCGTACTCCTGCGATGGCTCTTGTAATCACTACGCTTACAATGTCTATAATGGCAGTATTGGCTGTCAAACGTTTCATGGAAATGGCAAAAGAAGACAATATGGCGCGTCAGACAGCAATGAAAGGTCTTTACTCTTCATTCGCAATTGTGGGCGGTCTTGTACTCTTCTTTATTCTCTTTGCCGGTTCTCTGTTCAACTTCATGTCACCGGGTGACGGCAATATCGCACAGATGCCCGAACTGTATAAGGCTTTGATTGAGGAACGTGAGTCGCTCCTTGTTGCCGACGCTTGGCGTTCTTTCGCGTTTATTCTCGTTGCGGCCCTGTTGATGTTCGTATATCTTCGTGGCAAGTTGAAGAATGGAGTTTTTGTGCTTTTGTTGGGGGTGGCATTCCTTGTGGATATGTGGCCTGTAAGCTGGCGCTTCCTCTCGCACGATGATTTCATTCCAAAGAAGGAGAGTACAGAAATACGTGTTACTGAAGTTGACAAGGAGATAATGCGTCTGGCAGGCAACGACCCGCATTATCGTGTGTTCAATCTTACTTCAAGTCCGTTCAACGAAGCATATACATCGTATAAGCATAAATCTATCGGCGGATACAGCCCCGCAAAATTGGCAAGATACCAGGATCTTATAGACAATCATCTTTCAAAGATGAACTGGAATGTTATATCCATGCTCAATACCCGTTTTATCATAACTCAAGAAGGCGTGGTAGAAAACACTCCTTTATATGGTTTGCCGGGTGCCTTTGGAAACTGTTGGTTCGTGAATGACATAAATTGGGTAAACGGTGCGCGTGAAGAGATTGATGCAATAGAAAACGTTGACAAACTTACTGCCCATGTCGATACTGTTTGGGAAAAATATCTTCCCGATGCCGAACAATATATGAATGATGCTGCAGGTGAAATCTGGTTGGCTGAATATCGTAACCCTGGAAACATTGTTTACGAGAGCAACGCCGCCGCACCTAAATTGGCTGTTTTCTCCGAGGTTTACTATAAGACATGGAAGGCTTATATCGACGGTGAGGAGGTTAAACCGATACGTGCAAACTATGTGTTGCGTGCATTGCCTGTACCTGCGGGTGAACATACCATCGAGTTCAAGTGTTACGATGAGGTTATGGCAAAGAGCCATCGCTGGTCGCTTTATCTCTCGATAGTGATAGGTGTTGCCGTGTTTGCCGTATTGGCACTTTGGGCATATCGTAAATTTAAAAGATAAGGAGCAATGGCGTTGCATCCCAAATTTTCCATAATAACAGTTACTTATAACGCCTCGTCGCTGATAGGGGTAACACTCGAAAGTGTACTGTCGCAGACATATACCGATTATGAGTATATACTTGTCGATGGTGGCTCTACTGACGGCACTGTAGAGGTTGCAAAGGCAAGCGGAATGGAATTTGCACATATTGTAAGTGAACGTGACAATGGAATATATGATGCAATGAATAAGGGTATATCTCTTGCAAAGGGTGATTATCTCTGTTTCCTGAATGCGGGTGATGCTTTTTTTGCTCCTGATACTCTCCGGACAATTGTTGATGCCATTGCTGGGGAAACTGAATTGCCCGATGTCCTCTATGGCGAGACAGCCGAGGTTGATATCAACCGTAACTTTGTACGTATGCGCCGTCTGCAGGCACCAAAGGAACTTACATGGCACAGCTTCAAGAATGGTATGCTCGTTTGTCATCAGGCCTTTTATGCCCGTCGTGAAATTGTACCGATGTATGACCTTGAATATCGTTTGTCGTCAGATGTCGATTGGTGTATAAAGGTCATGAAGCGTGCAAAAAAAATGGTTAATGTAAATGCCGTTGTGGTGAATTATCTGCAAAACGGATTATCTTTGCAATATCACCGCAAATCGCTTATGGAACGTTTTCGCGTGATGAGCAGGCATTACGGCCTCTTGCCTACTGTGGGCAGGCATCTGTGGTTTGCATTGCGAGCGGTTATAAAAAGATAAATAAACAATAAAAACTTATAACTATGTTTTCAAAAGAGACTTATATTGCACGTCGCAAGGCGTTGAAGGAGAAGGTTGGTAATGGCTTGTTGCTGTTCTTGGGAAACAATCTGACAGGTGTGAACTATGCCGACAATACATATTATTTCCGTCAGGATTCGACATTCCTCTACTATTTTGCTTCGGATTATGAAGGGTTGGCTGCCATTATCGATATAGACAACGACAAGGAGATTATCTTCGGTAACGAACTCACAATAGATGATATTGTTTGGACCGGTGTGCAACCTACAATCAAGGAAAAGAGCGAGCGCGTGGGTATTGAAGAGATACGTCCGATGTCTGCTCTTGCAACATACGTAAAAGACGCTCAGGCAAAGGGAAAGAAAGTACATTTCCTTCCTCCTTATCGTGGTGAGCATCAGGTTTGGTTGCAGGAACTTCTCGGAATAAACCCTGCTGAACAGGCTGCAAAGGCTTCATTGGAATTCATCAAGGCTGTCATTGCACAGCGTAACTATAAAACCGAAGAGGAGATTGCTCAAATCGAAGAGGCAGTAAATGTCTCTGTCGATATGCATTGTGCCGCTATGCGTGCTGTTCGCCCCGGAACAACCGAAGCCGAAATTGTTGCCGTTGTTCAGGCCGAAGCCCAAAAGCATAATTTCAACCTTTCGTTCCCTGTCATTGCAACAATTAACGGTCAGACATTGCATAACCATGCATACGGGACAACTCCGCTTAAAGAGGGACAGATGTTCTTGCTTGACTCCGGTTGTGAGAACGCCATGCACTACGCCGGCGACTTGACAACGACAATGCCTGTAGGAAAACAGTTTACCGAACAGCAGCGCACCGTATGCAATATCCTTCGTAGTGCTCACCTTACTGCACTTGAAAACATCAAGCCGGGCATTGAGTATCGCGAGGTACATAAACTCGTGCTTACTGAAATAGCAAAGGGCATGATTGATCTCGGACTTATGAAGGGTGACCCTGTTGAGGCTACAATAAAGGGCGCGACCTGTATGTTCATGCCTCATGGCCTTGGTCATATGATGGGACTTGATGTGCACGATATGGAGAACCTCGGCGAAGTTTATGTTGGTTATGAGGAAGGACGCACAAAGAGTCCTTTGTTTGGTTGGAAGTCGCTCCGTTTGGCAAAGGCTCTGGAACCGGGCTTTGTGTTCACTGTTGAGCCGGGAATATACTTTATCCCTGATCTTATCGACAAATGGCGTGCCGAAAAGCAGTTTACCGATTTTATCTGCTACGACAAGCTCGAAGCTTGGAAGAATTTCGGCGGTATGCGCGGTGAAGAGGATTATTATGTATTTGAAGGCGGTGCGCGTCGTCTTGGTAAATACAAGCCAATGTCACCCGAGGAGATAGAAGAAGAGCATAATAAATAATTGATATAAACAATATCGGCAGACTTGATTCAAGTCTGCCGATATTGTTTATCCTCGTTTGTTGGAGCGATATCCGTATATGCTTATCACCACGAAGCAAATCAATGGCAGAATGAACGAGATATTTACTGCCGGCATGTTTGCTATAGTGCCCATATCTATTATTGCTGCCTGAACGGGTGGCATTACAGAACCGCCGAGAATGGCCATGATAAGTCCTGCTGCTCCGAACTTGGAGTCTTCGCCCATTCCTTTGAGTGCAATGCCGTATATGGTCGGGAACATTAGTGACATGCAACCCGAAACGGCAACAAGGCAATATAATCCCCAGATATCCTGTAACAGTATTACACCGCAAGTCAAGCAACATGCGGCAATGGCCAAAACTGCAAGCAGTTTACCCGGTTTAACATACTTCAGAATGAATGTGCAAATGAATCTGCTGCAACAAAACAGTATCATTGCAATGATATTGTATTTCTGCGACAGTATTTCTGCTGCTTTTTCTTCCATACCGTTGCTCATGAAGAGTCTTGTGCCATATTGTATGATAAATGTCCAGCACATTATTTGCGCTCCTACGTAGAAGAATTGTGCAATCACACCTTCGCGATAGTTCGATATGCTGAATATCCTTTTTAATGTAGAAAGGAAGCTTACTTTTCCTGAATCATCGCTGCTCTTTGGCATCTTGGCAAACAGTATCACCAAGAAAATTATTGCAATGACTATTCCTATTATAAGATAAGGTGCAATAAGTATGCCCAAATCCGATTGTTTCAGAAGTTCAAATTCTTCGTTTGATAAACCGGCACGTTCTGCGGTGTCCATTGGGTTCAGCTTCGCCTGTATGAAGTTCATCGCCACATACATACCAAGCAATGAACCTATAGGGTTGAATGCCTGTGCCAAATTAAGACGGCGTGTCGCTGTCTCTTCCGAGCCCATAGTCAGAATGTATGGGTTTGCGCTTGTTTCAAGGAATGACAATCCGCAAGTGAGAATAAAATAAGCCAACAGGAATGGATAGTATTGGCCTGTCATCTTTGCAGGAAAGAATAACAGTGCACCAATTGCGTATAATCCTAAACCGAGCAAAATACCTGCCTTATATGAGTATTTGCGGATAAACAATGCTGCAGGGAATGCCATAGCGAAATATCCGCCATAAAAAGCTACCTGAACCAATGCTCCGTCGGTAACGCTCATTCTGAAAATTTTTGAAAAAGCTTTTACCATAGGGTTGGTTATATCGTTGGCAAAGCCCCACAATGCAAAGCATGAAGTTATCAGTATGAATGGGATAAGATAACTTACTCCGTCCTTACTTAAAATTGTTTGTCTATTCTTCTTTTCCATGATATTATTCAGGTTGATACAGCTTTGGTTTTACGCTGTTTATGACAATTCTTTTTAATTCATCGGTTTCTGTTACAACTCCCATTGCTTTTACCTGCATGAGAATGTTACCGATGGCTGTTGCCTCGACAGGACCTGCAAGAACAGGTATTCCTATCGCATTTGCTGTCAGCTGGTTTAGTAATTCATTCTGGCATCCACCGCCTATGATGTTGAGCTGTGTAACAGGAGAAGGAATACACCTGTTCATCTGTTCAATGCCTTGCTTGTATCGCAAAGCCAATGATTCTGTCACGCAACGCATGAATTCACCTTTTGTGTGTGGTATCTGCAAACCACGCTCTGCACAATACTCCTGTATGGCCTTTTCCATGCTTGCGGGGTTTGTGAACATGGCATCATCTACCGGAACGGTTGAACGAATTGTTGAAGCGGCAGCCTCGTCGATAATACTTTTGTAGTCGGTTGTTTCGCCACGTTCTTGCCATTCGGCAAAAAGACGTTGGATAAACCATAGTCCTGTTATGTTCTGCAACAGACGTATTCTGCCATTGATGCTTCCTTCGTTTGTAAGTCCGTTTGTGCGTGCTTCTTCGGTCAGCACAGGCTCATCAACCTCTGTGCCGAGCAACGACCATGTTCCGGAACTCAAGAATGCGTTGGAACCTTGTGTGCAAGGAACGGCAAATACGGCACTTGCTGTGTCGTGTGAACCTACGGCTATTACTTCAACTTCTCCAAGGCCTGTCTCTTCTGCTATCTCTTTCTTCAGCTTGCCTCTTTTTGTGCCGGGCATTACAATCTCACCGAAGATGTGACGGGGAAGTTCCAACTGCTTAATCAGGTTCTCGGACCAATTGCGTTTTTTAGCGTCCAATAACTCCGACGTTGATGCTATGCTGTATTCGTTGTTTGCTGTTCCTGTCAAATAGTAGCTGAAGAGGTCGGGCATGAAAAGCAATTTGTCGGCAGCTGCAAGTAACGGGCTGTTCTCTTTCTTCATGCTGTAAAGCTGAAAAAGAGTGTTGATGTTTATTACCTGCGTTCCTGTCTCGGCATAATGCTCTTTACGGTCGGTAAATGAGAAAAACTCCTCGGGAAGTCCCTCGGTGCGACTGTCGCGGTAGCATACAGGGTTGCCTAAAAGATTACCCTCCTTGTCTATCAGACCGAAATCGACACCCCATGTGTCAATGCCTATGCTCTTGACATTGTAACCTTTCTGTGCTGCCAATTTCAAGCCGTTCTTCATGTCCTGAAAAAGTGACAGGAAATCCCAATAAAGACGGTTGCCGAGTTTTACCTGTCTGTTGCCGAAACGGTGAATCTCCTCAAGTTCCAATTTGCCTTCGACGATGGAACCGGCCATAATACGTCCGCTTCCACCGCCAAAGTCAATAGCTAAATATGTCTCTTTCATCATGGGCTTATTTTGTTTTTTTACCCAATACGTATATTTCGAGGTCGTCGATTTCTTCGGGTGTGAGTACGCTGTAATCGCCACCGCTTTGGACTATTATGCGACATGCCATTTCAAAGAATGTGGCACGCTCAAAAACCTGGTCGAAATCTTTTCCACAAACAACCTGTCCGTGATTTGTGAGAAGAATAGAGTTGTGCTCTCTCATTGCTTCCACAACGGCTGCCGCAAGTTCAGGCGAGCCCGGACGGTAATAGGGTACAACCGGAATCTCTTTGCCGACATGACAAGGAACTTCGGCTGTAACATTGAAGTTTGTGGGTTTATTCTTCATACATGCAACGGCTGTTGCGTATTCCGATTGGAAATGAAGCACCACATTTACGTCTGGGCGAGAACGAAGAATTCCAAGATGGAATGTACTTTCCATTGATGGTTTTACTCCATTTACAGGTGTACCGCTCTCGATGTTGCATATAGAAACTTTTTCCTCTTTAAGGTTTGGAACCCATGAGCCTGTTCCCGACACCAAGGCCTCTTCGCCAATACGCCATGACAGGTTACCGCTGCTGCACAGCATTAATTTCTCATTTCCGTAACGGTGTGCCTGGGCAAGGAACTCCTGAATATGCTCTTTTGTAATCATAATTCTGTTTGTTATTTATATATAGGTCCATAGTTCTGGCAAGCTCTGTAGTCGGCTCCCTCCTTGTCCATGCCAAATGCATTCCATGAAGCGGGACGGAATATATCCTCCTCGGCAACATTGTGCATGC
This sequence comes from Bacteroidaceae bacterium, assembly GCA_017647225.1. Lineage (GTDB taxonomy): Bacteria > Bacteroidota > Bacteroidia > Bacteroidales > Bacteroidaceae > HGM04593. The sequence continues at coordinate 211,173 of JAGCLA010000023.1, read as the reverse complement.
ATACAGGAATACGCAACATCGATGCCAATGTTATAAGGTCTGCTCCAATGTGGCCGTAGCTTATTGCACCATGGTTGGCTCCCCAGTTGTTCATTACAGAATAAACATCTTTGAATGGTGCTTTTGTCTCGTCAAGACGTGGTACAAACCAAGTTGTTGGCCATGTTGGGTCGGTACGCATGTTCAATACATCATGTATTTCTGGGTCAACATCTGCTGTCCATCCTTCTGCTATCTGAAGCACAGGGCCTAAGCCTTTTATAAGGTTCAGACGGCTCATGGTTACAGGCATACCGCCTTTTGAGAGGAAGTTTGAAGAGAAACCGCCTCCTCTGAAATAGTCGCGGTCGGCAGGTGGCCAATGTGTGTTCTTAAGGCAAGCTTCAACGTCGGCTTCTGTCATTTCCCAAGCAGGTTTCATACATGGCTCACCTGCAGCGTTGGTGCTTGCGCCTGTTGCGTCCAATGTTGTTGCACCTGAGTTGATAAGGTGTATCATACCACCTGATGCCAAGCCTGTAAGTTCTTTTCCTGTTACGCGTTTTACAGCTTCGGGTGACCAGTATGTACGTACATCCGAGAACATCTGTCCGCAACCTGTGAGTAACTTGCCGAACATCATTGCTACTGCATTGCAGGCGTCATTCTCTGTAGCAACGATGTATGCTTCGCGTATGCCGTTCCAGTCGAATGTGCTACACATGAGAGCCTCGGTAAAGTCGCCGTTTGGCTTCCAGTCGGTCCATTGACGCTGTCCCTGGAAACCTGCAGCTATGGCGTTGTGACCGATAGCCTCTTCCTTGAATCCCATTTCGCGCAATTTGGGGTTGCCTTGCATCAAGTCGCGGACGATAAGTGTCATCTTCACGACAAATTCCCAATCGGCATCCTTGCCGGCGCGGTCTTTCTGCTTTTCGGGGCGGTTCTTGTCCCAACCTTCATTGACCTTGCAGTATTTTTCAGTCCATGCCATCGCTTTTTCATACTCCTCGTGGTCGTAGATGCCTTCGTCCATGCGACGTAGAATTTCTGTCTCATCGACACTCTCGTTGCGCATGCCAAGATACTCCTGGAAGAAGTTCTGGTCAACAATACTTCCTGCAATACCCATACACTGGCTACCGATAGAAAGATAGCTCTCGCCACGCATTGATGCAACAGCAACAGCTGCACGTGCCCAACGGAGAATCTTCTCGCTTACATCGGCAGGGATAGTGTTGTCGTCAAGGTCCTGTACATCATGTCCGTATATGCCGAATGCGGGTAGGCCTTTCTGTGCATGACCTGCCAAAACGGCTGCCAAATATACAGCACCAGGGCGTTCTGTTCCGTTGAATCCCCAAACAGCCTTTGGCCAGTGAGGATGCATGTCCATTGTCTCGCTACCGTAGCACCAGCACGATGTTACAGAAATTGTAGCACCGACACCTTCGCGCTCAAACTTTGCCTGACAAGCTGCTGTTTCGGCAACACGTCCAATAGTGCCGTCGGCAATCACACACTCAACGGGTGTTCCGTCTGGGTGTTTGAGGTTTGTGGAAATAAGTTCCGCCACTGCCTTTGCCAAATTCATTGTCTTTTCTTCAAGACTCTCTCTTACGCCTCCCTGACGACCGTCAATAGTGGGGCGAATACCAATTTTAGGATATTTGCTCATCTCTATGTTAATTTTGTGTTGTTGTATATAATTCTGATATATAATCCACTTGTTTAGTCACCGACCCCCTCGAGGTGGCGGAATCTGTTTACAAACCTCAATCTTTTCTTTCTCGTATTTATGTTAGGATGATAATTGCTTGCATATTTCCTCCTTCGTAATTTGATTAATGCCTTTAGGGAGAAGGCAATAATCAGAACACTTCCTATTACTATCCACACAATCATAATCTTGAGGTTTATTGAGGTTAATAATCGGTTTTTGTTTTCTTGTTTGCAATATAGCGAAAAACTTTTAAATACAAGTTTTCCTTTATAAAGTTATTAAAAATTAACATTTTCGCGATGTGGTACAATGCTGCTGTGCCAATCAAAAAATGGAGTGTTAAAAAGTTTATTTTGTTGATATCTTTTTTTGTGTTTGTATTTGCTTTTGTCTGTAGTTTACTTATTTTTGCATACCATTTCTGGAAAACAAAAAAATCTTAAAAATATATGATCCAAACAGTTGTAAAGCGCGACGGACGTATTGTCGGCTTTAATGAAGAAAAAATTATTACAGCTATCCGTAAGGCTATGCTTCACACCGACAAGGGTGAGGATATGTCTCTTATCCGCCAGATAACAGACCATATCTCTTTCCGTGGTGATGCTCAAATGACAGTTGAGGCTATCCAGGATATGGTTGAGCTTGAACTTATGAAGAGTAGCCGCAAAGACGTTGCGCAAAAGTATATTGCGTACCGTAACCAGCGTCGTATTGCACGTAAGGCGAAGACTCGTGACATTTTCCAGGAAATCATCAATATCCAGTCGAATGATGTTACCCGTGAGAATGCCAACATGAACGCGGACACTCCTGCCGGTATGATGATGAAGTTTGCGAGCGAAACAACAAAACCTTTTGTTGACGACTTCTTGTTGAGCGAAGAGGTTTTCGATGCTGTTCGTCATAACTATCTTCATATCCATGACAAGGACTATTATCCTACCAAGAGTCTTACCTGCTGTCAGCATCCGCTTGACAATATCCTGATTAATGGTTTTAATGCAGGTCATGGAGAATCGCGTCCAGCAAAACGTATTGAAACAGCAAGTATCATTGCTTGTATTTCAATGGAAACTGCGCAGAACGAGATGCATGGTGGTCAGGCTATTCCTGCTTTTGATTTTTATCTTGCACCTTATGTGCGTGCAAGTTTTATCGAAGAGGTAAAAAGCATAGAGAACCTTACCGGTGCAAACTATTCACATCTCTACAATAAGGAGATTGATGATTATATTGAAAGACCGCTCGATTTCTTGAGTGGTGACGAGCGCATAATGCAGCATGCCATGAACAAGACCGTTGTTCGTGTTCATCAGGCAATGGAGGCGTTTATCCACAATATGAATACTATCCACTCACGTGGCGGTAATCAGGTTGTGTTCAGCTCAATCAACTATGGTACAGATACTTCTGCCGAAGGCCGTTGTATCATTCGCGAGTTGCTCAACAGTACATATCGTGGTGTTGGTAACGGCGAGACAGCCATATTCCCTATACAGATATGGAAAAAGAAACGTGGCGTAAGCTACTTGCCGGATGACCGTAACTACGACCTCTATCAGCTTGCATGTAAGGTTACCGCACGTCGTTTCTTCCCTAACTTCCTGAATCTTGATGCTACATTCAACCAGAACGAAGAATGGAAAGCTGAAGACCCAAAACGTTATATTCACGAAGTTGCTACAATGGGTTGCCGTACACGTGTGTTTGAGAACCGCTATGGTCTTAAGACTTCTGTAGGTCGTGGTAACCTTTCGTTCTCTACAATAAACATTGTGCGTCTTGCAATAGAGTGTATGGAGGTCGAAGATCGTGAGCAGAGAATCTCAATGTTCTTCGCAAAACTCGACAATCTTTTGGATATTACAGCCCGTCAGTTGCACGAGCGTATGGAGTTCCAGAAGACTGCTTATGCAAAGCAGTTCCCGTTGTTGATGTCTGCGCTCTGGCTTGGTTGCGATAAATTGAAACCAGGCGATACCATTGCTTCTGTTATCAACCAGGGTACACTCGGTATCGGCTTTATCGGTCTTGCAGAGTGTCTTGTTGCGCTTATAGGCAAACATCATGGCGAAAGCAAGGAGGCTCAGGAACTCGGCTTGCGTATCATTACATATATGCGTGACCGTGCCAATGATTTTGCAGAGCAGTATCAGCATAACTATAGTATCCTTGCTACACCAGCCGAAGGTTTGTCAGGACGCTTTACACGTGGCGACCGCAAACGCTATGGCGTAATTCCTGGTGTTACCGACCGCGACTATTATACAAACAGTAACCATGTGCCTGTATATTACAAGTGCAGCGCTCGTCATAAGGCGGAAGTTGAAGGTCCTTACCATGCTCTGACAGGTGGTGGACATATCTTCTACGTAGAAATTGATGGTGATGCAACACATAACCCCGAAGCTATCATGCGAGTGGTAGATATGATGGATCAGTACAACATCGGTTATGGTTCTGTAAACCATAATCGCAACCGTTGTCTTGATTGCGGTCACGAGAACTCGACAAAGGATCTTCAGGAGTGCCCTAAATGTGGCAGCAAGAATCTTGATAAGTTGCAACGTATAACAGGTTATCTCGTTGGTACAACCGACCGCTGGAACAAAGCGAAATTGTCTGAGTTGAACGACCGAGTAATACATGAATAAGATGACAACTATTTCCATATTGGATATAGTGGAAGATACAACGGTCGATGGGCCGGGCTTTAGGACAACCGTCTATTGTGCCGGTTGTCCTAACCGTTGTCCGGGCTGTCATAACCCACAATCGTGGGACATAGCCAACGGACGCGATATCGATGTGGAGGAGATTCTTGAAGTGATACTTGCCGACCCTTTTGCCGATGTTACTTTTTCCGGTGGCGATCCGATGTTCCAGCCCGCAGGCTTTACAGCCTTGGCAAAAGCTATCAAAGAACGTAGTAATAAAAATATTTGGTGTTATACAGGATATCTTTTTGAGGACTTGTTGAAAAATATCCAACAAAAAGAGCTTCTTAAGCATATTGATGTGCTTGTTGACGGACGTTTTGTAGAGGTGTTGAAAAGTGACGAATTGCGTTTCAGAGGCAGTAGCAACCAACGCATAATAGATGTTCCGACCTCTCTGGCAAGTGGAAAAACCATATTATTGGATATTTAATAGTGGCAGACAATTATCTTGAAAAAAGAATGGAACAGTTCCGTTCCAAAGCAGGGGTGAATCCGGCAAAGAGTTCTAAAGGCTCATTGTCGGCTCTTTTGTTGAAAAACCGCAGCACACGTGGCTTTGATTCGTCATTCAAAGTTCGTAAAGACCAACTGTGCCGTATAGTATCGGTCAATAACAAGGTCGCTTCGGCAAGGAACAGGCAGGTACTGCGTTTTTGTCTTGTTACCGATGAAAAGGCGCATCTGGTGTTGCCGCATATCAAGATGGGAAGTGCGTTGAGCGATATGCAACTGCCATTGCCGGACACAGAGCCCAATGCTTTCATCGTTGTATGTTCGGTGGAAACTCCTCACGTAAGCACCTATATCGACTTGGGAATCTCAGTGCAGAGTATGTTGTTGCAGGCTGTGGAAATAGGGCTTAACGGCATATGTCTGATGTCATTCGATAAGAATAAAATCAAAGAAAATCTCTCATTGCCTTACGAACCGTTGGTTGTGTTGCCGATAGGCAAGAGCATTGAAAATATCCAGCTTGTCGATATGCCTGCAGACGGCGGCTGTAACTATTATCGCGAAAATGGCATTCATTATGTCCCAAAACTGTCGGTTGACGACCTTATAATATAGTGGTTTATGAAGGAGAAAAACAGACGCCTTTTGTCGTTGGATGCCTTGCGTGGATTCGATATGTTTTTCATAATGGGCGGTGGCGCTTTACTTCTGTCCGTATCTTCGTTTTTCCCTGAAAATGTTTCGGCTTTTATTGCAGAGCAGATGGGGCATAAGGAGTGGCATGGTTTTGCTTTTTATGATTTGATATTTCCGCTCTTTCTGTTCTTGGCCGGCCTCTCTTTGCCTTTTTCTCTCTCAAAGCAATTGTCGTTGGGAAAGAGTAGGCTCAATATCTCCTTGAAAATTGTGCGCAGAGCCGTTCTGCTCGTTTTTCTCGGTGTGTTGTATAATGGTCTGCTGAATTTCGATTTTGAGAATTTGCGTTATGCGAGTGTGCTTGGCCGTATAGGTCTTGCTTGGGCTATTGCGGCATTGATATATCTTTGGGCTGGTAAACGCGTATCGGTTGTTGTGTCGGTTGTTGTGCTTTTGGGTTATTGGGCATTGCTTGCTCTTGTAAAAGCTCCTGATGCATTGCCCGAAGTTGCCGTCTATTCTATGGAAGGCTCTATTGTGGGATATGTTGACAGACTCTACCTGCCCGGTGTCTTGCATTTGGGAGTGCATGACCCCGAAGGCCTGCTTTCGACCTTGCCTGCTGTCGTAACGGCTATGGCCGGTATATTTACAGGTGATTTTGTGCGTCAAAAAAGAGTGAAAGAGTACAGTAAGGTTGGAATAATGCTGTTGACCTCTTTGCTTTTGCTTGTTCTTGGTTATCTGTGGGGCTTGGCTTTCCCAATCAACAAGAATTTATGGACAAGCTCTTTTGTAGTTTTCGCGGCGGGTTGGTCTTTGTTGCTCTTTGCTCTGTTTTATCTTGTGATTGATGTCGTGGGGTTGAAACGCTGGTCGTTCTTTTTCCGTGTTATTGGCATGAATTCCATAACGATATACCTGTTGCAACAGTTCTTCGATTTTCATAAACCGGTGCAGACCTTGTTCGCTGGCTTGATATCCCTTTTCCCCGACATGTACTATCCTTCGCTTTACTGGTGCTGTTATGTGCTTATCTGCTGGCTTTTGTTGTATTTTCTATATCGTAAGGGTGTGTTCTTGAAGGTATAGAGCCTGTTTTGTTGGAATTATTCTGTTTTTTAGTACCTTCGCAATTAAATAATATACTTGCAATATGAAAAAGCCTTTGGTAAAGACAGCTCGTTTTGTAATAAGCAATACAGACGTGAAAAAATGTCCTAATGACGGAAAGCCTGAATATGCGTTCATCGGACGTTCGAATGTGGGCAAGTCGAGCCTTATAAATATGCTTACCGGTCGTAGTAAGTTGGCTATGACATCAGCAACTCCGGGAAAGACTTTGCTAATAAACCATTTTGTTGTGAACGACGAGTGGTATCTTGTCGATTTGCCGGGCTATGGATATTCTAAGAGAAGTAAGACACAAAATGAACAGTTGGAGCGTATTATCTCAAGCTACATACTTGATAGAGAGGCTATGACATTGTTGTTTGTTCTTATAGATAGCCGTCATGAACCGCAGAAAATTGATTTGGAATTCTTCCAGTGGCTTGGAGAAAACGGCGTGCCTTTCTCCATTATATTTACAAAAGCCGACAAATTGACAAAGAGTGTCTTGGCTTCAAATATCGCGTCGTACAAAAAACGCTTGCTTGAGGATTGGGAAGAGTTGCCACCCGTGTTTGTCACATCTTCGGAAACGGCTCTCGGACGTGACGAAATACTGCAGTATATAAACGATATCAACGACACTTTGTAATGAGAAAACTTCTGTATATTTTTTCATTGTGTGTTCTTTTTGTTTCGTGCGACGACAAAAACAACTTTACCGTAAAGGGTGTATATGGTTCTGCACCTGATAATACTGTAGTGTATATATCCCGTTATATGGTGTCGGACATTAATGAAATGCTGGTGCCTTTTGATTCTGCTGTGGTTAAGAATGGAAAGTTTGAGTTTGAAGGGGTATGTGAAAACGCGGAGGTTTGCTTTGTATCATCATCGCGTGTTCTTGACGGTGGCTATCTTGTCGTGGAGCCGGGTGTCGTGGCTTTTGATATGGCAGAGAGGACATCTCGCGGCGGAACGGCCCTTAATGATAAAATGAATCACTTCTTGAATGAGAAGGAGAGGATTATTGCTTTACGTGGTATGTGTGCCCCGGGAATTATAGAAACATTGGCACCTACCAAAGAGCTGCGCGATAGTGTTGTGATGATGGCATCGCTTGCAGGTAAGGTCTTTGATTTATATGTCGCGAATCAGTTCAAGGAGGACTATAAAAACGCATTTGGCCATTTTCTTCTTACGCAGTCTGTAGGTTTTGCTACATCGGAAATGTTACAGGCGCTTTTTGAGAAACTTCCTGAAGGCATGCATGACAAAATATATGATTTGAAGAAGAAACAGCTTGATGCCGTTTTGGGAGAAGAAGATGTAGCACAGCAATATATTGAAATGGCTGACAAGGCTGCCCAGGAAACGGCTGTCGGTAAAAAGTTTATTGATTTTGAACTGAATGATATCAAAGGCGGTAAGGTTCTCTTCTCCGACATTCTGCATTCGAACAATTATGCCGTTTTACTGTTCTGGGGTACATGGGACAAGAATGCTTGTGATTTTTTAACCGATGCATGTGAACAGTGTTCGAAATATGAAGACAAGGGGTGTCGTCTTGTGACAGTATCTCTTGATTCCTCTGTAGAAAAATCTCTTGATTTTGTGTCGTCAATACCCGGTTCTGCCATTCATTTATGCAATCCTAAAGGCGGTAGTGCAGAGGTGGCATCGGCATACGGAATAACTTCCCTGCCACATGCATTGCTCATTAATGGCCGGGGAACAATTCTTCTCCGTACAAATTCGATAAAGGATATCGAAAGTAAACTAAAGGAACTTTATTGATATAGAGTTGATATTTAACGGCATATGTCACATATGCCGTTTTCTTGTTGAATATTTGTCATTTTTTTAGCTTTTTGATATCTAAATATGACAAATAACACGCTATTCATGCAAAAAAATGTATAAAAACTTCAAAAATAGTTTATTTAACCGTATATTTGCAAGAATTTTCAAAATTGGATAGATTGGGAGTTTTGTAAACGGTTTGTTACCGTGCATGCGAGCAATGGGATTATGGCGTTTGAACTCTTTCTATTATTCGGTTGCAATAAAATTTTATAAAATAAAAATGAGGAAAAAAGTATTCTTGCTGTTTGCTTTTTTTTGCTTAATGGCAATTCAGGCTACTTATGCCCAAACTTTCTCGGTGAAAGGTCGGGTTACTTCTGCCGAGGACGGGGAAGGAATGATAAGCCTTACCATTATGCAAAAGGGTACAGCTAATGGCGTGGTTACCGATTTTGACGGAAACTACGACATTAAATTGAATGGTGTAAGCGAAGCTACATTGGTGTTTACCTATGTGGGCTATGAAACACAGGAACATGTTGTCAATGCTTCAACAAAGGAACTGAATGTTGTCATGGCACCAGAACAGGTGGCAATGGAAGAGGTGGTTGTTGTCGCATATGGTGTGCGTAAGAAGGGTACAATTGCCGGTTCTGTTGCAACAGTAAAGGCCGAAAAATTGGAAAATATACCGGCCGGAGGATTCGACCAGGCTCTGCAGGGTATGACTCCCGGTATGACCGTTATTTCAAATTCGGGTGAGCCCAGCAAAGCTGCTACATTCCAGATACGTGGTACAAACTCTATCAATTCAGGTACATCTCCGTTGTTTATTCTTGACGGTGTGCCCATCACGAGTGCCGATTTCAATACTATCAGTCCTAATGATATAGAATCAATCAACGTTCTCAAAGATGCTTCATCAACATCTATTTACGGAGCACGTGCGGCTAATGGTGTGGTGGTGATAACAACCAAGCGCGGAACATCTACCGAAAAGGTCGATGTTACTTTCCGTACTCAACAGGGTTTCTCGGATCTTGCTCATGGCAATTGGAATTTGATGAATACTGCAGAGCGTATCAAGTTTGAAAAAGAAATAGGAATTGATTATGGTCAGGATTATGAATTGCTTAGCCAAACCGATATAAACTGGCTTGATGTAGTATTCAATGACAGAGCGAGATTACATAGTTATGACCTTTCTGTAAGTCACGCTACCGACAAACTCAATTATTTTGTTTCGGCAGGTTTCTATGACCAGCAAGGTATTGCACAGGGTAGTACATTCCGCCGATACAACATGCGTGCCAATACCGATGTGCGTGTTGCGCGTTGGCTGAAATTGGGCACAAATACAATGCTTACATACGAGGAGGTGCAGCAGGCGGACGATGGTGAATATGCGCTATATACTCCTATTTCGGCTTGCCGTTTCATGTTGCCTTATTGGAATCCATACAAGGAGGACGGTTCGTTGGCACAGACCGAGGACGGCAGCTGGACCGGAACAACCTACAACCCTCTCGTGTGGATGGAAAACAATCCTCTTTTGAACAAAAAATACAAGGCTTTAAGTGTATTGTATGCCGAGGCAACTCCTGTAAGAAACCTCACACTCCGCACACAGTTCGGTATTGATTATACGCAATCGACAGCCGATATGAAGTCTTACCCAAGTTTTATAGGTAATAACGGTGTGGGTGCTGCGGGACGTAGCTCATATACTACAATCAACCTGACAATAACAAATACAATCAATTATAAGTTCGACATCAACCGTTGGCATCAGTTCAATGTCATGCTCGGTCAAGAGGGCGTCGATTACCGTACCGAAGGATTCCAGGTTGTGACTACAGGTCAGAACAACGATTCATTCACATTGTTGTCATCTGGTACAAGAGCAACTTCTTGGGCGAATTCATCGTCAAGCCATGCATTCCTCTCTTTCTTTGCTCGCGGTGAATACAACTATAACGAACGTTATTATGCCGACTTCTCTTTGCGTTCCGACGCCTCTTCACGTTTCGGTAAAGATGGACGTTGGGCTACATTCTGGTCGCTTGGCTTCATGTGGAACATGCGTAAGGAGAGATTCATGCAGCATGCAAAATGGATAAACAATGCACAGATAGCATTGAGTACAGGTACATCGGGTAACTCTTCAATTCCTGATTACGACCATTTGGCTCTTGTTGGAAGCGGTGCCAACTATATGGGTAATGCCGGTATAGCTCCGGCTTCTCAGGGTAACGAGAAGTTGAGTTGGGAGCAGCTTTGGACATCAAACATCGCATTGCACTTCGGTTTCTTCAATAGAATCAATGCCGATGTTGAGCTTTATCATAAGAAGACAACCAACATGCTTATGCTTGTTCCTCAGTCTTACGTAAATAACGGATTCGGAACACGCTGGGACAATGTCGGTGCCATGATAAATACCGGTGCCGAAATATCTCTCTCATTTGACGTTATTCGAATTAATGATTTCTCTTGGAATATCAACACAAATGCAAGCTATAACTATAATGAGATTACAGAACTCTACAATGGCTTGGACGAATATGAGATGTCGGGTACATCGACAAAACTCAGAGTCGGACATGCTGTAGGCGAATTCTATATCAACCGATATGCAGGTGTGAACCCCGCAAATGGTGATGCACTCTGGCTTGACAAGAACGGAAATGTTACAAACGAGTTCCGCGAAGAGGACAAAGTTTATGTAGGCAAGAATTTCAATGCTCCTTGGCAGGGTGGTTTCGGAACATCGCTTGCATACAAAGGTGTTTCGCTTACAGCAAATTTCAGTTGGGTGGCAAACCGTTGGATGTTCAACAATGACCGTTTCTTCGAGGAGAGCAACGGACTCTATTCTGCATACAACCAGTCGAAGCGTCTGCTTTACGACCGCTGGAAAGAGCCCGGCGATATCGCTGATATCCCAAGATATGGCGTAACTCCACAAATGGACTCCCGTTTCCTTGAAGATGCATCATTCATGCGACTCAAGAATGTCATGTTGAGTTATGATTTCCCTGCACAGCTGCTCAAGAAGAGCCGTTGCATAAGCCGTGCGAGAATATATCTGCAGGCGCAGAACCTGTTTACATGGACCAAGTTCTCCGGTCTTGACCCGGAATCGACAAGCAATATATATCAGGCGCAATATCCAATGTCGCGTCAGTTCTCATGCGGTGTCGATATAACCTTCTAAAATGCGTAGAGATATGAAAAGAAGTATTATATATATATTAATGATGACTGTACTGCTGTGTACTACATCATGTCTTGACAAATATCCCGAGAATGCTGTTCCTGAAGGTAAGGCTATAACAACCGTTGATGAGGCCAACCAGGCTGTGATAGGTATCTATTCGTCTTTCCTTAGCAGTTCCCTGTATAGCGGTTATCTTACACTGATGCCCGATATACAATGTGACTTGGCCTATGCCGTGAACGGTTACTCCAATAACCTCGGTGATATATGGCGTTGGAATATCCTTGCGACAAACGGACAGATAGAGGCTGTTTACGGTTCGTTGTATTCTGTTATAGGACGCTGTAACTTCTTGCTTGACAATGCGGCAAATCTGATGCCGACACTTGTTGATGATGACGATGTCGATGAACTTGAAACTCTTTGTGGCGAGGCATATTTTGCACGCGCTCTTGCATATAGCGAGTTGATAAAACTCTTCTGCGAGGATTACAAGAGTGACGATGATGCCAAGAACAAAGACGGTGTTGTTGTGAGAACATCATATTACAAGGAACAGCCAATAGAGCGTTCTACTCTGTATGCGTCATATCAGCAGGTGCTCAGCGACCTTGACAAGGCTGCCGAATATCTTGCCCTTGACGAAGATTATGACCCTGCTTATGACGGTTATCTTTATAACTATTCTACATTCTTTAATGAATATACCGTTTATGCATTGCGCTCACGTGTAGCGTTGTATATGCGTAATTATGAGGATGCAATCAAGTATTCGTCAAAGATTATCGACAGCGACATGTACGCTTTGTCAAGTGTGAATACCGAGTATTCTGCAGGTGTAACTCTTTACGACCTTATGTGGCAGAACGACCTTTCTACCGAGGTTATCTGGATGGTAGGATTTACTGCTTCGGATCATGGCGGTGCTCTTGGAAGCATATTCTTCAATTACGATTACTCTTCGTATAAACCGGACTATGTGCCGGCGCAGTGGGTGCTTGACCTCTATGGTGCGACAGATGGCCGTTATAACGCTTTCTTTAGAACGGCTACAACGGGTTATAGTCATGGCTTGACTTGGCCTTTGGTGTATAAGTATTGGGGTAACCAGGATCTTTATGCCGAAGCTAATCTATTGCAGACTTCTATGCCAAAAGTTTTCCGTTTGTCGGAGCAGTATCTTATCAGAGCCGAGGCTTATTGTAATCAGGAAACACCCGATTACAGCAAGGCGGGACGTGACCTCTCTACATTGCGCGCGGCTCGTTACACATCGGGCAATTCTGTTGCCATAAATGCCGACAATGCAATGGAGATAATAGAGGAGGAACGTGTCAAGGAACTTTATATGGAGGGTTTCCGTTTGCAGGACCTGAAACGTTGGGGTAAGGGCTTTGAACGTAAACCACAGGATCAGTCTTTGAGCAATGGTAGCTCATTGAAGGTTGCTGCTGAGGATCCGTTGTTTGTATGGCCTATCCCTCAGCACGAATTGGAATCTCCCGGAGCGAATATCAAACCTAATAAGAGTAACAAATAATAAGGATTGCATATGAAAAAGAATATATTGACAATTATTGTTGCATTTGTTGCTGTAGTTTTTTGGTTTACAGGTTGTAAACCGGAATATACGACATATAGTGGCCCGAACTTTATTATGTTCTCGGATACATTATATGAAATGGCTGTTGTTGATAACGATACATATTTCGATGTGCCGGTAGTTGCTACCCGTGCCTGTGATTATGACCGTAACATAGCGGTAGAGGTTGTAGATGCCGGAAGTAATGCCGTCGAAGGCAAGCACTATTCAATAGAATCGAATACTGTTACAATCAAAGCCGGTGAATTGAGAGCCAATGTGCGTGTAAAAGGTTATCATAAAAATCTTGAGGTTTCTGACTCTTTAGGTTTTGAACTTAAACTTATTGTTCCCGAAGAGGCTCAATGGGATTTGTATGGTACAAAAGCCAATGTCCTTGTGAAAAAAGCATGCAAGCTCGATATAAATGCTTTTGTTGGGCCTTGTGTCGTAAGTTCTACATTTATAATGAATTATATGCAGGTAGATAAGATACTTACACGTTCCGAACTTTGTCCTGATGAAGAGAATACAATCATTATAAAGGATTATTTCTTCAAGGGTTATGATGCAAAAATAAAATTCGAGGACGGCGATGTGTATAATCCGTTGATAAGAATGGACGACCAGCGTTTTGCACCAACAGCTGATGCTTTCGGTACCAAATATGGTGACGGATATATACATATGTATCAGCCAACGGCATACACATCTTATTATAGTGCTTGTGAGAAATTCATCTTCCAGTACATGACACTTTATGTACCGGGTATGTCCGAATTGGAAAACACTGTCGGAACTTTTGTGAATGCGGTTGAGTGGATAAGTGAAGATGAGGCTAAAAAACTTAAACGAGAGGGGTATTGATCATGAAAAAAATGAATAAACTTTTTATATGCGTTTTTGCAATCCTGGCCTGTGCCGGTTTTGTCTCTTGTGACGATACCGACAAGGGAGGTGTGAAAGGCGAGTTTGTCTTTTCTGAAATCAAGGATCTTGATCTTTCACTCCTTGAAAATCAGGAAACAGTAACTGGATATTTCACTCTTTCTGCTTCAGGAAGATGTACTGTATCAAGTGACAGGTTGTGGGTGACATTCTCGACAACGGCTGGAGGTGAGTTTTATTACGATATCCAATGTGATGAGACTGTTTCCAAAGTGTATGTCAAGGTCAGCAATGAAGCTCGTGGCTTTTCGGATGCTACTGCAAAAATCACACTTGCGGCCAATGGAAACGAACAGCCTGTTGCAACTATAACACGTCAGGCAAAGTCGACTGAACTTGTCATGAAAGATGCGGAGAATGCCGTAGTGAACGAACTCCGTATCGACGAAAATGCAACAGCGTGGGTGCGTTTTGACGCAAATTACGAATGTGGTATCCTTGACTATCCGGCCTGGCTTATGGAACCTGTATATGAGAGTGAAGGCTATCGTTTGAATGTTATCGAAGATTCGGTTCCTATGGAACAGAAGGGTGTTCTTGTTGTAGGAAACAACTCTAAAACTATAGAAAGGCAAATAGCTGTCAAGTATGACGGAATGAATCCTGAAACGGTTAAGATCGGTGGTGATGACCCTTGGGCTTGGATTGTTTCCCTTGATGGAAAAAAGTTCAAGAAGAACGAGTCGTCTTTGAGTGATGCAACTGACAATCCTGTCATAGAGGACGGTTTGAACATGACTATTATGTGTCGTGATTACTCTTATCGTCTTGTATGTGCTGAAGACAACGATAGCCTTTTGTCGTTCCTTGATGAAGATGATGCATGGATAAACGCAACGAGAGTTGATGCAAATGACCCGAAGTCGGTATTTGTAACGGTTGATGAACTTGAGGTTTCATCGCGTTCGGGATATCTTTTTGCAGTGCCTGATGCCGCTTATTATACTTTTATCGAGTCGTTGGACGACAATGACAGCACTTCTGTCTTTGTTGACAAATACGAATCGTATGTGTTGGCTCAAGTAACTCAAAAGGATGCCGGTTTCAATGTTTACTTGGTTGAAAATGGTGAAGATGTTGAAATATTATGCAATACAGAAGATGAGTATTTTGAATTCTTGAATAGTGAGTATGCTACTTCGGACATAATGACATGTAATGTAGAACTTGGAAAGAAATACAAGATAAATACCAAGCTTACAGCCGATGAGTGGTCTATGGATTATTATCAAGTGCTCGACATTGCCAAAACTGAAATAGATGAGTCTGCGGTATTTGACTTCATAGTTGAAGAGGATGCGGACGGATATCTCATCATAAGCATAACCGTACCTGATACGTGGAACAGTAAATACAAAAAGGATGTAATTCTACGCCTTTTCACTAAGGAAAATGTAAATATTAAGGCTCTTGTTTTGAGGGTACAAGAATAATCGATTATGAATAAGAAATACATATATCTGTTTACTATGCTTATCACCTTGACAATGGGGTTGGTAAGTTGTTCCGACAAAGATGAATTTGTCGGCGGAGAGTATGGCTTTGTACAGTTCAAGTTATACAAGAACAGCACTGATAAACAGCAAAATGCTGTTGCAACACGTGCTGTCGATAAATTGGAGTATCTTGCTGATGCTTGTAAGATAAAGGTGCTGTTGAAATATGAAGGAAATACTATTGTTCAGACAATGGTGTTGAATTCCTATAATTCAGAGAATGCCGAGTATGGCTTGAGAAGCGAAAAGTTGCATCTGTTGGCTGGAAAATATTCTTTTGTCGGCTATACATTGTATGACAGGTTTGATAAGGAACTCTTCTCAAGAGATGTGTCGGATTGTACCATAGAAGTTGTTGGAGGTGGTTTGCAGGTGCAGGATGTCTATGTCGATGCTGTTGAACGCGGACTTGTTTCGTTCAAACTTGTTAAGGATGGTTTGCCCACACGTGCAGCAAAGGAAGGAGAGGATTATCCTTTCAATAAAATCAGGACTGTTGACATAACTATACAGAATACTTTCACAAAGGAGACGACAACAATAAAGAAGGTTGCTGTGAATTATGTC
Source organism: Bacteroidaceae bacterium (assembly GCA_017647225.1). Taxonomy (GTDB): domain Bacteria; phylum Bacteroidota; class Bacteroidia; order Bacteroidales; family Bacteroidaceae; genus HGM04593. Next base: position 194,930 of record JAGCLA010000023.1, on the reverse strand, counting down.
GAGGACTTTGCCGACAAGGGAACCCCTGGCGAAAACCCTGAAACATCCTATGCTTTATGCGATACTGTAATATGGCTCAAATCCGGTACGTACCGTGTGAAGAATTGTGTTACATATTCCGATAAGAACGGTAAGTCATACCTTGCTACAGAATACAACACTACGACAAGGACATTCGAAATCAAGGACAATGAACTGAATGAAGATGTTGAAGTTCCTGTAAACCTCAGCGAAACAGCAGAGTATATAAAGGATTATATCGCTCTTAAGGAGATTTGGGAAGCTCTTGGTGGCGAAGAGTGGAGTTATGCAGGTGATGTTGAAGCACAAGGTGCAAACTGGAATTTTAACAAGGATATCGATATGTGGGGAGATCAGCCGGGTGTAAGCTTGAACTCTGAAGGACGCGTCGAGTCGATTTCTCTCGAAGGCTTTGGTCCAAAGGGATTCGTTCCTGATGCTATCGGTCAATTGACCGACCTTGCCATATTGTATCTTGGAAGTCACTCCGACCTTCTTGGTGGCCACCTCTTTGGTCGAATAACTCCTGATATGTCTGCTGCCGACAAAAAGGCTGTTCGTATGGATTATGCCGAAAAGGTGCTGGACAAGGATTTTCGTCTTGGATTCTCTACAATGTGGCAGAACACTATAGAGGTTGACAAAACCCAAAAACCATTGAAGAAGGGTGTCGAGCTGAAAGGTATTCACTTCGGAGATATGACAAATGGTATCAGAGGCGTGTCAAAAGCTATTATGCGTTGTACCAAGCTTGAGCAATTCTTTATAGCCAATTGCCCGATAACCACTGATAGTTTCTTCGTCGATATCAAAGAGAACTCTGCATTCAGCAAGGATACTTTGACATGGACAAATATGAGAAATCTTCTTGATGTGGAGATTTTCAACTGTCCTAAACTGACTGCTTTGCCAATGGATATGCTTGCAAATCTGCCCGAACTTCAGATGCTCAATGTATCATCTTGTAAAGGTATTTCAGGTGAACAGCTCAAAAAGGATTGGATAACCTTTATCAACGGTAAGAGCGGTAAGAAGATTCAAGTAATATACATGGGATTCAATAATCTTAAGGAGTTCCCTGAACACGATGAGCTGAAGAAAATGGAAAAACTTGGTATGATTGACTGTACCAACAACCAGATAGAGACATTGTATCCTTTCGGCAAGAGCATAAATCTTGCAAAAGTATATCTTGATTATAACAAGATAAAGAGTATTCCCGGTGACAAAGATGGATACTTCTGTGGATACACACAGCTTGAGAGTTTTTCGGCATCGCATAACGATATGACAGTATTCCCCGATATCTTCAATGCCAAATCGGCTTATTCGTTCCAATCGGTCGATTTCTCTTATAACAAGATTGCCGGTTTTGAGAATGAAGATAACTTCAAGGGTATAAACGCTTCTCAGGTGAACTTGTCAAACAACCGCTTGAAAGAGTTCCCCGGTATATTGTTCAAGACAGGTTCTCCGATGACCTATCTTATTCTTGCCGGAAACGGTATGGAAAAGATACCGGCAGGCTCTTTGAAAGGCGAGAATGCTTATTTGCTTGAAGCGCTCGATTTGAGCTATAATCTGTTGAGTAAATTGCCCGACGATTTCTATGCTATTACATTGCCTTATCTGTCGGGTCTTGACCTAAGCTACAACTGTTTCTCGGAATTCCCTGTCAAGCCGTTGGATATAACACGATTGCAGCGCTATTTTGTGCGTTATCAACGCGACAAGGATGGTAACCGCATCTTAAGAGAATGGCCGACAGGTCTTTATACATGTCCATCGTTGAGTTTCTTCTGTGTGGGTGGAAACGATTTGCGTAAGATAGATGATACAATCTCTCCCAATATATTCTATTTTGAGATTGCAGATAACCCAAATATATCGATAGACCTCTCTGCGGTCTGCGATTATATTCGTCTCGGTTATTATATGCTGGTTTACGATGTGACACAGGACATTCGTGGCTGTGATGCAATTTATCTTGAAAAATAACTTCAAACAGGATGATTATGAAATATATAATAAAAATTACATTATCGATTGTGGTAGCTGTTATGGCTGTTGCTTGCACAGACAATGACGGGTATACTGCAAATGGTTTCTCTTTGGGTGTTTACGAAACCAAGGGGCTTGAAGTTACAGCAACCGGTGGCAAGGAGATTGTCTTTGTGGAAACTAACGAAAGTTGGGTGGCTACGACAAATGTTCCCTGGATAACCATCTCTCCGGCTAACGGTGTCGGAAAGATGGCCTGTGAAATATATGTCGATTCTTCTCTTATCAACGAGGAACGTAATGCTCAAATCCGTTTTAGACCAAGCGTGTCTGCCGAGAAGAGTGTAGCTGTCAAACAGTATGGTTTTGATAAAATCATTGTTCCAAAAGATACTGTCGTGACAATTGAGTCTTCGGCCAAAAAGGACGACAGATTTTTTGAGACGGAGGTTACATCGAACATCAAATTCAAAATTAAGTTTGATTTTCTCGATAACGAAGGAGAAGTTGTTGCAAATGAAACACAGGAATGGTTGAGTTGTAAGGTCGATTCTGTCGAGAATGGCGAGACAGCGCGTCCTCGTAGCATCAAGTTGCGTTTTGACTGGCGAATGAATACCGACACTGTTGAGCGTAAGGCCGAAATCAAACTTGTGCCGGCAGATACTTTGGATATATTGGAGAAGCCTGCCGTTATCTCTATAAAGCAAAAACCTTCGGTAAAAATAGAGGATAATGCAAGTGGAGATTCAATAGCACTGGTTGTTATCAATGAACGTCTGAACTGCTGGAGTGGTGCTTGGGATACAAGTGAGAAGATGCAGTATTGGCCGGGTGTAAAATTGTGGGAGCCGACAGATAGCACATTGCCTTGCAAAGAAGCCATAGGTCGTGTCCGTTCAGTTGCTTACGCATATATTGATACTAAAGAGAGTATTCCTGCAGAAATCAAGCACCTTAAGTATCTTGAGTCTTTATCAATTTCAAGCAATATAAATACAATGTTGTTGAACATTGATTTAGGACCTGAGATATGTAGTTTGCGATATTTGAGACACCTCACACTGTTCTCGTATGGTTTGGTTTCTTTGCCAGATGAGTTTGTAGAACTCGACAGCCTTGTATCTCTGGACTTGAGTGCAAACAACTTTAGCGATATACCGGAAATTCTGACTCCTGATAATTTCCGTAATTTGAAATCATTGAGTCTGGTAGGTAGTCGCCGTTGGACTATAAATGATTTGCGTAAGAAGGATAACGCGAGCTATAGTGATGGTATTGGTCTTTATTTCAATACCGATACCGAAAAGGAAAATTCACTTCGTCGATTATTGTTGTGGGAAAATCTTGAGGAATTGGCTTTGTCAAACTGTTATATGGAAGGCTCAATTCCTGATTTCGTGGTTGGCGAAGATAGCGTACGCGAATACACCTACGATGATATTGATACCACAAAATTTAAATATCTTGCCGATAATAAAATACCAAGAATCCTTCCAAACTGTACAAATTTGAGATTGAATTTGAACTTCTTTACAGGCAAGTTGCCCGATTGGTTGCTTTTCCATCCTCACCTGCTTGAGTGGATTCCGGAGATTCTGATATTCAACCAATCTGAAAAGGGTATAAATTCATTAGGTGAAAATGTTGGATTTGACAATGTACCTCCTACATTTGACTATTACTATGATGTATTCCCTGGTATGAGAGAGAAATATGAGTTAAAAGAGGAGGAAACCAATGACTGATATGAAAAAGATATTTATATACATACTGTTCTTTGTTGTGGCGGTGTCTTGTAGCGATACCGGTCTTGACAATGGTTATACCATAAAAGATGATATTGATACCATGACAGCCGGTGCTGTTGAGGGCGAGTTGCTTGTTAAGTTCGTTCCCGAAATGGAGGATATTCTTGACTCTCATTTTGCGACAAGAGCCGGAGGTGTGGCAACACGCTCGGGAATCCCTTCAACAGACGAGGTTCTGAGTATCTTGGGTGCGTATCGTCTTGAACGCGTATTCCCTGTTGACCCACGTTCCGAGGAGCGTACTCGTGAGGCAGGTCTTCATTTGTGGTATAAGGTTTGCTTTGACAAGGATATTGATATGTCCGAAGCCTATAGCCGTCTTTCCAAACTTGGCGAGGTGTCAAAAACACAATGCAACAGACAGATATACCGCATGAATAGTGGTAGTCCAGTCTTTGTCAAGAGTGCCGAAGAGTCTGCTGCTCAAGAAACAGATTCTGTTGGTTTTGATGATCCTGATTTGAAATTGCAGTGGGGGTATATCAATAAAGGCAATTATGACTTTGAACAGGACTGGGCAAAGACTATTGCCGGCTGTGATGTAAATTGTAGAGAGGCTTGGGATTTGTGTACAGGCGATTCTTCTATCATTGTAGGTGTAATGGACGAGGGAGTCCTTATCGACCACCCTGACTTGAGGGCGAATATCTGGGTCAACGAAGACGAAAAAGTCTATGGTTCATACGAGGATAAGGATGGCAATGGCTTCAATGGCGACCGTCATGGCTATAATTTTGCAACAGACAGAGGGTATATCTCGGCTACAGGCTCAAATGACACTGGTCACGGAACTCACGTTGCCGGAACCATTGCTGCTGTAAACAACAACGGCATAGGTGTGTGCGGTATTGCCGGCGGTAATGCTTACGGAGATTCCACCAAGGCTCCTAATGGCGTGAAGATTATGCCACTTCAGATATTTGACGACAGCCATGCTTCAACAGTGGCGTTGGAGGCCAAAGCTTTCAAGTATGCGGCTGACAACGGTGCGGTTATCATGCAGTGCAGTTGGGGATATAATTCTGCTTATGCCAATGCTGTTCAAGGTTATACTCCGGGCCCAAGAACAGAAAAAGAGTGGGAGAAATTATATCCGCTTGAGAAAGAGGCAATCGATTACTTCATCAAGAACGCAGGTTCTCCAAATGGCGTTATTGATGGCGGTATCGTGATATTTGCTTCAGGTAACGAGTCGGCTGGTATGTCGGCTTTCCCGGGTGCGTATGACAAGTGTCTTTCGGTAAGTGCTGTCGCTCCCGACTTTACTCCGGCTTCATATTCCAATTATGGCGTAGAGGTCGATTTTACGGCTCCTGGTGGTGACGGAGATTATTACGGTAAGCGTGGTAGCGACTATGAGAACGGAAGTATGATTTATTCGACCATGACATTGGAAGGTAAAGCTTGTTATGGCTATTACGAAGGAACATCAATGTCATGTCCGCACGTTTCGGGTGTCGTGGCTTTGGGATTGTCGTATGCAGCACAGAAACGCCGTCATTTTACAGCCGATGAATTTATTGCTTTGTTAAATGAAACTTCAACGGATATTGAAAAGTATTTTGTCGGTGAAAAATTTACATATTATCATCATTCATCTCCTGGATCTTTTGCGACAAAGACTCCTTTGTCAAAATATAAAGGGAAAATGGGTAAACTTGTCAATGCTGGAAAGTTGCTTAATGCTATTGAAGGTGCAGGACGTGACATGAAACTGCCGAACGTATATGTCGCGCTTGGAGAAAAAACGACAATCGAACTGTCACGTTTCTTTGTAAACGGCGAGACATTGGATTATACAGGTGTCATAGACAATACGACTGTTGCAACAGCAGTTGTTAATGGAACACAGTTGACTGTTACAGGTGTTACCGAAGGCTTTACAATGTTGACTATAACAGTTGGCGGTGATGAACATACCGTAAGTGTGACAGTCCGTAAGAATGCCAACGATAATGGTTGGATGTAAAAATTGTGATGAAAAGAGCATTTGCACTAATAACCGTTCTGTTCTTGTTGTTCCCTATATCGTCGTCGGCTCAGGTAAAACGCCTGTCGCGCGAGGCAATAGATTCAATAAGAAACATGAAAGTTCATGATAATGGGGAATCTATTCTTGCATTCAGTAAAAAAGTAATAGACTTTGGTACTGTGTATGAGAGCGATACCGCCCGTACATTCTCTTTTCCGTTCAGAAACACTGCAAGAGAGAAAGTGGTAGTAAAAGAGGTAAGTGTAAATTGTGGTTGTCTATACTCTTATTGCGAAAAATATGAGTATGAACCGGGCGAAGAGGGTGAGTTGCTTGTAACATTCAATCCTAAAGGACGTTCCGGAACTGTTGATAAGAATATATTTATATATACCTTGTCGTGTGAATTGCCTGTTGCAAAGCTTACCCTGCTTGGCAATGTGGTTGACAAGAATGAATGGAGCCACTTGCCCATGTCAATGGGCAACTTGCGCTTGAAACGCAAGAGTGTCGTTTTTGAGCCTGTAAAGCCGGGAACTTCGCCACAGATGCGTATCCCATGCGCCAATGTAGGTACATCGCCTTTGTGCCTTTATTCAAGGCTCTTGCCGGCTTATGTGGAATTTGCTACCGAGCCTGCAGAAATTGCACCGGGCGAGGAAGCGGATATTGTAATAACCATAAATGGTGACAAATTACCGAATGGTGGTAATGGTAAATGCAGTGTGTTGGTTGAGGGAGTCGCAGGAGGAATCTCTGACCGTACAATAGAAATAAAAATTGAAAATAGTAAAGAGTGATTATATGAAAACCTTTTTGAAAACGATTGCAATACTTACTGTAGTGATATGTTTTGGTGCCTGTTCCGACAATGGCGAGGGCTATTCTACCGATACATTGGAGGTTACTCCCAACAATATCTCTGGTTATTGGATGTTGACAAAATTCAATGGAATGGAGTTGCCCGAAGATACATACTGTTATATCAGGTATATACGTAAGGACAAGAAGTTCGAGATGTACGAGAATATGAACAGCATGTATCCACGTTTCATTACAGGAAAATATTCTATTGAAACAGACAGGAAGAAAGGAAGCATATTGTCAGGAGTATATGACTATGGCAATGGCGAATGGAACAACAAGTACATTGTTGTAGAGTTGCTTGAGAACTTCATGGTCCTGGAAGCCGATAGCGAAGAGGGTGAGGTGTGCTGTTATGAGCGTTGTGGCGGAATACCGGCAGATATACTTGAACAGATTCCTGAATAATGTAAAATACCCCTTATAATAGGGTGAAATAAATGTTTTCCGTAATTTTTTTATCGGAATTATATCACTTTTGAAACAAAACAGCTATATTTGCGTTATAATTGATACAGGCAAGGGGTGTCCCGAGCCAATTTCTACAAAGAAAATCTTAATCATTTTTTTGAATCTATTTTGTGAACTTATTTCTCTTTTGAGATATAAAGTATCATTCGTTTATGTATCATATAGAACAATTGAGAAGCAAGGAGATTGCCGATCTGCAATCTATTGCTCAAGAGTTAGGTATTAAGGGTATCAAATCCCTCGACAGAGACTCGCTTATCTATCGTATTCTTGATGGACAGGCCATGCAGAACAGCAAGTCGGGTGCTCCGGCGGTTGTGAAGGAAGAAAATCGTATGAATCGTCGTGAACATCGTAGAAACCGAATTCACTCCGATGCTCCAAGCAAGGTATATACAGCTACTGGAGATAAGGCGGTGAAATTGGATAAGAACGAGCCTAAGAAAGTGGCAGTAGAGCTTGTAGAGGCAATGCCGCAGGAAAAAGAGGTGTCTGCAGTTGTTGCAACACCGGCTCAGCCTGCTGAGAAGAAAGCTGAGGCTTCGGCAAAGCCCAAGAAACGCGTACGCAAGCCTAAGAGCGAAGCGTCTGCTGCAGCACCCGTTGCTGCCGTAGAGGAACCTGTTGTTGCGCCTGTTGCAGAGCCTGTAGCGGTTGTTGCCGAGGAAAAGAAAGAGGAGGCTCCGGCACCTAAAAAACGTGGCCGTAAGCCAAAGGCAAAAGCAGAAGCTCCCGCAGAACAGAAACCTGTAGAGTCAAAAGATGAACCAAAATTGCAGGAGGTTGCAGCTGAAGGAGAAACCTTTATTCCCATAGAAGAGTTGCCGAGCGATACAAAGGAACTTCCTGCAGAACTTGTCGATAAGTTCGAGAAAAACGGTAAGGAGCATAAGAAGAACGACAAGAACCATCATCGTCATCAGGAGAAACGTAACGAACAGCAGCAGGAAGAGCCTGTCAAGCAATATGACTTTGCCGATGTGCTTCGTGTAGAAGGTGTCTTGGAGATAATGCCCGACAACTATGGTTTTTTGCGTTCATCAGACTACAACTATCTTGCATCACCCGATGACGTGTATGTGTCACAGTCACAGATAAAACTGTATGGCCTTAAGACAGGTGATGTTGTTGAAGGTATAATACGTCCGGCATCGGCAGGCGAGAAATACTTCCCGCTAGTAAAGGTAAATCGTATAAACGGTGTATCGCCCGAACTTGTCCGTGACCGTGTCTCTTTTGACAACCTTACACCGCTCTTCCCAGAGGAGAAATTTACTTTGTGCAGTGGCAGCTACGACAATCTGTCGGCGCGTGTTGTCGATATGTTCTCTCCTATCGGTAAAGGACAGCGTGGACTTATCGTGGCACAGCCAAAGACTGGTAAGACAATGTTGCTTAAGGACATAGCCAATGCCATTGCTGCCAACCACCCCGAAGCATATATGATTATGTTGCTCATTGACGAGCGTCCCGAGGAGGTAACAGATATGGCACGTTCGGTAAATGCCGAGGTCATTGCTTCGACATTTGACGAGCCCGCAGAACGTCATGTGAAAATTGCAGGAATAGTTCTTGAGCGTGCGAAACGAATGGTTGAGAGCGGTCACGATGTGGTGATTTTCCTTGACTCTATAACACGCCTTGCGCGAGCTTATAACACCGTTTCGCCGGCTTCGGGTAAGGTGCTTTCGGGTGGTGTCGATGCCAATGCATTGCATAAGCCCAAACGCTTCTTCGGTGCGGCACGTAATATCGAGAATGGCGGTTCTTTGACAATTATCGCAACAGCCCTCATTGATACAGGTTCAAAGATGGACGAAGTTATTTTTGAGGAGTTCAAGGGAACAGGTAACATGGAGTTGCAGCTCGACCGTTCACTTGCAAACAAACGTATTTTCCCTGCGGTCAATATCATTGCTTCGTCAACACGTCGCGACGACTTGTTGCTTGACCGTCAGACACTTGACCGTATGTGGATACTTCGCAAGTATCTTGCCGACATGACACCTTTGGAGGCTATGGAATTCGTGAAGGACAGACTCGAAAGAACAAAAGATAATGACGAGTTCCTGATGAGTATGAACTCGTGATAATTATATGGCGAGTAAATAAAAAAGACAAATCCCCAAAGTTTAGGCTTTGGGGATTTGTCTTTTTTATTTGTTTTTTAGAACGGCAATTCGTCCGGGTCGTTCTCGGCTTTGCTGAAGTCGGGGACTTCAATCTTTGGAGCATCGATAACCGGCATGTCTGTTGCTTCGGGCGCTGCGCCTCTTTCAACTCTCCATGCGCGAATGTCGTTATACCAACGGCCGTTATATTCACGTGCATTGATATCGAATGACACTGTCATTACCTCTCCGGCCTGAATATTGAACTGTGCTATTTTGTCTGCACCGAATACGTTGAAACACATTTTTCTTGGGTATTGCTCCTGAGTTTCAAGAACATACTCCTGCATTTTCCACTCGTTGCCTGTCTTTGATGTGCCACCTCTTTCGGGTAGTACTGCGATGATTTTTCCTGTAATTTCCATAATAAATTTCAAATTCTGGGCGAAAATAGTTCAATTCTTCTCGAAAAGCAATTTTTTCTATTGTTTTTTATACGCTTTTATCTATTTAGTTTTATCTTTGTAACTATTACGCGCATATGCGCGTGAGACTTTTGGATTTTAAAATTAATCAATTAAATCAAAATATTATGAACTTTACAGTATCAAGTTCCTTGCTGTCGTCTCGTTTGCAGACTATCAGCCGTGTAATCAATTCCAAGAATACAATTCCTGTATTGGATTGCATTCTTTTTGAACTCGAGGGCAATAAGTTGACTCTTACAGCTTCTGACCCTGACAACACTCTGAACACCTCTATCGAGGTTGTTGATTGCTCTGAGAATTTCAGTTTTGCAATCTCTTCAAAAATCCTTATCGATTCATTGAAGGAGATTTCGGAGCAGCCAATCCGCTTCGAGGTTAAGAAAGATACTCTTGAAACAACAATCTATTACCAGAACGGTAAGTACAGCCTTGTTGGTCAGAACTCTGACGAATATCCCGGTGCTGCAGTTCTTGGTGAGGGCGCAGTTGCAATTTCTGTTCCTACAAAGGTTCTTTCAAGCGGTATCTCATGTTCTCTCTTCGCTACAGCCGACGACGAGGTTCGTCCTGTTATGTGTGGTGTATATTTCGACTTCACACCTGAGAGCATCACACTTGTTGCATCTGACGGTCACAAGCTTGTTCGTTGTCGTGACTATTCTGTAACAGGTGCCGAGAAATCTGCATTCATCCTTCCAAAGAAACCGGCTACATTGCTTAAGAACTTGCTTGGTAAAGAAGAGCAGGAAGATGTTGCCATTGAATTTGATGGCCGTTTTGCAATATTCGATATGGGCGACTACAAACTCGTATCACGTCTTTTCGATGGCCGTTATCCTAACTATAACTCTGTTATCCCTCAGAATAACCCACATAAGTTGACTGTTGACCGTGCTGCACTTATCAGTACATTGCGTCGTGTTGCAATCTTCTCTTCACAGGTAAGTCTTATCAAGTTGCATCTTGAAGAGAACAAGGTTGTTATTTCGGCACAGGATACAGACTTCTCTACATCGGCAGAGGAGAGCATTGCATGCAGCTATGAGGGCGCAACAATGAACATCGGTTTCCGCGCGTCGTTCCTTATCGACATTCTCAACAATACTCCTGGTCAGGATGTGGTAATTGAACTTGCCGATCCTTCACGTGCAGGTGTTGTTGTTCCTGCTGAGCAGGTTGACAAGCAGGAGTTGTTGATGTTGTTGATGCCAATGATGCTTACAGAATAATCATGGAACTGAATCTTAAGAAACCGATTATCTTTTTTGACCTTGAGACAACGGGTACCGACATCTCAAAGGACAGGATTGTTGAAATCTGTTATATAAAGATATTCCCCGATGGAAGGGAAATCGAATATACAAAGCGCATTAATCCTGGTATGCATATCCCTGAAGTCGCGTCTGCCGTGCATGGCATATATGACGAAGACGTGAAGGATTGCCCATTGTTCAAGGATGTTGCAAAGGAGATAGCAAACGAATTCGCAGGGTGTGACGTTGCCGGTTTCAACTCCAACCGTTTCGACCTTCCTTTGCTTGCCGAGGAATTCTTGCGTGCTCAGGTCGATATAGACCTCTCGCGTCTTTCGGCAATAGATGTTCAGGTGCTTTATCATAAGCGTGAGCCAAGAACTCTGACAGCCGCATACAAGTTCTATTGTGGCAAGAATCTGGAAGATGCGCATAGCGCGCTTGCCGACACTCGTGCTACATACGAGGTGTTGAAGGCTCAGCTCGACCACTATGCCGACATGGAAAACGATATGGATGCTCTTTCCAAGGAATCATCATTTACAAACAATGTCGATTTCGCGGGTCGCATAGTATATGACGAAACCGGTCGCGAGGTCTTTAACTTCGGAAAATACAAAGGCATGCCTGTTGATGCCGTGTTGGACCGTGATCCGGGTTATTATGGCTGGATGATGAACGGTGACTTCACGTTGAATACAAAGCAGGTGCTTACACGTATAAAATTGCGTGGTATAAAACGATAAAATTAAAAACCGTTGTCTTTGACAATAACAATAATTAAGTCCAAATGCTTAAAGGGAAAAAGATAGTATTGGGAGTTACAGGAAGTATTGCTGCCTACAAGGCGGCAATGCTTCTCCGTCTATTGGTCAAGGAGGGCGCCGAGGTGCAGGTTGTAATGACCCCTTCGGCAAAGGAGTTCATAACTCCGCTGACTCTTTCGACATTGTCGGGTCGCCCGGTTCTCAGTGAATTTTTCAATACAACGAGTGGCACTTGGCATAGCCATGTTGAACTCGGCTTGTGGGCCGATGCTATGGTGATAGCTCCTGTTACGGCAGCCACTTTGGGTAAAATGGCAGGTGGCATAGCCGACAACCTGCTTGTTACCACATACCTCTCAATGAAGGCTCCTGTGTTTGTTGCTCCGGCAATGGACCTTGATATGTATGCCCATCCATCGACTCAACGTAACATCGAAATCCTGAAAGGTTACGGAAATATCGTCATTGAGGCGGCTGCAGGAGAACTTGCCAGCCACCTGATGGGTAAAGGCCGCATGGAGGAGCCTGAAAACATTGTTCAGGCACTGAAGGATTTTTTTTGCGAAAGCTGTGATCTGAAAGGCAGGAAAGTTCTTATCACAGCCGGACCGACTTACGAGAAGATTGACCCTGTACGTTTTATAGGCAATTACTCATCGGGTAAGATGGGTTTTGCCATTGCAGGCGAGTGTGCAAGACGCGGTGCCGATGTCACTCTTGTGGCAGGCCCTGTATCATTGCCTACTCCTCACCCGTCAATCAATCGAATAGATGTAGAGTCGGCCAACGAAATGTATGAAGCCGCTGTTGGGGAATTCCCTTCGTGTGATGTCGCAGTGCTCTCGGCCGCTGTTGCCGACTACCGTCCGGCAGTTCAGACAAACGAGAAGATAAAGAGGACTGCATCGAACATGACAATAGAGCTGGAGGCAAATAAAGATATTGCAGCCTGCTTGGGAGGCATGAAAACATCTTCGCAGCGTCTTGTGGGCTTTGCTCTTGAAACAAACAACGGCGAGGCTAATGCCAATGACAAACTTGCAAAGAAGAATCTTGATTTTATAGTCTTGAACTCGCTCGAAGATAAGGGAGCCGGCTTTGCCCACGACACCAACAAGGTGACTATTATAGACAAACAGGGCAAGACCGAATATCCGTTAAAGAGCAAGAAGGATGTTGCGAAGGATATAGTATCGCATATCTCGAAGTTCTTTCTTCTGCTGTTACTGATGCTGTTGCCTGTTGCAGCGAGTGCCGAGGGCGAGGAACTCAATGCTACCGTAACACTCAACTCAAGCAAGGTCCAAGGCTCAAATACCGAGGTCTTTGAACAGCTTGAAAGCTCTCTTATAGAGTTTATTGGCAACCGCAAGTGGACTTCAATTACCTATGAGGAAGAAGAACGTATTGTATGCAATTTCTCCTTTGTGGTCAATTCATACGCCAATGATGGTAGTTTCGACTGTTCTCTTATGGTGCAGGCCACACGTCCTGTATATGGCTCGTCATACTCTTCGACGATATTCAAATACGAGGACAAAAGTATCAAGTTCAAGTATCAGCCCTATGACCGTCTTGAATTTGTCGAGGATAATCTAGACAACAACCTTACGGCTGTAATAGCGTTCTATGTCTATCTGATAATAGGCATGGATATGGATACCATGGGCGAACTTGGAGGCAGTGAGTGGCTGAACAAGTCGCAGGCCATTGCCGGCAATGCACAGAATCTTGGTGATGCCGGGTGGAGAGCCGGTACAGGAAACAATAACCGCTATTCAATTATCGATGACTATCTGAACGGAGCTATGGAGCCTATCCGTAAGCTTATGTACAACTATCATCGTTTGGGACTTGATACCATGTATCGCAATGCCGACAATGGACGTAAGGCTATAACAGAGTGTTTTGATTTGTTGAACAAGGCGCATGAGGACCGTCCTATGGCCTATTTCACAAATCTTTTTACCGAATACAAAATCGATGAAATAGTGAATATATATTCCAAATGCACACCCGAGGAGAAGAAAAAGGTTGTGGATACACTTTTGGATATAAATCCTTCACTTTCACCCGAATTGGATAAAATAACCAAAAACAACAATTAAGCACCGATGCTTAAACAGATATCGATACGTAACTATGCGCTGATAGAGAGGGTTGATGTCGATTTTACATCAGGCTTCTCTGTGATAACCGGAGAAACAGGTCATGGAAAATCTGTCTTTCTTGGTGCCATTGCCATGCTGCTTGGGCAACGTTCCGACGTGAAGACCATACGCGAAGGTGCCGAGAAATGTGTTATCGAGGGTTGTTTTGATATTGCAGGGTTCGGACTTCAACCGTTCTTCGAGGAGAACGAAATGGACTATGATGACGAATGTATTGTGCGTAGGGAGTTGTCGTCAAGCGGCAGGAGCCGTGCTTTTGTCAACGACACCCCGGTAGGAGTGGCGCAACTTAAGGAACTTGGAGCAAGGCTTATCGACATACATTCTCAGCATCAGAATCTGCTGATAGCGGACCGTAACTATCAATTGGGTGTACTTGATACCCTGTCGGGTGATAAGGCACTTCTTGATGCATATACAGCCGAATATAACAGATATACCGCTCTCTGCCGTGAGATAGGGCAGATGAAGGAAGAACTTGAAAAGAGCCGTCGCGACGAAGAGTGGCTGCGTTTCCAGTTGAACGAACTTGAAAGTGCGTCATTGAAGGAAGGCGAGCTTGAGGAACTGGAATCGGAGGTGCAGGAACTTTCGCATGCCGAAGAGATAAAAGGGGCTCTTTATGGTGCATGCAATGCTATTGACGGCGACGAGAGAGGCTCATTGCTTACAGTCTTGCGCGATGCATCTTCCGCTTTGGCACGCATTGCGTCACATTACAGCATTGCAGGTGAGTTTTCAGAACGTCTTGAAAGTAACTATATCGAACTGAAGGATTGTTGTAGCGAAATGATGTCACGTGCCGAGCGTGTTCAGTTCGCTCCCGACCGTCTTGAGTTTGTAGAGCGTCGCATAGCTCTTATATATGACTTGCAAAAGAAACATCGTGTAGCGACGGTGGAGGAACTTATATCCCTGTATAACGATATATATGCCCGTCTGGAACGCATTTCATGTGGTGACGATGATATTAAGGTTGCCGAAAAGCAATTGTTGGTTTTGCGTGAGCGCATGACAGCCATGGCTGCCGAGCTTACCGAAAAACGTAAGGCAAGTGCCGACAGGTTAAAAGTTGATATTACTGCAATACTTGTCAATCTTGGTATGCCTGTGATTCGTTTTGAGGTTGAATTCGGAAGGACAAACGACTTCACGCCTCATGGTGTCGATAACGTCGTATTCCTCTTCTCGGCAAACAGCAGTAGCGCTCCGCAGCCTTTGAGCGATGTGGCATCGGGCGGTGAAATGTCACGTGTGATGCTTGCTCTCAAATCGCTTGTAGCTTCTGAAACAAACCAGCCGACACTTATCTTTGACGAGGTCGATACAGGTGTTTCAGGTTTCATTGCCGAGC
The DNA here is from genome assembly GCA_017647225.1 of Bacteroidaceae bacterium. Classification (GTDB taxonomy): domain Bacteria; phylum Bacteroidota; class Bacteroidia; order Bacteroidales; family Bacteroidaceae; genus HGM04593. The sequence goes on along the minus strand of JAGCLA010000023.1, from coordinate 179,646 downwards.
GCATGGGTCGTCTTATGCAACAGATGGGCAGCGCAAACCGTCAGGTGCTCAGCATAACCCATTTGCCACAGGTGGCGGCACTCGGCGCAAGCCATTATAAGGTTTACAAGGAGGAGACAGAAAAGGGAACAGTAACAAATATGATAGAACTCGAACAGCAGGAACGCGTACGTGAGATTGCGCAGATGATGAGTGGCGAGATACTCACCGATGTGGCTATGGAAAATGCGGCTCTCCTGTTGTCTAAATCGTAATAAGATATGGTAAATTCAAATGAAATGATATTCGGCGTACGCGCCGTTCTTGAGGCTCTCGAGGCTGGCAAGGAGGTTGATAAAATCCTTGTAAAACGTGATATCCAGAGTGAACTCTCGCGTGAGCTTTTTGCAGCTCTAAAGGGGCGCACCATTCCCGTAGTACGCGTTCCGGTAGAGAAACTCAATCGCATAACACGTAAGAATCATCAGGGTGTGATTGCATATATCTCGGCTGTTGAATATGCTAAGGTCGATACTCTTGTACCGACATTGTACGAAGAGGGTAAAATGCCTTTCCTTGTGTTGCTTGACGGTATCACCGACGTTCGTAACTTCGGTTCCATTGCCCGTACATGCGACTGTGCCGGTGTTGATGCAATAATAATCCCTGCACATAACAGTGTAACTGTAAATGCCGACGCTGTAAAGACATCTGCAGGCGCTTTGCACACACTCCCCGTATGTCGTGAAAAGAATATCACCGAAACGCTCAAATTCCTTAAGGAATCGGGTATCAGAGTGGTATGCGCTACAGAAAAGGGTAAGATGAACTATACACAGGCCAACTTTACAGAGCCTGTATGCGTGGTTATGGGTGCAGAGGATACAGGTATTCCACACGAGCATCTTGCGCTTTGCGACGATTGGGTATCGATACCGCAATTCGGAAACATCGAATCGTTGAATGTGTCGGTTGCCACAGGTGTAATACTTTACGAGGCTGTACGTCAACGTCATCTTATAGGCTGATACCATGAGGCTTCTTATAACCCTGTCCGCCATTCTTTTTTCAGCCTTCGTTGCCATAGCACAGCCAAAGGCCGTTAAGGATAGGCTGAGTTCTGTTGCCGGAGTCGTAACATACAGCAAGGGTACTGTAAAGGCTAACGGAACTGCGTTGTTTGTGGAAAAAAACAGCGAGCTTCTTGCCTCAGCAGCACTCTTTGCAGGTGCGGACAGTGCTGTCGTGGTTGACAACAGTGGCAAGGCATATCCCGTAAAGTATATTGTCGGCGTAGATGATATATTCGATTGTGTAAAGATACGTATATCACCTGTCAAAAAGGTAAAGCCGTTCATTCTCTCATCTCCAAAAGTTGCAGTTGGTGATGAACTTTATATGCTTGCATACGGGGTAAAGAAAAACGGCAAGGTAGAACCTGTTGAAGTCCTTGCTGTCGATTCGGTATATTCATTGGCTTATTATACTCTCGACAAGCCAATGAAAGAGGGTTATCTTTCACAGCCGTTGTTGAATTCGAAGGGCGAGCTTGTTGCTGTCATGCAGCCTGCTGCATCGGGCGATACCGTAAAGAGCTATGCAGTCAGTGCCGCATTGTCTTCATCTCTTGTCCCGAGTACAAGAAACTACGGAAAAGGATTTTACGATTATGCCGGCATGAAAATACGTACGGCAATGCCTGACACAAAGAAAGAGGCGCTTTCGTGTATGTATATGCAGGCGATGATGGGCGACAGTCTGTCGTGGCTCAATGCTATCAAGGACTATATGGTTGCCTATCCAAAAAGCTGTGAGGGTTATCAGTCGCTTGCTGAATATATAGCGATATTCTATCGTGACATGGAGCAGGCCGACAAGGCTTGGGACAAGGCTTTGTCGCTTGCCGAGAATAAGGCCGAAATATATTTTGGAAAGGCAAAGGTCCTTAACGAGATTGTTTTGAGCGGTGACTCTGTTTCTCATTCAATGCTCTCGTTCGACAATGCTCTGGAGCAGATAGACAAGGCGCTTTCGATAAGCAGAGAGAGTCTTTATATCAACTATAAGGCCGACATGCTTTATAACATGCGACAATATGATAAGGCTGTCTTATGTTATGAAGAACTCTCGGCAACAGATATGCGTGGCGCCGATGTTTTTGCAAAGATATCACAGTGCTATGTGTTGCAGAACGATTATGACAAAGCTATTGCAGCACTCGACAGCGCTGTGGCATGTTATGGTGTGAATGACAAGAATGTTGCTCCTTATATTCTTACCCGTGCCGTAGTAAAGGTTTCTGCCGAAAAGTATCGCGAGGCGGTGCTCGACCTGAACCGTTACGAAGAGCTTATGGGCGGTGTTACGACTGCCGATTTCTATTATATGCGCGAACAGGCCGAACTCAATTGCAAAATGTTTCAACAGGCATTGAACGATATTGAGACAGCAATAGACCTTGCACCAGGGAATGTCCTTTATTATGTCGAAAAGGGTATGCTGTGCTATCGTGTCAAATTGTTCGACGAAGGTATAAGGACAATGACAAAGGCCGCAGAACTTGCTCCGGAGATTGCCGGCACTCATTATCTTTTAGGCATGCTCTATATGCAGAAGGGTGACAACGCAAAGGCAAAAGAGTCGCTCGAAAAAGCACTGTCCTTAGGACACGCTGATGCCAGAGTGCAGCTTGAGAAACTCGAAAAACAGAATCCTTGATTTGGACAGATGAGAAGAATTGTAAGTACATACCTCGTTCTTGTATTGTCGGTGTTATGCTTTCAGCAAGTATATGCCGGCTCGGAAATGGTGGCTGTGTCTGACAGTTCTTTTCTTGCAGAACTATACACGCAAGGTGTCGAAGCGTTCAAGTCTGCCGAATATGATATTGCCGTACGTAAATGGAAAAAGGCCGCAAAAGAGGGAAATGCCGATGCGCAATGTAACTTGGGGTCATGCTATTTTACAGGTACGGGAGTCAATGTCGATTACAAGAAAGCCACAAATTGGTATGGTAAGGCCGCAAGGCAGGGTCATGCTGTGGCGCAATGCAATTTGGGTAATTGCTATCTGAATGGCAAGGGTGTGGATCAGGACTTTGGTGAAGCAGTGAACTGGTATTTGCTCTCTGCCGAACAGGGGTATCTGCCGGCATTGACAAACCTCGGTGTCTGTTATAAGCTCGGTGAAGGAATAGATGTGAATCCCGAACGTGCCTTGGAGTGTTTCCAAAGGGCTGCACGTGGCGGTTATGCCGATGCACAGAATGAACTTGCCGAATGTTACTATTACGGTTCAGGTGTGGCACAGGATCTGGAAACGGCTGTCTATTGGTATAAGAAAGCTGCCAAGCAAGGACATGTCATCGCCAACAGAAGCCTTGCTGTCTGTTATGAGAACGGAGAAGGAACTGCTATGGATAAGTCTGTTGCCGCGATGCTATACCGCAAGTCGGCAGAAAAGGGTGATACCCTGTCGCAATACTATCTTGCCGAAATGCTCTATTATGGAACAGGTGTTGAGAAAGATAGCGTTGAAGCGTTCAAATGGTTTGCCAAAGCAGCCGAACTCGGGCATGTCGAGTCGCAATGCATCGTTGCAGGGTGCTATTTCCTGGGTGATGGGGTAGAGCAGGATTACCGTGAGGCATTCAAGTGGTTCAGTCGTGCTGCCGAGAAGGGTGATGCAAGTGCCATAAGTCAGCTTGCAGGGTGCTATTATGGCGGTTATGGCGTCAATGCAAGCCCGGAAAAAGCTGTGGTGTTATATAAGAAAGCGGCAGAACTCGGAAATGCCGATGCTCAGTTCTTCCTTGCCGAATCTTATTTCTATGGCGAAGGCGTGGAGCAATCCCTTAAAAAAGCATGTGATTGGTACAATAAGGCTGCGGAGCAACAGCATTCCGATGCCATGAACAAACTCGGAATGTTCCATTATCGTGCCATTGGCGTTGAGAAGGATTATATAAAGGCTTATGAACTCTTTAGCAGTGCTGCGGAACAGGGGCACGCCTCTGCGCAGTTTAACCTTGCCACTTGCTATTATAACGGTCATGGTGTGGAGCAGAACTATCTCTCTGCCGCGAGGTGGTTTATAAGAGCCGCAGAACAGGGCTGTACCGAATCACAATATAACCTTGGCGTCATGTATTATAAAGGTATGGGAGTGACACAGGACTATCCCGAAGCGGTCATGTGGTACAGCAAGGCGGCAGAGAACGGACACCCTGTGGCGCAGTACGACCTTGGTGTATGCTATTACAACGGCAAGGGTGTTGAGCGTAACCGTGATGAGGCTGTAAAGTGGTGGAAACTATCGGCAAGTCAGGACTATGAGAATGCGAAGAAAGCCCTTCGCGATATTGAATGACAGCAAAATGTAGGGTTTGGCATAACAGCCAATATATGAATCATATCTTTCGCCATTCCAAGTGAAGGATATTTTTTGTTTTGTCGTTAATGCAGCAACGTGCCGAAGGACGTTCGTTTACAAGCCACATAATCTCTCCTGCAGCGTCAACAACAACAAGCTGACTCTGTTTTTCTATAATGCTTTTCTTGCGGTCTGTAAGGTAGTCGCTGACAAGTTTTGTTCCGCGCATGCCAAAAGGTGCAAAGCGGTCGCCGTTGCGTATGCTTCTTAAAGTAAGTGGCAGTTGCAGCTTGTCAAAGTCAAGGCTTGCGATATTGCGCTCTTTGGGAATATCCCCTTCCGCTGTAACCCTTGCGATATTGAGAATGCCTTGCTCTGTTTCAACATATCCCTCTTCGGGTAGCAGAATCTCCTTTTGCTCAAAATTTTCCTTTGGAGTAATGATAAACCTGCTGCGGTCCTTGATAACACAGAAGTCGGTTGTTGTAAATTGTCTGCTTCCTTCGCTGTCGAGCGAGTTATGCATGTCCTCAACCTGTGCGCTGTTGAACCCGAGCGGTGAGAGAATCTCGTGCAACAGCGTTGCCGGAGCAATCTCCTTTTTTAACAGCTCTATGTCAATATAATTACCGTTCCTTACCCTTTTGATGGCGTCTTCGATAGCATTGCGGTAGATAAGTTCTGCTTCGCTAAGGCGTTGTGCTGTGGCTGCAAGCCCTTCCTTTACCGACGGGTTTATCTCTGCGAGTTTGGGTATCACCTCAAGTCTTATCTTGTTACGGGTGTAGTCGCTTGTGAGGTTGGTGCTGTCGGTTACAAACGATTCATCGCGCCATTTAAGGTAGTCGATGATATCCTCGCGTCCAACACATAACAAAGGACGTACAATATGGCCGTTCTTTGGCTGTATGCCGTGCAACCCTCTTATGCCTGTTCCGCGTACAAGGTTAAGCAAAAGTGTCTCTGCCGAATCGTCCATGTGGTGAGCAACGGCAATGGCACCGGCATCAATATCTTTGCGTAGCTTTTCAAAAGCGTCGTATCGCAGTTCGCGCGCCGCCATCTCAATTGATATGCCTTTCTCTTTGGCATACTGTGTGGTATCGAAATCAATGACGTGCAATTTGACACCTCGACGTTGGCAGAGTTCGCGTACAAAAGCCTCGTCGCGGTTGCTCTCTTCGCCACGAAGGTGAAAATTGCAATGTACGGCTTCTGTGCGGTATCCTAATTTCAACAAGGCAACAAGCAATGCCACAGAGTCGGCTCCGCCACTCAATGCCACAAGCACGCACTTTTCTTTGTTGAGCAAGTTGTGCTTTGCAATGTATTTCTCTACCTTGTATATCATAATCCAATGCGAAGATATGACAATAAAATGTATAATTAATGCTTAAATAGTGGAATAATTGCCTAAAAATAGCCCGTTGAGGCAAAAAATGGCCTTCTTTGTTTGTTCTTCACAAAAAATGTCTTACCTTTGTCTTCGCAATCGGCTATGCCTTGCCAACGGTACCTTGGATGAGTGGCTTAGTCAGTGGTCTGCAAAACCATGTACGGCGGTTCGAATCCGCCAGGTACCTCAAAGGAGTTCCAACAGGAACTCCTTTTTTTATATGCTTTTTATACCTCTTTTATTTTAGGAAACCTCTTTTTATCTCTTAGAGCAGAATTTCTCTTTCTTTAATTTTGCGACACGTTCAATAGTCTTTGGAATGTCGGTGTTGTCAATTACTCCGCAGAACTCCTCTGCTCCGCATCCAATGGCGTACAAAGGAACGTAAGTACCCGAGTGGTTGCCGCTTGCCCATGAAATGGCTGCCTTGCGGTCAATGTCGTATATCGCTTCTGCCGCAATTCTGCTTGCAAGGCTTGATGTCATCTCTATGCTCTCGTTCTTGTCGTGGTTGCCACGAATCTCGACACCGATATTCTCTTTCACAACCTCGTTCACTTTGCCCCATGTTGTTGTACCAAGCGCATCAAGCATCGCCTGCAACTTGTTTACGCTTACCTTCTGCTTTGTAAGTTCCTTGAAGTATAGTGCATAGTTTCCATTGTAACCGAGTACCAGGCCGCCTGTTTCGTGGTCGGCTGTTACAATTATAAGTGTCTCGTCCTTGTGCTTCTTGTAGAATTCGTATGCCGCTTCAATGGCTGCAGCGAAATCTTGAACTTCGTAAAAGGCGGTTGCTGCATCATCACTGTGTGAAGCATAGTCAATCTTTCCACCCTCTACCATAAAGAAGAATCCATCTTTGTCCTTATTATAAAGGAAGTCTATACCGGCCTCTGTTATCTGACGTAGGTTCAAATCGACATTCTTGTACTCGTTGTCTATGGCATAAGGCAGTTCCTCTGAAACATTTTTCTGGTATAGCATCACTTTTTCAGCGTCGTCTGCTTTCGTTTTGTAGTCGTTGTAGCCGCGTGTGATGGTATAACCCTGCTCTTCGGCCTTGCTGTATAGAACTTCGCGTTGTTCGTTGGTGCATTTTGCATCACCGCCGGCATAAAAGTCGTAGTCGGCAGTTAGCATCCACTGTGCTATCTCGTGGTAATTGTTGCGGCTTTTGTTGTGTGCGTAAAATGCACTTGGTGTCGCATGGTTTATTGGAACTGTTGTTGCAATGCCTACTGCAAGTCCGGCTTCTTTGGCAGCGTGTGCAACGCTATAAACCTCCTTGCCCTCTGCATCGACACCGATACAGCCGTTGTTTGTCTTAGAGCCTGTAGCCAAGGCAGTGCCCGATGCAGCAGAGTCTGTAACGCCGTTGCTTGCCGAATGGGTGGTAACAAAGGCTGTGTAGGGGAACTGTGTAAAAACAAGTCTTGAAGGCTCTTTGGAAATCTTACTTAAAAAGAGCTCTGTTCCACGTACGTGCGACGGGCCCATGCCATCACCGATGAAATAGAATATATACTTTGGATTCTTACAAAAGCCTGTTGCTACAATAAGCAACAATAAAAATGTTCCAAGAATACGTTTCATGCTGTTTCTGTTTTTATTTCTTTATGGGGTTGCCAACCTTGCCAATGAATAGGACCTCGTTACTCTCGTTGTTTATTATGGCATATACAAACGGACGGTTGAGCTTCATTGCAACACTCTTTTCAGGTCGCATTGCCGTGAGTCTTACCGTTATCGCTGTTACAGCAGCGGCCTCTGTGCCTTCTTCATCGACATTTACATATGTTTTTTGTATTATATCGTCAACGCAAAGTGGAGCATCGGATATACCTTTCAATTCGGCTCCGTGGCTGAAGGCTCTTGTTATTCCTTGCTGTTCAAGAACATCCTTGAGTGATGAGCCAAACTCTGTGGTGAATTTAGGCAATGACAACTTTACGTTGCACATATTCATATCAGAAAGATACTTGTCGATGTCCTGCAAAAGGGTATGTGCAACATCGCTACACTTTACGTTCTCTTTTGGCAGGGCAAGTATCATGCTGTAATTGCCTTTGTATCGTTTGACGGTCATTTCTACTTGCTCGTCGTTGTAGTACAGCGAATTTTCATTTGCCGTCATCATGTCAACCTCTACGACTTTTCCTTTTTCGGTAGTGAAATTCTCCTTCTTCGTGTTCTCTTTATTGAAAGGTTTGTTCCAGTCCGCATTAAAGTAAAGGGCGTTTATAAGATACATTCTGTCGCCGGGCTTGATATCGCTCAAAATAGAGGTGATTTTGCCATTGGTCATATCCTTGCACCAATTGTTGATGCGCAACAAGGTATTCTTGTTGAACGGTGTTACCTCAATCGCGGCATTGTAGTAATCCTTGTTCTTTGTTATGAATTGCTCTTTTACACTCAATTTGTCGTTTATCCAAATGGAGTTCGCGATGTTTACTTCACACTCCTTGCTTGCATTGGACTCTTCGAGCAGGTTGTTGTAATGTGCATTGATGTCGGCGTAAGAACCAAGAACCTTGCATATCTCTTCTTTTGTTTCGCCTTCGGCACCGTTGGCAAGCATTGCCATTGCGAATTGCGCACTCAAAGGTGACAGGCAAATGTTTTCTTTATTGCTTTGCTTGCACAGGTCTTTGAAAACATTGCCCCAAAAACTGTTCGCGCTTGCAATGTCGTTGTCTGTTGTTGTCTGTCGCTTTGTGCAGCAGGCAGACAGGCAGACTACCAATATCGTATATAATATCTTTTTTATCATTTTAGAATACAAACTTCATCAGGTCGTTGTATGTGGCAAGGACAAAAAGTCCCAAAATTATGAGCATACCTACCAACTGCGCGCGCTCAAGGAATTTGTCGCTTGGCTGCTTGCCGGTAATCATCTCTGTAAGCAGGAACAAAGCATGTCCTCCGTCGAGTGCCGGAATAGGCAGTATGTTCATGAATGCGAGTATTATTGAAAGGAATGCTGTCATCAACCAGAACTCATGCCAATCCCATGTGGCAGGGAACAGGCTGCCGATAGATGCGAACATACCAACCGATTTTGCACCGTCAGATGTGAATACGTATTTGAAGTCGCTGATGTAACCACGTAGAACATTGAAACCGAATGATATGCCGGCAGGGAATGATTCAAAGAAACCGTACTTGTTGTGAATAAGAGGGTAGTCGTTCATTACCGGAGTTATTCCGAGCATATATGTGCTGTCAACCGAAACCGCAAGCTGTACGGCGCTGTCGCGCATAACCTCAATGCTGAAATTCTGTTTTCCCTCTTCCTTGAGGCTTGCAAGTTTTATTTTAAGGTCGGTCCATGAGTCAATGGCTGTGCCGTCAATAGTTGTGATTATATCACCGCTTGCCAGGCCGGCAGCAGCTCCTGCTCCGTTCATGTCAAGGCTGTCAATGACAGGCAGAATTCTTTCATGCATGAATATGCCGCTCTTGTTCATGTTGAGCAAACCGAGTGTGTCGGGAATGGCTATCGCCACCTCTTCGCCGTTACGCAAAACGGTTACTTCCTCGGCATTGCATATATCGCGGAAAATGTTTGCACCACGTACTTTGTCATGATAGAGTCTGTGAACTTCATTACCGTCCATCTTTATAATCATGTCGCCATTGCGGAAACCAATCTCCTTTGCTGTTTTATTGAAAGCAAGTCCGTTCTTCATTGTGTGCAAGTCGGTGTGAGAGTCGCCCCATGTGAACAGCACCATTGAATAAATGAATATGGCTGTGATGAGGTTGAACATTACACCGCCAACAATTATGAGAAGGCGTTGCCATGCTGGTTTTGAACGGTATTCCCAAGATTGTGCAGGCTGTTTCATCTGCTCTGTATCCATTGATTCATCAATCATACCTGCTATCTTGCAATAACCGCCAAGAGGTACCCAACCGATACCGTATTCGGTGTCGCTGTTCTTGGGCTTCCATTTGAACAGTGAGAATTTCCAATCGAAGAAAAGGTAGAATTTCTCAACTCTTACCTTGAATACTCTTGCAAAAAGGAAATGACCGAATTCATGTATAAGCACCAGAATGCTCAATGACAATATCAACTGCAATGCGCGTATCAAAAAAATCTCCATATCGTATATTTGTAAAATTTTATTTCTCTTTATCAGTTAATCCACTCTTCAACCATTCGGCGTATCTCCTTATCGGTTTCAAGGTAGTCGTCGAGTGTAGGTTTTAATATATATGTCGCTTCGTTCATGGCTCTTTCAATCAGACGTGGCATGTCTGTGAACTTGATGCGGTCGTTCAGGAACGATGCCACGCACACCTCGTTTGCCGCGTTTACAACGCACGGAATGTTTCCGCCTTTGGCAAGTGCCTCGTATGCAAGACGCAGGTTGGGGAAAAGCTCCAGATTGGGTTTCTCAAAGGTCAATTCGCCGAGAGTATTCCAGTCTATTCTGTCGAACGACGATGAAAGACGTGCGGGGTAGGTCAGTGCATACATTATAGGTAAACGCATGTCAGGAGTTCCGAGCTGTGCCTTTATTGCTCCGTCCCCGAACTGTACCATTGAGTGTATGACAGACTGTGGGTGTACAACCACTTCGATATCTTCTGCTCCCACACCGAACAGCCATTTGGCCTCCATTACCTCAAAACCTTTGTTCATCATCGATGCCGAGTCGATGGTAATTTTTGCACCCATGCTCCAGTTGGGGTGTTTGAGAGCCTGCTCTTTTGTAACATGCTCCAACTGCTCTTTTGTGAATGTGCGGAAAGGACCACCTGACGCTGTCAAAATCAGTTTCTCCACCTTGTTGTGCATCTCTCCTGCAAGGCATTGGAATATGGCTGAATGTTCCGAATCGACAGGGAGTATCGGGGTCTTATGTTCCATTGCAAGGGCGTTTATCAACTCACCTGCAACAACCATTGTCTCTTTGTTTGCAAGAGCTATGGCTTTTCCCGCTTTTATTGCATTAATGGTGGGGCGTAACCCTGAAAAACCGACCATTGCTGTCACTACAACATCAATGGGACCCGATTCTACAATCTGGCATATAGCCTCATATCCGGCATAAACTTTTATGGGCAGGTCGCTTAATGCCTCTTTCAGCTCTTCGTATTTTGTTTCATCAGCAATGACAACAGCCTCGGGCATGAATTTGCGTGCCTGGGCAATAAGGTCGCCGACGCGTCGGTTGGCTGTGATGGCATATACCTCGAAACACTCGGGATGTTCCTCGACGACTTGTAGTGTCTGTGTTCCGATAGAGCCTGTTGAGCCTAATATCGCAATCTGTCTTTTTCTTGCGCTTTCCATATAGTGATTTTTTAAAATGCTATGTATGTGTTCGGGTCGAGAGGCTTGCCTCTGTGCCACAATTCAAGATGTAAGAACTTCTTGTTCTCTTTATTCTTGTCTTTGTTATTTCTGAATATGCCTATAGCCTCACCCTTTACAACCTTGTCGCCGACATTTTTCATAAGGCGATAACAATTGCGGTAAACCGAAATCATGTTCTCACGGTGCTGTATCACTATCGTATAACCATCGTTTGCGGTGTAATCGCTCATGACAACCGTTCCGTCATGTATGGCGCGTATGCTCTCGCCCGGAACTTCTGCTATATCGACTCCGTAATGACCGGCAGTGATGTCGAATGCTCTTATGATTTCACCTTGCGCAGGTCGGAAAAGGTTCAGTGCCTGAATCTCGTTAATGTTTGTTGCCTGAGATGTGAGGTTATATCTCTCGCGCTCTTCCCACTCCTTGACGAACTCTTTTTCAAGTTCCGTGCTTTCTATGGATATGCTGTCACTTGTAATCTCTTCTGGCATGTTTTTCAAAGAATCCAACGTTACTTTGCCGTCCATTATCGCCTTGATGTTGGCTATATAGCGTTTCTGTTTTATAATCTCATTCGTAATGGAGTCGATGCGTATGTTGTTTCTTATGAGTTCTTCTCTTGTACGTTTGTTGATATATCCGGGTATGAGGCTTCCGACAGGGGTATATACAACAATGAGGTAAAGTACGGCAACGGTCATCATAAACAAGAAAAAGAGCGTTGTCAATACCGACAACGGTGAAATGGAGAAGCGGTGCATTTCCTCTTCCTTCTTGTTCTCGTTGAGAATTGTCAGCCTGTATCTGTCGAGCAACCTTATTCTTCTGTGTTCTCTTTTCTTCTTCATGCGTTTTTGTTATAATGACACCAATCCTTCGGGCAGGTCGAAGATAATCTCCTTCTTGTCGTGGTCTATGCCAGCGATGAATTCCTCCTGTGCAGGAATGAGTATCTCGTCATCATCACCTTCTATGACGAAAAGGGTGTTTATGGTATTGTCGTCAACGTCAGTTATTTCGCCAATCTCTCCAAGTGTGGTGTCTATGGCCTTGAATCCTTTGAAATAGCTCCATGTAAGTTCTTCGCTCTCTTCAACCCATTGGCGCGGAATGTATGCATCGCGGTTTGTCAGGAAACGTACCTCGTCGGCTGTCCCCATGCGTTCAACCTTTACGATTACTGTGTCGCCGTTCTTTGAGCGTATGGTTTCAAAGAAGAATGGGACGAGAATACCGTCAATATCGCATGCGACAAAGTCGCAGTCATCGCCAAGTGAGAACCCGTCGCTCTGCAAGCCTATCTCTCCTTTTGTGCCGTGTGGCTTGAGGAATTTTCCGAAATAAACAAAGTCTTCTTTTCTGAGCATCTTATGAACGTGTTATTTTGGCACCAATGCTGTTCAATCTCTCTTCGAGGTTCTGATATCCTCTGTCAATCTGTTCTATGTTGTCGATGCGGCTCACTCCGTCTGCGCTCATAGCTGCAATAAGCAATGCGATACCGGCTCTGATGTCGGGCGAACTCATTGAACGCGGTTTTAGCGTGAACTGTCTGTCATGGCCGATGACTACTGCGCGGTGTGGGTCACATAGAATAATCTGCGCTCCCATATCAATCAACTTATCGACAAAGAAAAGACGGCTCTCAAACATCTTCTGGTGTATAAGCACGCTGCCTTTTGCCTGTATTGATGTTACCAACAGCACGCTCAATAGGTCTGGTGTCAAACCCGGCCAGGGGGCGTCGCTTATGTTCATTATGGAGCCGTCAATAAATGACTCTATCTCGTAGTGCTCCTGTGCAGGAATGTATATATCATCACCTCGTTGTTCAAATTTTATTCCAAGGCGACGGAAACTGTCGGGGATTATTCCGAGGTTCTCAAAGGAAACATTCTTGATGGTCAGTTCGCTCTTTGTCATGGCTGCCATTCCAATGAAACTTCCCACCTCAATCATGTCGGGCAATGCTCGTTGTGTGCAACCGCCGAGTTCTTTTACACCCTCGATGGTTATCAGGTTGCTTGCTATGCCCGAAATTTTTGCACCCATTTTGTTGAGCATCTTGCAGAGCTGCTGTATATATGGCTCACATGCGGCATTGTATATGGTTGTTGTACCTTCTGCGAGTACAGCAGCCATTATAATGTTTGCCGTACCTGTTACCGAAGCCTCGTCAAGCAGCATTGAACAGCCTTTGAGCCTCTTGGCATTCATGCGATACACTCTCTTCTCGATGTCGAAAGAGAACTCGGCTCCAAGTTTCTGAAGACCGATAATGTGCGTGTCAAGGCGGCGGCGACCTATCTTGTCACCACCGGGTTCCGACATCGTAGCCTTGCCGAATCGTCCTAAAAGAGGGCCTATGAACATTACCGAGCCTCTCAAACGCGAACATCCGTTGATGTACTCCTCGCTGTCGATGTAGTTGAGGTTTACATTGTTGGCCTGGAATGTGAAACAGCCGACTCCGTTACGGGTTACCGAAACTCCCATGTTAATCAACTGGTTAATAAGGTTGTTTACGTCGGCTATGTCGGGAATGTTCTCTATTGTAACTTTCTCGCTTGTAAGCAAGGTCGCACAAATCTCCTGCAAAACTTCGTTTTTTGCTCCCTGTGGAGTTATCTCTCCATGTAGGCTGTGTCCACCCTCTATAATGAATGATGCCATATAGTTACTGTCCTGTTAGAATTTTCGTTTGAAGTTCTTTTTGTTGTTCGTGCCGTTGCGCTTGGCGTTGTTGCGCTGGCTGTTGCTGTTTGTGTTGAGCCTAATCTCTTTGCCGTTTATATCTATGGCTCCCTTGGTGTAGATGCGAAGGTCTTCAAGAATTTTGCTGTCTTCAACTCCGTCTTTGTTCCATGCGATGTAGTTCTTTTTCATCTGGACAAGGATAAGCTCTACAAGCTGTTCCTTCTCTTCTCCCTCCTCCAAAGTGCAGGCATGCTCAATCATGGCCTCTACGATACGTCCGTAGTGTCTGTTCCTTATCTCGCCGGTCTGGTATGGTATTCTTTCAGGCGGTGTGCGGAATTCCTCCTTCTTTATGACTTCGAACGGGTAATCGATATCAAGCATAAAGTCCGACATTATTGCAAGATGATCCCACAGCTTACGCTCGTAATCGGGCAGGTTGCGTGTGTTGGGGAACATACTGCCCATTATGCGTACAATGGTCTGAGCGCATTTCTGGCGTTCTTCGCGGTCCTCAATGGTCAAGGCATGATCGACCATCTTCTGCACTGAACGTCCGTATTCGGGCAATGCAAGTTTCTTTTGGTTGGTATTGTATTCCATCATAACCAATATGCTGTTTTAATTATTCTTCAATAGTTCTTTGGGCTTGGTGGCAACAAAGTTCTTTAGGTAGAAAGGCTCAAAATAGGCAATATCCTCGAACTTTTCGTCAAACCATGCTCTTTCGGCGAGTGGCATCATGTTTTTTGCCATTGGGTTGCGATGACCGTCGAGGAAATGTGCATTAGGGTGCTTTATTATCTCCTTGCACTTCTCCGCGCCGTTTCCGAAAAAGTATATCGGCTGCTTGTCAAGGAATTCCTTGAAGCTCTCTTCTGTTACCACTTCGGCATGTGTAGGCTTGACAACACCGAGGGCGCGGTCATAAATTGTCGCGTAAACCTCTGTACGTCGGGCATCAATCATTGGGCAGAGCAAAGCCTCTTCGGGAATATCGTCCCTGAACAATACCGGAACACACATTATGGCGGTTGTCGGTATGGCAATCAGTGGAATGTTGCGTCCGTAGCATACTCCTTTGGCTGTTGATGAGGCTATGCGCAAGCTTGTGTAAGAGCCGGGGCCGCAGCTCAATGCAACGGCATTTATCTTTGCTCCCTGGCTGTCGGCGTTCTGCAAAGCCTCTTCAACGAATGGTGCAAGCACTTTGGCGTGCGAACGCTCGTCGCGGTTGACTCTCTCAAAGAATACGTGGCCATCTTGGCTCAATGCTACAGAACAGGTTTCTGTAGAGGCTTCAATGTGTAATATGATTGTTGTCATCTCTGTTTTGTTTAATTGGCTTTTGCCATTTGGTGTGGCTTAAAATGCAAAAATACAAATTATATGGGATAACTTGCTATTAAATAGTATTTTTTAAGTAAGTTTAATTATTCGCTGTGTAAAAATCCCTTCTATTTTCGCTCGTTTCCAAATAAATCTATACTTTTGCAAAAGTGCCTGAAAGGCTTTTGAGTTTAATTTTACAAAAAGTGCAGCGTGCTGCATAACCAAAACGACAGAAATGATATATTCAATGACAGGCTACGGCAAATCGGTAGCCATTTATGAAGACAAGAAGATATGTGTTGAGGTTCGCTCTCTCAACGGAAAGGCTATGGATCTTTCTACCCGCATGGCTCCACAGTATAAAAGCCGTGAAATGGAGGTGCGTACTCTTGTTACAAGCGTGCTTGAGCGTGGAAAGGTTGACTTGGCAATTTGGGTTGAACAGGGCGAAAAGGTTGAACTGCCGTCAATAAATGTCGCTGTGATGCAGGCCTATGCCAACCAGATGAAAAATGCTTCGGAGCAGACTGGTATTGCTTTGCCCGAAAATATTTTCGAGGTGTTGTTGCGCATGCCCGATGTCGTTGCCCGTAAGGAGATATACGAAGTAGGTGACGAAGAGTGGGCGGTTGTATTACAGTGCCTGAACAATGCCTTGGCTGAACTGATGTCGTTCCGCAAGCAGGAAGGCGAAGCTTTGTCAAAGAAATTTTGTGATAAAATTGCCAATATCACCTCTTTGTTGGCTTCTGTTGAGCCTTATGAAAAAGAGAGAGTCGAGAAAATACGCGCTCGCATAAAGGACGCTCTTGAAAAGCTTGTAGGTCTTGAATATGATAAGAACCGCTTTGAACAGGAACTTATCTTCTACATTGAAAAGCTCGATATAAACGAGGAAAAACAGCGATTGAGCAACCATTTGGAATACTTTATGACTACAATGAACGAAGGTGTTGGTCAGGGTAAGAAACTTGGCTTTATCGCGCAGGAAATGGGACGTGAGATAAACACTCTCGGCAGCAAGAGCAACAATGCCGAAATGCAGAATATCGTAGTAAAAATGAAAGATGAACTTGAGCAGATTAAAGAGCAGGTTCTTAATGTAATGTAAAGAATTATGAAAAAAGGAAAGGTTGTTATATTTTCAGCTCCGTCAGGCTCCGGCAAGTCAACGTTGGTTCATTTTTTAATGGATAATGATTCGTCGTTCGGTTTTTCGGTTTCGGCTACAAGCCGTCCACCGCGTGGTACGGAACAGCATGGTGTCGATTATTTCTTCTTTACTCCCGATGAATTCCGTGCCCGTATAGCGGCCGACGATTTCGTCGAGTACGAAGAGGTTTATCCTGGACGTTTCTATGGCACGCTCAAATCACAGGTTGAGCGTCAATTGGAGATGCAGAACATATTGTTCGATGTTGATGTCAAGGGTGGCTGTAACCTGAAGAAATACTATGGCGAGCGTGCTCTTTTTATCTTTGTCCAGGCTCCGTCGATAGAGGTGTTGCGCGAACGTCTTGTGCGTCGTGGCGATACCTTGCCCGAAGAGATTGAACGTCGTGTAAGCAAGGCTGAATATGAGATGACATTTTCTAAATTTGCCGACAGGGTTATTGTGAACGATGACCTTGATGCCGCAAAGAAAGAGGTGCTTGCTGTTGTTGAGAAATTCTTGAATGAGTAAGATAAGGACAGTCATATTCGGTGGCAGTTTTGACCCTATACATGTAGGGCATCTGTCGCTTGCATCCGAGGTCTGCAGTTCGGGATTGGCCGACGAGGTGTGGTTCTTGGTGTCGCCACAGAACCCGCATAAGCAGCAGAGTTCTTTAAGTGACGAGAATGTCAGGTTGCAGATGGTCTGCCTGGCAATTGAGGGGAATGACAAATTCCGTGCGAGTGATTTTGAATTCACTCTTCCTCGTCCTTCATATACGATAAACACTTTGAAGGCGCTTGAGGAAAATTATCCCGACAGGGAATTCATTCTTCTTATAGGAGCCGACAATTGGGAGAAGTTTGACAAGTGGTATAAGCACGAAGAGATACTTGAACGGTATAAGGTGGTGGTATATCCGCGTGACAACAGTAATGCGATGGCTGTTCCCGAAAGTGTTGTCTGGTTGCCGGCGAAACTGTACGATGTCAGCTCTACGCAGATACGCGATTTGGTAAAAAATGGAAACAGCATATCGGCTTTGGTGCATCCTGCTGTCGAAAATTATATAAAGGAAAATAAATTGTATAAGTGATGAAATATATTCTTATCTCTTTGATGTCAATGTTCTCGTTTGCTCTGTATGCGCAGAACCAGCCCGAAAGGTTGTATGACGATATGTGCGATCAGCTGCAGGCTGTTTTTTGTGATTATGTGAACGAGGCTTCCGAAGTGAGGTTCATATCGAACAGTCAGGGGCAATATATAGGTACGCTCATCGACAATGCCCTTTATGGCTGGGGTTATTACCTCTCGTCAAACGGTTCAAAATCCTTTGGACAGTATAGAAAAGGCGAGCTCCTTTTTGGACTTATCGTTTCCGAAGATGTGGCAAAGGTCGGCAGTAAGGACAATTATGTCGTTTACGACCTTTATACCGGCAATATCGTGCGCCTACATACAATAGAGGGTAATATGGCACTCTCATATCCTTATATTGCAACAAGGGACGGCAAAGAATCCCCATATTCTTTCAAGCAGGAAACATACGCCAACGGCGACATCTATTATGGCGAATTTTATAACGGCAAGCGTCATGGCTACGGTGTATATTGCTGGACAAACGGTGACATGTGGTATGGCCATTACAAGGAGGGCTATCGCAATGGATATGGTATGCTTATCAAATCGGGCCGTATGGTGTATTATGGCAAATGGGTAGGTGACAGCAAGGTAGAATAAATGTATGATAATTAATATTTTTACGATGAATTGGAAAAATCTTTTTTTACAGTTGGTATTGGCTATAGCCTTACTTCCAACTTTGCCAGTTTTGGCTCAGAGTGAGAGTTTTGTTGCTTTATCCGGTAACGCGTATGTGACATCAGCTTCTGAAGGAGATGTTTTTATAGACGAGAATAATTGTGCAATACGCAATTGGAATGATTCCGGAGCTGTTATTAGTTTCTACTTTAGAACAGAGAAAAGTGGCAAGATGAATATCGCGCTTCAGGCAAAAGGAAACTCGCAGATAGAGGTTTCTCTTTTGGGAAAAAAGAAGAAAATTAAACTTGACAGCGACGTGCTTACACGTGTGAAGGTTGGTACATTCAAGGTAAAAACCCCTGGATATGTAAAGGTTGATATTCGTGGCGTTAAGATAAACAAAGGCGATGATTTCGGTAATGTAGCAGCCGTTGTTGTGGACGGCAGTGTGGCTCCGGTTGTTTATGTTGGTTCTGATTTCAGTACACATTTCGGTCGTCGCGGTCCATCGGTACACATGGGTTACACTTTGCCACGCGAGAATGTCGAGTGGTTCTACAACGAGGTGGTTGTTCCAGAGGAGGGCGATATCCCTAGCAGCTATTATATGGCTTGTGGCTTCGGTGAAGGTTACTTCGGAATGCAGAATAACACTCCGCATAAAAGAAGAGTGCTCTTTTCGGTATGGAGCCCATTTGAAACAGACAATCCTGCAGAAATTCCCGATTCTTTGCGAGTACAACTCGTTAAAAAGGGAGAAAATGTAACGATAAATGATTTTGGTAATGAAGGCTCCGGAGGTCAGAGTTATATGCACTACGATTGGAAACCGGGAGAGCGTTGCCGTTTCTTGATGGGTGTGAAGCCTGACGGTAATGGTAGCACAGTCTATACAGCCTATTTCTATGACAACCATAAAAGTAAATGGGTTCTTGTAGCATCATGGCGTCGTCCTAAAATCTCTACTTGGTACACTAATGCACATTCATTCTTGGAGAACTTCAATCCTGTTATGGGCTATATCAACCGAAAAGCATACTATTGCAATCAGTGGGCACGTACAGCCGATGGAAAGTGGATGCCGGTGACAAAAGGACGTTTTACTTGCGATGCAACAGGATATCATAGGCAACGTCTTGATTACAATGGTGGTGTTGAAGGTGAAAAATTCTTCCTTACTATGGGAGGTTTCTTCGACGAATACATGAAGTCGGGTACAATTTTTGAACGTGAAGGTAATACAGCAGAAGCTCCAGATGTTGATTTTTCAACACTTGAATAATTTGGGGAATTTTTTCCTCTATCCCTAAGTTTTTTGCGATTTAGTATTTTTTGTATATCTTCGCAAAATAATTATTGGATTTGACTCTTGTGGTCGCGTCGCTGTAATTATGAAATAGATATTGAAAAAACACATATTTTTATTAAAACAACTGTAATTATGAATTTGAAGAGATTTTTTGGTGCAGCTTTATTGGCTGTGATGGCATTTGCCGGCACAACAGCACAGGCTCAGTCACTTTCTCCCTCAACAAAATGGCATTGGGACAAAGGTACTATCGTTGTTGAAACACCTGAGCGTCCTGCAGGTCAGGAGCATGTTTTGAACCTTGCAGTAGCTCCAATCAAGACCGTTCGTGTTGCTTTCGTGGGTCTTGGTATGCGTGGTGACGGTGCTGTTATCCGTTTCTGCCGTATCCCTGGTGTAGAAATCGTAGCTCTCTGCGACTATGAGTATGAGCGCGCTGAGGAGTGCAACAAGTTCTTGCGTGAACAAGGCTTGATTCCTGCCGACATCTACTATGGTGCTAAAGGTTATGAGGAGATTTGCAAACGCGACGATGTTGACCTCGTTTACATCGCTGCTGACTGGAATCACCACTATCCTGTAGCAAAATGTGCTTTGGAGAATGGCAAGCATGCTGCTATCGAGGTACCTTCTGCTATGAACCTTGAGCAGTGCTGGAGCCTTATCAACCTTTCAGAGCAGACACGTCGTCACTGTTTCATCCTTGAGAACTGCTGCTACGACGATTATGAAATGAATGCTCTTGCAATGGCTCAGGATGGCGTTTTCGGTGAGATTATCCGCGCTGAGGGTGCTTATATCCACAGCCTTGAGTGGTTCTGGGATGCATATTGGAAAGACCCTGCAGACAACGATGTTGACAACCTCCACTGGCGTTTGAAATACAACAAGGAGAACCGTGGTGACCTCTATGCTACTCACGGCCTTGGCCCCGTTGCTCAGTGTATGAACATTCACCGCGGTGACCGTTTCACTACTTTGGTAGCGATGGATACAGATCCTTTCTTCGGTAAGGAACTTGTAAAGGAGAAGACAGGTAAGGAATGTGATGAGTTCCGTAATGGTGACCACACAACAACTCTTATGCGTACAGCACGTGGTAAGGTTGTTGAGATTCAGCACAACGTAATGACTCCACAGCCATACAACCGTTTGTTCAAGCTTACAGGCACAAAGGGTTACGCAACAAAATATCCAGAGCCTAAACTTGCTCTTTCAGGTGAAGCTCTTAAGGGTACAGGCGCTCCTCAGGTTGACAACTTGAACGCTCACGGTTTCATGAGCGACGAGCAGAAGGATGCTATGATGGCAAAATACTACCACCCAATCCTCAAGAAGTATGTTGAGAAGGGTCGCGACCTCGGTCACGGTGGTATGGACTTCGTTATGGATTCACGTCTTGTTTACTGCTTGCAGAATGGTTTGCCACTTGATATGGACGTATATGACATGGCTGAATGGTGCTGTTTGGCAGAACTTGGTACATTGTCTATGGACAACAACTGCGCTGCTGTTACATTCCCTGACTTTACACGTGGTCACTGGAACGACATAAAGGGCTATAGCCACGCTTATGCAACTCCTGAGGCTGAGGCTGCAACAGAAGCTGAAGCTGAGGCTTATACAGCTGCACAGAAGAAGGTTGTTGCTCAGAAGAACCTTTGGGCGCTCTACGATGCAGTGAAGGCTGCTAAGGCTGCCGGCGATGCAAAGGCTGAGGCTGCTGCTCTTAAGAAACTTAACACTGCAAAGGCTTCTGCAGAGAAAGCTATTGCAAAAGAGTTGAAGAAGAAATAAGCATAACTTTGCTATTATATAATTGAGGCGCTCCAGTCTGGAGCGCCTCAATTTGTTATATATACTCTGTTTGTTATGCGCAGAGCGTAATTTATGACAATAAAAATTTAGTTAGGGTTTGCACCATATCTGTTGTCGCCTTCCTGACTTGGTTGGCAGAAGAGTATCAACAGCGCGATAGCTCCCAATACAGGAATAAGACCTACTAACAGCAATAATCCGCTCTTGCCTATATCGTGCAAACGTCTTGCTCCAACAGCTAAAGAAGGTATCAAGAATATAACTCCAATCAACCAGCCTACAACCGGAATAAATGTTATCAAACTGAGAACCAGGCTGAATATCCACCATGACCAGTATTCGGTTCTGTTGGCACGGCCTTCAAATGTCGCGAATTTTTTCAAGCAAGTGAGAATTGCCTCTTCGAAAGAGTTTGCACTCATTGCAAATGAATCGTTACGCTTGATAAAAGAATGACCACATTTTACGCAATATATAGCCAATGGGTCATGCGCCTCACCGCAATTTGGGCAATACTTGTTTCCTGTTTTTGTTTCTACTCCGCAATGGATACAAACGACAGCTTTGTCGAGAATCTCTTTACCACAATTTCTGCAATACATGATTGTTGTTTTTATTTGTTATGTGTTTTGTAAGTATTTTGTTGCAAATTTATGCAAAAGTTTACAATAATCGATACCCACGTTTATCCGTATTTCAATTTTACATGGCGATTTGCCCCTAATTTTTTATTAAATTTATTAAATAGGTGTAAAAAAAGTCTGTTTTATTGTTCAACGTTTGCAAAAATATAGGAGATTTGAACTTTATTTGTATTTTTGCATAAATTGGTGAGGTTTGGCACAAACTTTACAAAGGATATTGAAATTTTAAGAACATTATGTCAATGATTGCCATGTGTGCTGTAATTTGGTAATCGGTAAAAAGAAAAATAATAAACTTATGATAGCTGTATTAAAACATGGAGTTACAAAAGCTCAGCAGGACAATCTTGTTCACTGGCTTGAGTCGCAGGGTGTGAGAGTGCATATCTCTGAAGGTGAAATTCAGACAGTAATAGGTCTTATTGGTGATACTCGTAAAATTGATATGGACTTGCTTGCAGGTCTTGACATTATCGACAGGGTAACACGTGTGACCGATCCTTTCAAGAGTGCAAGCCGCAGTTTCCACCCCGAAGATACGATAATCACTGTCGGCAAGGGTGAGAACGAGGTGAAAATAGGTGGTGGTAACTTTGCCATTATGGCCGGTCCATGCTCTGTTGAGAGCGAGGAACAGATATTGGCTGTTGCAAAAGCCGTTAAGGCATCGGGCGCAAATATCTTGCGCGGTGGTGCTTTCAAGCCACGTACATCGCCATACGATTTCCAGGGTCTGCGCGCAGAGGGATTGCAGTTGCTCATGAAGGCACGCGAAGTGACAGGTTTGCCTATCGTTACGGAAATTATGGCTATATCTCACCTCGATTTGTTCGCAGATGTCGATATTATTCAGGTAGGTGCGCGTAACATGCAGAACTTTGAGCTGCTTAAGGAACTTGGTCGCAGCAACAAGCCTATCCTCTTGAAACGTGGTATGTCGGCAACATTGAAGGAACTTCTCATGAGTGCCGAATATATAATGTCGGAGGGTAATGAACAGATAATCCTTTGTGAGCGCGGTATCCGTAGTTACGACAGCTATACACGTAACGTGCTTGACCTTGCTGCAGTGCCTGTATTGCATGGTTTGACACACTTGCCGGTTGTTGTTGACCCGAGCCACGCGACAGGCGTTTCACGCCTTGTGCGTCCTATGGCTTGCGCCGCTTGTGCATCGGGCGCCGATGGTCTTATCATCGAGGTACATAACAATCCTTCATGTGCTTTGTGTGATGGTGCGCAGTCGCTCACTCCCGAGCAGTTCGATGAGGTGGCACAGCGCGTGCGTGAGATTCGCAGTATAATGCACTAATAGGAGTTATGGTTGTAGGTGTTGTTGGTTTGGGACTTATAGGAGGCTCGGCTGCCAAAGCGTTCAAGGTTGCCGGGCACACCATATATGCCTATGATATAAATGAGAATGTTACGGGTTTTGCCCGTTTGGAGGGAGTCGTTGATGCGGAACTTTCGGCCGACAATATCTGTCTATGCGACATATTGCTGTTGACGGCAACGCCTAAGGCTTCGGCCGAATATCTTGAAAAGAATTCGGCTTCTATAGCTTCAAAGACATTGGTAATGGACTTCTGCGGAACAAAGAACGTCATTTGTTCTCTTGGCTTTGCTCTTTCCAAAAAATATGGCTTCACGTTCGTTGGTGGTCATCCTATGGCAGGTCTGCAATTTTCGGGTTATAAGTATTCCAAGCCTACATTGTTCAATGGTGCTTCGTTTATACTTGTGCCACCTGTGCATGACGACATTGCCCTTCTTGACCGTGTGAAGCAGGCTCTTATGCCTTTAGGCTTCAAGAAATTTGTTGTAACGACAGCCGATTTCCACGATAAGATGATTGCTTACACATCACAGATGTGTCACGTGGTATCGAATGCCTTTATAAAAAGTCCTTCGGCGAAACAGCACAAAGGGTATAGCGCGGGCAGCTTCCGCGATTTCACACGTGTGTCGCGCTTGAACGAGGGGATGTGGACAGAGCTCTTTCTCGAAAACAAGGAACATCTTCTCGCAGAACTTGATTTGTTGATAAATTCGCTTGCGGAGTACCGCGATGCTATCGTTGCTGATGATGCAGACACCCTGCGTGGGCTTTTGCGTGACGGACGTATAGCAAAGGAGGAAGCGGAATAACTGACAGGTATGCAATATAAGACAATAAATGTCAGCGCATCGCGCTGTTACGATATACACATTGGGCAAGGCTTGCTTGCCAAGCTCGGTGAATTCATTCGTCCATTATTGGGCGAGTGCCGCTTGGCGGTGCTTACCGACAGCAATGTCGATACTCTTTATGGCTCTGCCATAATGGATAATCTTGCAGGTTCGGGGTATGATGCCTGTAAATATGTCATACCGGCAGGCGAGGCATCGAAGTGTGCCGATAATCTGCTTGCTTTTCTGAACTTCCTTGCACAGGAACAGATAACACGCAAAGATGCCGTTATAGCTTTTGGTGGTGGCGTGGTCGGCGACCTCGGCGGTTTGTCGGCTTCACTCTATCTGCGTGGAATAAAATATGTGCAGGTACCGACAACCCTGCTCGCGGCGGTTGACAGTTCGGTCGGTGGAAAAACAGCAATAGATATTCCTGCCGGAAAAAACCTTGTCGGCAGTTTCTATCAGCCGACACTCGTTTGTTGTGACACAGCGTTAATGGATACTTTGCCCAAGGATATTTATCGTGACGGTTGTGCCGAGGTCATAAAGTACGGTATGATTCTCGACAGTGCCCTGTATGATAAACTCCAATCCCTGCCATTCAACCGTGACGAGGTTGTTGCAAGGTGTGTGGAAATAAAACGCGATGTGGTGCAGCAAGACGAATTTGACAACGGAGTGCGTGGGTTGCTGAACTTTGGCCACACTTTCGGTCATGCCATAGAGAAACTTAGTGATTTCGGCGTCTCGCATGGCGAGGCGGTGGCAAAGGGTATGGTTATAGCTTCGCGTATAGCTCCTTTGTGCGGTTTGTGCGACGTGGCGGCAGAATTGTCGCAGTTACTCGAAATATACGGCTTTGATATCTCTTGCGAATATGGCGCAGATGAGATTTTTGATGCACTTCTTTCCGACAAGAAACGTCGTGGTGGAACAATATCCGTTGTCTTGCCGCGTGCCATTGGTGATTGCGCCCTTGTTGATGTTGAACTTGGCGAGTTGCATGCTCTGCTTGTAAAGGTTATGGGGTAGTGTTATGAAAAAGTGTGTTTCGGGAATACTGCAAGGTGTGGTTGCGCCTCCCCCCTCAAAGTCACAGGCTCATCGTTTGCTTATATGTGCTGCTCTTGGCACAGAGCCGTGTACCATATATTGCAGTAGCGTCAATGACGATATAATAGCGACAATGCGTTGTCTGAATGCGCTTGGAGCGTCAATAACATATTCCCAAGGAGTATTCGAAATAAGCCCTATAAAGGTTGTTAAGGGCTCGACGCTCGATTGTGGCGAGAGTGGCTCGACACTGCGTTTTCTAATGTCGGTAGCTACGGTACTTGGTGCTGATGCCACATTCGTGGGTGGCGGAAAGTTGCCCCAACGTCCGATGGGCGACCTTTGCAATGTCCTTGCCGCTCATGGAATCTGCTTCGAAAAACAGACGGCAGATGAATTGCCTGTAAGATGTACCGGCATGTTACAGGGAGGCAGATATACGTTGCCTGGCAATATCTCGTCGCAGTATCTTACCGGTCTGCTTTTTGCCTTGCCGTTGGCTGACACGGACAGCGAGATTGAGGTTACGGGCGTGATGACAAGTGCATCGTATATAGCCATGACACTCGATGCGTTGAGCATTGCAGGAATAAAAATAGAACAACAAGGAAATATATTCAAGATACAGGGTAAACAACAGTATCGCATGCCGTCGGAAATAGCTGTTGAGGGCGATTGGTCTTCGGCGGCATTCTGGATTGTTGCCGGTGTAACGGGTAAGAGCCCCATAATTGTTGGCGGAATGAATTCAGCATCGCTTCAGGGCGACAGTAAGGTTATAGACCATTTGCGTTCCATGGGCGCCTTTATTGATGTTGCCGACAGCGGTGTGGTAGCTATGCCGTCACACCTTTTTGGAGCAGAACTCGATTGTACCGACACTCCCGACCTCTTGCCGATACTCTCGGTGGCTGCGGCTGTGGCACAGGGCACAACACTCTTTACGGGTGTCGGCCGTTTGCGTTTCAAGGAGAGCGACCGTCTTGAAGCCATGCGACAGGTGCTTGCCTCTTTTGGCATCGCCTCGCAGGTTGGTGAAGACACATTTACCGTTTATGGTGGTGAGCCTGTTGCCAATGGTATAGTAAACTGTTTCGGCGACCACCGCATAGCAATGTCTGCGGCAATAATGTCGTGCGTGGCAAAAGGAGTGACAACTATCGACAACAGCGCTTGTGTTGCGAAATCATATCCCACATTCTTTGATGATTTTGCAATGCTAGGCGGAACAGTCGAATGACACATACAAGCATTTTCTACCTGCTTAAAGAGTAGATTATATAATGACAATAATTAAAAAATAAAGATATGGATTTGGAAAAACTTCGTAAGGAAATTGATGAGATAGATTCTCAAATGTGTGACCTCTTCGCACGTCGTATGCAGGTGGTTTCCGGTATAGGCAAGTATAAGAAAGAGAACAATATGCCTGTATATCACCCCTCTCGTGCGCGTGCCGTTCTGCAGAACGTGTCAAAACGTCTTGGCCCCGAATTCGAGGGTTACGGACGTACCTTGTACCGCACAATATTCGACCTCAGCGAGTCATACGAGACACGTATGCTTTCCGAGGGCAGCGAGTTCTTCAACTCGTTCAAGAATATAGCATCAGTGCCTCCACAGCCGTTCCCAAAACGCGCATCGGTAGGTTGTGCAGGTTGTGAGGGCTCGTATGCACACCTTGCATCGGAGCGTCTTTTCGACCTTCCCGAAATAATGTATATGAACAACTTTGAGGGTGTATTCAAAGCCGTAAGCAGCGGTCTTTGCGAGTTCGGTGTTCTCCCTATCGAGAACTCTCTTGCCGGTTCTGTAAATGCCATTTACGATTTGCTCTCTGAATACAATGTAAGCATTGTACGTTCGGTACGTCTTAAAGTTGACCATGCCATTCTTGCTCTTCCGGGAACAAAACTTGAAGATATCCGTGAAATCTATTCACACCAGCAGGCTATTAACCAATGCTCGGAATTCCTCTCTTCTTTGAAGAATGTACGTGTGATTGCTTGTGAGAATACTGCCGAAGCTGCCCGTATGGTTGCACAGAGCGGTGACCCTACAAAAGCATCTCTCTCTTCGCGCCTATGTGCCGAACTTTATCAGCTTCAAGTGCTTAAATCGGCAATCCAGAATCGTGACAACAACTATACACGTTTCATCTGCATTGCAAAAGAGCCTAAGATATATTCAGGCGCAGACCGTACAAGTATAATGATAAACATACCTAACCGTCCGGGAACACTCTTCCGCATCATGTCGCGCTTCAATGCTACAGGTGTCAACCTTGTAAAACTTGAGAGCCGTCAGATACCCGAACGTGAGTTTGAATATCGTTTCTACTTCGATATCGAGGCTTCTGTATATAGCGAAGAGTTCCTCTCTCTCATGTGCGAACTTCATGAGTGTGGGGAGCAGTTTAGGTATTTTGGTACGTATGCCGAAATAATATAAAATTATTGTCTAAATTGGCGATAACTGCGTTACGCTTGGTTTTGTAAACAGTCATTTACGCTTAGTAAACTCCTGTTCCCAAAACCGTTGCAAGCCTTGTTATCCCCAATTTATACTAATAATTTAACCTTGTTGTTTTTTACTCCAATCCCACGTTGCCTAAAACTATTACCTTGTTGTTTTAAGTTGGCGATAACAGCGTTATGCTGAATATGTAACTAAAAGGCAAAATTGCAGTGTAGGTTCGGGTACAATAAAAAGAGTGGAAAAACGTAAATTGTTTCTTGCAAGAATTTAAATTTATGAAAAAAATATTGGTTATAAACGGTCCGAACCTCAATCTTTTGGGGTTGCGTGAACCTGCGTTGTATGGTGCACGGAACTTTGAGGCGTTGCAGGCTTTTATACGTTCTTCTGCCGAGGCTCTCGGCCTCGAAGTGGAACTGTTCCAGTCGAACCACGAGGGCGTGATTGTCGATAAGATACAGGCTGCTTACGGTGTGTTCGACGGCATACTCATCAATCCTGCTGCATACACACACACAAGTGTGGCTATACTTGACGCCCTCAAAGCTGTGGCTTTGCCTACAGCAGAGGTACATCTTACCGATATTTCCACACGTGAGGATTTCCGTAAGTTCTCTTTTGTGTCGCTCTATGCACAAAAAACTATCTGCGGAAAGGGATTCGACGGTTATAAAGAGGGTTTGGAGTATTTGGCAAATTTGTAATGAACGTAAAATTCAATCAGTTCCTTCGCGACTGGTCATTGCCCATTGCCATGATTGGCGGTGTGATGATGTATCTCCTTTATGTCAACATTCCGCTGTTTGACACTACTCACGCTGTGGCAGCCGATATCATATCTGTCGTTCAGCCCGGGCTTATATTTGCCATGCTCTTTGTTACCTTCTGCAAGGTACGTATAAAGGAACTTAAACCTTCGAAATGGCACATCTGGCTATTGCTGTTCCAGATAACCTCGTTTATTCTGCTGTCGTTATCCATTGCCTTGTTCAAGGAAATGGAACTTGTAACGAAGGTGTTGCTTGAGGCTGCGATGATGTGCCTGTTATGTCCTACAGCAACTGCTGCGGCTGTCATAACCGCCAAGCTCGGTGGAAATTCGGCATCGCTTATATCCTATACAATGCAGATAAACATTGCGGTAGCTCTTGTGGCTCCGCTGTTTCTTACATTCTCGCACCCTGTTGAGGGAATGTCGCTGTCGGCATCGTTCATGCTTATTATGGCAAAGGTGTTCCCGTTGTTGCTCTGTCCTTTGATATGTGCGGAACTGTTACGTAAGTTTATGCCGGGAGTGCATAAAATGCTTGTTACCAAAGGGCGTAATCTCCCCTTTTATTTGTGGCTTGTAGCGTTGTCGCTTGCCATAGCAATGACGACACGTGCCATTGTACATAGCAACCTCTCCATAGGTGTTATGGCAGGTATAGCCGGGGTGTCGTTGGTGTGTTGTCTGGCGCAGTTCGCTTTTGGACGTTTTATTGGCGCACGCAACGGAGAGATTATTACGGGCGGTCAATCATTGGGACAGAAGAACACCGTTTTCGCCATTTGGTTTGCATATACCTTTCTTACACCCGTTACAGCCATTGCCGGCGGTTTCTATTCGCTGTGGCATAATCTTGTAAATACATGGCAGTTGTATAAGCATAATCATAAGAATGGTTATAAAAAATAGGTTTAATTGAAGCTGTCCTAATTGCATATCGCCTTAATTTTCAAAATTTTGGAAATTAAGGCGATAAATATTTGTCGTTTCATCGTTTTTTTTTTTTTTTTTGTAAAAAATTAGCATTTTGGCATATTTTGCTCATATTTTATGTGCCACTTATGATGCTTTTTAATGAAAAGGAAGTTTAGTACAAATAATAAATAAATCATGATGAAAAAACTATTTTTTGTTTTAGCGATTTGGCTATTGTCATTTGCTGCATTTGCTAATGCTCCGGCAGATAGTGGCGAGGGAACGACGAGTGTCAGTTATAGTGTGACAAAAACGTCCGGTACTCTTTATAAAGATGGTGTAAACACAGGACAGACATGGAGTAACATATGGAAGTATAACACATCGAGCAATAACCCTGCACCGTTGATGTTTTCATGTGCGAAGAATGATATAGGTTATACAAACAACAATCTTGTTCTTGCAGCCGATACATATGGTTTTACAGTTCCTGCCGGTTATGTTATAACCGGTTATAGTTTCAAGTACAAAAATTTCAGTGGTACAACCAATACAATTACCATTGGTAATGAAGTACTTACTTCTACATCTACTGAGAATACCAAAACTGTAACTGGTATAAATGTTAACTCTTTTATTCTTGTAACATCAGGTCAGATTACATTCAGCGACTTCACTATATCAATTGCTGAAGTTGCTGAAGTTGAAACTGTAAAGATTAATACACAGGCAGAACTGAATCCCGGATGGTATTATATAAAGGCTGTAACTATAAATGAAAATACTTTAGTAGAAAAGTATATCGTGAATGCTCCGGAATTTATTCATAATGGGGCTTATTATGCTCTTGCTTTTGGCGATTTTGAAGATAACGCTCCAGCAAAAAGTTTTGTTAAATTGGCTGTAAAAAGTGGTTCTAATTATGTAATAAATTCTGTGAACGGTCATTATCTGAATCAAAATGGTACTGTAAACCGTTCGAATTCAAACACAACTTTTGCAACTCCTAATAGTGATGGCCAATTTCGTGTAGGTGGTTATTGGATTGCTTTTAAGCCAAATGGCAGTTCTATTTACTATGTAGGTCAATCAAGTTATAATCCTAATTGTCGTTATGAACTTTACAGTGTAAATACAACCATTTATGATATTTATACTGTTATAATCAAAGGTGTTGAAGAAGCTCAAGTAATTGCTAATGATGCTCAAGTAGAGTGTATAAATGCTGAAAATCTTGGTATAGCAAAGGTCTATAATAATGGTTACTATTTCTTCCCGAAAGGAACTGAAGTGAACGGTAGCGACTTCCGTTCGGCTGTAAATGGTATGGATTGTGTTGCGACAATTGACAGTGAAGCAAAAACAATTACTGTACAATACTTCGATGGTTACAACGTAGGGTTGTATAATGCTATTTCTGCAGCAGAGGCTGTGCTTGAGAATACATTGGAGGGTACAGACCCCGGATGCTATCTTACTGCAGACCGTGCAACATTGCAGGATGCAATAGATGCCGCTAAAGTTGCAAATAAAATTGAAGGCAATGATTATGATGCAGAAATTACAACTCTTGAGGCTGCAGTTACTGCATATTATGCAACAGTACAGGATGTAAAATACTCTACAGCAGAAGACCAAACTTGGTATTATATAATTTCAGATTCCGAGAAAGGATATTGTAAAGGAAAGGTAATCAAGAGTAATGGTGCTGGTGTCGGATTGACATTTGCTGATAAGGCTGTTGAAAAGAATGCTGTATGGTGTTTCGAAAAGAACAACGAAGGCAAGGTTGCTATAAAGAATTATTTGGGCGAGTATATAGCCTACGATCTTTCCAGTGGTGTTAATGAAACTCCGGAATATAAGTACACTGTAGAGAAATGGGCCGGAAAGTCTCAAAGTGGAACAGCTTATATTATAAAACCTGATAGCAAAAATCCTTTACATGCTCAAGAAAACGGTACTGTTATTGTAAATTATGGAGCAGCCGACAATAATGCATCTCTTTGGAAGTTTATTGAACTTACAGATGAAGAGCTTAATTCTACGGCTACTTTGTCATCTATTACAGTGCAACGTGGTGTGTCGGCTGTTGGTATAGGTAGTGAGAAACAGCCATTGCTACGCGTTCAAATGCAAATGACAGGTTTGAATGGTATGTCGGAATTCAATGGCCTGGCGGGTGTATTGAATAGTGACGTCGTAGAAACACTGTACCTCTACAGTGTTAAGGATGTGTATGAGTATCGCAGTGATAGGGACGATGCTAAACTTTTATGTGAAGCAACACCTGCAGTGGGTGGCGCGTTTACATTTGTCTTAAATGATGTAACTCTTACATCGGGAAATTCTGATTATTATTGGGTAGTTGCTGATATTAAGGATGACGCTACCGAAGGTGCTGTTATTGATGCCGAAATAGCAACTTTAACTATCGATAATAACATAAATAATGTAGAAGATGGCAATCCCGAACACTCAACGACGGTATTCCTGACAGCAAGTACTGTAGAATATCTTAATACCTATGACAGCCGTTATTATCGTATTCCTGCCATAACAACAGCCATGAGCGGTTGGTTGGTGGCTGTTACCGATAAACGTTTTGCTTCAAATGGCGACCTTCCAAACAACATTGATGTTGTTGCACGCGTAAGTAAGGACAACGGTAAAACATGGACCGATCCTGTTACCATTGCCGGTACAGCTGAACTTGGTGGCGACTACGGACATGGCGACCCTGCTATTGTAACCGACCGTGTTACAGGTGATATTTTTGTACTTGTAACATCAAAAGAGGGATTCTACTACGGAACACCCGAAAGCCCTGCACGCCTGAAATATATTGTGAGCCACGATAACGGTATGACATGGGATGCTCCGGTTGACATTACTGATATGATTTATGGTGCAGGATGCGAGGACGAGACACGCAAGACATGGCACTCAATGTTCTTCAGTTCGGGTGCCGCTTTGCAGACAAGCAAGGGTACACTTATGGTTGTAGCCCCTGTACGCACTACAAGCAACACGACACACTCATTGTTTCAGGCACAGATTATACGTTCCGATGACCACGGAAAGACTTGGACATGCAACGCAGTTCCGGCTCTCTACGATGCAGACGAGTCGAAGATCGTTGAGTTGAACGACGGTACGTTGCTCGTTAAATCGCGTAACCAGAACAAGGGCAATGTATATTATGCTACATCAACCGATGACGGAAAAACATGGAGCGCACGCGAACAGTTTGATATAAAAGACTCTGCTTGTAACGGTGATGTCATTCGTCTCACCTCAATGAGCAAGAAGGAGGGCAATAACCGTTTGCTACTCTCTATACCTTTTGCTAACGACCGTAGAAATGTATCTGTATTCTTGAGTAGAGACGAAACAGGAACTTGGCCAATAAGAAAAACTATTTGCCCCGGTGGCTCGGCATATTCTTCAATGACAGTCCTCAACGATGGAACAATTGGTATATATTATGAAGAAGATGGTCTCGAAGGCGGTTATCAGATGCGCTATGCACGTTTCTCTCTCGACTGGCTCACCGATAGTGCAGATCATATTGACAGTGAGAAATTCAATGCGGCACGCGTGAAGGAGGCTCAGGCTTTGGCGGCTAATCTCCCTGATTACGCTCAAACTCTTGTACGTACAGAGGGTGAAAAGGTGATGGGTGCTACATATACCCAATATGTCTATGAAGTTACACCTGCAGAAACTGAAGCATTGAAGAGTGCTGAAACTGCTACCGATTTACAAACAATTCAAGATGCTTTGACCAATTATATGGATGGCTATTCTAAGAAAATGGTGTTTATGCTACCCGAAGACGGTAAGGTTTATCGTATAAAGAACTATATTGTCAACACATCTGAAGAATATAAATATCACTATATTGCGAATAATAATGGTACAGTAGCATTTCCTACACAGGCCGATAATAGTACTACATTGTGGGTTTGTCAGCAAAATACCGATGATAACAAACGAACATTCGTAAGTGCAACCGGTAACAAGTTCCTTGATTGGCGAAATTTCCATGATGCAAATGCTGCTAATTATGAACTATCAGCAGGTATAGAAAAAGGCTGTCTTACTATGCGTGCCAACAATGCAAATCTGGCTGTAACAAATGAGGCATGGAGTAAAGGTGGCGGTAAAGTGCAGTTTAACCAATCAAGTAGTAACAAGGCACAGGAAAGTAATTGGAGTACCGACTTTATTTTTGAAGAGGTTAGTGACGAAGATTTTGCCGGTTTTGCAGCTTCTGTTTATGAGGGTAGCAATGGTAATTTTGGAACATTGAATCTTCCATATGCTGTATATCTCCCAACTGGTGTTGTTGCAAAAACTATAACATACAATGCCGCAGATGAAAAGAATGAACTTACTGAAAACGAACTGGTCTTGGACGATAATATATTGCCTGCACAGACTCCTGTACTTATTACCGGCAATGCAGGTGCATATAACTTTGTTCCGGCTCCGGCTTTGGGCAAGAATGCAATATCAACAGGATTCAATGGTACATTATCTGCAAAAGCAGTAACAGATGCGAATGTTTATATTCTTGCTTATAAAGGCAATGAAATAAAATTCTTATTGCTTGATTCAAATGATAATGTCGTAAATGCTAATAAAGCATATTTTGTTCTTGCCGAAGGCGCTGCAGTTCCGGCATTCTTCTCTATTGGATATAGGGAAGACGATACTACCGGTATCGATGAATGCAAACCTGGAGTTGCAGAACTCTTGGAGATATATGATTTGTCGGGTAGAAAGTACGACGGAATCTCTCAAAAGGGTATATATATAGTTAATGGTAAAAAAGTTATTATAAAGTAAAAATATCTCAGTACCCCGGCTTTATGCTTGGGGTACCGGGAATGACATAGTAGGATTATGAAAAAGAAAAAGTATATTGCTCCGTCTGCAGAGGAGATAACATTGTGCTCAGGTCATATAATGCTTGATCTCTCAAACACTGTCGTTGGTGGAAATCAGGCACTTGTTAGTGAGGATCGTGGTAGAGGAACTTGGGGAAATCTATGGGTTAAAGAATAAGTAGCATACACATTAAAAGAATGAGCAGGCTTTTGCAAAAGCCTGCTCATTCTTTTAATGTGTATATTCCTGTTTATCTTCTTATGAAACTGAAACTCTTGAAATAGACTTTCTGTTCTTCGCCGCTCTTGTTGGTGATGCGTAGCTTTGTTGCTGTCATGCCACCAAGTTCGTTACCGGTGTGGATAACAGGGTCATCCTCGCGGTAGTGTAGTAGGCTTACCTCTTTCCATGCGCCATTCACAAACAACTCAAGACGGAAGTGTTTTGCAACACCGTTGACACCAAAGTTGAAGTCCATACCCTGGAATGTGATAGGTGTCTCGCTCTCAATCATGAGCTCGCCGTCTGCCTGCCAGTTGATTACTTCGAGTGCCGATGCAATCTCCACTCTGTCGCCGTTGAGCTTAACAGGAAGCAATGCAAGCTGTTTAACAGATGATGTCAATTTGTATGGGTTGTATTCTGCTGTTGTATTAAGGTCTGTGCCTTTCTTTTCGTTATATTTCTCTGTAGCCAATGTAAATAGTTTGTTCAATGTAGGCAACATTACTTTTGTACCCAATTTTGTACCAATCTGGTATGGGTGACGCATTGCCTTGTTGTTCTCAAGGTCGAACATCTGTTTCTGCAATGAGCGTGCCTGCTGGTAGAGATTCTCAAAAGTTATCAGCTTGCTTGTTGTTGCATTGCCGTCAGACAACATTCTCATTGTACACACTGCGGCGCCGTATGCTGCAAGGTTCTTACCTTGTATAATCCAAGGACGCAATTCGTGCAACAACGGTGCGTTGCTGTTGTCGTTGAGCAGAATATCGCAAGCTATCTCAAGTTCGTAACATGCTGAATTCAACATTCCTACAGCAAAGAAGTCTCCATTAAGGGCTGCTTCTGCTATATCTTTCAACTCCTCGCCCTCTTCTCTGCGGAATCCGTGTCCGTTAGGGCCAAGGTCCTTGTTGTATAGTGCAAATGTACGCAAAGCTTCGTGGTTGCTTGGGAGAATATCCTTCAAACTCTTTTCCCAGTTGCTCTGGTAGTCATAAGCCTCCATGTTCCAACAGTAGTCGGCAATACCATAAAGAGAAATTTTTGATGTCTCGGCATACTCCATTGGGTTGCTTACAAAACCTGAAACATCTGTTGCAATGTCAAGACCGTTGCCGTATGCAGGTCCCATGAGGATGTGGTCGCGTACAAAGTCGTTTACAGGGAAGTTCAACCAAATGTAGCCTTTACGCTCAATACGCTCGTTAATCCACTCCATTGTAGGCTTGTCAATACATGCAACAACCGAATTACCGGTCCACATAACCTCGATGCCTTTGTTGAGGTTCTTACCGAGGGTACGCAAGTAACCGCCCTGCTCGTTAGCCCAGCCTTTGTTGTACTCTGTAGGGCAAAGGATAAGTGGAGCAACGTCTTTCTTTACCTGTACAAAATTGTCATCAATGTAGTTCAGGAGGGCTGCCTGTTTGTCTGCCTTTGCACCCTCGCCCCAGATATCATCGAAGAATACTGCGAAAGAACGTACTCCTAACTGATACATGACTTCGAGTTTTGCCATGAGGAAATCGCGGTCCTCGTCGTTCCATTTGATATCAACTCCTGGGTGTATAGCCCAGTAGAAGTTTACGCTGTTCTTCTTTGCCACCTCAACAAGTTCGGCAATGCGGTTTGCTTCAACTTCAGGGTATGGCTCACGCCATTTGTCACGATGCCAGGGGTCATCTTTAGGACCGTAGATATATACGTTCATCTTGTTGCGGCCGTAGAACTCCAATTGGCTCTTGCGTGCCTCGTGGCTCCAAGGTGTTCCGTAGAAACCCTCAACTGTTCCGCGGAAAGGAACATCGGGCCAGTCTGTGATTGTACATGCTTCGAGCTTGCCCTCTTTCATCATGCCGAGCAAGGTCTGCACGCCATAGAAAAGACCGCTCTCGTCGTTGCCGGCAATAACAATCTCTTTGTCGGTAACTTTAAGGTAGTAGCCTTCTGTTTTTGCAGGAATGAGCTTTTTGTATTTGCTTACCTGTTTGTCGCCACGAATACCGATGGTTACTTTGAAGTTGCTCTTCTTTGCAATCTCCGGCGATGCTGTCGCGAGTGCATCATAGATGTGTCCGCTCAAGTTGTTCTTGTCGGCATTGATGCTCCACTGTGCAGGTGCATCAAAAATGGTTTCGGTTGTGTTTACCTCTTGCGGAACAGGGTTTACAAGGCATACCTGTGCTGTTGCACCCAGGCCTGCAAAAAGCATCAGACCTAATGTTAGAATTTTTTTGTTCATGTCTTATGTTTTTAGAAATTATATTTTAGCATTGCGCATATACGGTGGTTTGTTACAGCGTGTACATCGCTCATCTTGTACTTGTTGTCAGGTGTTCCGTAGCCTACGGTTGTAGGGTTGTATTCGATACCGATAGACATTGCATTGTGTGTGTAGAGAACGCTTGGTGCAACACGCCACATGTAGTCCATGTTCTTCTCGCCACGCATATAGATGCCGCCTTTGATTTCGTTCATGCAACCGAGGTTCTTTGTGTAACCTGCGAAGCAGCAGAATGTAAAGTAACCTTTTTCGAGGTTGAGCTTGTATGTCGCATCAACCCAACCGCTAATGCTGTTGAGGCTGCTGTATTTCTGTTCTCCGTTATTGATGTCAGTAACGGCATAACCGCTTATCATGCTCATGTGTGCAGCGTTCTGTGCGTATGTCACACGTCCTTTAACACCCCAATTGTCTTTTTTGTATGAAGCAAAAAGTGTTGGAGTTATGCTTGTTGTAAGCTCGTTACATTTTCTGGTTACACTTTCAGTCGTTACATTTCCACTATCGTCGGTTTTTTCTATGGTTGTTGCATATGTCTGACGTGGCTTCAATGTAAGAATGTCAACACCAAGACCCATCATGAAATCGCCGTTTTTGATAATTCCCTGGAGGTACATCTCAGGAACAACGGCATTGCGTGCGTAGTTGAATGATGTGCCTTCGGGGCCGTACGATGTATATTGGAACTGATAAAGAGCTGTAGCTGTTAATCTTACATTCTTCGTCTCGTAGTCGTAACGTACTTGTGGAGAGCGGCTGAATGGTGTGAATGGTGCTCCGGTCTCAAGTGAGAATACGTCCGGCATCATGTCGCCCATAGCAGGGTGCCATGCCTGACCGACAAGCAGTTTGCTGTGTTCCCAATCCATCTTTGCGTATGCCTGACGTATGCGAAGCACTGTGTTGCTTGTTCCGAATCCGGCAAAGTCCGCCTCAATCTTTGCCGAGGTCTTTGAACCAAGGAAATTCAAACCGTTGACATTCAATCCCAATCGGGTGGTGATGCTCAACAGCATAATGTTGTCCTGTGCGTTAAGGTCTTCTCCCAATTCGTTGAGATTCTCATTCTTAGGCATGTAGTAGAACTGTTCGCTGTTCGATGTCAAGCTCTCGCGAGTGTCATAGCAAGCGTAATTTCTTACAAAACCATAGAATTTGAAACTTGGTTTTTCCTTTTCTTGCGCAAATGCTCCAAGGCTGAATATGGCAAGGAGTGATGCTAATAGTAGTTTCTTTTTCATATTGTTAGTTTATTGATTATCCAAAAAATCCTGTGCGTCCCGCAGCAATAATCACCGCATATCCCAATGCAAGTGATATCACACCAATTATTATGCCGGCTTTGAACATCTGTGATGTCTTGATAAGTCCCGTAGAGTATGCTATTGCATTAGGTGGTGTGCTTATAGGCAATGACATCGCAAATGAAGCGGCCATGGCTACACCCACAAGCAGTGTTCCTACACCGCC
This sequence comes from Bacteroidaceae bacterium, assembly GCA_017647225.1. Taxonomy (GTDB): domain Bacteria; phylum Bacteroidota; class Bacteroidia; order Bacteroidales; family Bacteroidaceae; genus HGM04593. The sequence goes on along the minus strand of JAGCLA010000023.1, from coordinate 141,574 downwards.
GTATGCTCCCAAAGCCGGTCCCATACCTGTGCCGACAGCAACCATGATAGGTACCATCAGGGCTGTTGCCGCAGAGTTGGAAATAAACTGCGAAAGCAACCAACAGATGAGGCCGCCGCCAATCATGACAAGCAATGCAGGCCAGCTGTCAAATGGAATAGTATTAACGAGTGCTGTGGCAAGTCCTGTTTTTGACATGCCCTCGCCAAGAGCAAATCCACCTGCAACCATCCAGAGGCATGCCCAATCGATATCCTTCAGGTCGCTCGACTTTATTATTCGTGTAATGGCGAAAACTCCAATAGGGAACAATGCCACCACGTATGAGTTTATGCCGGTCCACTTTTCAAACATCCATAAGAGAATTGTTATAGCCAATGTCGCGTATATGACGTATGTTCTCCAGCCTTTCTTTGCTCCTCCAATGATGTGCATGCTCACTTTCTTTGCAGAAAATGGGAACATGAAACGTAAAAGCACCCATGATAGAATGAGAATTGTAAGCATGACAGGTGTCATTACCATCATCCACTCTCCGAAATCGACTCCAAGGTTCAGACCATCGACATCGTTTATATATTGCAATGCAATACCGTTGGGCGGTGTTCCGATAGGTGTTGCCAAGCCACCGATGTTCGCACCAATGGGAATAGCGAGGGCAAGGGCTGCTGTGCCCTTTTCCGTGTGTGGCAATTGACGTAGTACAGGGGCGAGGAATGTAAGCATCATTGCTGCGGTTGCGGTGTTGCTTACAAACATTGAGAATATAGCTGTAACAAGCATAAAACCGAAAAGCACCACCGACGGCTTTGAACCGAATGGCTTCAGCATGGCGCGTGCCATACTGACATCAATACCGCTTTTTGATGCTACAAGTGCAAGAATGAAACCACCCATGAACAGCATTACCGTAGGGTTGGCAAATGTGCCCATTATAACTTTATAGCTTATAAGCTCCTTTTTGGCATACCCATCGACAAGGAATGATATTCCGCTATCCGAAATGGTCAGGAGCATAATTACTATTATGAGCAATGAAGTCGTCCATGCGGGAACGGCCTCGACAATCCACATGCATGCCGCCCAGAGGAAAATTGCTATTACTCGTTGTTGGATATCGGTAAGTCCTTCGATGCCGAAAAACTCATTCGGCAACATCGCAATTATTAGTGCAATGAGTGTTATCAGCCCGACTTTTATATAACGGTTATAACGCTTTGCCAAGCGCCATAATTTTTCAAGGGAAGTTCTTTGTTCCATAAGTTTATCCCAAATTAGCAATTCAGGTGCTAATTTACTCTAAACAATCCAAACAATCAAAAAAGTACCGTGTTTTTATTGTTTATGAACAATAATAGCTCCGTAAGCATTGTATAAATAAAAAAAGTTATGCCAACAATTCATCTTAAAAAAGCAGATTTCATTAAAAGGGTAGCGGATATATACGCCAATAACGGCAAGTTCGAATTTCTTGGCGACAAGCCGGCTCTTATCGATTTTTATGCCGAATGGTGCGGCCCATGCAAGATGTTGTCGCCGGTACTTGAAGAACTTTCCAAAGAGTACGCAGGAAAAATTGACATATACAAGATAAATGTCGATGAAGAGGACGAACTTGCAACATATTTCTCTATCCGCTCAATACCGACACTCATATTCGTGCCAATGAACGGCAAGCTGCAACGTGTACAAGGGGCTATGGGTAAACCGCAACTTAAGGAGGCTGTTGAGACTATCCTCTTGAAGTAATCAGAATTCTATAATATCACCTGTTGAAAAAGTAGTTATCCCATTGCCTGCTTTTTCAAGGAATCCTTTGGCTGTGTCGCATGTGCAATGGCCGGTAATGAAAAGTGTATCGGGGTATTGCGCTTTAACGGCTTCGGCAAAGAGTGTCGCTTCGGTCATACAGTTTTCTCCTTCGACAAAGTGTAAACCGCCGATGTAGGCATGCACCTTGTCACATCCTGTCGCTTTTTTACATTCGTGTATGATATTCAATGCTCCGCAATGTGAACAGGGTGAAACAATTACCAAGCCTTTGTCTGTTACAAAGGCCAATGAGAGTTCGTGCCCGAAGGTGTCATTTTCCTCCTTTTCACCGCTGTTTTTCAATAGGAAACAGTTGCCGTAGGGCATCGGGGCTGTGATTTCATTGCATTGTACGGCAAAACAGCCTTCTGCTATTCTTGTTGTAGTGTCAAGGAAGCGGAAACGCTCCTTGTAGTCGTTGAATAACTTGTTGTTGCAGCTTAAATTGCGACGTGTCTCGTGTCGTGTGGAAATATACTCCTCTTTGGGAACGGCGGAGTGTATATAGACATCTTTGCCTTTTATATTTTCAAGGAAATATCCCAATCCACCGCAATGGTCATTGTGACCATGTGAAATGAATGCAAAGTCACAATTGTTGAGGTCTATTCCTAAAAGTTCTGCGTTGTCGGCAAACATGCTTGTCGCCCCCATGTCACAAAGAACCTTTTGGTTGTTGTGTTCTATGTAAAACGACAGACCATGCTCTGTTTGCAGTTCATTACTTTTGTTTGATGCTCTGTTGTCTGCTAAAACGGTTATCTTCATTTTCTCATGTAACAATTTACCTTTCAAAAGTCGTAAATAATGCTGAACCCGGCAAGTTGTAACTGATATTTATTGCCGATTGCTAATTTTTTTATACCTTGTCGCCGGTTTTTATAAAAATAATTAAAGTAGAACTGTAATCTGTTATTATGAAACGCATTTTTAGAACTTTGATTTTTGTGGCAATGATGACCACAACACCGTTTGTCTTTACATCGTGCGATGGTCTGCTCGATATGCTTAACGAATTACTCGAAGAAATGGAAAACAATGGTGACGGCGATGATGAATATAACGATGACAATAGCACTGGTGAGACCGACGATATACCAACTTATGAAGAAAAGCCACAAATACATAATTTCTATGTAGAGGTTGAGCCTTGTAATTCAAAATTGAGTATTCGCGAGCTGTGTCCTGAATTGGCAAATTATCCAAGTGATGTAAAGTTCGATATTAATTGCTACGAATGTGATTGGGTTCAAGTCGAGTGGGAACAATGGGTTGACGAATATAAATGGACTCCGTTCTTGGTTATAAGTTCAAATGATACCGAAGATGTACGTGAAATGTCTTTTTCAATAGATCTTGGCGAAAATAATATATGTAACCATTCTGTTTTACAACACCCATATTAAATAATTCTAATATTAAAAGCCCCATTGATGCCTGGCATCAATGGGGCTTTGTTATTAAGGTATGTTCTTACTTTATCTTAACGCTTGTAAGTTCTCCTTCTGTAATGGCTATTCTGTATGAAGCGCCTTTCTTTGTCTTGAATGAGAGTTCTTCCTCTCCATACAAAATGTTGCAACGTTCGCCACTGTGCGATGTTACAATGGCTTCAACAAGCTTTCCTTGCGCCCATGTTATATCGACCTCAAAGCCGCCTTTTGCACGCAAGCCTTTTACTGTTCCCTCTTCCCATGCGTCGGGTAGTGCTGGTAGCAGGTGAATGAATCCCATGTGGCTCTGCATCAGCAACTCGCACATTCCGGCTGTTCCGCCGAAGTTACCGTCTATCTGGAACGGAGCGTGTGTATCCCATAGGTTGTCGAGTGTTCCGTTCTTCAACAAATTGCCGAATAGTGTGTATGCATGGTTGCCGTCGTGTAGGCGGGCCCATTGGTTGAGTTTCCAACCCATGCTCCAGCCTGTAGCGCCGTCACCTCTATGCTCAAGAACAATGCGTGAAGCTTCGGCAAGCTCAGGTGTGACAACGGGCGAAATTGTACGTCCAGGATGTAGGCCGAACAGGTGGTTCACGTGGCGGTGCTGGTCATTTGGGTCATCAATATCCTTGCTCCATTCCATGAGCTGTCCGTAACGTCCTGTCTGGTAGGGAACGAGCTTGTTGAGCACGTGCTTCCACTCTTTGCGCAGTTCCTTGTCGCTTTCCATCTCTTCGCTTGCTGCAATTGCATCAAGCAGGATTTCGCGTATAACGGCATGTACGAATGTCGCACCTTGGTCTATAGGGCCATGCTCGGGTGATGTCGATGGCGCTGCTGTGTATGTGCCGTCTTCTTTCTTCCATAGGTAATCGACAGCAAAGATTGCACTGCTCTTTATAATTTCGTAACCGATTTCTTTGAGGAATTTCTTGTCACGGGTGTAGTCGTAATAGTCCCATACGTGTGTCGCAAGCCAAGGTCCTGCCATAGGGTTGAAGTTCCATGACATATCCTGGCTGATAAGCGGTGCTGTAAAACCGAAGATGTTGCCCGATATGCTTGCAGTCCATCCACGTGCTCCAAAGTAAGATTTTGCTGTTACCTCACCCGGCTTTATCAATGTGCGTATGAAATCCACAAGTGGCAGCATGCACTCATCGAGGTTGGTGACGCATGCCGGCCAATAGTTCATCTGTAGGTTTATGTTATTATGGTAATCGACGCGCCAAGGGCCATCGACATTGTTGTGCCACATGCCCTGCAAGTTGGCAGGCATATTGCCGGGGCGTGAGCTTGAAATAAGCAGGTAACGTCCGAACTGGAAATACAACTGTTCGAGAGCATAGTCGGGTTTGCCGTTACGGTAGCTCTCAAGTCTTTTGTTTGTCGGCAGGTTTGCTGTTCCGGGGAATTCATATGTTGTAGGAGCATTTGGGTTTATCTTTAACTCTACGCGGTTGAATAGAGCCGAATAGTCGTTGTAATGCTCTTTGAAAAGTTTGTCATAACCTTTCGATACAGCCTTCTTAATCCACTCTTCTGTTGTCAGGTCCGGGTTTACGCCCACATATGTTTGTGGGTTGTTGAAGTCCGGGTCGAAATTTATCTTGTAGTCAGTGTCGCCTGTTATGTAGAAACAGACCTCGTCAGCCTCGACAATGCGTATCTTGCCTTTACTGACAGTTCTCTTTCCGCCCTTTGTCTCAACCCTCATTCTTACGGTGTACTGCATGTTGTTGTTGTCGAGTTTGGCTTTCCATACAAGACCGTTCTTGCCGTCCTGCTCCAATGTGCCTTCCGAAACAGGGTTGGGAGCATAGCTGAACACAAGATTCTGCATGCCCGGCTCGCTCGCTGTGAATTTCATCACAAGTACGTTTGCAGGGTATGAAACGAAGTATTTACGCTGGAACTGCACATCGTCCTTTTTGTATTCGACTACTGCCAACGCCGAATCAAGCGATAGGATACGTCTGTAGTCGCTCACACCAATCATGCTGTGTCCTGTTTCAACATAGAACTCGCCCATTGTAGTGAAGTTACCGAAACGGAACGGGTTTTCGCCATAGTATTCATAAGCGGCAGTACTGTTGAAATTCTCTCTTGTCAGCTTTGCTGCTTTTTCGTCATCACCATCGAGAAACGCCTGTCGTATATCGTCGAGCAAGTGTGCCGACTGCTTGTTGACATTCCAATAGTATTGCGCTCCGTTCTTGGTATTCGGGCCTCCGCGCCATAGTGTCTTCTCGTTGAAGGTTATACGTTCAGCTTCGAGCGAACCCATAATGTTGGCACCGATGCTGCCGTTACCTATAGGCAGTGATTTTGACTCCCACTCCTGGTCGGGGTTGTAGGCTGCATCACCTGCCCATTCGGGTTTCTTTCCTTTCCAATTTTCAGGCTTTCCTTCATACCAGATTTTGTTGCCCTTAAGAGTTGTGGGCTGGTCGAACCATATTGACAAACCGTGAATGTAGTCTGTTTGGGCTTGTAATCCCATTGCGCACACTATCAGTGCTACAAAAATGTTACCTCTTTTCATATTATCGCTGTTTGTTTTCCAATGTATTTATATGTTGTATCAGCTTTGCGACATGTTGTCTGAAGCTGATGTTGTAGTCGCGTTCAAATTCGTATTCTTCGGCAATCATGCGTATAGTACCTTGTACGTCATCGATGCGTTTCAATGCACCACTGCCGTCCTGTGCAATTCTGTAAATCTCTATTTCTTTATTCCCCAATTCAAGGAAATACTCTCCTACCGTTGCTGTTCTTTTTACCGTTGCCATAATGCTATCAAACAAAGAACATTATTACCAATTGTATTATTATCACTCGCAGGAACATACATACAGGATATACAGTTGCATAAGCCACCGACGGGTTATCTCCATCGATTGTGTCATTGGCATAGTTCAAGGCCATGGGGTTTGCCATTGAGCCGCAAAGCAATCCTGAAATAGAACCAAAATCGAGTTTCATTACCCGCAGAGCAAATATGCCGGCCAATACAACAGGTACAAATGTTATTAGCAGACCGAGCGCAAGCCACAAGAGTCCTTCGGGGCGTACTACCGTTTCAAAAAAATGCGCTCCGGCATCAAGTCCCAGGCAGGCAAGGTAAAGGTTCAAGCCTATCGAACGCAACATCATGTTCGCGCTTCGTGTAGTATATGTAACCATGTGCAGTCGTGGCCCGAAAGTACCGATAAGGATTCCTACAATTATAGGTCCTCCGGCAAGTCCCAACTTCACGGGGAGTGAGATGCCTGGAATGGAAAGAGGAATGCTACCTACCATAAGTCCCAGAATCATTCCAATGAAAACCGATACAAGATTCGGCTCATTGAGGCTCTTTACCGCATTGCCGAGAATTGCCTCCACGCGTTTGATGTCTGCCGCCTCTCCAACGACCGTCAGTCGGTCACCGAACTGCAGGACAAGGTCGGGGGTAGCCAGCAGCTGCACTCCCGAACGATATACGCGGCTTATGTTAATTCCATAATTGTTCCTCAACTTGAGCGAAGCCAATTTCTTGCCGTTTATCTCGGGACGTGTAACCAATATGCGCTGCGATGTCAGTTCGCTGTCAATTTTGTTCCAGTCGATATTCTCGGCATTCCAGTCCTTTTGCTCCTGTTCACCGAACACAAGACGCAGTTCTTCGGTCTCTTCGGGTTTGGTTATGACAAGCAGAATGTCGTCTTTCTGTAGTATTCTGTCTGACATCGGTATCAATACATGCCCGTCGTGCCACATGCGCGAAATCACAAAGTGATTGTGCCATGTATGTGCAACCTCTGCAATTGTTTTGCCGAATATGGCAGGGTTGGTAACACGATAACTCGCGATGAACACATTCTTATGATGTTTGCTGTCGGGCTGTGGCATGTCATTTGGACGTACAAAAAACTTACGCAGGAATATAATAGCCATTATCACACCGACCACACCCAAAGGATATGTCAGAGCGCAACTTAATGCGGCTCCGCTACCGTTTATACCCAACTGTTTGAGTGCCTGTTGTGCAGCTGCCAATGCCGGAGTGTTTGTCGTAGCTCCACATAGTATTCCCGACATTTCAGGCATGGCAACAGTTGTGGCATAGCTTAATGCTATAGCCAATATGGTGCCTGCAAGCAATACTATTGTTGCAGGTATGAGCAGTCTTACTCCCTCGGTACGCATGGAACTGAAAAAACCGGGACCGACCTGCAAACCCAATGCATACACGAACAGCACCAAACCGAACGTTTCGGCATAAAAAAGCATGTGGCTGTCAATTGTCAGTCCAAAGTGTCCGGCAATGATACCCGTAAAGAATACGAATGTTATTCCCAACGATATACCCCATATACGCACCTTACCGACCATTAGTCCAATGGCCGATATCAGCGACAGTACTATGATAGCCTGTAGTGCCGAATGTTCTATAAATAATGAATTGATATAGTCCATAGGTTCTTATTTGATACCCATCTCTTCGAGCAGGTAGCTTGCTCCACCCAAACGGTCCATGACAAACAGCACGAAACGTATGTCAACCGATATGTTGCGGCAAATTGTTGGGTCGAACTCAATGTCGCTCATTGTAGAACGCCATGTGCGGTCAAAGTTTATACCTACAAGTTCTCCCTTGCCGTTTATTACGGGTGAGCCGGAATTACCGCCCGATGTGTGGTTGTTCGCAAGGAAACATACAGGTATTGTCTTTTTACCATTGTTCTCGATAGCCCAACGTCCATAGTCCTTCTTGTCGTAAATGTTACGCAATACTTGCGGAATGTTGTAGTCGTAGATTTTTGGATTATCCTTTGCCATTATGCCGTCGAGTGTTGTCAGGAAGGTGTGGTACTCTCCGTCGGCATTCTCATATCCTGCAATTTTTCCATAAGCAACTCGCAAGGTGAAGTTTGCGTCAGGATAGAATGCGCGCTCTTTGTCCCACTCGCGCAAAGCCTGCATGTATGGCTGGTACCACTTCTCTATGGCCGGTACATTGCTTAGGTTACGATAAGCGTATTGGCGGTTCTGCTCAATTATAGGAATGAACCATTCTGCGAATTTTACAAAAGAGTCATTCATTATCTCCTCTTTTGTAAGCGGATATTTCTTTATAAGTTTTGTTGTGGCAAACAGATTGTCGGCAAGGGCTTCCGCACTGCCATGTTCCTCTATGGCAATTAAAAGCTCTTGTGGGATTTTCTCTTTTGGCATTCGCTTGACAAATTCATCAATCATGCAGCGTGCTATTGAATGGTCTATTCCGGCTCTGTAACCTCTGAGGCTCTTGCGACGAATCTCTGCCTGCTCGTCTGCCGTTACCTTGTCTTCTGTCTTTGCCTTGTTGTATAACTGTAATGCAAAATTGAAAATTTCAATTCCACCTATCGACTCGTTAAACAGTTCTCGTATGAAATAACCTTCTGTATTGTTGCTGTAAGCTACATTCATGGAGTCAAGCAAACTTGCATATTCAGGTTTGTCCTTAACCCATCTTATGAATTGTGTCTCGTAACCAATTTTGTTTCCGATGGTACCTAGCTTTTCAAGACCGAGCGATTCGCCCTGCCACTTTTTCCAACCGTTGGCGATGTTTGCATGCTTTGCCGCATAAGCAATACGTGTAGCAGCGTCTTTTGCTTGCGCCTCGCTTATGATATCAAGTCGTTTGGTACGCAGTTCAATCTTCATCGGGTTTGAATGGAATTGTGTATATGCCACAGCAGAGCTTGTAATATATTCCTGAGTGTTGCCGGGGAAACCATATATCATGGTAAAATCACCCTCCTCTATGCCTTTTGTCGATACTTTGAAGTGTCGTTTGGGGCGGTAGGGAACGTTTTCTTCGCTATATTCTGCAGGTTCGTTGTTTGCATCGGCATATACGCGGAACACAGAGAAATCACCTGTGTGGCGTGGCCATATCCAGTTGTCGGTGTCACCGCCGAATTTACCTATGGAAGAGGGTGGTGCTCCCACCAGGCGCACATCGCGGTAGGTGCAATAGACAAACAGGTATTGCTGGTTGCCATAATACATGGGCTCAATACTTGCGCGGTATCCCTTGCCTTGCTTTATGGCTTCGTCAATAATATCCTCTTTCTTCTCTCCTGCCGCAAGCCTTGCGGTGACATCTTCCATTTTTACCAACAGGCTTACTGTCAATCCCGGTACGGGAAGCTCCTCTTTGCGCGATTTTGCCCAATATCCGAAGGTGAGGTAATCGTGCTCGACCGATGAGAGTTTCTGAATGGAACTGTAGCCGCAGTGGTGGTTTGTAAGCAACAGACCTTCCGGTGAAACGAACTCGCCCGTGCATCCTCCGCCAAACTGTACGACAGCATCTTTTAGTGATGCTTTCTTGTCGGAATATATATCATCGACATTGAGTTTGAAGCCCTTCTTGCGCATATCCTTTATACGCTCTTTTATAAGGCTCGGCAACCACATACCTTCGTCGGCTGTGGCTGTGGTAAATGTGATACACGCAATGGCGCAAAGAAAAAGTTTCTTTATCATAATGGCAATTTTATATTACTTCTTAATGTGTTTTCCTTTCAATACTATTTCCCTGATTATCGGTGTCTGGTGTGCATACGGCATATAGGCCAACGAAGGCAAAGGCTTTGTTATGTAAAAGTTGGCGACCTTGCCTCGTGTTATTGAGCCATAATTCTTGCTCTCTCCCATGGCGCATGCGCTGTTCATTGTTGCCGCATTGAGTGCCTCGGCAGGAGTCATCTTCATTTTTATGCTTGCAAGTGACATTACAAAACGCATGTTTCCCGATGGGGCTGTTCCTGGGTTGTAGTCCGAAGCAAGAGCTACAGCAAGCCCTGCATCAATCATTCTGCGCGCAGGGGGGTAGCCGATACCAAGGAAAAAGGCGCATCCCGGCAACATTGTCGGCATTGTGTCTGAACCCTTTAGCGCGTCAATCTGCTCATCGCCCATTGATTCAAGATGGTCAACCGATAGCGCTTTATGTTCCACTCCAACCTCTACACCGCCCGAAATGGCAAGCTCGTTGGCATGTATCTTTGCACGCAAACCGTACTTCGCTCCCGTTTCGATTATCTTTGCTGTTTCTTCAACGGTAAAGAATCCTCTGTCGCAGAATACATCGACAAAATCGGCAAGTCCCTCTTTGGCTACAGCCGGAATCATGTCGTTGCAGACATGTTCTACATATTCGCCTTGACGTCCTTTGTATGCACGTCCTACGGCATGCGCTCCAAGGAATGTAGCACGGACTTCCAACGGTGCATTCTCTTTTATACGACGTATCACGCGCAGAATCTTCAGCTCATCTTCGATGGTGAGTCCATAGCCCGATTTAATCTCCACAAGGCCTGTACCCATCGAAACAATCTCGTCGATGCGCTCCATTGCCTGACGGTATAGTTCCTCTTCGCTTGTGTCGTGTAGCCTGTCGGCAGAGTTGAGTATGCCGCCACCGCGTTTGGCAATCTCCTCGTATGACAAGCCGTTTATCTTGTCAAGAAATTCCTGCTCCCGGCTTCCTGCATATACGATATGTGTGTGTGAGTCGCAGAACGAAGGAAACAGCCAACCATCCTCGGCATCAATGACCTCACAGCCGTCAGCAGGAGTGAGATTCTCCATTGTGCCGTAGTCGGATATGCGTTCGCCATCGGTGCGTAACCATGCATTTTCAAGCATGGCAACATCGCCCATATCCTTGCCGGCTACAGAAACACGTCCACTCTCGTCAATACCGACAATCTTCCCTATGTTCTTAACAAGAAGGTTCATGCTCATTCAAGAATTTTACCGATGTTGCAATGTGTGGATACATCACCATGTCGTTGTCAACAAATGGCACTAATTTTCTATATTCACAGAATATAGCCTCTATTGTCTTTGACGATTTCAACGGACGGCGGAACTCCAATGCCTGTGCCGAATTCATCAACTCGATTGCAAGCACTCGCTCGGTGTTCTGTACCACTTTCCACAATTTTGTTGCTGCATTTGAACCCATGCTGACATGGTCTTCCTGTCCTTGTGATGAAGGAATGGAGTCGCACGATGCCGGCCAACAGAGTCCTTTCGATTGGCTTACAATAGATGCCGCAGTGTATTGCGGTATCATGAATCCGCTGTTGAGACCCGGGTTTGCAACAAGGAAAGGAGGCAGGTTGCGCGCTCCCGAAATAATTCTGTATATGCGTCGTTCCGAAATGTTTCCCAATTCGGCAACAGCTATGGCAAGGAAGTCCATTGCCAAAGCAATTGGCTGGCCATGGAAATTACCTGCAGAAATTACTTCATCAGTATCGGGGAAAATAGTAGGGTTGTCTGTCGCTGAATTTATCTCGGTCTCGAGCACGCTTGCCACGTATGCGATAGTGTCTTTTGATGCACCATGAACCTGTGGGATACAACGGAACGAATATGGGTCCTGTACGTGCTTTTTAGGCTGTTTGGTAATTTCGCTGTCTTTTAGTATCTCGCGAATGTTACGCGCTGTTTCTATCTGTCCGTTATGTGGGCGTATTGCATGAACATTGTGTTCAAACGGGTCCATACGGCCGTCGAAAGCATCAATTGACATTGCACCTATGTAGTCGGCCCAACGGCTCAATCTTTGTGCGTTTATAAGTGAATATACTCCGTAAGCCGACATGAACTGCGTACCGTTTAGCAGGGCAAGTCCCTCTTTTGAGCATAATTTTATAGGCTCCCAGCCCAATTTCTCCATTACGACATTGCTTTCTACAACCTCACCTTCGAATTCCACGTGTCCAAGACCTATCAATGGCAGACACATGTGTGCCAATGGCGAAAGGTCGCCCGATGCACCCAAAGAGCCCTGCTCGTAAACGACAGGAATGATGTTGTTGTTGAACATTTCCACAAGGCGTTCAACAGTTATCAGCTGCACACCTGAATGACCGTAAGAGAGTGATTGTGCTTTAAGGAACAGCATCAGTTTTACAATCTCAACAGGGACACGTGCGCCTGTTCCGCATGCGTGTGACATCATCAGGTTCTTTTGCAGTGTCGATAGGTTTTCCTTGTCAACCGAAATGTTGCATAGCGAACCGAATCCGGTAGTTACTCCGTAGATAGGTTGCTCGGTATTCTCCATTTTCTTGTCAAGATACTCCCTGCAATGGTTTATGCGGTGCTTGGCATCGTCGCTGAGTGCAAGTTTGTAGCCTTTTGTCAAAATCTCTTCAACTCTTGCAATTGTAAGATGGTCGGCATTTATATAATGAATCATGGTAAATCTATTATTTGTTTTCGTTATAAATTTTTTCAATCAGTCCCATGTCTGCAATGTTGGGCAAGGTTACTTTAAGCAACGGAGTGCGCTCCATCTGTCGCTTGATAGCGAACATGGCACCCTCGTTACGCGCCCAGCTGCGGCGTGCAATACCGTTGTTTACGTCCCATAGGAGCATCTCCTCGATGTGGCGTGCCGAATCGTCAGAGCCGTCGATGACCATGCCGAATCCGCCGTTCATCACTTCGCCCCAGCCTACACCGCCACCATTGTGTATCGACACCCATGTAGCGCCTCGGAACGAGTCGCCAATGACGTTATGCACAGCCATGTCGGCGCAGAACTGTGAGCCGTCATAGATATTCGATGTCTCGCGGTAAGGAGAGTCTGTTCCTGACACGTCATGGTGGTCGCGACCGAGTACTATTGGAGCCGAAATCTCGCCACGTTCGATAGCTTCGTTGAATGCGAGTGCAATGCGTGTGCGGCCTTCGGAGTCGGCATACAGTATTCGTGCCTGCGAACCTACAACAAGTCTGTTTTGTTTTGCTTCACGAATCCAATGGAGGTTGTCCTCTAACTGTCCGCGAATCTCTTCTGGGGCTTCGTTAAGCATAGCTTCGAGCACCTCTGCCGCAATGCGGTCTGTTGCTTCAAGGTCCTCTTCCTTGCCCGAAGTACAAACCCAACGGAACGGGCCGAATCCATAGTCAAAGAACATAGGGCCCATAATGTCCTGAACGTATGAGGGGTAGCGGAATTTGCCTTCGGCGGTCATGATGTCCGCACCGGCACGTGACGACTCCAACAGGAATGCATTTCCATAGTCAAAGAAATACATGCCACGTGCTGTAAGTCTGTTTATTGCTGCAACATGGCGACGCAATGACTCCTGAACGCACTCGCGGAAACGTTCAGGCTCTTCGGCCATCATGCGGTTCGATTCTTCATAAGAATAACCCACAGGGTAGTAACCTCCTGCCCAAGGGTTGTGCAAAGATGTCTGGTCTGAACCGAGGTCTACGTTTATGTTCTCGTCGGCAAGGCGTTCCCAAAGGTCAACTACGTTGCCTACATAAGCAAATGAAATAACCTCTTTGTCCTCTACAGCCTTTCTTACGCGTGGTATAAGTTCGTCGAGTGATGTGTGCAGTTCGTCAACCCAGCCCTGATTATGACGTTTCTCGGCTGCTGCAATGTTTATCTCGGCTGTGATGCTCACCACGCCTGAAATGTTTCCGGCTTTAGGCTGTGCGCCCGACATACCGCCAAGACCCGCTGTTACAAAGAGCATTCCTTTGAGGTCTTTCTGCTCCGGCTTCATGCGCTTGCGTGCGGCGTTCATCACAGTGATTGTTGTTCCGTGCACAATACCTTGTGGGCCAATATACATGTAAGAGCCGGCTGTCATCTGTCCGTATTGCGAAACTCCCATTGCATTGAAACGTTCCCAATCATCCTGTGATGAATGGTTGGGGATAACCATACCGTTTGTTACGATGACACGTGGAGCATCTTTGTGTGACGGGAACAAGCCGAGAGGGTGTCCCGAATACATTACAAGTGTCTGCTCGTCGGTCATTTCGGCAAGGTATTTCATCGCAAGGCGGTATTGCGCCCAGTTCTGGAACACGGCACCGTTTCCGCCGTATGTTATAAGTTCATGCGGGTGTTGTGCCACAGCCTTGTCAAGGTTGTTCTGTATCATGAGCATGATAGCCGCAGCCTGACGCGAGCGTGCAGGATACTCCTCTATGGGGCGTGCGTACATCTCATATTCAGGACGCAGACGATACATATATATACGTCCGTATCTCTTTAACTCATCAAGGAATTCCGGCGCAAGCTCGGCATGATGTTTCTCGGGGAAATAACGCAATGCATTCGCAAGAGCAAGCTTCTTTTCGCTGTCGGTAAGTATATCCTTACGCTTTGGTGCATGGTTGGCTGTTGTGTCGTATTCCCTCTTTGCAGGCAGAATATCGGGTATTCCTGCCAAGATGTCTTTTTGGAAATCGGTCATGGTATATATAGTTTTATCCGTTAATCTTGTTCTCAACGATTTCGAGAATCTCTTTTTCGGCCTGTTGTGCCAAAGCCTGTATTTCGTTCGCTTCGGCTACAAGAACTTCGGCAGCAGTGCGGTCTTTAAGTCCGGCAGCGTTTATCTTTACGTTAAGGCAGGCTCCCATTACGGCCGAACGTGCGGCAAGTGCTCCCACTCCTGCATCGGAAACAGAATTCGGGTTACCCTCCTGAGCCATGGCGCGAACAACGTCGAATACCTTGTATGCAGCTTTCATTGTACGCAAAGGAACTTGTGTGGCATACAATGTGGCTGTCTCCATAGCCTCTGCTCTTGCTGCTTTTTCTTCTTCGGTGCCTTTTGGCATGCCAAAGACGTCCATTATTCTGTTGAAAGCGGCTGTGTCTTCATCGACAAGGGCGAGCAGTTCGTTCATTATCTCTATTCCCTTTTCGGCCCAGTCGGAAAAATACTCCCAACGGTCGTCCCAACCAGCTTTGTGTGAAGAGAGGTTGGCTACCATTGTGCCAAGAGCTGCGGCAAGCGCACCCATATAAGCCGAAATTGAGCCGCCACCGGGTGCAGGCGATTCGCTTGCAGTCTCTTCGGCAAAGCCTGCGCAGGTCATGTCAACGAGCTTTTTGGAGTCTTTCTGCTCCTCTGCTTCAAGCATATATTCAACAACCTTTTCTTCGGGTTTGAATCCTTTGAGGTTTGCAAGGCCCATGCTCTCTATTGCTATACGTACCAATTCGCGCTCGGGAACTCCTGTAGAGCGTTGTTGTTTGCGAAGGAAATATCGTCCGGCGTCGATAAGGGCCTTTTTAGGCAGGAGTCCTACGATTTCAGTGCCTGTTACACGTACTCCACGTGCTTCTGCTGCGCGACATACCTCGTCGAATGCAACATGCAAAGGTGTAACGGCAAGGTTTGTCATGTTCATTGAAACCTGTGCGATTCCGTACTCCTCGATGAACCAGCCGATAGCCTTACATGCTTTGAGGGTACCCGGTTTCATTATAGGTTTACCGTTTTCATCGGTTATTATCTTTCCTGTTATGGAATTTCCTTCGCGCATTGGACGCCCCTTTTCGCGCACGTCGAATGCAATGGCATTGGCGCGACGTGTCGATGTGGTATTGAGGTTGTAGTTTACTGCAACAAGGAAGTCGCGTGCTCCAACGGCTGTTGCGCCTGTACGTGCAATTCCGTCATCGTATGGTCTTGCGCCAAAGTCAGGGCGTTTGTCCTCGTTTGCCATTTTTTCGGGCAGGCCTTCGTATTCTCCGGCACGACATACTGCAAGGTTGCGACGTTCGGGCTTGAAGGCGGCTGCTTCATAGCAATATGTAGGCACGCCAAGTTCGTCGGCAATGCGTTTGGCAAGAGCACGTGCAAGTTCGGCGCACTCTTCCATTGTTATTCCCGAAACGGGAATCAGTGGGCATACGTCGCACGCTCCCATACGTGGGTGTGCGCCTTTGTGCTGGCGCATATCAATAAGTTCTGTAGCTCGCTTTATTCCGGCAACGGCAGCGTTGCACACAGCTTCCGGCTCTCCCACAAATGTTACTACTGTTCGGTTTGTACATTCGCCCGGGTCCACATCAAGCAATTTAACGCCTTTTACTGCCTCTATAGCATCGGTTATCTGCTTGATAACTTCCATGTTGCGACCTTCTGAAAAGTTTGGTACGCACTCAATGATTCTTTTCTGCATGGTATTTTATATTATGTTTTTCCTTATATTATTTAGCGATAATATAGATGTTGACCCAAATATTATTTGTCATGCTGAGCAAAGCGAAGCATCTCTCTTTTTAACTCGGTTTTGAGATCCTTCACATTCGTTCAGGATGACAAGTTCGTAAAGAAAACAAGTTGCGGGTCAACTGCTATATTATTACCTATTATTTTATACTGCGAATATAGTGAAAACCGACCGAGATATAAAACAAGTTTGTGATAAATTTCAGCTATATAATCAAAGGATTTCACGTTTTCAATGAGGTAACAAACAAAGCGACCGACGGAATCCGTCAGTCGCTTGTCATTATTTAATATAAACACCTGTTTATTACTTTATAAACTTCTTTTCGCCGTTTACAATGTAAATACCTGGTTTTGTTATTTCCTTGATGCAACGTCCTTGCAAATCGTAAATTCGGCCATTACTGACAGCCTCAGAACTGATGCTGTTGATGCCTAATGTACCTTCGGCAAATTCAATTTCAACAACATCGTTCTTACTGCAAGGAATTGTAGCAATACCGTTCTCGTCAATTTCCACTGTAACATCATTACCATTGACAAGAATCTTTGCTTCATTCATCGCTACTGCACTACGGTTGCAGCGTACACGCAATTCAGCACCTGCGTTGCTTGTGATGCGAACCCAGTTACATTTACCGTCAGCCCAGCAGAAATCAACGGTGAAGTTACCCATTGCCTTCATACCGGTTACATTACCGGTCTTGTTCCAAACTGCCGGCAATGCAGGGAGAATGTTGATGTAACCGTGTGCACTCTGCAACAACATCTCTGCGATACCTGAACATACACCGAAGTTACCGTCAATCTGGAATGGAGCGTGTGAGTCGAAGAGGTTGTAGTAGATACCACCCTGGCCCTGGTCTGTTCCGTATGTTGTTGAGTGCTTCAACGCGTTCTTGATGATGATGTGAGCGTGGTCGCCGTCCTGAGCGCGAGCCCAAAGGTTAACCTTCCAACCCATTGACCAACCTGTAGCTTCATCGCCGCGGAGTAATAAAGAATTTACTGCAGGCTCAAAGAATTCATTATCAGGAGTAATCTGGTCCAATGGGAATAGAGCCATCATGTGTGACATGTGACGATGACCTCTATCATTAGAAACACTATATGGAGCATATTTCCATTCGCGTAGCAACAAATCGCCACTCTTTACTCCATTGTATGTACCCCATTTGCCTGTATATTCTTCTGTGTGCAATCCTTTGTCGGTATTTGCAAGGTAGTCATTGAGCTTATCAAGCTGCTCTTGTGATATCTTAAGTTCCTCTGCTCCAAGAATTTCAATCGCTTCGGCAATATTCTCGAAGAGGTAACTAATCATCTGTTGGGCGTGAGCAGTCGCATCCTCTTTAGGGTGGTCATTTTGCTCTGCAGAATACTCGTCCGGAGCAACCCATGTGCCGTCATTGACTGTACGGTCCTTTATCAAACGGTGGAACCAGAATTCTGCACAATCCCACATTACAGGGAATGCTTTCTTCAAAAACTCCTTATCTTGTGTGTAACGCCAGTGCATCCACAAGTGGCTTGTGTACCATACGTTGGCAACAAGATAGTTGTCTCCCCATGTACTCATACTGTTGTAGAGTGAAGTCTCTGTCAATACACTCCAGCCGTGACCACCGTTGTACAGCTCGCCAACCTTCTTCCAACCCTCACTCTGTGCACCACGGATAATGAAGTTTACGAATGGCTTGTGGAGGTCGCTGAGGTTAGTGATTTCAGTTGGCCAGTAGTTCATTTGGATGTTGATGTTTGTGTGAACGTCAGAGTTCCAAGGTGAGTCAGCGCCACGGTCGTTCCAGATACCCTGAAGGTTGTTTGGAGCAGCAATAGGCTTACGGTTTGAACTGATAGCCAAGTAACGGCCATAGTGGAAATAGAGTTGCTCAAGGAACAGGTGGTCGTTCTCCTTGCTGTCGGCATTTGCATTGTTCGGATAGTAGTTGTCAACCAATGTCTTTGTGTCAACTGTTGGTGTTGCAAGACCAAGGTCGAATGTCATACGCTTTGTGATAGCTCTGAAATCTGCAATATGGTCTGCTCTGACTGCGGGGAATTTCTTGTTTACAGCTTTCTGTATATCGTTCTTTACACGTTCGTTTACGTCGGCAGGAGTCTCTGCTGTAAAATAGTTGTTGAGAACTTCCATATCGCCATTGAAGTTTGTAGCACCCTTGAGGTAGAAAACGACTTCTGTTGCGTTTTTAATGGTGATGCCATTCTTTGTTGCTTTGAAAGTTGCACCCTGGTCTGCAACAATGTGCAAACGTGCAGCATAGTTAACAGATGTCATTGCACCGGTGAATTCAGCTGTATTGTTGTTGTATATCACCTTGCTTGCACCAATACCTGTGCCAGGTTCAAGCATGAATGTGAGGTCCAATTTGTCGTTGCCTTCAATAGTGTACTGGCCTGCAATAACCTGGTCGGGAGCAGAGCTGAAGTACTTGCGAATCTGTTTTGTACCATTTGCGTTCTTGAACTCAACGCCGGCAACACCCTCTTCTATATCGAGGTAACGAACGTAGTCTGTTACACCGGTTATTGCGGCATTGTCATTGTTTCTGATAAACAATGAACCGAAGTTCATGAATGTACGGTTACCGCCACCAGCACCAACAGTGTTTGCTGGGCCACTCCAAAGAGTCTTTTCGTTGAACTGGAGTTCTTCGGTAAGTACGCCGCCGAATACCATACAGCCAAGCTCGCCATTACCCAATGGCAATGCATACTCCATCCAAGGATAGCTTACTCCTGCAGCCTCGGCTGAAGTTGTGTACCACAATGTATTAGGGTTCTTTGGAGAGTATGATTTGACACCCTCAATTTTAGAAGTTTCATAGATATATTCATTGGGGAGGTCTGCGATTTCAACCTCTTCGAGGAAGAACTTGCTGCCTTGGTCACCAGTAACACTTCCATAATTCCACAAAGCGAGATTATTATCTCGGTTGTTCCACCAGTTGCTTGTGCCTTTTATTTTTATATAAGAAGCATCGGAACCGTCAAAATTGAAGGATCCTTCAAATTCTGTTTTGTGCGATGTTGCATCTGGAGCAACCATGGTTGCACGTGCTGCAGCTTCGCTTCCGGTCATACCAAGCACCTTTGCGAGGCCGGTAGAGTAGTTATACACTTTGTAAATACCAGAGTTAGCGCTCTGCTCAACGAAGGCCCATGCTCCCTGATTGTTGCGTGGAGTACTTGTGTTTGAAAGGGTTAAGTTACCACCGTTTACGTAATCAGGGTTCAAACTTACATAACCGCCCTTGCCGTTCTTGATAGTGTAGAACTTTGTATCAGCGTCGAAATAGCTTACATAAACTACAGCGCCATCAACGTATGCCGAAGCAATCTTGCCGGTAATTTCATTTGCCTTGAGATTGTTTCTCTTGAGTACGTAATCAACAGTAAATGTATCACCATTCTTGTACTCTGTATCGTTGATAACAACGCCGGCAGCAGCATCCTTTGTACCAAGGACTGTTACTGTAAGTTCAGATGAAGGAGCAACGCCCTCTTCGATGATATAGCAGTTACCCTCATCGGTTGTTGTCCAATCGTTAACCATAATACCTTCTGCTGTTTGGCCAGGTATTTGTGAGTTCATGTAATTGCTGCCCAAACCAAGTTTCCAAGGGTGATTGCCACCAACGTTTTCAATCTTCATAGCGGCTGATGGGTTAGCAACGTATGCTCCTGATGCATCTACATACTTTTCAGCACCTAAGCTGTAAAGATAGTAGTTTGAACCGTTCTTTTCGATACGGAACAACTGTGCAGGATCTGCATTGTTTCTTGTTACAGTACCAACAGAGTTTCCATTGCTGGAACAAAGTTTGTCTTTGACTGCGTCGCTGTAGAGCAAGAAACAACGCGAACTGCGCAATGTGTAAACTTTGTCGTTGCTCAACTGCGAAAGATCAGTTACTGCAGTCTGAGCCTGTGCCGCAAAAGCCATGCACAAGAAAGAGACTAGCATAAAGAAAATCTTTTTCATAGAGTTTGTTTTTATTAGTTAGTATTAAGTTTTAATTATTCCTCTAAAAAAATAAGAATAGGACGTAATGCATACGCACACTATTTCAATTAGCAAATTTATATTATTAATTTATAATAACAAAGAGAAAATCTTAAAAACGCCAAAAAAGAGGGTAGTAGAGGCGATAATGTAATTAAGTGAAAGTTTATGTGACGTTTTTGTAAAACAATATCTCCTTGCAAGAATTTCTTGCAAGGAGATGTAAGTGAGATTAGTACTCGAAGCGGGACTTGAACCCGCACGGCGTTTAAATGCCAAAGGATTTTAAGTCCTTCGTGTCTACCGATTCCACCATTCGAGCGACCTTAAAATTCTGTTGTCTGCGCGACAACGGGTGCAAAGATAAAAACTTTTTGTCAAATATGCAATCTGCTTTATCTTTAATTTTGTATTATCACATTGGGCTCAATGGTATATACTCTGTAGTGCCAGAGTGGTCTTGATTTCCCTTCAATGGCAAAGCCTCCGCTGTTCAGGTCGAATGTGGTTACGCAGTTGGGGCATTTGGCATATCCCGTTATGTGGTCTATCTCTACACGGTGGCGTTGGTTGTCACACGACGGGCAGGCCCAGTCGTATGCCCATATATTGCCGTCGCAGTTCATGGGGGTTCCGATAATCAGTCCGCCGAGTCCGTAATGGAATGGGTTGGTCTGCATCTGCATTTCGGGAATGAGAATAGTTTGTGTGTTGCCCATTGGGTCGGTCAGTTGGTATTGGCCGGCTTTTGATCCGCGTCTTACACAAATGAACTCTCCGTAGCTGTTGACATGTATATAGGGGCTTATGCTTTTGTCGAAAACAAAATTGACCCTATATATAGAGTATTGGCTATCGTCGTCACATCCTGTGAACAACATTGCTGCGACTAAAAGTAAAACTTTGGCTATTTTTTTCATTGGCAATGTTTTACAATGAAAACGTCGGGTGTGTTGCTTTATTGTATATTCCTCGCGGAGTTAACTTAAATTAAAGAGGGTAACAGAGAAAATCCGTTACCCTCCTCAATGTCTTAATAGCTTATCATTGACAACGCTTCTGCGATTTTCTCAAGTCCGTCCTTTAGGGGCTTTTCTATCATTGAGCGTAGCATGAAATTCACTTCGGCTTTTGCCACAACACGCATTTTCGCTGCTTCCTCGCCATTCGGGATTATCTGAATCCAGATTGTTACGGGCATCGGTGAGCCGGCAACTTCAAGCTTGATGCATTTTGAAGGTTCGCGGTCGATGATGCGTAGTGTTACATTTCCAAGTGGCGGAACATTTACCGTCGCTTCGTCGCGGCTGTACTGAAGGTCCTTGACTTTGTCTTCGGGCAACTTGTCCTTGATGCCTTCGATGTTGTTCAGGTCTTCAAGTTTTGTATATACCCTCTCTTGTGAATAAGGTATGCACTTTATGCTACTTTCGTATTGGCTCATGGCTTTACTTGAGGTCGTTTCTCCACTCCGATGGGTTTGCACGCCACTCCTGAAGTGTTGGCATTACGTCCTCGGTGATATAGCCTGTCTCTTTTGCTGCTTCAAGAACAGCTTCGTAGTCGGTAAGAGTGATGAGCTTGACACCTGCATTTGCAAAAGCTTCGGTTGCAACGTCGAAACCGTATGTGAATGACGCAACCATACCAACAACCTCTACGCCTGCTGCGCGCAAAGCATCTACTGCACGTAAGCTGCTCAAGCCTGTTGATACAAGGTCTTCCACAACCACAACTTTTGTACCAGGCTGTACGTCACCCTCAATCTGGTTGCCCATACCGTGGTCTTTTGCCTTTGGACGTACATAAACGAATGGCTTGCCGAGCTCTTCGGCAACGAGTGCGCCCTGTGCGATAGCGCCGGTTGCTACACCTGCAACTGTTTCAGCTTCGGGGAACTCCTCGAGAATGAGGTTTGCAAGACCCAACTTGACGCGTGTGCGCAATCCTGGGAATGACAATGTCTTGCGGTTGTCGCAATAGAATGGTGATTTCCAACCTGAAGCCCATGTGAAAGGCTGCTCCGGCTGCAATTTTACTGCCTTGATGTTGAGCAATTCTGCTGCAAGCAATAGTTTTGATTTGTTTGTCATAATGTTCTATGTTTAATTGTCTGTTAATCGTTCTTTTCTTTAATCGGCACGAAGATAAGAATTTGATTTCAAAAAACCTTCACGAGGGCTACTTTGTTTGTGTATATCCCTCTTTTTTCAGGATTTCGATGACTTTTTCCTTGAATTCTCCCTGTATGAGAATCTCACCGTCCTTTACACTTCCGCCCACACCGCATTTCGTTTTAAGCAATTTGCCCAAATCTTTCATGTCGGCTTCGGTGCCCGTGAAGTTTTTGACAATTGTTACCGTCTTTCCTCCTCTGTGGTTCTTCTCGATGCTTACCCTGAGCTTCTGCTGTTGTTTGGGCAGGGTTTCATTTTCTTCCTTTTCATCGAAAGAATATGCAAAATCGGGGTTCGTGGAATAAACGATATTCAACCTCTCTTTCCAGTCGTTCTTTTTCATTGTTCCTTTGTTGTAATGCGTTATATTGAGCGCTAATATACAATATTTGTCCGACAAATTTCAATACCTCGTAAAATAACTTTATTTTTGTTACGTTATAGTAATAGTATTTAAACATTACGCGCGATATACGTTATGATAAACCATGTGAAAATAGATAAAGTTCCGGAGCCAACATTGCGTCGTTTGCCTTGGTACTTGTCGGTTTGCCGTCTGCTAAAACAGCGTGGCGAACAGTTTGTCTCTTCTACAGGACTCTCTAAAGAGACCAATATCGTGGCTTCGCAGATAGCCAAGGACCTTTCGTGTGTAAACATCGTTGGACGTACTAGAGTGGGCTATGATATAGACAATCTCCTTGAGGTTCTTGAGGATTTTCTTGGTTTTACACGCATACACAAGGCTTTCCTTTTTGGCGCAGGACGTTTGGGAAGTGCGTTGCTTAACGATACGGGACTAAAGCAGTTCGGCCTTGAGGTGGTGGCTGCTTTTGACACCAATCCAAAGGTTGTGGGGCATAGCGTTGCCGGAATACCTGTATATCACATAAATGAGCTTGAGGACAAGATGAAACGCCACAATGTCAAGATAGGTGTTCTTACCGTGCCTATTGATAGGGCTCAGGAGGTTGCCGACAAAATGGTGGTGTGGGGAATTAAGGGAATATGGAATTTTACTCCCTTGCGTATTCGTGTTCCCGAAAACATTGTGGTGCAGAATACGTCGTTGTATGCTCACCTGTCGCTGATGTTCAACCGCCTCGAGGGGCTTGATTGTGAAATGGAAAAAAAATAAGACAATGAAAATAATAGCTGTTGGAAAAAACTATGCAGAGCACGCTCTTGAATTTGACGGAACGGTGAATAAACCGCAAGCTCCCATCATCTTCATGAAACCCGATTCTGCCATAATAAAGAACGGTAAGCATTTTTATGTACCCGACTTTCTTGGTCGTGTCGATTATGAAGCGGAAATTGTTGTGCGTATAAACAAGCTGGGCAAGAGCATTCCTGCCCGTTTTGCGCACCGCTATTACGATGCGATAACTGTAGGTATCGATTTTACTGCACGCGATATGCAAAGAGGACTGATAGAGCGCGGAGAGCCTTGGGATTTGAGCAAGGGCTTTGACGGCTCGGCAGTTCTTGGCGAGTTTCGTCCTATTGAAAGATACGACATCAACAATGTCGATTTCTCGCTTACCATAAACGATAATGTTGTGCAACACGGCAACACGTCGCAAATGTATTTTTCTGTCGATGAGATAATTGCTTATGTGAGCCGTTTCTGTACTTTGAAAACGGGTGACCTTATATTTACGGGAACGCCGGCGGGTGTGGGCGAAGCGACTATCGGCACTCACCTTAAAGGATATATTGGTGATGAAAAAGTTCTGGATTTCCATGTGAGATGAATTTATGAATATAAGAAGGATTGTTTCAATAATACTCGGGTTTTTCCCGTTCCTTTTGCATGCCCAATTCATGACTGTTGATTGGGAGTCGGCAAAAGGTGATTCCGTGTTGCCTTATTGCAGCTCGGTTATTGACCTTCCTGTCGATTATGGTAATTATTCATATTCGACACACATCGAATATCCCGAATATCAGAAGATGACGCAGGCAGAGATTAAAAGATATTCTCTCGAAACAAAATATGCGTCGTTGCCCGAAACTCCCCAAATGGATTGTCACATAGGCGTTCAGGCGAAGCAACCCCAGCTTGACATCACTTTCCTGCCTGTCGTTTCACGTGGCAAGGACTATTACAGGATAAATTCATACAAGCTGGTTATCGACAAGGAGCATAATGCGGCAAGCAGAGCTTCGGCAATGCGTAGCGCCAATGAACGTTACGTCGAGAACTCGGTTCTTGCAAACGGCAAGTGGGTGCGTGTGGCTGTTAAGGAGAACGGTGTGCATAAAATCGCACATTCGGAACTGAAGAAAATGGGTTTCAGTAATCCTGCAAATGTCCGTATCTTCGGTTATGGTGGCCACATTCTGCCCGAAAAGGGTATAGAAAATCTTTCTGACGATTTGCAGGAAGTACCGTTGTGGCGCGAAAGTAATTATATCCTTTTCTATGCCAATGGTGTTGTGAAATGGGAGTATTCGGGTATGCGTTTTGTGCATAAGCAGAATGTGTATTCAAATTATGGCTGCTATTTCCTGACAGAAGGCGGTACTCCATTGGAGTTTTCTGCAAAAACAATCGGTGAAAAGAGCGAAACGGTTGTTACAACCTACCCCGATTATGCTGTAATCGACAATGAGAAAAAGAGCCTTTTCCAATATGGACGCGTTCTCGTTGACAGCTACGATTACTCGCAGGGACGTTCTGTCAGCTATAAATTGCCTATAAGTGATGTCGTGAAGTCTTCGGGTGTCATTGATTTGTCATTTGCGACCAACGGTGTTGCTGCCAGCGAGGTGGGCATTGCGGTAAATGGCGCAAGCGCAGGTAGCCTTAAAATCTCTTCATGCCAGTCGGGTGAAGTGGGTAAAATAGTATCGGATAAATTCAGTGTTAGTAGTGGCTTTGCCGACAATGCAACGGTTAAACTGACACAGTCTTCAATAACAAGTCTTGTAACCGGTCATCTTGACTATCTGCGTGTCAATTATACAAGGAAACTCGCTCTTCGTGGTTCGCAGACATCTTTCAGAGGCAGTGGCGACGTCGCGTACGCGACATTTGAGATTGAGGGGTGCGATGCAAACACCAAGGTGTGGAATGTGTCGTCTGCAACCCACCATGAATTGAAAGGTACGCTTTCGGGCAGCCGTTATTCGGTTGTGGCTCCTTATGCTCCCGAGGCAGAACTTGTTGCAGTGAATGTGAAGGGTGACTTCCCGTCGGTTCAGGTTATTGGTGAGGTTGCCAACCAGAACCTGCATGCGGTCAAGCAGGCCGATATGGTGATAATTGTTCCTTCAAACGGGGCGTTCCTTGCTGTTGCGAATCGCCTTGCAGATGCTCACCGTAAGATAGATAGTTTGACAGTCGAGGTGGTAACGGCACAACAGGTATATAATGAGTTCTCGTCGGGAACGCCTGATGTTACGGCCTACCGCCGTTTTATGAAAATGCTGTATGACCGTGCCGCGACAAAAGAAGATGTGCCAAAGTATCTGTTGATGTTCGGCGACTCGTGGTATGACAACCGCCTGATAACTTTCCCTACATACAAACAGGACGATTATCTGCTTTGCCATGAATCGGAAAATTCTGTCAATGCGATTACTTCGTATGTCCTTGAGGATTATATGGGCTATCTTGACGATGGCGAAGGTGAAAATTATCTGCGTGACAAGGTTGACCTTGGTGTGGGACGTATTCCTGTAACCTCGCTTTCTGTGGCAAATGATGTTGTCGATAAGATAATATCATATATGGAAAACAAGGAGGCCGGTGCATGGCAGAATGTGATAGCCCTTTTGGGTGATGATGGCGATGAAGATATCCCCAACCAACATATGAAAGATGCCGAAGGTATTGCCGGTATCATAAATGAAAATTATCCCTCATTTGTTGTCGATAGAATTTACTGGGATGATTTCCAGGCCGAAAAAACAGCAACGGGAATCCGTTATCCTTTGGTGACCGAAGCAATATACAATCGTCTTGACAAGGGTGCTTTGGTGGTTAATTATTCGGGACATGGCAGTGAGACTACAATGTCGCACGAGTTGGCTTGGAAAAGTGCCGATATGGCTGCGCAGAAGTCGCCGCGCGTTCCTTTCTGGGTTACGGCATCGTGTGATATAGGGCCGTTCGATAGGGGAAGTGGCAGTATAGCCGAAACGGCGTTGACAAATCCTGTTGGCGGTGCTATCGGTCTTTTGACAACAACCCGAACTGTTTACCAGAACAGAAATGCTGTATTAAACAAGGCGTTTATGAAAATGTTGCTGTCACCTGTGAACGGAGGTGACGCTGTTGCGGTAGGTGATGCTGTGCGCATGGCGAAATGTAACCTGGTGGAACTCGGAAACGACTTATCTGAAAACAAACTGCAATATGTGTTGCTCGGTGACCCTGCGTTGAGGCTTAAATTACCTGAATACCGTGTACGTGTAGATAAAATAAATGGTGTGGATGCCGACGACCCGCAGCAGGTCAAGGCAGGTAGTCTTTTGACTGTTGAGGGCTGCGTGACAACCCGCGATGACGTTCCTGTGGAAAGTTTTGACGGAATGTTGTATGCCGACCTCTTCGATTGTGCCGAAGAGGTGAAAACCAAAGACAATACGGGGCTTGGCGTGTTTACATATACAGCCCACAACAAGAAACTCTCTGCAGGAAACGATTCAATCAAGGCAGGCCGTTTTATGGTTAAGATACCTGTTCCAATGGATATCAGCTATAAGAATGCCGAGGGTCTGTTGAGCCTGTTTGCTTTGGAAACAGGAAACGCTGTTTCGGCTCATGGACGTTTTGATAACTTCTTGGTTGGCGGTACGGCTTCCGATATCGTTGACGACGGTGTGGGCCCTGAAATAAAACTTTATTTGAATACCTATTCCTTCGTTTCGGGCGACAAGGTTAATTCGACACCGTGTCTGTTGGTGGAATTGTTCGATGAAAACGGTATAAATACGGTCGGTTCGGGTATCGGACACGATATAACGGCGATAGTGGACAATGACCCTGCTCATACATACAATCTTAACAGTGTGTATAAGTCTGTAACCGGTGACTATAAGCGCGGAACAATTGTATTCCCGCTGAACACGCTCAAAAATGGCAAGCACACGCTTATGCTCCGCGCATGGGATTTGAACAACAACTCTTCGGTTGTTGAGGTGGACTTTACGGTTGAGTCTGACCTCCTGCCTGAAGTTCTGGACTTGAAGGTGCTGACAAGGCCGGTTGTGGGTGGTATGCCAAACAGCTTTGTCATCACACACAATCGTCCGCAAAGTGAAATTGAGGTTACTCTGGAACTGTTCAGCATTCAGGGACAGCTTATATGGAAGAATGTGGAGAACCTTGCGAGTGGCAGCATGGAATACAGCTGTTCGTGGGACGGCGTGGCGTCGGGCAACGCTCCGTTGCAGACCGGCGTCTATCTCGTGAGGGCTTATATCAGGTCGGACAATGGCGTTTCGGAACCGAAGAACTTAAAAATCGTTGTGATAAACAATAAAAAGTAAAAAAGTCAGTTATATATTAGAGTTTACTAATTGGCTTTGGTAAGGAAATTTTGATATATGATGAAAAACAGAATACTATTGGCTCTTCTTGTAGTCGTAATGGCTTTGCCGGCAATGGCGCAGAAAGAGCAGCTTAATCCGGTTTATACAGGCGTTACCTCGCTCTCTATTGCTCCCGATGCACGTGCCGGTGCGCTCGGTGATGTCGGTGTGGCAACAGAACCTGATGCAAATTCGCAATATTGGAACCCTGCCAAGTATCCGTTCAACATTGCGCGTGCAGGAGTGTCAATGTCATACACACCTTGGCTTCGTCAGCTTGTAAGTGATATCGACCTCGTGAACCTTGCAGGTTTCTATCGCATTGGTGACTACTCGGCTGTCAGTGCTTCGCTTACATATTTCTCCTTGGGTGAGGTGTTCGTTGAAGATGCAATAACAATCAAACCTTACGAAATGGCTTTCGACGTGGCATACTCGCGTATGTTGTCGGAAACATTCTCCGCAGCCATTGCATTGCGCTATATCCACAGCGACCTGCAGTATGATGCAACCGAAGACATGTCGCCCGGTAATGCTTTTGCTGCCGATATCGCGCTTTATTACAATAAGTATGTCATGGCAGGAAACCGCGAGTGCTTGCTTGGCCTTGGTTTGAACATTTCAAATATAGGTACAAAGATATCATACGACGGTGGTGCAACAAGTGAATTCATTCCTACCAATATGCGTCTTGGTGCATCATTCCTCTTGCCTATAGATGACTATAACACATTCTCGATTAGCATGGACTTGAACAAGTTGTTGGTTCCTACACGTCCTTCGTACAGACAGTTCCTTGAGGAAAACGGCCATGATTTGAACGATAACTCATTCTATTCCGAATACAACTCATGGCTTGATACACAGGGTTACAACGATGTGTCACCAATATCGGGTATATTTAAATCGTTTGCTGATGCTCCCGGTGGTGCAGTGGAAGAGTTGAGAGAAATTTATGGCGGTATCGGTGTCGAGTATTGCTATAACCAACAATTCTCGGTTCGTGCCGGTTATCATTATGAGGACAAATACAAGGGAAACAGAAACTATTTCACTGTGGGTGCCGGTTTCCGTATGAGCGTGTTCTCGCTTGATGCTGCATATCTTATTTCGACAGCACAGAGCAATCCGCTTGACCAGACACTGCGTTTCTCGTTGTCATTCGACCTCGATGGCTTGAAATATCTGTTCCGTCGTTAAAATTATTTGTTATGATAAGAGTTGGTTTTGGCATTGATGTGCATAAATTCGTAGAGAACCGCGACCTTTGGATAGGTGGTGTAAAAATCCCTTATGAATATGGTCTGGCAGGCCATTCCGACGCAGATGTGCTTATACATGCCATTTGTGACGCTCTTTTGGGTGCGGCCAATCTGCGCGATATAGGTTATCAGTTCCCTGACACCTCGGACGAGTTCCTGAATATCGACAGCAAAATTCTTCTCCGCCGTACAGGTGACCTGCTGAAGGAAAAGGGGTATGCAATAGGCAACATCGATGCTACCGTAGCAGCCCAGGCACCCAAATTGAATCCTCATATTCCACAGATGCAACAGGTGATGGCCGAAGTGCTTGGCATAGATCCCGATTGTGTATCGGTTAAAGCAACCACGACCGAAAAACTTGGCTTTGAGGGACGAAAAGAGGGTATTACCGCATACGCGACGGTTCTCATAAGCAAATGATAATCCCATGAATAGGGGGTGTAGATTAATGAACAATGCAGTGTTGCTTTTTGTGGCAATGCTGCTTTTGTCGTCTTGTGCATCCCTGTCTCCGAACGGTGTGGGGCGTGTGAAACACTATTCGTTCGGTAACGAAGACCTTTCCGAAGAGTTCGTTGGCTACAAGGTGGCTTTTATGTCGGATATCCATTACCCAAGCCTTTTTACGCGCGAGAAGCTCGCAAAAGTTGTGCGTAAAATTAAAAAGGAATCCCCCGATATCCTTTTGCTGGGTGGTGATTATGTTACAGCCGACACCTTTTTTGTGGAACTCTTTGATTCGCTCTCTTCCGTAAGGCCTGCCGACGGCATTTTTGCGGTGCTTGGAAATCATGAGCGTCGTTATAAGGGCATTGTGGAACAGGTTATGGATGATTATGGCGTGGTGTTGCTTTCCGATACCGTCGTGGCTATAGAACGGGGCGAAGAGGCAATACATATTGCCGGAATTCATGATAGCTTTGTATATGATTCTCTGGTTGTTCAGCCTGCAGAAACAATGGCGGAAGATGCTTTTGTGATACTGCTTTGCCATACCCCCGATTATGCCGAACGCTCTTCTACAACAGCCGACCTGGTCTTTTCCGGGCATACACATGGCGGACAGGTGAGTCTGTTCGGGATATACACTCCTGTGAAAAATACGATTTATGGCAGACGTTTCTTGCGTGGAATGAACGCTACCACATCGGGAGCAAGCGTAATTACCACTACGGGTGTCGGTACATCAAGGCGCAAAATCCGCTTTTGCGTTCCGAGTGAAATAGTTTTTGTTACTCTTGGAAAATAGTTGCACTTATATTCTGTTTTGAAACTCTGCATCTTTTTGCTATCTTCGCAAACGGGCATGTTTTTAAGCAATAATATAGATGTTGACCCAAATATTATTTGTCATGCTGAGCAAAGCGAAGCATCTCTCTTTTTAACGCGGTTTTGAGATCCTTCACATTCGTTCAGGATGACAAGTTCGTGAAGAAAACAAGTTGCGGGTCAACTGCTATATTATTACCTGTTTTTATCTCCTGCTTTTATTGGTTTTTATAGTAATAATTCTTTATAAATGAATAGCCTTGACGAATTTTATATGCGCCGCTGCATACAGCTTGCCCGCTGTGGTGTAGGCAGTACGTCACCCAACCCTGCGGTTGGGGCGCTCATCGTGTGCAACGGACGTATAATAGGCGAAGGTTACCATATAAGAGCCGGTGAACCTCATGCTGAGGTCAATGCCGTAAATTCTGTTACTGAGCAAGACAGGGTATTGTTGCCAAAGTCAACCATATATGTAACCCTTGAGCCATGCTCGCATTATGGCAAGACACCTCCGTGCTGCGATCTTATAATCGCAAAAGGTATCAAGCGTGTTGTTATAGGTACTACCGACAATAACCAATGCGTGAACGGTGCCGGTATTGCCCGTATGAAGCAGGCTGGGATTGAGGTTGTTGTGGGAGTGCTGAGCGATGAATGTTCCCGATTAAATCGGCCGTTTTTTACATACAACGGGCTTCGTAGGCCTATGGTGACTCTTAAGTGGGCTCAGAGTGCCGACGGGTATATCGATGCCTTGCGTAATGGCGGAGAGCCTTTGCATATATCAACGCCTGTGTCGCTGGTGGCTGTCCATAAATTGCGTTCGATGCACGATGCCATTCTTGTCGGTACACGTACGGCATTGCTTGACAACCCTTCCCTTAACTTGCGCTGCTGGGCAGGACGTTCTCCTTTGCGTCTTGTCATAGACCGTTCCGGCAAATTGCCTGCAACGCTGAATCTTTTTGACGGTTCGTTGCCGACAGTCGTCTATACCGAAAATGCAGTAGTCGGCAAATTTGGTAAAAATGTTGAACAAATTATTCTCGATTTCTCGCAAGACGTGTTGCCGCAGATTCTCTCACATCTCTATTCGAAGAAAGTCGGCTCCTTGCTTGTTGAGGGTGGCTCGCAACTTCTGCAATCATTTATCGATGCTTCGCTTTGGGATTCTGCAAGAGTTGAGGTCAATCGTTCCCTTGTTGTCGGCGAAGGAGTGCCGGCACCTTCAATCCCTGCTGAAACACTTGTCGGCAAAACATTGTGTGGAGGTAATGAAATCTTGAATTTCTCAAGATAAAAAAATCTTAATTATTATAAATTATTATAAATAACGCGCGAAATAGGCCGTAAACTGAAAAATGTTGCTAATTTTGCAATTTGAATGTAATTTGCAAAAAGTATGAAAAATAGATTAGCAATATATTTGTCGGTTTTGGCTATGGCGTTTGTCGCATTGTCGTGTTCTTACGATGATGACGAAGCGTTGTCTCCATACGCCTATATAAAAACTTTCAGTCTTGGAGATATCAAGTCGTCTTATCCCGAATTTACCGAGGACGGCAAGGATACACTCGTGGTAAAGACTTTAAGCGGTTCTTCGTTCCCGTTTACAATCAATCAGCTTACCGGCGAAATTTTCAACGCAGATTCTCTTCCGTTCTCAACCGATCTTACAAAGATTGTGATGAATATGACAGTTGAAGGTGTGGTGACTATTTATGATGAGGCTACAGCCAAATTCGAAGAGCTTTTGACTACCGATTCTGTTGATTGCACATTCCCCCGTACGCTTAAAGTGACCTCACTCGACGGAGATTACTCCAAGGAATATACCGTATCAGTGAATGCGCACAAGCTCAATCCCGACCTGTTGGTGTGGAGTGATGTTGAAACTCCTGCGGGGATAGTTCCGGAAAAGGCTGTAGAGTTTGGCGGCAATATGCTGCTGTTGGGTAAGTCTTCCGCTGTACCTTCGTTCGTTTCAATGCCTCTGAATGGCGCTTCGTCATGGGCTCCATATACGATGACCGGTATTCCTGCAACTGCAGATTTTACCACTGCGACAATCTATAAAGGCGCACTTTATACCTTGGCCGATGGCAACCTTTACATGTCGGCAGATGCTGTAAGCTGGGAGTGTGTTCAGCAGGGCAATGACTTGGTTGCGATAATTGGAGCGTCCGATGAACATGGCTATATCTGGCTTGCAAATGCCGGAAACATATATCGCAGTGCCGACGGAAAAACACTTGAAACCGTTGAAGCTCTGCCCGGCAATTTCCCGCTTTACGGAATCTCGGCCTCATCGGGTGTTATGGCTCATAACAAGAATATAGTTCGTTATATGCTTGTCGGTTATCCGACATCGGCAAAGGATACTGCGCCTCAGGTGTGGAGTATGTTATCGACAGAGAACGGTTGGGTGAAATACGAAAATGTGGATAATCCCTATCCATGCCCATCGCTTGCCGGTCTTACAGTGTTGCGTTATGACAACTTCCTTTATGCTTTTGGCGGTAAGGGAACAGTCGGTGGCGAGCAGGTGGAGGCTTTTGCTTCGTTCTACATTTCCAAAGATAACGGAATTGTGTGGAAAGCTCCTGAAGGCTTTTACCAGTTATTGCCAAAGGCTTTGAAGAACAACGATGTGCCATTTGTCGCAACCGTTGATTCAAACAAATATATGTGGATAATCACTGCAGACGAGAATGTTGGGGCGTGGAGAGGAATTATTAACCGTTTGGGCTTTAAGAAATAAGAATGGCAAACAAGAACTTCATACGTACTTTTTGGGTAGGCGCAATTCTGTTGTGCCTGGCCGGCGGTGTGCGTGCCGAAGGTCTTGAATATCGTTATGAACTCGGTGCAATGGTGGGCATGAGCAGTTATTATGGCGATGCCAACTATCATATTCCGCTCAAGAATATCAACGTCATGGGTGGCCTTTTGTGGCGATACAACATAAATCCACGTATGGCGGTAAAAGCCGATTTTGCAGTAGCCGGTATATCGGGCAACACGGCGAATTTTGAAAACCGCTTTCCGGGAGGTGATGTCGAATTCTCCAGAACGATATATGAACTTGGAGGCCAGTTTGAATATAACTTCCTTGCGTATGGCGATGGCGCAGGCTATAAGAAAACGCATCGTTTTGTGCCTTATATATTTGCAGGAATTGGACTTACATATGCTCCAAAGCCTGCGAAGCATGTTTTCTCGGCGAATGTGCCTGTCGGCTTGGGCGTGAAATACAAGGTTATACCAAGATTGAATGTAGGTTGTGAGTTCTCGTTCCGTTTTACACATAGCGACGACCTTGATGTAACCGACAAGACAAAACCTATACTCAGCGACCCTTATGGCATAAAAAGCGGTTGGTTGAAGAATAAGGACAATTATTCGTTTTTGTCGATATTTGTGACATACGATTTGTCCCCAAAATACAGAAAATGTAACAATTAAAACTATAGATATGAACTACATTGAGCAGATAGACAAGAATAATATCCCTCAGCATATAGCTATTATTATGGACGGCAACGGCCGTTGGGCAAAACAGCGTGGCATGGAACGTTCGCAGGGTCATCAGGCCGGTGCAGCAACAGTCCGCCAGCTTGTTGAGAATGCTTTGAAGCTCGGAGTGCGTTATCTGACTCTATATACATTCTCTACCGAGAACTGGAATCGCCCTGTTGCAGAGGTGGCTGCGCTTATGGCCCTTCTGTTCGAGTCGATAGAAGAGGAGATATTTGTAAAGAACAATGTAAGTTTCCGTATAATAGGCGACATGAGCAAGTTGCCCGACAATGTGCGTGAGCGTCTTGAAGCATGCATCGAACGTACTTCGGGCAATGACAGCATGACTCTTGTGCTTGCATTGAGCTATTCTGCAAAATGGGAAATAACTGAGGCTGTACGTTCTATCGCAAACAAGGTGAAGTGTGGAGAACTTGCATTGGACGATATAAATGACAATGTGATATCTGCCGAGTTGTCAACCAATTTCATGCCCGACCCGGACTTGCTTATACGTACCGGCAAGGAACAGCGTCTGAGCAACTTCCTGCTTTGGCAGGCTGCTTATTCCGAATTCTATTTTACAGAAGTGTTGTGGCCCGATTTTGATAACGAACAACTCTGTAAGGCTGTCTATGAATATCAGCAGCGTCAGCGCAGATATGGCTTGACCGGTGAGCAAGTGACAAAAGAAGAAAAATAAAATTAAAATGAGATATACTCCATTTGTTAAAATATCACTATTGTTCGCGCTCTTGTTGGGTGTGACAACGGCTTTTGCCCAAGAAACAATAGTAAAACCATCGATTCTGTACACCAATACGGCACGTAAGTACATAATCGGTGGCATAAACCTTTATGGTGCTGAAAATCTGGAGCCGGCAATCGTGATAGGTCTGTCGGGCCTGTCGGTCGGCGATGTCATTTCCGTTCCGGGAAATGAGGTTACATCGGCGGTAAAGCGTTACTGGAAGCATGGTCTTTTTGAGGATGTCAGCATTGCTGCGGACAGTATTGTAGGTGATAAGATATATCTTGGTATTTCACTTAAACAAAGGCCGCGTGTTTCGCAGTTGAATTTCTATGGTGTGAAGAAATCCGAACGCGAGGATCTTGAACTCAAGATAGGTATCATCAAAGGTAATCAGATAACTCCCGATATTGCAGACCGAGCAAAGAAAATCATCAAGAAATACTATGCCGAAAAGGGATATAAGAATGCCGAAGTAAAGGTGACACAGCGTTTGGATGTTACAACAGACGGTATGGTTGTTGTTGATGTGAATGTTGACAAAAAGGATAAAATCAAGATAAACCGCATATACATCGAGGGTGCAAGTGAACTTCCGCTGAACAAGGTCAAGTATGCAATGAAAAAGACACGTGAGAAGACACGTTTCGACAACCTGTTCCATACTATATTCCGCTCGAAGAAGTTTACCAAGGAACTTTACGATGAAGATAAAGAGAAAATCCTTTCGCTGTATAACGAACACGGTTATCGTGATGCACGTATAGTCGCAGACAGTGTAGTGACGTTCGATGATGAGAGTGTTGACATATATATTACCGTAGAGGAAGGACAGAAATACTATATCCGCGATATCAAATGGGTAGGTAACAGCGTGTTCTCTACATCATGGCTCGATATGGTGTTGAGAATGAAAGCGGGCGATGTGTATAACCAGACTGAGTTGGAGAATCGCCTTTTCAACGATGAAGATGCCGTAAAGAACCTCTATTATAACGAGGGATATGTGTTCTTCAATGTAATACCGACCGAGGCACGTATCGAGAAAGACTCTGTCGATCTTGAGCTGCGTATGGTCGAGGGTGTTCAGGCAACAATAGGTCGTGTGAAAATCAACGGTAACGACCGATTATACGAAGAGGTTGTACGTCGCGAACTCTATACCTTGCCGGGTAGCCTTTTCTCTATGGACGCATTGGAGCGTTCTTACCGTACAATTGCCAATATGGGACACTTTGACCCGGAAAAGATTGACCCGGGTGTAGTGCCCAATCCTGAAAACGGTACGGTTGACATGAACTGGACTTTGGAAACAAAGAGCAGTGACCAGATAGAACTCTCTGCCGGTTGGGGACAGACTGGTGTCATCGGTAAGTTGTCGTTGAAGTTTACCAACTTCTCTGTACGTAACATCTTCCGCAAGAGTGCATTGCGTCGCGGTATCATACCACAGGGCGACGGACAGACATTTGCCATAAGCGCACAGACCAACGGACGTTACTATCAGTCGTATAATGTGTCGTTCTACGACCCATGGCTTGGCCGCAAACGTCCTAACTCGTTCTCTGTATCGGCATTCATGTCAATGCAGACCGACGTTGCCGACAGTTATTACAATTCGGCATACTATAACAACTACACCAACTACCTCTATGGTTATGGCAACTATAACGGTTATGGCTATGGTTATAATAATGTGTCGTCATATTACGACCCCGACAAGCATATAAAGATGTATGGTATCTCTATCGGCTGGGGACGCCGTTTGCGCTGGCCGGACGATAACTTCACTCTATCGACAGAACTGAACTACCAGATATATTCATTGAAGGATTGGCAGTACTTTATCATAGCGAACGGCGATTGTAACAATGTGAACTTTGCCGTAACGTTAGGACGTAACACTGTTGACCACCCTTATTTTCCACGTTCAGGCTCTGAGTTTACAATTACAGCCTCTGCGACTCCGCCTTATTCGGTTTGGGACGGTAAGGATTATGCAAATCTGGCAACAAACCCAAATAGCCCGAGCTACAGTGCCGAATTGCGCGAGAAGCATAAGTGGATAGAGTATTATAAGGTGAAATTCCGTAGCAGAACATATACCTCGCTCACTCCGGGTAAATATAATCTCGTGCTCATGACACGTGCCGACTTCGGTATTTTGGGAAGTTACAACAAGCATAAGAAGTCGCCTTTCGAAACATTTTATGTCGGTGGTGACGGTATGAGTGGATATTCGTATAACTATGCAACAGATATGATTGCTTTGCGTGGTTATGAGAACGGAAGTCTTACCCCCTATGGCCGCGAAGGTTATGCCTATACCCGTTTGGGACTCGAACTCCGCTTCCCATTCATGATGCAGAACTCTACAACCATCTATGGACTTGCGTTTATTGAGGGTGGTAACGCTTGGGCCGATGCTTCTAAATTCAATCTCTTCGACCTCAAACGCAGTGCCGGTGTCGGTGTGCGTGTCTTCTTGCAGATGATTGGTCTGATAGGTATCGACTGGGCATACGGATTTGATAAGGTCTTCGGCTCATCACAATATGGCGGCAGCCACTTCCACTTTATACTTGGTCAGGAATTCTAATTAATAAAAAGGTATTATTATGAAACGATTTGCAACAATTATAGCATTGCTCCTATCTTTTGCGGGCGGTATTTATGCACAGAAGTATGTAACAGTGGATATGGAATATATCCTTAAGAACATTCCTGCTTATGAACGTGCCAATGAGCAGCTGAATCAACAGTCAAAGCGTTGGCAGGGCGAAATAGAAGAACTGATGCAGGAGGCTGAATTGCTGTATAAGCAGTATCAGAGCGAATCGGCATTCCTCTCTGACGAGCAGCGTACTGAACGCGAGGAGGCAATTCTCGAAGCCGAAAAGGCTGCAAGTGAACTCAAACGAACCTATTTTGCGCCTCAGGGCGAGTTGTATAAAAAGAGAGAGAGTCTTATGGCTCCCATACAGGAAGAGATTTACAACGCAGTAAAGGAGATTTGTGAACTGAAGAAATATACAATGGTTATCGACCGTTCTTCGGCAGGCAGTCTTGTCTATTCATCGCCTTCAATAGATATCAGCCGCGAGGTATTGATAAAGCTTGGCTACGGTGAATAAGACCAACTGATGATTATGTTTAATATTAAATACTTTAGAAGATGAAGAAAATTTTTGTATTACTCATGCTCATTGTACCAATGGGTATGTTTGCACAGCAGAAGTTCGGTTATGTGAATTCTGCAGAGATTATGCAGGTTATGCCTGAATTTGA
Source organism: Bacteroidaceae bacterium (assembly GCA_017647225.1). Classification (GTDB taxonomy): domain Bacteria; phylum Bacteroidota; class Bacteroidia; order Bacteroidales; family Bacteroidaceae; genus HGM04593. The sequence goes on along the minus strand of JAGCLA010000023.1, from coordinate 103,425 downwards.
AAAGGCTCAGAAGGAACTTCAGGAGCTTGAGAAGATGTACACCGACGAGTTCAACAGCATGCGTACAGAACTTGAGAAGAAGGGTACTGAATTTGAGAAACTACAGCAGGATTCTGTTCCCGAGAATATCCTCAAGCGTCGTTATGAGGAGTTGATGCAGCTCGACGAGCGTCTTCGTCAGTATGGTCAGGAGGTTTCAGCAAACCTTCAGCAGGCTGAGCAGGAGAAAGTTCTTGCAATTCAGAAGACATTGCGTGAAGCTCTTGAAGTAGTTGGTGCAGAGGGCGGTTTTGTTTGCATCTTTGATATTGCAAGCGGTATCCCTTATATCAGCAAGAGCCTTTGCGAGGATGTTACAATGAAGGTTAGAGCAAAGCTGGGTATTCCTGCCAATGCTGTTCCTGTTGTAAGTTCAATGTCAGCAAAATAATTTAATAGAATTAAAAGAGTAGGGGGTGCTCTTTTGCCCCCGCTCTCATACAATAAAAGTTATGCGTAAATTACTCTTTTTGCTTCTTTTTTTACCGTTTACCCTTTTTTCGCAAAACAAATTCGGGTATTTCAGTTATGCGACCGTACTTGACTCCCTGCCACAGTACAAGGAGGCTATGGACGATTTTGCCAAGCTAAAGAATCGTTGTCTGAAAGAAATCGAGCATAACGAGCAGGAATTGACACGTTTTTACGTTGCTTTTCTTGACGGACATCGTGAGTTCCCGGAGCCTATACTGCGCAAAAGACAAAAGGAACTCCAGCAGATGATTGACAACAGTGTTGTCTTCCGCGACCAGCTCAAAGTGTGGTTGCGTCATGCAAAGGACTCCCTTTCTGCATCAAGCCGTCAGCTTGTCGATTCTGCGATACAGAAAGTCTGTACAGAACTTTCGCTTATGTATGCAATGAATACCGACGGTGGCGAATACAGATATGTAAACCCTGAGTATGGTATGGACATAACGGAAGATATCTTGCTGGTTATCAAAAATCCGGGATTGTCTTTGTATGAAGAGTCTGACAGCATAATGGCCACCGACAGCGTGGCTGTAGCAACCGATAAGGCTCTATGCGATGAAATTCCTGCAACGTTGAGGATTCCTGCGACCCTCGTCGATTCCGTAGCAGTTGATTCGTTGACAAACGATTTGCAGGTGATACCTGCTACTGAAAAAACATCAATTGTGGTGTTGCCGGTAACAGATAGTGTTGCCACCGACACCATAAGCAACAAATGACATCAATGCAGAATATCGTACAGTTCTCAAAGGAGGCAGGCCCCATAGGAATTTTTGATTCAGGATATGGTGGCCTGACAATATACAACGAGATAAAGAGGTTGTTGCCGCAATATGACTATATCTATCTCGGTGACAATGCCCGTACGCCTTATGGTACGCGCTCGTTCAACGTTGTATATGAATTTACCCGTCAGGCTGTACGTCATCTTTTTGCCCAAGGATGCCAGCTTGTGATTCTTGCATGTAACACAGCGTCGGCAAAGGCATTGCGTTCAATACAGCAGCTTGACATTCCTCAGCTCGACCCCAATCGTCGTGTTTTGGGAATCATACGCCCGACAGTGGAAAGCATAGGAGAATTGACAAAGAGCCGCCATGTAGGAGTGTTGGCAACCGAAGGAACAATCAAGTCGTTATCCTATCCTCTTGAGATACGCAAGCTCTTCCCCGACATTGAGGTTACCGGCGAGGCTTGTCCCATTTGGGTTCCGCTGGTCGAAACGAATGAGTTTGCGAGCGATGGTGCCGACTTCTTTGTAAAACGTCATATCGATAACCTCCTTGCGCGTGACAGCAAAATCGATACAATAATACTCGGCTGTACGCATTATCCTATACTCATGGATAAAATAAGGAAATATGTTCCCGAGGGTGTAAATGTGCTGACGCAGGGTTCTGCGGTTGCGGCCTCGTTGAAGGACTACCTGCATCGTCACCCCGAAATGGATTTGTTGTGTACAAAGGGAGGAACTACGAGGTTCTTTACAACCGAGGCCGACGGTAAGTTCGGAAATCAGGCATCGCTCTTCCTGCAGCAACAGATAGAAGTTGAAACGGTAACGCTTGTCTGAATATGGCAATAGACCTGCAAATAGAAAACATATCGAAATCGTTTGGCAACCTTGAACTCTTCAGTGACATTTCGTTCACAGTCGAGGAACGCCAGCGTATAGGCCTTATAGCCCGTAACGGCAAGGGTAAGAGTACTCTTCTCAAGATAATTGCTGGTGAAGAGCCACTTGACGAAGGCAAGATAACCGTCCGTAACGGAGTACGGATAGGCTATCTCGAGCAGGAACCCGATTTCGCTCCGGGGCTTACAGTCATCGAAGCGTGTCTGCAGCGTAGTGGAAAAGCCGATATCATATCACGTTACGAGAAGGCTCTTGAAACAGGAACATACGATTTGCAGCACCTTATGGAAGAGATGGACCGTCTTGATGCATGGGACTATGAGAGCCGTCTTAAGCAGGTGTTGTCGAAACTGAAGATAAAGAATTTCTCACAACCTGTAAATGAACTGTCGGGTGGTCAGAAGAAACGTGTCGCTTTGGCGGCAGTGCTTATAGAACAGCCCGACCTTATGATTCTTGACGAGCCTACCAACCACCTTGATATAGACATGGTAGAGTGGCTCGAGGATTTCCTCTCCCGCATGACAGGCTCTCTGCTCATGGTAACCCATGACCGCTATTTCCTTGACAATGTCTGCAACGAGATAATAGAGATAGACGATGCCCGCGTGTATCGTTACAAAGGCAATTATAGCTATTTCCTTCAGAAGCGCGAGGAGCGCTTACAGAACCTCGCAGCAGAAACAGCAAGAGCAAGAAACCTCTTGCGCACCGAACTCGACTGGATGCGTCGTCAGCCACAGGCACGTGCCCACAAGGCCAAATACCGTATCGATGCATTCTATAAGCTTGAGGAGAAAGCCGCTGCAATGCGCGACGACAGCAAGGTGTCGCTTGAAATAAAATCGCAATACATAGGAAATAAAATTTTTGTGATGAAAGCCCTGTCAAAGGCTTTTGGAGAAAAGATAATCACAAAGGATTTCTATTATACCTTCGCCCGTTACGAAAAGCTCGGTATTGTCGGCAACAACGGTACGGGAAAATCGACATTCATAAAGATGCTGCTTGGCAAGACTGCTCCCGACAGCGGAGTAATTGAGGTGGGCGAAACAGTGAAATGGGGCTATTACAGCCAGGACGGTCTTTCATTCAACGAGGAAATGAAGGTTATCGATGTGGTAAAGAACATAGCCGAAGTTATTCCTGTGGCAGGCAAGATGCTGACAGCATCGCAATTCCTTCAACATTTTCTCTTCTCGCCCGAAAAACAGTATAGCTATGTCTATAAGCTCAGTGGCGGAGAGAAACGCCGTCTGTACCTCTGTACAGTGCTTATGGCAAACCCAAACTTCCTTGTCCTTGACGAGCCTACCAATGACCTTGACATCGAAACGCTACAGGTGCTCGAAGAGTACTTGTGCGATTTCAAGGGCTGTGTTATCGTTGTAAGCCATGACCGCTATTTCATGGACAAGGTTGTCGATCACATATTTGTATTCAACGGCGATGGCGACATAAAGGATTTTCCGGGCAATTACACCGATTACCGCGACTGGCGTGAAGAGGAAAAGGCTAATGCAAAGCCTGCCGAAAAGAACGTACAGCAGAAAGTCGCTTACCGTACCGAAACAAAACGCAAGCTTTCCTTTAAGGAACGTAAGGAATACGAGAGCCTTGAACCTGAAATAATGGCTCTTGAAGAGGAAAAGGCAACACTTGAACAGGAGATGAGCAGCGGTACTCTCGACACAGAAACATTGCTCGCCAAGTCGCAACGTATTCAAGTGATTATGGAGCTCATCGATGAAAAGACAAACCGTTGGGTTGAGTTGAGTGAATTTGCCTGAACGCAGAACAATTAAAGTCTTTTGAATACCTACACTCTTACTGATTTTGTCGTGGCATATATGAAAGAGGGTGATGCTACCGAAGAACTCTCGTATGGTATAAAGAACTTGAAGAAAAACGATTACTTGTTACAAGTGACAAAAGAGAATGGCTGTATAGCACTTTGCCGTGAACTGAAATTTATGCCATTGAAGATATAAACGAAAAAGACAACCATATTGGTTGTCTTTTTCGTTTATTTATAATTTACTTGCAGCAACTGCAACGTGGCTTAATCTGCTTGAAGAAGTCGTTGCCCTTGTCATCAACGAGGATGAATGCAGGGAAGTCCTCAACCTCAATCTTCCATATAGCCTCCATGCCGAGTTCGGGATACTCTACGCACTCGATGCTCTTGATGTTGTTCTGTGCAAGGATAGCTGCCGGGCCACCGATAGAGCCAAGGTAGAAACCACCGTGCTTCTGGCAAGCATCTGTTACCTGCTGGCTGCGGTTACCCTTTGCAAGCATAATCATTGAACCGCCGTTCTCCTGGAACAGGTCAACGTATGAGTCCATACGGCCTGCTGTTGTCGGTCCCATAGAACCGCAAGGCATACCTGCAGGAGTCTTTGCAGGGCCTGCATAGTAGATTGGGTGGTCCTTGATGTATTGTGGCAATCCCTCGCCACGGTCGATACGCTCTTTCAGCTTTGCGTGTGCAATGTCACGACCTACGATGATTGTTCCGTTGAGTGACAAACGTGTCGCGATAGGGTACTGTGACAACTGTGCGCATACCTCCTTCATCGGACGGTTCAAGTCAACGCGTACAATCTCGCCCTCGCCTGCATTACGCAATGCCTCAGGGATAAGTGTTGCGGGCTGGTCGTCGAGTTTCTCAATCCAAAGACCGTCCTTGTTGATTTTTGCCTTGATGTTACGGTCGGCAGAACAGCTTACGCCCATACCTACAGGGCAGCTTGCGCCGTGACGTGGCAGACGTACTACGCGAATGTCGTGTGCAAGGTATTTACCGCCGAACTGTGCACCCAAACCAATGTTGTGTGCCTCTTTGAGCAACTGCTCTTCGAGTTCGATGTCGCGGAACGCACGTCCTGTCTCGTCGCCTGTTGTTGGCAGGTCGTCGTAGTAGTGTGTCGAAGCCAATTTTACTGTGTGCAGGTTCTTCTCAGCCGATGTACCGCCGATAACGAATGCAATGTGATATGGAGGACAAGCTGCTGTACCCAAGCTCTTCATCTTTTCTACAAGGAAAGGAACGAGTGTGGCAGGGTTGAGCAGTGCCTTTGTTTCCTGGTAAAGGTATGTCTTGTTTGCAGAGCCACCGCCTTTTGTTACCATGAGGAACTTGTATTCCATACCTTCTGTTGCTTCAATGTCAATCTGTGCAGGAAGGTTACACTTTGTATTTACCTCGTCGTACATGTTCAAAGGAGCGTTCTGGCTGTAACGCAAGTTCTCCTGTGTGTATGTGTCGAACACACCGCGAGAAAGAGCCTCTTCGTCGCAGAAACCTGTCCACACCTGCTGTCCCTTTTCGCCATGTATGATTGCTGTACCTGTATCCTGACACAATGGTAGCTGTCCCTTGCATGCTACTTCGGCATTGCGAAGGAATGTGAGTGCTACATATTTGTCGTTGTCACTTGCTTCGGGGTCGTTAAGGATTTTTGCCACCTGCTCGTTGTGGGCACGACGCAACATGAACGAAACGTCGCGGAATGCGGTACGTGACAAAAGTGTCAAAGCCTCGGGAGTAACCTTGAGAATTGGTTTACCCTCAAACTCGCCCACCGATACACCCTCTTTTGTCAAGAGATAGTACTCTGTTGTGTCCTTACCATGCTGGAACATGTGGGCATACTTGAATTCAGGAATCGCTGCCATTGTTTTTATGTTTTTGTTTGTTAATGATATTCGTTGTTGTATCTGTTTTACTCTTCGTTCACATCGTCGTATGTCTGGTATAGGAAGTCGTTGTAAGGGTACTTTTGTACGTGCAGTTCGCAGACTTTCTTGTATATGACATCCTTCAAATTGTCGATGTTCTCTCTTTCGCGTGCCGAAATGAACAGGCAGTTGTCCGACAATTTGTTCATCCATGTCTCCTTAAGCTCGTCGAGGGTAATGTTCTCGCGTGTCTTAGGAGTGAGGTCGTCTTCCTCTTTCTGAACGTATGTGAAAGCGTCAATCTTGTTGAATATGACCATCATCGGCTTGTCGCCGCAGTTGAGGTCGGCAAGGGTCTTTTCAACAACCTGTATCTGTTCTTCAAAGTCGGGGTGCGACACATCGACCACGTGTAGCAACAGGTCGGCTTCGCGTACCTCGTCGAGTGTCGATTTGAACGACTCCACAAGGTCGGTGGGCAACTTGCGTATGAATCCTACGGTGTCCGACAACAGAAATGGCAGGTTCTCGATAATAACCTTACGTACAGTTGTGTCGAGTGTGGCGAAGAGCTTGTTCTCGGCAAATACCTCGCTCTTTGCAAGCAGGTTCATCAGTGTCGATTTACCCACGTTGGTATATCCCACAAGGGCAACGCGGATAAGTCGTCCGCGGTTCTTGCGTTGTATGCTCTTCTGACGGTCAATCTGCGACAACTGCTCCTTCAGCAACGACATACGTCCGAGGATAATACGGCGGTCCATTTCGAGCTGAGTTTCACCCGGTCCGCGCAAACCTACGCTACCGCCCTTTCCGCTACCGCCGCCGGAACCACCACCTTGGCGCTCAAGGTGAGTCCACAAGCGTTGCAAGCGTGGAAGCATATATTTGTATTGTGCAAGTTCTACCTGTACTTTGGCGTGGGCTGTCTGTGCGCGCATCGCGAAAATGTCGAGAATGAGCGATGTGCGGTCAAGAATCTTTATCTTGAGTTCCTTTTCGATATTGCGTAGCTGCTTTGCCGACAGCTCGTCATCGAAAATCACCATACCGATTTCATCGTCGCTATCCTTGAGCATTTCAACATATTCAGCAATTTCGGTAAGCTTACCTGTACCCACGTATGTGACAGGGTGCGGGTGGTCGATGCGCTGTGTAAAGCGTTTGACAACTTCGGCACCGGCGGTCTGTGCAAGGAATTCAAGCTCGTCGAGGTACTCGTTTGTCTTGCGCTCGTTCTGTGTCGAGGTAATCAATCCCACCAGAATTGCAGTCTCTTTCTTTGTAGTAGATATGACAAATTCTTTCATCCAATCCAATTTTATGCGAAGATAGTGATAATTTTGTGTCAAAAGCCATATCACTTCTTGTTTTTTGTCGTAAATGACGAAAATAGAACACTTATGGTAAAAGATATTAAAGTTAAATTCATATATTTATCCCACCAATTTGTGTACTAAGATGAAACGTAAAGTCTGTTTTTTATTACTTCTTTTTGTGGCTTCTGTTGTTGCGTCCGCGCAAGACGATGCCAAATACCCTCATTCGGAATGGGATTACGCCAAAGCCATTCTTATGCATACTCCCGGTGAAGAACTTTTCGATGGTATAATTCACCCGTATGCTGGGTTGTTTGAGTATTATTTCGACGTTGACAAAGCCGCAGAGGAACATAGAGGCTATATTGATGCCCTTGAAAAGAATGGCATTAAGGTATATACGATAAAAGAACTGCTGAACCGTGCGCCCATAGAGAAATTGCGTGCTTTTGCCATAGATGCACTTGTGTACGATACGTCAAGCATGAGCGGTGCAGAAACCGTTGAGGCGGATAAATATCGTTTGAGCGTTATCAAAGAAATGTCCCGTGCCGACCTGGTGCGTTGCATATTATTGCATCCGACAGTGAAATTATATAAGACAGATAACAATACAGGGGTTGAAGCCGTATATACTCATAAGCCTTTGATGAACCTCTATTTTACCCGCGACCAGAGCATTACCACTCCTCGTGGACATGTTATCAGTCAGATGAATTCATCACAGCGCGCCTATGAAACCCAAATCGTGTCGTTGTGTTACGAACAGCTGGGGGTAAAGCCCGTTCTTGCAATCGAGGGCGAAGGACGATTGGAAGGTGGTGACTATCTGCGTGGCGGTACTATATCGTATATAGGTTGTGGAATGCGTACCAACATCGAGGCTATTGAGCAGATGATGAGAGCCGATGCGTTCGGTCATGATACCGTAGCTGTTGTAAAAGACCACAAATGGTGGCAGATGCAGATGCATCTCGACACATACTTCAATATTATTGACAAGGATTTGTGTACACTTGTTGAAAGCCGTTATCTTGCAAAAGAGGGCGAGCCTGAATGGGTAACGGTCGATATCTACACTCGTGAGCCTGGCGAAAAAGAGTATTCACTGACACAGGAGAATATATCCTTTATCGATTTTTTAAGACAGAGAGGGTTTACAATCATTCCTATAAAGCTGGAGGACGAATTGCACTATGCCAACAATTTCCTTACCATTGCGCCACGTCACATAATGGCTGTCGGTAACCAGTCGAGAGAGTTGCAAGAGGCTTTTGGCAAGCATGGCGTAAAGGTTGAATGGATACCGCTCGAAACACTTATAAAAGGTTATGGTGCAGCGCATTGTATGACACAAGTGATAAAGGCAGAGCCTGCAAAATCTTCCATAAAAGAAAGTAAAAGGAAGCGTGATAAAAAATGAATGCTTACTTCATCTTTGAAGTAAGCATCCCGCCATTCTCTTGCATGCGTCCATAATGGACAGATAATAAAGAAGCGAATAACATGTTATTCGCTTCTTGTGTGTATTCTGAGATTCCGGGTTGTGAATCAGTTTCTTTATTTTCCTAACTCGCCAAGTTTCGCTCCAGTGAAAATATGGGCCCAACCGGCATCCTTGGCTGGTGCTGTTATTTTGAAACGTGCCTTCTCCTGGAATACAAGGACAAAATCAGAGCCTCCAAAGAGGAAATAACCAAGAAGGTCACCTTTCTTTACTCTGTCACCAACCTTCAAATGCTGCTCGAAATTAACCGATGCCACTTGCGACATACCAATAGGCATAACTGCTACAAGGCCATACTCCTCGGTATCTATAATGGCTAGTCCGCGTGTCTCAACACTCTGCCAGCCCGGTACCGAGCAATCAACAACGTATTGCTCTAAAGTTGGTTCCCATGTAACTTTGCCACCAAGAGCATCGTCGCCGGGGATTATGCGTAACTCTTTTATAACGCCGTCCAGTGGGAAATGGTAGCGATGGTAATCGTTTGCATTCAGGAAAGCGTGGTAGAAAACACCATTGGCAAATGAATCGCAATATGGGCTTTCCGGTGTTATCAGGTTACGTATAGAGTTGAAAACTCTTGATTTTACTGCTATTTTGTTGTCAGTAATTATGTAAGACTCACTATCAATATCCCAAACGCCTTGTGGTGTACAGTCGCAAGGTGAAGTAACGACAGAATTGTCTTCTGGTGAGGTAACAGGTCTTTGGTCGGGCGATTTCAGATGACGTGCAAAAAAGTCATTGAACGATTTCCAATTGTCAGGCTCTTCGTACCATCCTTTTGTCATGCCAAGCTCATCCTGTTGCATCATCAGCTCCTCATACTCTTTACCCCATGATGCCGGTGATGAAAGGTGATTGCCCCACGATTTGCAGTACTTTACCAACCAATTGCGGTATGGCTCTACATATTGTATTGAGTTTGTGAAGATATTTTCATTCTCAAGTTCTTCAAGAGGCATGCAATTTATAAAATAGCAATAACAAAGAGCCTGATACATCCTGCCGAAGATTGTAGGCTGTCCGGGGCAGAAAATAACATCCCAGGGCATTACCTTTTGCGAATAGTCTATAAAATCGTAATACTCTTCGAGCGACTGTGCCGGATTGGTGATTTTGTCGGGGTTTATAGCCTTACCTTTTTCTATGGCTCTTGTCAGCAGAGCCTTAAGTTTAGGATTCTCTTCGACAATTCTGACAAGTTCCTTTGTCGTTTCATTATAATCTTTGTTGCCGCCTGCTCTGCTGTCGGCTTTATTAACGGGGTTCCACTCAAAAAACATAATTGATAAAAGAGAATATAAGTATATACCAAATTGGTAATAAGATATTTTTGCAAAAATATGATTCTTGCGAAAAAAACACAAACTTTTTTCTAAATAAAAAGTGAATAATAACGGCCTCGAATTTGAGATTCTGGGAGATTATATTTCGGTTCTGTCTTTTGTTGGGATAATCGACCGAACTAAAAGCCGTTGCAAAAAATCTATTCTAAGACTGTATATACCTAATGGAATGTTGTGAAACAAAAAGCCTGTCTATCTGTGTAGGGTAGGCAGGCTTTTGTTGGTTATCAAATATTGTATAGTGCTATGTAAACAATGATAAACAAAATAGCCAGGAATGTTATCCCTCCCCAAAGGAGCAACAAGAACTTTATAGTGCGTTTAATATTGTTATATAGTTTTGGATGTGATTGCTTTGATTTGGAGATCAATATTTTTTGTACCTTAATAAAAGCAAAGCAGTATAATGAAAAAATGATGGAAATATAAAGCAATTGCGGTATAGCAATCTATAAAAATACTGAATAACTTTTTGGTGGTAAGGTCTTTTTCCATTATTTAATCTCTATTTATGTTGTAATAGTTACCACATTCTGACTTCCGGATGTTCAGCCAAGCCCTTTTTGATATCCTCTTTAGTGCATTCTGATCCGCTTGATTCTAATCTTAATCCTATGCATTTATAGTCATAAATCTCTCTTGTCTGAACATTGACAGAACTATAAACTATTGAATAGAATACATTTTCCGGATGGTCACAGAATACGATATAGATAACAGCTCCACCAGCCATCGAAGGTTCTACTTCAGCAACGAATTTTCCCTGTATGTAATCTTTGTACTTGTCAAGGTTTTTGTCTGTAATCTCTCCATTGTTGTATGCATCGATATATTTTCGCACTGTACGGATATATTCATTATCACACCATTCCGCATCTCCCCATCCAGCAAAACGAATATCATTAAATGTTTCACTTGTCTTTGCTTCAGATGTGACAGGATTGATTGTATCAATAGATGGCGATGGTATGATTTTTTTATCTCTCAATCTTATCTCTTCTGCTTTCCTAAAGTCCTGTTCTGCAAGTTCATATTGTTTCGAAGAGTTGTATATCTCTCCTCGAAGTGTGTAAGCATCTATTCGTTCCATGTTTGAAGCTTTGTCATTCGGAAGCTCTGATAAGCATAAACTCAATTCTTTTATAGCTTCTTCCCACTCCTCAAGGCTATGGTGGATACTAGCTTTAAGAGAATGCATCATTCCTCTCACATATTTCTGTCTCTTGGGTATATATTTAATGGCATTTTCTATAGCAACCTTCGCGTTATCGTACTTTTCCAATTCGGTATATAGCGTTGCAATCAGTAAATGTGCATAGGGGTTCTTTGGATGTTCTTTTAGTTCGGCTTCGAAGTATGTTAAACTCTCTTCAATCCAGCCTTCCTCAGCCAACTCAACTCCACGCTTGAAGTTTTCTGTTTTGTAACGTCTCGGCATTTGTGAAGTTGGATTCATTATGGCAATCAACGCTATAATTACACTCGCTACGACAATCAGTGCCACGAATATTTTCAATAATCTCTTTTTCATAGTATGTTTTGTTAGTTATTAAATTTTCGTTTGTGATATTCAATCCACGTACTTCTTTTGAGTAGAGTTCTTGCATTTATGTTGTTATTTTTAATAAATTTGATAGTGTTAATGTCGTCAGTGTTTTCATTTTCATATTTTTTTATAAGAATTTTATATGCAACGATGGGGGGCAAAACTAACGTGAGGTAATTAAGCAAATAGCCTAATATTGTAAATTCAAGAAGTCCTATAAGTATACTCCAATATCCAATATGTTCAAATAAAAAACAGTGCCATTGATTTTCTACAAAAAAATCAATGAATCCACTCACGAAGAATATCACTATTGATAACGGCACAAGAATAAAATGTGTCCAAAATCCAATTGATTTCGCTTTAGTATCAATAGCTAAATATATATTGTATATCCGATTATTTTCTTCTATTTTTTTCATCTCTTCTGATTCTTCTTTTTCTTTTCTTAGCCTTTCTGATTCTTCAAATCGTCTTCTGATAAATTCTTCATTTTTTCGTCTTGTTTCTTCTTCTCTCTGCCATTTTAAATATTCTTGTCTATTTGTCCCACACTGATTACAAATAGGATATTGTGAAGAGTATTTTACTCCACATTTTGGACATATAACATATAATTCAGTTTGGCAGTATGGACAGAATTTTGAATCACCTGGGATTACATTGTTACACTTGTAACAGAACATCATTTGAGATTGAGTTTGTCCCTGTATCTGTGAAGATCTTGCCGTAATTTCATCTGAAGTTATATCACCCTCCCAAACAGCTTTTTCGGAAACTGTATCATCGTAAATCTTATTTGACATATTCTTTAGCTATTTTTATGTTTAATAGGTAATTCACTGTATATCCGTTCTTTCAAGGATAGCAGTTTGTTGTAATCTCCTTTGTTTTGAACTAATAATTGAAATAATTCTGTTGCCTTGTTTATATCTTCTTCTTTCTGAAATTTATCTGGGTGACAGACTTTTTTCAATTCATCATATAAACCTTTAGCAAGTAAAGAACTTGACACAATATTCCCAAAATCAATTTCTTCACTCAGTATTTTATCTCTTATTTTATCTTTTTCAGAATCACTAAATAGACTGCTAAAGAACCGTTTAATCTTGTTCATATTATTTAAGCATAAATCCAATATTAGTAAATTCTTTTATAGCCCATTTAGCCTGTTTGTTTCCCACAATGTCCTCTACATATAGTGTATCCCATCCAAGTACGAATAGTCTTCTAACTAACATTTGGTTTGTAAGAATTACAGTCCCTATGTATAAGATTTCATCTTTTGTTAATGGTGTTCCTTTTGTTGCTCTAATGCAGAAGCCTGTTGGTAAAAAGAAACTTGAACACTCGTGCCTAAATTCACTATTTCCTCTTTTAGACCTCGCTTCTAATAATGTTCCTACAGATAATTGGGTAAAAGCTCCTCTTGCTGATGAGTTAAAGTCGTTAATCAACCTATCTCTTTCAGATAAATCTCTAAACCAATTGATTATTTTATTCCAAAAAGCCATAAATCGCGGTTAATTAGCTTTCGCATTGGTTAATCAAAAAAACGATAAATGCTATAATTAATGCAATTATTCCTACAACGTTTATTATAGAATCCTTTTCTTTATCATCAGTTTTTTTACCAATTAGAATGCATATAAAAACAACAACAAAAACTATTGCTATAATAAAAAACTGTGAGCCAATCATTTCCATCTTAGTCAAGATTATGCTTTCCAATTCCCGGATGAAAGCGGATAAAAAATAAGGTGTGGGAACTATATATGTTTTATCCTAATATCGGGCTTCTAGCATTGCCTTGCTGTGGATAAAACAATAGCACCCACACCAAAGGTTATGTAGAAAGCCAATAAGGGCTGTACATACCAATGATGCGGCGCTATTGCCATCATCTTCACAGCTTTCAAACTTTGCTAGAATTTGATATTAGAAGATAATTTCAATAACACCTTTTTACTAAAAAATAACTCTTTTGCTACCGCTGTAACTTGGAGTTATTGCAAAAGTAATAAAGGTGTTTTGTTTTATCAAGACAAATGCTGAAAAAACTTTTTAACCATTACTGCGTATATGTAATATCTGTTACCGAAGCATTGATGACAGAAGTGCGGAAAAACGAAGATAACGAAGTCAATAACCGTAGGTTTGAGTCCTATACAAAAAAAAGAGAACCGCGAATGCGATTCTCTATAAGTGGGCCATCTAGGACTTGAACCTAGGACCTCCAGATTATGAGTCTGTTGCTCTAACCGACTGAGCTAAAAGCCCGAGTATTCTTTTGAATACGGGTGCAAAGGTATGCTATTTTCTTTTACATTGCAAATTTTTTGTGCTAAAAAATGTAATCAAGAGCGTGTCGCTTAAATCAAATAAGCCGAAAATTTCTCTAAAAGTGATTTTTTCCGTATGTTTGTACCGATGGAAGTTATTACCGACATACATAAATTCACCCCGATTCCTTGTGCTGCTACTGTCGGCTCATTCGACGGTGTGCATCTTGGGCATTGTTCTATGCTCGAGGAATTGCGTGCGAAGGCTGCTGAGCGTGGCTTGCCTGTCATGGTGGTGACCTTTGCAAGGCATCCGCGTCTGCTGTTCGGTACTGTAAATGAGCCGTTCCTCTTGTCTTCCAATGACGAGAAGGCAGCTCTGCTTGAGTCGCTCGGTGTCGATTACTGTGTGTTGCTTGACTTTGACGCAAGTATGGCGTCCATGACAGCAGAACGTTTTATGGGTGAGGTGCTTGCGAAACAGCTTGGTGTCAAGCTGTTGTGTGTAGGTTATGACCACCGCTTTGGCAAGCCTCAGGCCGGTGAGGGCTTTGAACAGTATGCCGAATATGGCAAGGTTCTTGGCATGGAACTTTTCAAGGCTTTGCCTTATGTGGCAGGTGATGTGGCTGTCAGCTCTTCAAAGGTGCGTCGTGCGTTGGCAGGGGGTGACATTGCTCTTGCAAACAGCCTGCTCGGACATGATTATTCCTTTGCCGGAACAGTGGTGCATGGTGCCGGAATAGGCCGTTCCCTGGGTTTCCCTACTGCCAATATCCTTTTGCATGACGACATGAAGCTGTTACCTGCCGACGGAGTGTATGATGTCAGCGTGTCGTGCATGGGTGGCAATTATAAGGGTGTCATGAACATAGGTGTCAAGCCTACCATCGGCGAAAATCTTGTGCGTACCGTCGAGGTGCATGTCATAGGTTTTTCGGGCGATATATATGATAAGGAGATTGTTGTGTTCCCGGTGCGTCGCTTGCGTGGTGAAATGGGGTTTGAGAGTGTCGATGCCTTGCGTCGCCAGATAGAGGCTGACGTGGAACTTGTTAAACGTGGTATTTGATTGTTATGAAGAAGGCTTTACTTGCGGCTGGGTATATTCTTGTATTGTTATTGGCGTATGTGGCACTCCAAGGCCTGTTTACCTTTATTGCCATGTTTGTGGCAATACTGTGGGCGGTATTCAAAGGGCAGATGTCGGCAGATGTTCTCGAGCATTTGGACAACTTGGATTCTGCGCTCTCTTTGTCGGCGAACGATGCTTATATACAGGCTATGGCTGTCGGTCTTTTCTTATCGACAATTTCAATGCTTGTATTCTTGCATCTTATAAAAGGATACAGGATAAAGCCTGAAATTTTCCGTTCCATATCTTCAAACTCGTTGTTTCTATCAACGATGCTTGTCTTTTCGTCAATGTTGGCGCTCAACATCTTTGTGCAATGGTTCCAACTCGAAGACATGCTTGCCACCGAGTTTGAGGGGCTTACGCGTAACCCGTTGGGAATAATCACCATATCGTTTCTTGCGCCGTTGCTCGAAGAGGTGCTTTTTCGTGGTGCCATGCAGGGTTATCTCATGCGTCGCTATAAGCCTTGGGTTGCTATTCTTGCGGCGGCTCTTGTCTTTGGCGTGTTTCATTGGAATCCGGTACAGGTGCTCTATGCGACTTTACTCGGTGCTGTCTTTGGCTGGATATATTACCGTACCGGTAGTCTGTTGTCGGTAATAGTAGGGCATGTGCTAAACAATTCTCTTGCTACGGCTATGATGTTGGCTTTTGGAAATGAGGAGATACGCCCGTTGCCCGAAGGCATGATATCGCCTATTGCCGAAACAGCATCGGAGGTTGTCACATTCTTGTTCTTTGCCTTTTTGTCGCTCTATTTTGCAGTGAGGTTGCACCGCGCGTTGCCACCAGTGTCGTTGCCCTGGCAAGATAAGGGTGGTGATATCAAATAAAGGAACAGGCGGTAGGCCAATCCTCTCTCAAAATAAATCTCGACATTACTGTCATATCTGCCGTATGAGAGAAATTCCTTGTCGCTTCGCACTGTCGCTGTGACATGATAAGGAATTGTTTATGTTATTGCCCAAAAATCCTCTTTTTCGTGGATTTTGCCTCTTCCCGTGTTTGAGGATTATAAAAAGTGGCAGTTTTTTTATTTTTTTGAACAAAAAAAACAGATAAAAACAAAATGTCAAAGAAATAGAAAACTTTGTTGAAAAATGAAAGTTTTTCTTCTTTATTTGTTGTTACATTGTTGCTGTTTTGTCCCTTTTTTGATAAAATAAAAAGATAAAAAGTAAACGATTTTTACAAAAAACAGCCTTTTTTGCCTTTTTTTGCCCAATTAAAGAAATTTTTCTTTAATTAGTTTTGCACATTAAGTAAATATATATATATTTGCACTTGGAGAACTTCGGCAAGTTGGAGTAAAAGACTTGTCGGAACTCGAAATGTGATTAAAAAAGAGTATTAATTAATAATTTATTTTTTAGAATTATGGCAACAATAGATCTTACCAAGTATGGTATTACAGGCGCTGTAGAAGTTGTTCACAATCCTTCTTACGAGCAGCTTTTTGCAGAGGAAACAAAGCCTGAACTTCAGGGCTTTGAGGTTGGTCAGGTTACAGAACTTGGCGCAGTAAACGTAATGACTGGTGTTTACACAGGTCGTTCTCCTAAGGATAAGTTCATCGTTAAGGATGCTACATCTGAGAACACTGTATGGTGGACATCTGAAGAGTACAAGAACGACAACAAGCCTGTTACAACAGAGGCTTGGAACGCGTTGAAGGAAATTGCAACAAAGGAGCTTTCAAACAAGAGATTGTTCGTTGTTGACGCATTCTGCGGTGCTAACCCTGCTACACGTCTTAAGGTACGTTTCATCATGGAGGTTGCTTGGCAGGCTCACTTCGTAACAAACATGTTCATCCGTCCTACAGCTGAGGAATTGGCTGCATTCGGCGAGCCTGACTTCATCGTTTACAACGCTTCAAAGGCTGCTGTTGAGAACTACAAGGAACTCGGTTTGAACTCTGAGACTGCAGTTGTATTCAACTTGACATCACGCGAGCAGATCATCCTTAACACATGGTACGGTGGTGAGATGAAGAAGGGTATGTTCTCAATGATGAACTACTACTTGCCTCTCCAGGGTATCGCTTCAATGCACTGCTCTGCTAACACAAACGAGAAGGGTGAAACAGCTATCTTCTTCGGTTTGTCAGGTACAGGTAAGACAACTCTTTCAACCGATCCAAAGCGTATGCTTATCGGTGACGACGAGCACGGTTGGGACGACGACTCAGTATTCAACTTCGAGGGTGGTTGCTACGCTAAGGTTATCAACCTTGACAAGGAGAGCGAGCCAGACATCTTCAACGCTATCAAGCGCGATGCACTTCTTGAGAACGTTACTGTTGATGCTAACGGCAAGATCGACTTCGCTGATAAGAGCGTTACAGAGAACACTCGTGTATCTTACCCAATCAACCACATCAACAACATCAAGCCTGGTTCAATGGCTGCTCCTGCAAAGAAGGTTATCTTCTTGTCAGCTGATGCATTCGGTGTGTTGCCTCCAGTATCTATCTTGAACCCAGAGCAGACACAGTACTACTTCCTCAGCGGTTTCACAGCTAAGTTGGCTGGTACAGAGCGCGGTATCACTGAGCCTACTCCAACATTCTCAGCTTGCTTCGGTGCTGCATTCTTGAGCTTGCACCCAACAAAGTACGGTGAGGAACTCGTTAAGAAGATGGAGAAGAACGGTGCTAAGGCATACCTCGTTAACACAGGTTGGAATGGTACAGGTAAGCGTATCTCTATCAAGGATACACGCGGTATCATCGACGCTATCCTCGATGGCTCAATCGATACAGCTCCTACAAAGGTTATCCCACACTTCGACTTTGTTGTTCCAACAGAGTTGCCAGGTGTTGACCCTGCTATCCTTGACCCACGCGACACTTATGCTGACGCAGCTCAGTGGGAAGAGAAGGCTGTTGACTTGGCTGGTCGTTTCATCAAGAACTTCACCAAGTACACAGGTAACGAAGCTGGTAAGGCTCTCGTTGCTGCAGGTCCAAAGCTCTAATAAAGTCTTAAACCTAAATACGGCGTCTGCTCCACACGGGGCAGACGCTTTTTTGTTGAATTTTGGATTGTTATCCAAAAATGTTAAAGCTTATTGTTTCCTGTTTATCCTTTGTATAATGAGTTTAATGTTGTACTTTTGTGGTAAATAAAAACGTATATGTCATTATTAAGAGTCCTTTTAGCAATTCTATTTCCTCCTCTTGCTGTTGCTGACAGAGGTTGCGGTTCGGTTCTTGTGGTTCTCCTCTTGACTCTCTGTGGTTGGGTACCAGGCGTTATCGCAGCTCTTGTTATCCTTAATAAACCTCAATAATCAGGTGCTTACTACCGAAACAAAAGAGTTTATAACAGCCCATCGCAACGAGGATACACGCCTCCTTGCTTTGCAGGCGAAGCGCTATCCCGCTGTGGATATGCGTGAGGCTGTCGTGCAAATAGAGGGGTGGCAGCAGGCACGTGAGAAACTGCCGGCATGGGCTGCGACAGAGGGTATAATATATCCGCCTAAAATATCTATGGAGCAGTGCTCAAGTGAGCACACTGCAAAATATAAGGCTTCGCTTCTGTCTGGTGGCAGATTTGCAGACCTGACAGGTGGTTTCGGTATCGATTTCAGCTATATTGCACGTGGCTTCAGCGAGGCTTTCTATGTTGAACGCAACGAGAGATTGTGCTATATTGCTCGTGCTAATTTTGCTTTGCTTGGTCTTGACCATGCGAGGGTGATGCATGGCAACAGCGAGGAACTGCTTGCTGCGTTGCCACAACTCGACTGGCTTTTTGTTGACCCTGCACGTCGCGACGGTGACGGCCGTAAGGTGGTGGCTCTCTCCGACTGCGAGCCCAATGTTGTAGAGCTTGAGGACAAACTGTTGTCTAAGGCCTCAAAGGTGATGATAAAGTGTTCTCCCATGCTCGACATTTCACTTGCTTGCCGTCAGTTGAGCAATGTCGAGGCGGTGCATGTGGTGGCTGTAAACAATGAGTGTAAGGAACTGCTTATTGTTCTTGGCAAGGCAAACGATGATATACCCGTGCATTGTGTCGATATCCGCGAGAAGGGCACTCTGTCATTTTCTTACACTATGGGCGAGGAACAGCAAGCCGAATGTCGCCTTGCAAACGAGGTTGCCGGCTATCTCTATGAGCCATGTGCTGCTCTGCAAAAGGCAGGGTGCTATAATTCGTTGTCGGCAAGGTTTGAAATGGCCAAGCTGCACCCGAACAGTCAACTTTATACGGCAGATGCTCTTGTTCCCGATTTTCCCGGACGTGTGTTTGAGGTTATAGAGGTGCTTGGTTTCTCAAAGGCTGAAATCAAAAAGATACAGGCTTTGCAAAAGGCGAACATAACGGTACGTAATTTCCCCGAGAATGTGCAACTGTTGCGCAAGCGCTTGAAACTTGCCGACGGTGGCGACAATTATATCTTTGCGACGACACTTGCCAAAGGCGAAAAGGTTCTTGTCGTGTGTAAAAAGGCAATATAAACAACAGGCTCATCACGTGATGAGTCTGTTGTTTTTGTCAAAGGTTTAAATCGCTCTCTTTGAACCTTATTCTTGAGTGTACCGCCTCTGCCAAATCATTAAGTCTGTTAATCCACCCTGCAACGTAAATAATTTTCTGTGGCTCACGCTCTATTGTAAAGCGGTATCGCTGAAGTCTGTCCATTAGAATCTGGTCAATAAGCCACTCCTTGTCGGTATTGTGTATGGCATTCAGTGTCTGCGCTCCAATTCTGCCGTCAACTTTCAGATTCTGACCATTGGAGTTAAGAATGCCTTGTACTCTTTCTGCGACTTTTCTTGCATTTGAATTTATCATATAGTCGTTTAATGCAAGAGCCAGATTCTTATCTCTTATATATCCCAAGTTATACTCGTCCCATTGAGCCTTGTACAGCTGGCGGGCTTCGTCTTTGGTTAGCTCTCTGATGGGCTTTGACTTGCCTCCGGGAAGTACGTGCTTGTAGTTTTCCATAAAGGGCGCAGTTATTCCATAGTTGGTTTCCCTGTCTTCCTTACGGTTGGTATATCCTCCTTCAAAATTAAAACTATACCCGATTACAGAATCGAATTTTGATTGGTTGAGCTTCTCGAAGTTCTCTGCGGAGTCGAATGCATCAAAAACACTTTTTGCCATAACTTTTTTTATGCAAAATTAAAGCCGGCATCAAGTGGCAAGGTTGCTGTATTGCTATTATTTCTGCATCAGTCTTTCGAACTTCTTCTCTTTTACAAGTTCGTAGGCCTTCAAGAACAGTTCGTTGCTCTGGTTGTATATCTCCATGAACTTGTCCATACTCCAGATGTCACGTGCTATGAGGCTCTTGAGCTGTCGTTTGAGCTCTGGAAGTGACTTCTCGTACTCCTCTTCGCCACCTTCTAACTTGACATTGTCTTGCTCGCCTTGCTCGCGCAACATCTTCATGTATGTTTCATCGACTTCGAAACGCTTTTCAAAGTCATAGATGTCGCTATACTCCTGTTCTATCTGTTGTCTGTTCTGGTCGAGATATTTGAGCGATGCCTGTATAATGCAACCTTTTGCTGCCAATGCTCTGTGGTACTTTGTGTATTTGAGAGTGTCGAGTGGAACAAAATAGTCGGGCATGATACCTCCACCGCCATAAACGGGGCGTTTGAGTCTTTTTGTAAAGGTCTTCAACGAGTCGGGGAAATGTATGCTGTCGGCACTTGTAAGCTCGCCGCTGTTGTAACGGTTCATAAGGTCCAGCTCATACTTTATCGAGTCGTTGTCATAAGGTTTCTGAATACAACGTCCTGACGGTGTGTAGTAACGTGCAATGGTAAGACGTATCATTGAGCCGTCGGGTAGGTTGAACGGGCGTTGCACAAGACCCTTGCCGAAGCTGCGTCGTCCGACAACCAGGCCTCGGTCCCAATCCTGTATTGCTCCTGCAAGAATCTCTGACGCCGAAGCCGATGTTTCATCGACAATGACAACGAGGTTACCTTTCAGGAACTTGCCGTTTCCTTTTGAAATGTATTCTTGACGTGGGTTGCTTCGGCCTTCGGTATAGACAACGAGTTTCTCTTCATCGATAAGTTCGCTTGCTATATCTACGGCTGCATTTAAGTAACCGCCACCGTTTCCCTCAAGGTCTATTATAAGGTTTTTCAATCCTAAGGATTTCAACGAATCTAGCTTTGAAGCAAACTCCTCGTGTGTTTTTGCTCCGAACGATGTTATTCGTATATAGCCGTTCTTGTCGTCTATCATATATGCGGCATCGACTGTTTCGGTTGATATGTCGTCGCGTACGAGAGTGAACGGCAACAGACGGTCGATACCACGTCTTACAACCTCAACCCTTACCTCTGTTCCTTTTGCTCCGCGCAGGCGCGACATGATGTCGCTGCGCTCCATCTTTACTCCTGAAATGACAGTGTCGTTCACTGTTACGATTTTGTCGCCTGCGAGTATGCCGGCACGTTCTGACGGGCCGTTCTTTGTGGTTTGTATAACGAACAGTGTGTCCGATACTATGTTGAACTGTATTCCGATACCGCTGAAGCTTCCCTGCATCTGCTCCAAAAGGGCTTTTGTCTCTTTTGTGTCGGTGTAGGTAGAGTGAGGGTCAAGCTCCTTGAGCATAGCCTTTATTCCGGCTTCTGTAATTTTGTCATTGTCGGTGTTATCGACATAAAAACGCGAAATGATATTGCTGGTGTACATCAGTTTCAGGATATGCGCGGGCATCTCCTGTGCCTGTGTGGTAAAAGTCAGTACAAGTGTCGCTATCAGTAAAAATATCTTTTTCATAGTTCTGTGCTGTTATGGTAGTAGTGTGGAAACATCTTTTCCGTATGTTATCAATTCGCGTACGACGCTGCTGCTTATGGAAGAGTGCTCGGGCTCGCTGATAAGCAATACTGTGTCTATTCCGCCAAGGCGTAAGTTCATGTCGGCAATTTCGCGTTCATACTCGAAATCCTTTACGCTGCGTACTCCGCGCAATAGCACATCGGCTCCAATCTCTTTTGCGAAATCCATTGTGAGGCAGTCGTAAACCTTTACTTCGATACGTGGTTCACCTGCAAAAGCCTTTTCTATCATTGCTGTGCGTTCTTCAATGGAGAACATGCATCTCTTTCCCGAATTTATACCAATGCCTACAACTATTCTGTCGAACATTGTCAATGCGCGTTTCAGCAAAGCGTAGTGTCCTTTGGTGAACGGGTCGAATGAGCCTGCAAAAAGAGCTGTCTTTGTCATGTCGTTATTCCTCTTCGTTAGCTTTATCTTCTTCAACAACAAGGTTGTCGATGATGAAGTTCTGTCGTTCCATGGTGTTCTTGCCCATATAATAGCTGAGCAGGTCCTCGACCTTGTCGTCCTTGTGCAGCTCTACGCGCTCCAGACGCATGTCGGGGCCAATGAAGTTGCGGAACTCATCGGGTGAAATCTCTCCCAATCCCTTGAATCGTGTAATCTCGGGGTTCGGAGAAAGTTTCTCAATGGCTGCAATGCGCTCTTCATCGCTGTAGCAGTATATTGTCTCGAAATCGCTCTTGTGCTCTTTCTTCTCCTGTGCGCCTTTCTTTCCACGTGCCACTTTGCGCTTGTTACGTACGCGGAAAAGCGGTGTCTGCAAGATATATACGTGTCCCTTCTTTATCAGTTCGGGGAAGAACTGCAGGAAGAATGTTATCATCAGCAATCGTATGTGCATGCCGTCAACGTCGGCATCGGTGGCTACAATCACTTTGTTGTATCTCAATCCTTCGAGGCCGTCCTCGATGTTAAGAGCGGCTTGCAGTAGGTTGAACTCTTCGTTCTGGTAAACGACAGCGCGGCTCAATCCAAAACAGTTAAGTGGCTTTCCGCGCAGGCTGAACACTGCCTGTGTGTTGGCATCACGGCTCTTTGTGATAGAACCGCTTGCCGAGTCACCCTCGGTGATGAATATGCAGCTCTCGTCCATGCGGTCGCCCTTCGTGTCGTTGTAGTGTATGCGACAGTCGCGTAGCTTGCGGTTGTGGATATTGACCTTCTTGGCTTTCTCGCGTACCTGCTTGGTGAGTCCGGCAAGTTCCTTGCGTTCCTTCTCCGATGCCATAATCTTTGTGAATATCACATCGCTTATCTCCGGGTTCTTATGCAGGAAATTGTCAAGTTCTTCCTTTACAAAGTCGCTGATAAATTTCTTCACGCTCATGCTTCCCGGGTCGGGTGCTATTGTTGTTGAACCGAGGCGTACCTTTGTCTGGCTCTCGAATACAGGCTCTTGAATGTTGATGGCTATAGCTGCAACTATACCGTTGCGAATGTCGCAGTATTCAAAGTTCTTTGCCGAGAAAAAGTCGTGTATGGTCAACGCAACAAGCTCCTTGAACGCGCTCTGGTGTGTTCCGCCCTGTGAGGTATGCTGTCCGTTGACAAATGAGTAATACTCCTCACCATACTGTTGTGCATGAGTAAAGGCAATCTCAATATCATCGCTCTTAAGGTGTATGATAGGGTAGAGTGCATCGGCGGTCATGCGGTCGCTGAGCAAATCCACAAGTCCGTTACGTGAGAGAATGCGTTTGCCATTGAACATTATTGCCAGACCTGTATTCAGGTATGTGTAGTTGCGCAATAGTGTCTCGATATATGAATCGCGGTATTCGTAGTTGCGGTACAGGGTGTTATCGGGTGTGAACGATATGTATGTACCGTTCTCGTCGTTTGTCTTTTCTGTTGTGTCGCTGACAAGTATGCCTTTCTCGAACTTTGCTATGCGGACAACTCCTTCGCGGTAACTGCGCACCTCAAATTGGGTACTTGTGGCATTTACAGCCTTCAAACCCACACCGTTCAATCCTACCGACTTCTTGAAAACCTTGTCGTCGTATTTTGCACCGGTGTTCAGCTTGCTTACGGCCTGAATCATCATACCCTGAGGAATACCGCGTCCGTAGTCGCGTACGGTAACGGTGTGCTTGTCTGTTATGTCAATTTCAAGACGTTTGCCAAAGCCCATCTTGAACTCGTCGATACAGTTGTCAACAACCTCCTTGAGAAGCACATATATACCGTCGTCGCTCTGTGAACCGTCGCCCAACTTACCGATATACATACCGGGGCGCAAACGGATATGTTCCACGTCGCTAAGGTGGCGTATTGAATCATCGCCGTATGCGGCTGCATCTACTTGGGGATTTACGTTGAATTCCAAATCTTTATCTTCGGACATATTCTATTTCTGTTATAATTCTGAATATTAAAGTTCTTTCTTGAATGTTCTGCGACGTTTGTGTTGCTCTTTGTCGAAGCTCTCCCATTGTGCTAATATCTTTTTGTTGTCTTCGAGCTCGGGATTGCTTTCGATGTTCTTTATACCCATTTCGATGTAGTTGCCCAACAAATCATTGAACATCATTGCAAATACACCCTTGTTCTGATATTCTGGCTTGACTGCAACAAGCAGGAAATCGAGGTTCTTGGGCTGTTTAATGAACAGTGCCTTTGCCATGTGCCACCAGCCGAATGGGAACATCTTGCCTTTTGCCTTACGCAAAGCCTCGGAGAGCGAATAGATGCTTACACCAATGGCAATGAGGTTGTCATCTTTGTCAACCACGAACGATGCCAAACGCAAGTCGATTATAGGAAGGTACATCTTTATGTATTGCTCAATCTGCTTTTCGCTCAGTTCGGAATATCCATGCAATTCGGAATAACATTCGTTGATAAGCTTGAACAGTTGTTTACCATATCGCTTTGCCAGCTCTGAACGGCTCTTGCACTTTACAATTTTAAGTTCGTACTTGCGTTCTACAATGGCCGATACACGAATTGCCTTTTCCCATCTCTGCTCGGGTACGGTGAACAGGAACTCAATCCATTCTGCACCTTTGAGGTAACCCATGCGCTGCATGTGCTCGGGGTAATACGGGTAGTTGTATATGGTTGCCATTGTGCCAAGACGGTCAAAGCCTTCTATAAGCATACCTTCGGGGTCCATGTCGGTAAATCCGAGAGGGCCTTCAATCTCTGTCATTCCACGTTCGCGTCCCCACTCTTCTACAGTCTTGAATAGGGTATCGACTACCTCTTTGTCGTCAATGAAGTCGACCCAGCCGAAACGTACGGTTTTGTGTCCCCACTTCTCATTGGCGCGGTTGTTTATGATTGCGGCAATGCGTCCAACGACCTTGTTGTCGCGATATGCAAGGAAATAATCGGCTTCGCAGAATTCAAAGGCCGCATTACGTCCCTTGTGTAATGTGTTTAGGGTGTCTTCGTATAGTTCAGGAACGAAATATTCGTTTCCCTTGTATAGCTCATAGTTGAAGCGAATGAACGTTTTAAGTTGCTTTTTGCTTTCGACTTTTACAATCTTTATTGACATTCGGATATTCTGTTTGTAAGTTCGTGTAAATTTACGACTTAATTCCGAATTGAACAAATTTGAACCGCTTTTAACGACATAATTCATCGTTGAATTCCGGGGAAGTATTTCTTCAGTTTGCGACGAATCTCCTTTGAACTGCCATTGCATAATATATCGAGTCTGTTCCAGAATCGTTCGCTATGGTTCATTTCAATGGTATGGCACAGTTCGTGCAGTATGACATAGTCGATAAGTTCATCGGGTAGCAGAACAAGGTATATACTGAGGCTTATATTGCCGTTTCCGCTACAGCTGCCCCAACGGCTGTGGCTGTCGCGTACCGAACAATGGTTATACTTCAAGCCATGTTCCTCGGCAAGCGTGGCCAGACGTGATGGCAAAACTCTTTTTGCCTCCTCTGTGATAATGTTCCTGATGGCTCTGTGTAGCCACTCCTGTCTTTTCTCATATTCAGTGCCTTGCGGACACATAAGGGTTTTGACTGCTCCGTTATGCACCCACATGAATCCGCAGCCGTTGTATTCCTCAATGTTTACCTTGAAATTCCCGTTTCCAACGGTAAATTGTGGGCCTATGATTCTTTTCTCTTTTGTCTGTAGCTGTTTCAGCTTGTCGCCATGTTTGGCCAAGGCTCTCTCAATGTCGCTGTTCGTTGCGAATGGGGGGACAGTTATGCGTATGCCGCCTTCGCCCGCCCGCATTATAATGCGTCGTGCCCGGTTGTTTACGGTAACCTTGATTGCTCCCCAAACGGGGTGAACGAACTCTTTTTTGTGCATGGCGCAAAAACAACAAGAAAGGTTGCAGTGAGTGGCTCACAAGCAACCTTTCATGGCTATTGGTCTGTTTAATCAATAATCGAGGTATGTATAACCGTATAGTCCCGACCTGTAGTTTGAAAGGAACTCCTTGCCTTCTTCGAGTGTAATCTTGCCCTCTTTGACAGCGCTTGTAACCCAACGTTCAAGTGTGCGTACGAGTTTGCGTGCATCGAACTGAACATAATCGAGTACGTCGGCTATGGTTTCTCCGTCGATGATTTTCTCAATTTCATATCCCTTGTCATCAACGCTTACGTGTACGGCGTTGGTGTCACCGAACAGGTTGTGCATGTCGCCAAGAATCTCCTGATATGCACCAACGAGGAACACACCGAGATAGTATGGTTCGTTCGATTTCATGCGGTGTACTTTCAACGAGTCGGCCTTTGTGTTGTAATTGATGAAATCGGTAATCTTACCGTCGCTGTCACATGTCATGTCCTGTATTGTGCAGTCGCGGTCAGGGCGTTCGTCAAGTCGGTGTATCGGCATTATCGGGAAGAACTGGTCAATACCCCAACTGTCGGGAAGGCTCTGGAACAGTGAGAAGTTACAGAAGTATTTGTCGGCAATGAGTTTCGGCAACTTTCTCAAATCGTCAGGAACGTGCTTCATGTTCTTGGCAATTGCGAGAATTTCACGTATTATGCTCCAGAACATGCTCTCAATCTGTGCGCGTGTCTTGAGGTCAACAATACCATGACTGAACAACTCAAGTGCCTCTTCGCGTATCTGCTGCGCATCGTGCAATGCTTCGAGCATGGTACGCTGGTCAAGCTCGCACCATATCTTGTAGAGCTCTTTTGCGAGGTCGTGGTCGTTGGCTGCAACCTCCCATTCTTCGTCCATCTGTGGCAATGCCGCAGTTTCAAGAACCTCAAAGACAAGAACGGCGTGGTGTGCCGAAAGCGAACGTCCACTCTCTGTAATGATGTTCGGGTGTGGAATGTTGTTCTTGTCGGCCGCATCGACCATAGTGTAAATGGCGTCGTTTACATACTCCTGAATAGAGTAGTTGACACTACTTTCGCTGCTTGATGAACGTGTGCCGTCATAATCGACACCAAGACCACCGCCAATGTCGGTAAACTCGATGTTATATCCTAATTTGTGTAGCTGCACATAGAACTGTGAGGCTTCACGTAAAGCGGTCTTTATATGGCGGATGCGTGTGACCTGGCTTCCGATATGGAAGTGTATCAGGCGCAGACAATCCTTGATGTCGTATTTGTCGAGAATCTCAAGTGCTTCGAGAAGTTCACTCGATGTCAATCCGAACTTGCTTGCATCGCCACCGCTCTCTTCCCAACGGCCACTGCCTTCAGAGGCAAGCTTGATGCGGATACCGATGTTCGGGCGCACACCGAGTCGGCGGCCAATTTTGGCAATGCGCTTCAATTCGTTGAGCTTTTCGACAACAAGGAATATGCGACGGCCCATCTTCTGTGCAAGCAATGCAAGTTCAATGTAGCTGTCGTCCTTGTAGCCGTTGCAGATGATGAGTGAGTCGCTGTCGGTGTTCATGGCTATGACGGCGTGCAACTCGGGCTTAGAGCCGGCTTCAAGACCAATTTTGTACTTCTTGCCATGACTGGTAATCTCCTCAACGACAGGACGCATCTGATTGACCTTGATAGGATAGACGATAAAGCTTTCTCCCTTGTAGTTGTATTCGTCTGCCGCAATCTTGAAGCAACCCGAAATCTTCTCGATTCTGTTGTCGAGAATGTCCGGGAAACGAATCAGTACAGGAGCTGCGACGTCGCGCAACTGCAATTCGTCCATAAGTTCCTTGAGATCAACTTGTACACCGTCTTTCTTTGGTGTAACGGCAATATTGCCTTTTTCATTGATACTGAAATAAGAAGCTCCCCAACCGTTGATGTTGTACAACTCCTCAGAGTCCTCAATGCGCCATTTTCTCATGTCTGTTATGCTCAAAAACTGTTAGTAATTCTATGATTATTATAGTTCTATCTGTTTAAGGAAATTCTTTACCGACATCTCCACCTGCTTTACATCTTCAAGTTTGTCTGCCTCAAATTTCTGTGAGGCTTTGCTGTAATGCGGTAATCTCTTTTCCAACTGTTCAGCAATGAACAGGCGTAGTTCTTCGTCGCTCTTGTTCATTATGAGCGGACGCTTCTTGCGTGCAATGCTCAGTCTTATAAAAAGTCTTTCGACGGGAACATCAAGGAAAACTGTTGTTCCTTGATTGTTCATATATTCTATGTTGTCAAAGAAACATGGTGTTCCACCGCCTGTTGATATTACAACATTCTCAAATTCTCCGGCTTCGTGCAACATGCGGCGCTCGATGTTCCTGAATTCCTCTTCTCCCTTTTCGGCAAATATCTGTGCAATGCTCTTGCACATTCTGCTCTCGATGTAGCTATCGAGGTCAATGAATTCCACTCCAAGTTCCTTTGCAAGCGCACGTCCTAACGTGGTCTTGCCGGCTCCCATGTATCCTATGAGGAATATGCGCGTCATTTCTTCTTTGTGTATTTTCTTTTTGCTGGAGCCTTGCCACCCTCTTTCTGCTTGTTGACAATGTCGATGCACTCTTCCAATGTCAGTTCTGCAGGAACAACGTTCTTCGGTAGCTTGTAGTTGTTGCCTTCAAAAGCTATATATGGGCCGAATCGTCCGTTAAGCACCTGCATCTCGGGCTTCTCCTCAAAGGTCTTTATGACGCGTTCAGCTTCGGCCTTGCGTTTCGCTTCAATAAGTTCTGTTGCCTCTTCGAGGTTTATTGTCAGAGGGTCGTGTGTCTTTGGCAATGTCACGTATGCGTTGCCGTACTTTATATATGGACCGAATTTGCCGGCACCTATGGTTATTGTTTCTCCGTTAAACTCACCCAAAGTGCGTGGAAGACTGAACAGGCCCAAAGCCTCTTCGAGGGTAATTGTTTCCAATGTCTGTCCCGGCTTCATCTGTGCAAAGCGTGGCTTCTCCTCATCGTTGGCCGAGCCAATCTGTACGATAGGACCAAAACGGCCAATCTTTACCGATACGGGTTTGCCGCTTGCAGGGTCTATGCCGAGAACACGCTCGCCAACCTTATGCTCGTTCTTTGTGAGAATTATATCTTCTACCTTAGGCTCAAAATCCTTATAGAAGTCCGATATCAGCTCTGACCATACGCGCTTACCGTCGGCAATTTCGTCGAAATCCTTTTCAACGGTAGCGGTGAAGTTGTAATCCATAATCTCTGGGAAGAAGTCGAGTAGGAAATCGTTTACAACAATACCTATATCGGTCGGCAACAACTTTGCCTTCTCTGCACCGACATTCTCTTTGCCTTCCTTGGCTGTTATCTTGCCGTTGCTTAATGTAAGTATATTGTATTTGCGTGTTGTACCGTTCTTGTTGCCTTTCTCGACATATCCTCTTTGCTGTATTGTGCTTATGGTAGGAGCATAGGTCGAAGGACGTCCGATACCGAGTTCCTCAAGCTTGCGTACAAGGCTTGCTTCGGTGTATCGTGGAGGGTGCTGTGTGAAACGCTCTGTGGCAACAATCTCCTTTGTTGTCAACACCTCGCCTTTGTGTACGGCCGGTATAGCCATTGCTTCGCTCAAATTCTCGTCGTCGGTGCTTTCGCGGTAAACCTGTAGGAAACCGTCGAACACAGTTACCTCGCCGGTAGCAACGAAATTCTCGCTATGTCCGCTTATTGATATGTTTACGGTTGTCTTCTCTATAACGGCATCAGCCATCTGTGATGCAATTGTACGCTTCCAGATAAGTTCATAAAGACGTTTCTCGGGAACGGTGCCTTCTATTGTGGCATTTGACATGTATGTAGGGCGTATAGCCTCGTGTGCCTCCTGTGCGCCTTTTGAATTTGTCGAGTAGTTACGGCTTTTAAGGTATTTGTCACCATATGTTTCTGTGATGACATTCTTGCATGAACCTATGCAGAGCGACGAGAGGTTTACAGAGTCGGTACGCATATATGTGATATATCCCGATTCATATAGTCGTTGTGCAACCATCATGGTCTGTGAAACGGTAAATCCAAGCTTGCGTGCGGCTTCCTGTTGCAGTGTCGATGTGGTGAACGGAGCTGCGGGAACTCTCTTCTGTGGCTTTGTGCTTACGTCGTCGATGACGAATGTGGCGTTGTCGCACGACTGCAGGAACTTCTCGGCCTCCTCTTTGGTCTTGAAGCGTTTTGAAAGTTCCGTATTCAACATTCCGGCACCATTAGGCAACTCGAATGTTGCTGTGACGCGGTAGCTGCTTTCTGTATTGAAATTGTTGATTTCTCTTTCGCGTTCGACAATGAGTCTTACAGTTACGCTCTGTACGCGTCCTGCCGACAATGCAGGCTTTACCTTGCGCCATAGTACCGGTGACAGCTTGAAACCTACAATACGGTCAAGCACTCGACGTGCCTGCTGTGCGTAAACAAGGTTGGTATCAATTTCTCTTGGGTTCTCTATGGCGTTGAGAATCGCGTTCTTTGTAATCTCATGGAAAACAATGCGCTTTGTGTTCTCGGGTTTTAGTTCGAGTACAGTATATAAGTGCCAGCTGATAGCCTCTCCCTCGCGGTCTTCATCGGAAGCCAACCATACCATGTCGGCTTTCTTTACCTCACTTTTAAGTGTGCTTACCAGTTTAGCCTTCTCTTCCGGGATTTCATATTCCGGTTCAAAGGTTTTGGTGTTTATGCTGAACTCTTTTTTCTTCAAGTCGCATATATGACCGTAACTGGACAATACCTTGTAATCCTTGCCAAGGAATTTTTCAATTGTTTTTGCTTTGGCGGGTGACTCAACTATAACTAAATTCTTCTGCATGACACTAAAGCCGTTTCTGTTGTCGTTAAAATGACGATTTTTCAAAATTTTGCCAACAAAAGTAGAAAAGTTTCCCGTATATTAAAATTAAAAAAACGAAAAAAATAAAAAAGATTCAGAAGGCTCCTTCCATAAAATAATATATTATTTTAATTAGGAGAAAAAATATTTTGAAAATGAAACGAAGAAACAATGTAGTGCCTGGTTCTACAAAATTTCTTTCGGCAGTGCAGCTTTCAACCTGTTGCTGATCTCATTGCCGAAAGTAAAATCGTTCTTCGTTTCTCTTTCCTCGTTCTTCGTTAATCTTTAAAAAGAAACAAGCCCCAAGTCCGGAACTTTAAGGCTCGTTTCAAATTGTATGGTCGTTTTTTAGAAGTTGGCTGTAACTCCTAACATACCGCGAATACCTCTTGTCTGATAACCTGCGTATTCATAGTATTTATCGTTTATCAGGTTATCGCCCTGTATGAATGCTCCGAAGTAGCGGTTTATGCTGTAGCTTACTCTTGCATGCAGGTCGTGCTTGTCGCTTATAAGCGCCTTTGTATAACGTGTGTAGTTATATCCGACCTTTACAGTCAGGTTCTTTACAGGGAACACCTCTATTTTGGCATTGGCTGTGATTTCCGGCTTGAATGCGAGGTAATTGGTGTTCTTGCATGTCCAGTAATCATATTTCACATCAGCCTCGATGTTGAGTATGCCTCTGCAGTCATATCCGATTCGGCATCCTGCATGTGCGTTGTTTGTGAGTCCCTGTACAAGGTTGCTGTAAATCAGGCCTGTATTGGCATCGGTTGAGGCTGTCTGCAACAGGTCGTCCTTTGTCAGTACATACCCTGCAAATATGTCGAACGACAGCGGCTCAAGTGTCATGCGTGTGCCGGCAAGGATATCGACGATTCTGTAAGTCGGTTTTATCTGTCTGTCGGCAAGAGCCCAATATGGGGTGATTCCTTCTATTGTTCTGAAGCTGTTGTCATCGCGTCCACCTGTTACCTCGGCATAGAACGAGATTCTTTTTGTAAGTGCCTTGTCAACGGTGATGTCGGGCGCAATGGCAAATATAGGGCCGTTTGCTGTGCGGATATTAAGCTTTGCTCCGAACATTATTTCCCAATTGTTGAAATTGAAATTGGTGAAAGGGTTGAAGTCTGTCGACAGCACGTTTCTGTAGCCGTATGAGGCATTACGCAGAGTACCGTTGTATATGAAACCGTTGAAATCGATTCCGACGCCAACGTAACGCAGGTATTTCTTGTATGTCTCATGAGTGATTTCACCGCCGACATTTATATGCTCCTCGGTTATGGGGTTATCCACACCGTTGACATAGCTTATGGCAGAGTGGGTATATCCTGCTTCGAAATTGTATGCAACAGGGCCGGCAAGCTGTGAAATACCATTTATGTTTATGTTATAATTCAGGTGATGCTGGTTGTTTGAGATACCGTTGATTCTGCTTGCTCTTTGGTAGTTGAAAACCCTGTTGTTGAAATCACCGTCAATGCTGAACAAGAGTTTCTTGAAATTATATGCGAAGTCGGCTACAACGCCTGTGTTATACATGCGCGTATTCCATTCTCCAACCTCTCCGTTGACTTTGCTCTTGAAGCCGTCGAACGCACCAAGTATTCTCAGATAGCTCTTCTTGCCGAAGTTGATGTTGTATGCAAGCTTGGCATCAATGTCGTTTCTTATGCCATATCCTGCGCGCAGATATCCGGGTAGCGGCTTCTCCTGTGCAGGGAGCAAGTCCTTTGCATATCTCTCGCTGGTAAATCCTGTATAAGGGGTTGTCTGTTTCGAGAATATCAGCTCTGCCGGTTTGGCTTCGCTCTTGCTTTCGACAGTAGGGGTGAAACTCTTTTTGTTTACCGTTACTACAGTAGGGTTGTAGTCGTTCTCAACGCTGACTACTGCATTCTTCGAGTCCTCCTGCGCAAAGAGAGTTCCAAAAATGAACAGTGCTGTTAGTGATAAAATATTTCTTTTCATATTGTTCAATTATTCTGATTGTTTTCCAACGACAATTTCTCCAAACGTGCTTTAATCATATCTGCGATGTCATCATCACCCTCATAGTTGTTCTGCAATGACAGCAGGTATTGCTTGGCTTCCATTTTCTTGCCCTGTACCGAGTAAAGGTCGGACAAAAGTATGAAGCTGCGTGCAAGCCAATATGAGTGCGGTGTGCTCTCGTTGATATAATCCATGATTCTTGTTTCACACTCGCTGTATTTCTCATTGTCGAATTCAATTTGTGCAAGAAGATATTTTGCCTCTGCGCCCTCTTTTGTTCGTGTATCGGTAGAGAGCTCTTCAAGGTCATCTATCGCAAGGTTCTCCTTGTCCATTGCAATGTATGCCTTTGCGCGGTTATATGTCGCCTCACGTTTCACCTCGGGCGATGTGGTGCTGTTTGCAAGCAACTCGGCTGCGAATTTGATTGTTTCGCTATGCTTCTCGCGTTTCTGTGCTGTTCGCATGATATTTATACGTGCCAGCTGACGACGCTCTTCGTTGCTGCTCTTTGCAAGCAACTGCTTGTATAGCCCTCCGGCAGTTTCATATTCGGCCTTGTTGTAATATATGCCTGCGGCTCTCATTATGGCAAGCTCGGTGTATTTGTTGTCGGAGAACTCTATAACCTCCTCGAAATGTTCAAGAGCCTTGTCCATCTCTTTTTCATTATAGCATATCTCGCCAAGGTAGAAATGGCTGTCGAGTCTGTAAGCACCCTTTTCATGGTTTTCGAGGTATTCGGCAAACTTCTCTTTGGCACCCTCGATGTCGCCCTTGCCATACATCTTCTCTGCTGCAGAATATGACAATGTATCAATCTCGTTGCTGTTTATCGCATTCGTGCCTTTTGTCAAAGTCGCGTATTTGGCAAATTCATTGACCTCACCCATTTCCACGTAGATGTTTTTCAAATCCTGGAAGGCTACCTGTGCCTCTTCGCTATGTGGGTAACGCTCAATGATATCCTTGTATGTCTCAATAGCCTTGTCGCGCTCGCCTATAGAGTTATAGACCATGGCTTTTTCTGTTGTTGCACGACGTGTAAGTGCGCTCTGCGGGAAACGTACTGTCAAGCGGTCAAACGTCATAATGGCATCGGCCGGCTGTTCCAGCTCCAAGTATGCTCTACCCATCTCGTAGAGTGACTGCTCGGCATATACGCTGTTAGGATATTTGACCAAGAGAGTCTTTAAGGTATAAACCTTGTTGTGATATTCGTTTGACAAGCCTTGTGCCAATGCAGAGCGGTAAAGAGAGTAGTCGCATTGTGTGCTGTCGGTTGCGATTGACATGTTGTAGTATTGGTCGGCTGTCTTGTACTCGCGCATATAGAAGTGGCAGTCGGCAATACGGTTCTGTGCATCGGCAATGACCTCCTTGTGCTCTCCAATTGCGCTGTCTATGAATTTCTGGAACTCTTTGCGTGCTTCGGGGTATCTCTTCTGCTGGAATAGGGTATATCCTATGCCGTAGAGTGCGCGGTTGTTGTTCGCGCCACCCTTGATTATTGACATGCGATAGCTGTTTGCCGCATTTGCGAAATCGCCCTTACGGTATAGAGCCTCACCTTTCCAATAAAGAGCATCGGCGTATGTAGCCTTGTTGTATTGTGACAGCTCAATAGAGCGGTCCATGAAAGAGATTGCTCCGTTCATGTTGCCGTTGATGAATTCCTGAACACCCAAACGGTAAAGAATCTTCTGTTTTGCTCTGAGAATCTCTGCCGAAGGCTTTTTGATTTTGTTTATCGATTGTAGTGCAACGTCATAGTTGTTGGTGTTCATATACACCTCAACAAGGTAACCCTCGACTTTCTTTGCATGCTCCGACTTGGGGTAGTCGTTCAGGAACTGCTCGAACACCTTTACGCTCTCTGCAAAAGGCGAATAGCGTGTCTGGTGAAGACACAAGGCGTAATTATACATTGCCTCTTCGCGTACATCGTCATCAAAAGTCATTGTCGATGCCTGTTCAAAGGCCATTCGTGCAGCATTGATGTTATCTTTCTCAAGCATGATGATACCTGTGTGCAGCAATGAACCTTGTGCGACAGCGTCGTTGCCGTCGTTGCAGAGTGCGAACAGAGATATGGCCTTGTCGTAGTTTTCATTGTTGAAGTGGCATAGACCCAACTGGTAGCATGCTATGCGCTGTGGCTTCTCGCAGCTCTCGACATATTTGGTGAGTGGGGCAATAGCCTCTTCGTAATTTCCTTGTGTGAACTCGATGGCACCTGTTATCTGGTGCATTTTGATGCTCTGCGGCTTCTGCTGGTTGCGTGCGATGAATGTGTTTGCAATCTCTTTGGCTGCATCATACTCGCCTCTCTTCATGTGTATGCCGGCAATGTAGTAGGGAACATCGAACTTGTACTTCTTGCTCTCCTTTACACTGTTGAATCCACGCTCGGCAGCGTCGAGGTTATTGTTGTCATAGTCGATAACTGCAAGATGGAATATGGCATCGTCGGAGTACTTCTTGCTCTTGAGCACTACCTCTCTAAGCATATTCACTGCATTGTCCTCTTTCTCACACTCTTGCAGCGCGAGGGCATAATAAAGTTTTGCTCTCTCCTCCTGTTCGCGGGTAAGACGTTTGCAGTTGCTCTTTTCGTACCATTCGCACGCGAGTTTGTAGTCGTGGCTGTAGTAGTACGACTCGGCGATGTAGCAATTCAATAAATCTCTTTTTGAACTTTCGGGGTAATCGTCAAGATATTGCAGAATCAATGCTCTACCTTCAAGGTGGTTGTTCTCGAATGTAGCTGTCGCTTTCAGCAATTCCATCTCCTGTATGGTAGTTGCATCCAATCCTTCAGTGCTGACTTCCTCCAAGAGCGTCAGGGCTGTAGCGTGTTTGCCGTCGGAATGAAGACGCTGGCACTCTTTTATGAGCGCCTGTCTGCTGTCGGTCTGTCCTGTTGCTGTCAATGCCAACGAGGCAAACACAAATAGAATGAAATTCTTTCTCATATTTTATAGCATATTGTTTTTATACAAATCCTTGAACATCTCAATGCTCTTGCTTATTGATTTCAACCCGAAATTCTTGCTGTCCAACTCCTCTATTCCAATCCATTGCAGCGCGGCAACATCATCGTCGGCAGTGGTGGCATCACAATTCTCTACCTCGCACTTGAAGAATAGGTCCATTGTGTGTAGTTCCATGCCGGAATAGTTGTAGGTGTTCGGGATTGTAAACAGGTATCGTGCCGATGTTACTTTCAGCCCTGTTTCTTCCAGAACCTCTCTTGCTACTCCCTCTTCTGCCGTTTCGTAACTGTCGCAGAAGCCGCCCGGCAGGTCGTACGTTCCTTTTGCCGGCTCTTTTGAGCGTGTTGCAACAAGTACCTCGCCTTTATTGTTTGTTATTATGGCTACTGTTGCGGCAAGCGGGTTGAAATAATATGTAAAACCACAGTCGTTGCAACGTTTCGACTTGAAGTCGTTCTCTACAAAAGCGTTACTGCCGCATTTCGGGCAAAAACAGAACAGGTGTAAAGGGTGTCGCATAGCGTTTGATGTGGTCTGTTTACATAGGGTTATCTTTGCAAAGGTACGTTATTTTTATAATAATATATCCCTTTTAACTTTAATTTTGGATATTTTAGTTAATATTTGTCTTTGATAGGCAATGTTTTGACTGCGATTTTGTGTTTTTCTTGAAAAAAGAGCCTTGAACAAAAGAAAATTGACTAACTTTGCAAAGATTTTGCGCTTTTGGAAAACAAATTTTAATTCAGATAATATTATGGCAAACAAAGCATTATTGGTAATTCTCGACGGTTGGGGTGTTGGTAATCACGGTAAAGGTGATGTCATTTTCAATACTCCTACACCATACTGGGATCATTTGACATCGGTTTATCCAACATCACAGCTTCAGGCAAGCGGTGAGAACGTAGGTCTTCCTGCAGGTCAGATGGGTAACAGTGAGGTTGGTCACCTTAACATCGGTGGCGGTCGTGTGGTTTACCAGGACCTTTTGAAAATAAACCGTGCTATTGCTGACAGCTCTATCGAAAAGAACCCAGAACTTGTTGCAGCAGTCGAGTACGCAAAGAACAACGGCAAGAAATTGCATTTCATGGGCTTGACATCAGACGGTGGTGTTCACAGCTCACTCGAGCACCTCGAAGCAATGTATAAATTTGCTGTATCTCAGGGTGTTGAGAACGCTTACGTACACTGTTTTATGGACGGTCGTGATACCGACCCAAAGAGCGGTGCGGGTTTTATCGAGCAGCTTACAGCAAAAGAGCTCAAATTGGCTACAATCGTGGGCCGTTACTATGCAATGGACCGCGACAAGCGTTGGGAGCGTGTCAAGATTGCTTATGACCTCATTGTAAAGGGCGAAGGCAAGCAGGCAAGCGACATGGTTGCAGCTGTTAAGGAATCATACGAAGAGGGTGTTACCGATGAGTTTATCAAGCCTATCGTAAACACAAACTACGACGCACGCATCAGCGAAGGCGACGCAGTTATTTTCTTCAACTACCGTAACGACCGCGCTAAAGAGCTTACAGTTGTTCTTACACAGGAAGATATGCCTGCAGAGGGTATGAATACAATCCCCGGCTTGCAGTACTACTGTATGACTCCATACGATGCCAAGTTTACAGGTGTTCACATTCTTTTCGACAAGGAGAACGTTGACAATACACTCGGAGAGTTCATCTCAAAGCAGGGCATGAAGCAGTTGCATATTGCCGAAACAGAAAAGTACGCTCACGTAACATTCTTCTTCAACGGTGGTCGTGAGACTCCATACGAAGGTGAGGAGCGTATCCTCGTTCCATCTCCAAAGGTTGCTACATACGACCTTCAGCCTGAGATGAGCGCATACGAGGTAAAAGACAAACTTGTTGCCGAAATCAACAGCGAAAAATACGAATTTATCGTTGTGAACTTCGCTAACGGTGACATGGTTGGTCACACAGGTGTTTACAGCGCAATCGAAAAGGCTGTTCTTGCTGTTGACGCTTGCTTGAAAGATGTTATCGAGGCTGCTCGTGAGCATGGCTATGAGTCAATCATCATTGCCGACCATGGTAATGCCGACAACGCAGTCAATGCCGACGGTTCTCCAAACACAGCACACTCTTTGAATCCTGTTCCATGTGTATATGTAACAAACAAGGAGAATGCGACAATTGAGAACGGTATTCTTGCAGACGTGGCTCCTACAATCCTTAAGATTATGGGTCTTGAAGCACCTGCAGAAATGACCGGTAAGGCACTTATTTGATAATTATTAACCAACAATATGATCCCCGTCCCAGTAGGGGCGGGGATTGTTCTTTTTTATGGTACAGATTCAGGATACAATAGTCTCTTTCGACCTTTTTCAGGAGTATTTCTGTTGTAATTTCTCGCATTGCAAGGGTATTTGCTGCGTTGAGGGTGATGCCGGTGCGCCGGTATTGCTCGAAGAGGTTGAAAAGCTCGAAGAGGCGCTTGAAGTGATAGCTCCGGAGATGACTCCCGAGGCACTCGAAATAGTCAACGAACAGGGTGTCGTATATAACGACCGCGATGGCGACCTTGTCACATCAATTGTAAATGGCAAGGACTGTGTCTTTGCATCACGCGATGAGAACGGTGGTTGTATCTGCCTTATCGAAAAGGCTTACCGCGAGGGGCGTACACCTTGGCGCAAACCTATCTCATGTTATCTCTATCCCGTACGTTTGCGCAAGGTAGGTGATTTTACCGCAGTCAATTTCCACAAGTGGGATGTATGTAGCAGTGCATTCATCAAGGGCCGTCGCAAAGGCATACGTGCATACGAATTCCTTAAAGAACCGTTGATAGAGCGCTTCGGCAAAGAGTGGTACGATGAATTGCTTGT
Source organism: Bacteroidaceae bacterium (assembly GCA_017647225.1). GTDB lineage: Bacteria > Bacteroidota > Bacteroidia > Bacteroidales > Bacteroidaceae > HGM04593. Next base: position 64,588 of record JAGCLA010000023.1, on the reverse strand, counting down.
TGTGGCAGAAGAGCTTAAAAAGCAGAATATGCTTTAAGTACTGTAACAGGTAATCAGTATACAGCCTTATCATAAGAACTTATAAAATAGCAGTTGATCCACGTTTGGGGTTGGCTGCTGTTTTTATGTACTGTTTTCCCAAGTTCTTTTGTGCTGTTGTACCCTTGTGGTAATCTATTTTTGTGATTCTAAATCAAAAAATAAAACTTTTTTTGCAGAATAGTAAAGTGTATATTATTTTTGTAAATACTAACAAATAGAAACATTCATAAATAAAATACTTATTAAAACAGATTATGGCAACAAAAAAACATTCATGGAACTATGACAATATCGGTGGTTCTACCCGTGTGAAAATCACTACTGGTGCCGATATTGCTCATCTTGGGGAACTTGACCTGAAGAAATGGACTGTTCTTTCATGTCCTACAACAGGATTGGATATTGAAGAGAAGAGTTTGAAATATGTTGATATCGACAATGACGGACGTATCCGTGTGGGCGAAATTATTGCTACTTCGCAATGGTTGACATCTGTCATTAAAAATGCCGATCTTTTGTTGAAAGGTGCTGACTGTATCGATGTCGAATCTTTCAATCAAGAAAATGCCGATGGTATGAAACTGTATAACTCGGCAAAGCAGATACTTGTAAATCTTGGTAAGGGCGGTTCTGTAATCTCTTTGGCTGACACAAAGGATATCACAGCTATTTTTGCCAAGACACGTTTCAATGGCGATGGTGTGATTACCGCGCAGACTCCTGAATCTGCTGAAGAATCAGCTGTTATATCTGCAATCGTAAACACTGTTGGCAGTGTTATGGATCGTAGCGGTGAGAGTGGTGTTAATGCCGAACTCATCGAGAAGTTCTACCAGGCTTTGGCCGATTATGTGGCATGGAGCGAAGCTGCTGTTGAGGCTCCTTATGGTGCAGATACCGACAAGGCTATAGAATTGTATAATGCACTTGATGTAAAAGTAAAGGATTATTTTGTACGTGCCAAGCTCGCTTCATTCTCGCCTGAAAGTGCAGCAAAGCTTGATGTGCAGACAGCACTTATCGAAACAATCAGCGCCGATAACCTTACCGGCAAGACTGAGGAAATCGCAGCATATCCTATTGCGCGTATTACAGGCAAGGCTGAATTGGAACTCAATGCGGCAATCAATCCTGCATGGGCATCACAGTTCAACGCTCTTATCTCTATTGTAAAGCCTAAGGGTAAGGTGCTTACCGAAGAGGCTTGGGTTGCCATTGGTGCTTCTTTTGCAGCATATAATGCATGGAAAGCTGCCAAGAAGGGTGGCGAAGTAGAGGCTTTGGGTCTTGATGCAATTAAGGAGATGCTTGCCAACGACAAGAAACAGGCGTTGCTTGACCTTATAGCACAGGATTTGGAACTTAAGGAAACTGCCGACGGTATTGACTTGGTGGACAAATTCCTTTATATATATCGCGATTTCTATCGTTTGCTCCGCAACTTTGTTACTTTCCAGGATTTCTATACAAGAGACAAGAATGTCAAGGCTGTATTCCAGAGTGGACGTCTGTTGATTGACCAGCGCGAGTGTCGCATGTGTATGTTGGTTGCCGACATGGCAAAGCATAACAGCATGGCACCTGCAAGTGGAATGTATCTCGTATATTGCGACTGCACAACCAAGGCAAGCCCTGTAAAACTGAATATCGTTGCCGCAGTTACTGTTGGTGAAATCGGTGACCTTGTTGTAGGCAAGAACGCAATTTACTTTGATAACAAGGGTCAGATGTGGGACGCTGTCATCACCAAAATCATTGACAATCCTATCAGTGTAGGTCAGGCATTCTGGTCACCTTACCGTCGTATGGCTACAACCATCGAGAACCTCATCAACAAGACAGCTGCCGAAAAGGATGCTGCCATGATGAAGGATGCCAATGCTAAAATCAATGCAGCTCCTGCGGCAAAACCTGCTGAGGGTGAGAACAAAGCTCCAACACCTCCGTTTGATATTGCCAAGTTCGCCGGAATCTTTGCTGCCATAGGTATGGCTGTCGGCATGATAGGCGCAGCTTTGACAAGCATATTCAAAGGAATCTTTGCTCTTAGCTGGTGGCAGTTGATTGCTGTGTTTATAGGTCTTATGCTCGTTATTTCCGGCCCTGCAATGATTATGGCATGGATGAAGTTGCGTCGTCGTAACATATCTCCATTGCTCAATGCCAATGGCTGGGCTATAAATGCTTCGTCTAAGATAAGTATCCCATTCGGTGAGACTTTGACCGATATCGCAAAATTCCCTAAATTGAAACTGAAAGATCCTTATGCCAAAAAGAGTATTCCTACATGGCTTAAATGGATTATATCTTTGGTAGTACTTGCTGTGGTTGTTGCAGGTTTGTGGCTTGGTAACATATTTGCACGCTTTGATGTTCCATCACCACTGCCATTCTTCAATAAGGAGAAGGTTGAGGTCGTTGAAGAAACGGCACCAGCTGCGGTTGCTGCAGAAGAAGCTCCTGCCGACAGCATTCCAGCAGTTGTAAATCAATAAGATATATTTCCTTTACAGGTAAAGGATAATTATTCAACCAAAGCCCTTGTCTGTGTGTTTATACCTTGCTAAAGGTTAAACATATATGACAAGGGTTTCTTTTTTATTTCTGTTTTTTCTTGCCTGTGTCACAGGAGCAATGGCTCAGCAAGGCGAGAACTATCTTGAAAAGCCGTTGCCACAGTGGTGGAACGACGGTGAGTTTTTTGACCAGACGCTTCCGCCTGACGATACATGGTGGCTGAATTTTGAAGATCCTGTTCTCGATTCGCTCATTGTAGCCGCGTGCAAGAACAATTATTCGGCATTGGGCGCTATGGAGAATATCAGAAAGGCGCGTGCTGCATGGCGCAAGGCGCAGGGTGGTCTTATGCCTTCCTTTGACCTTAATCTCGGTTGGCAACGTGCCAAGACAAGCGGCAATACGGCACAGACACTGTACCAGGAAACATGGGAAGGGCAATATGCAACAGCGGTGTCAATGAAATGGCAAGCCGATGTCTTCGGTAGCATATACATGCGCGCAAAGGCTCAGAAACAACTTTTTATGGCAACAGAAGAGGAGTTTAATGCAGTGATGGTTTCTCTTGTGGCGAACGTTGCCATAACCTATTTCTCCCTAAGACAGTCGCTTGCCGAAATGCAGGTGATACGCTGGAATGTGGAGTCGCAACGCGAGATAATGGATATTGTCGTTTCGCGCTATAATACAGGCCTTGCTTCAAAATTGGATGTGTCGCAGTCGCGTAGCGTATATTACAATACAAAAGCCAAGATTCCGGCAATGCAAGCCACTATCGAAGGTTATAGGAATGCCATGGCTGTGTTGCTCGGCGTCTATCCGCAAGAACTGCAAGGGTGGCTCGAAGAGGGATATGCCCTGCCTGAATATATGGCACCTGTCGAGGTGGGTGTTCCTGCGAGCCTTCTTCTCCGTCGTCCCGACATACGTGCTGCCGAACGGCAGGTCGAGGCGAATGCTTCGTTGTTGGGGGCTACGCGCCGTGACTGGTTCCCGTCGCTTTTCCTCACAGGCTCGTTGGGCTTTGCTTCGGACAAATTGAAGTATCTGCCACGTTCAAAGAGCCTTACATGGGAGATTGCTCCGTCATTGTCTTGGAATATCTTCACCGGTACGGAACGTGTCAATGCAACGCGCGAGGCGCGTGCCACACTTGACCAAAGTATAGCTTCGTTCAACAGCACAATGCTTAATGCCATGCAGGAGGTTGAGAATGCCATGTCGCAGTACCGTAACTCCATAGAGCAGATAATAACACTGCGTAAGGCCATGATGCAGGATGAGGAAACGCTCTCCCTCTCACTTGAACTATACAAGCAGGGACTTACCGAATATCAGAATGTCCTTGATGCACAGCGTTCTCTCTTCACCTGTCAAGACTATCTTGTACAGGCGCATGGTGCCTCACTTATATATCTTGTTCAACTATACGAAGCCCTTGGTGGCGGTTGGTAAATCCTTATACAATGAGAAAAATAGCATTTATGGTGGCGGTGCTTGTCATGACGGCATGCCACAACAAAAAGGAGATGGCAATGACCGGTGGTGCATTGCCTGTTGAGGTAGCGATACCTGCTGTACGTGATGTGATGCTTACACGCGAATATCCCGGTTATCTTTCGGCCGATGCCACCATATCTGTGGTGGGGCGTGTCAATGGTACAATTGTAAAGCGCAATTTTGTCGAGGGAAGCAGAGTGAAGAAAGGTGATCTGCTGTTTGTCATAGAGCCTGTGCTTTATGAAAATTCAGTGGCACAGGCTAATGCTGCGTTACAGACCGCTCAGGCTGAATATGACTATGCAGTGAACAGCTATGAGCGTATGAAAATTGCGATAAACAGTGATGCTGTCAGTCAGATAGAACTGTTGCAGGCAAAGAGTAAGGTTGAAAGTGCCAAGGCCGCTATCGACAATGCACGTGCGGCGTTGAGTACGGCAAATACCAAATTGGGATATTGTTATGTCAAGGCGCCTGTTGACGGCGTGGTTGGCTTACGCAACTATCCTGTCGGTGCTTATATATCGGGTGAGATGTCGCCTGTCGAACTCTGTAAGTTATACAAAGATGATATAATGTATGCCTATTTTAATATAAGCGATGCGCAATGGCTCATGAGCTTGCAGCGTAAAGGCGAAACTGTTGACCAAAGTAATATAACCTTTACTTTAGGAGGTGGCCGATATTTTACATGGGACGCCAAAATCGATTATCTCGCTCCCGATGTAAACCTCACCACAGGTACGTTGCAGGTGCGTGCCGAACTCTCTAACAAGGACGGGCTTCTGAAGCCGGGAAGCTACATAAGCGTGGTACTGCCATATGATGATGTAAAGAATGCTGTTCTTGTGCGCGATGCTTCCATAGGTACGGACCAATTGGGAAAATACCTGTATGTCGTCAATGATTCAAACAGGGTGGAGTATCAGCGGATAACTGTCGGAAGGCTTGTCGATGACACCCTCCGCCTTGTGACAGAAGGCCTTTCTCCAACAGAAAGGTATGTTACAAAGGCATTGCTTAAGGTGCGTAACGGTATGCCGGTAACACCCGTCATGGAAAAACAATAGGACACTGTTTCATTTATAAAAACATAACAGTCATGAACTTCTCTAAATTTTTCATAGAACGTCCCATTTTTGCCACAGTATTGTCGCTGTTGCTCCTTGTGGCAGGCGGTGTATCGCTCTTTGTGCTTCCCATAGACCAATATCCCTCGATAACACCTCCCACAGTGCAGGTAACAGCGGTCTATCCGGGTGCAAATGCTGAAACGATAGCGCAGACTGTAGGTATTCCAATCGAACAACAGGTGAACGGTGTCGATGGAATGATATATATGAGTTCGACATCATCTTCGTCGGGTACATACAGGCTTACTGTCACATTTGAGGTGGGAACGGATATCGACATGGCAACAGTGTTGGTGCAGAACAGGGTAAACATTGCTCTGAACTCATTGCCTACAGAGGTAACGCAACAGGGAGTGGTTGTGCAGAAACAATCGACAAATATCGTGCTCTTCATAACCCTTACAGGTGATGAGGAATATAATCAGCTTTATCTCTCGAACTATGCGCAGTTGCAGATAGTCGATCAGCTTACACGTACTCCCGGTGTGGGTGGAGTGGAGATTATGGGCGCTGGAAAGTATTCAATGCGTGTATGGCTCGACCCTGAGGCAATGCGCATACGCGGAATATCCCCGGCCGAGGTCTATCAGGCAATAAGCAGGCAGAACCTGGCTATATCTGCAGGATATGTGGGACAGACACTCGACAATACAGCCGACAACGCTTTCCAATATACTCTTAATGTGCAGGGAAGGCTTAGTGATGCCACACAGTTCGAGGATATTGTCATACGCAATACCGGTGTGGATATGTTGCGGCTTGGCGATATAGCAGAAATTGAGATAGGTAGCGAAACCTATTCTTCCTCTTCGCGTCTTAATGGCAGGCCTACGGCGGCATTGGCGGTGTATCAATCGCCGGGCTCAAGCTCGCTTGCTGTTTCCAAAGCTGTCAAGGAGCGAATGGAAGAGCTTGTCGAGGCCTTTCCTCCGGGTGTGCAGTATCAGATAGCCCTTGATACGACAGAGGTGGTGCGCAGCTCTATTGAGGAGGTGCTGTTTACCCTGCTTGAAACAACAGCTTTGGTGATATTCGTTATATTCCTTTTCCTGCAGAACTGGCGCGCTACGCTTATCCCTTGCCTTACAATCCCTGTATCGCTCATAGGAACGTTGGCTGTAATGCTCCTGTTGGGGTTCTCTATAAATACACTGACGCTGTTCGGCCTTGTCCTTGCTATTGCCATTGTGGTAGATGATGCCATTGTGGTGGTGGAGAATGCGACGCGTATTCTCGACGAAGGCAAATTGACTCCTCGTGAGGCTACCGAAAAGGCCATGCAGGAGATAACAGGCCCTATAATTGGTGTTGTGCTTGTGATGATGGCTGTTTTTGTTCCTACTACAATGATTGGTGGTATATCAGGCGAATTGTTCAAGCAGTTTGCTCTTACAATTGCTACGGCAACATTGTTGAGCGGATTCAATTCATTGACTCTTACACCAGCGTTGAGCGCTATACTGTTGCGCCCGACAGCAAAGGACGGACACAAGGGATTTGGCTGGTTCAATAAGGGATATGATGTTATACAGAGGTTTTATGACCGTACAGTAGGCTTTTTGTTACGTAAAGCGTGGATTGCCGCCATATCTTTCGTTGTTATGGTTGTGCTTGCTGTTTATATGTTTACCAATTGGCCTACAACCTTTATCCCTGACGAAGATGACGGCTATTTCATTGTCAGCATACAGTTGCCACCTGCGAGTTCGCTTAGCCGTACCGAGACTGTTGCCTCAAAGGTAGAGGAAATAGTGGCGGCATATCCCGAAGTGAAGACCAACGTAAGCATCAGCGGTTTCAGTATCATGAACAACGGCAGACAGAGCAATGCGGCAAGTGTCTTTGTTGTTCTGAAGGACTGGAGTGAACGAAAGAAAAAGGGTGAGTCGGCTGCGTCGGTGGTTGAGCGTTTCAACCGTCAGGCCTATGCCGAGATTGGCGAAGCGCAATGTTTTGCATTTGTCCCACCGGCAATACCCGGTATAGGCAATGTGGGTGGTCTGCAACTGCAGCTCGAAGACCGTAAGGCTTTGGGATTGACCGAAATGCAGAAGGCTGTCGATGCTCTAACCGACAACTACAGCCACGAAGGTGCTATTGCCGGAATGAACAGCTCGTTTGAGGCCGATGTGCCACAATACTTTCTGAACATAGACCGCGAGAAGGCTATATCCATGGGACTTGATATGGGCTCGGTGTTATCGACATTAAGTTATTACATGGGTGCAATATATGTAAATGATTTTGTGTTGCTCGGACGTATATGGCAGGTGAAGATGGCTGCAGGCGAACGTAATCAGAAGGTCATTGACAATGTCATGAGCCTCAGCCTTGCCAACAATCGTGGCGAGATGGTGCCGTTCAGCAGTTTTGTTACCACCGAGGAGATTCTTGGCAGTGACCAGCTTGTACGTTATAATATGTATAACAGTGCCATGATTACCGCCAATACAGCACCCGGTTATAGCTCCGGTCAGGTAATTGACGAGGTTGCGGCACTCTTCAAGGCGCAATTGGGCGAGGAGTTTGGTTATGAATGGACCGGCGTGGCTTATCAAGAGAATGTCGCGGGAAGCAATACGGCGATAATATTCGCTCTTGCCATTCTTGTGGCGTTCCTTGTTCTTGCGGCACAATATGAGAGTTGGGCAAGCCCTGTCGCCGCAATAATGGGTGTGCCTATAGCCCTGCTCGGTGCAATTGTCGGTTGTTGGATAGCTGATATCCCCGTAAGTATATACACCGAAGTGGGTATCATTCTGCTGATAGCCTTAAGCGCAAAGAACGGTATTCTTATTGTGGAGTTTGCCCGTGACTATCGTGCGGCAGGCAAAGATATACGTTATAGTGCCGCAGAGGCCGGCCATGTGCGTTTACGCCCAATCTTGATGACCTCTTTTGCCTTTGTGCTTGGTGTCATGCCGTTACTCTTTGCCGGCGGTGCAGGTGCCGGAGCGCGTCTGTCGCTCGGCGCGGCAGTGGTCTTCGGCATGCTGTTGAATACGGTTATTGCAACATTGTATATACCGAACTGGTATGAGTGGATGCAAAAACTGGAAGAAAAGATAAGAAAAAAGAAGCTCGTCTGAGCTTCTTTTTTCTTACTTGTCAATACCATTTTGCAGGTGTATCACTCATTTCTATTGTGAGTTTGCCGCCTTTGGCAATGTCGGCGTGCTCAATGTATGGCAGGTTATGCGGCTTGCCGTTGAGCTTGATACTCTTTATATATATGTTGGTATCGCTGTTGTTTATTGTCTCGATGATGAATTTACCGCCTTCGACGTTCAATTCTGCACGATTGACTATTGGCGAACCGAACCAATAACGTGCTCCCGCAGGCTCTACCTGGTAGAATCCGAGTGCCGACATTATATACCATGCCGACATCTGTCCCATATCCTCGTTGCCCGAAAGACCGTCGAAGTCGTTGCGGTACTGTGTGTTCATCACTTCGCGTACCCATTTTGCAGTCTTGTGTGGCTCGCCCATCATGGTATAAAGGTACAATATGTGGTGGCTTGGCTCATTGCCATGTGCGAACTGACCAATCATGCCGGAAATGTCGGGCGACGGATCACCTTCTACGGTCGATGGCGCGAGGAATAATGAATCCAAGCGTGCGATGCATGCCTCTTTGCTTCCGAACAGTTTTATATAACCTTCAAGGTCTTGCGGAACGAGCCATGTATATTGCCATGCGTTTCCCTCGCAATAGTCATCGGCGCGGTGTGCTGCAAAGTATGGGTTGAATGGCTCACGGAAATTGCCTTTCTCATCTACTCCACGAACAAAACCGCGTTCCTTGTCAAAGAATATGCGGTAAGAGTGGCTCATGTTGTCGAAATACTTGTAGTCGGCATCCTTGCCAAGTGCTTTTGCTGCGTTTGCGGCTGCGCCATCGGCAATGGCATACTCCATGTCGTATGCAACAGCTTCTGTGAAGAGGTTGCAAGGGATATAACCATATTGATGACGATACTCCTTGCCTCGCTCGGCAAGTGCCGCAGTCTTCTTAATAGCCTCGAATGCCTCTTCATGGTCAAAGCCCTGGATATTTTTTACTATAGCATCTGCAACAACTGGAATACCCGGGTCGCCGACCATACAATCGGTTTCATTGCCCCACAAGTGCCATACGGGAAGGTCACCCTGTTTGTCGCAAATATCTACCATTGTTGCGACAAAATCACCGGCTTTCTCAGGGTGTATTATTGTCATCAGCGGTTGTTTTGCACGGTATGTATCCCACAACGAGAAGCTTGTGTAACGTGGCTTTTCGCTGTTATATACTTTGTCGTCGGCACCGCGATAGTCGCCGTTTATGTCACTGAAGAGCATTGGGGCAATCATGGCATGGTACATTGCTGTATAGAAAATCTCTTTCTGCTCTTCGTTGCCTTCTATCCTGATGCGTGCAAGCTCTTTATTCCACTCCTTGACGGCATTGTTGGCAACTCTTTCAAAGTTCCAATCGGTAATCTCTTGCTCAAGAGCAAGTTTTGCACCGTCAATGCTCACCGGTGAAATGGCCACTTTCAAAAGAATCTCTTCGCCTTCGGTGGTGGTGAATGATGCACGTCCGTACATGTTCTTGAATCCTTTTAATTCGAATTTGTCAAAAGGCTTGGCAAACTCAGCGGCAAAATATACACGCTGGTTCTTTGCCCAACCCTTTGAGTAGCGGTAACCCACAATTCGGTTATTGCCTTCTGCCTGCATGAATGTCTCTGTGGGGTCGTCCCAGCATCCTCCGTTCTCAAGGTCAAAGACAAGTGCAGCCTCTTGCGATGCAGGGAATGTGTAACGGTGTAATCCCACGCGTGCGGTAGCTGTCATTTCAGCCTTTATGCCGTAACGTGTGAGAGGTACGGAGTAATATCCGGGCTTTACAACCTCCTGTGTGCGGTCGGCCATGGACCATAGTCCGCTGTTGGGAATATCCACTATACCGCGTGTGTATTCCACATTGCCTGTCACGGGCATTACGGTAACATCGAAAAGGTCGCCGATACCTGTTCCGCTGAGGTGTGTATGTGAGAAACCAATGACTGTTGCTTCGTCCTGGTGATAACCTGAACACCAGTCCCATTTCTCGTTGATGCTGGTAGGGCCTAACTGTACCATACCGAAAGGTACGCTTGCGCCTACAAAAACGTGTCCATGACCGCCACTTCCGATAAGCGGATTGACATGGTCGGTGAGGTTCTCCTTTGTTACAGTTGAGCATGCCGCAAACAACAGTGGCAATGCCAAAGCGATATTTCTTATTTTCATTTTGGTTCTTTCTTTAGTTTGTATTCTATTCTGGCGTTGTCGAGCAACTGTTTGTGTGTGATGCGATAACCGCTTGCCTTGCCGTTGAGTCTTATGTTGTCGATATAGTGGCTGTCGGCTGTCGGACGGTTACATTCTATCTCAATGTTTCCTTGCGGTGTGGCAATGCTTACCTTGTCGAATACAGGTGTCGTGAGTGTGTATGTAGGCTCGCCCGGACAATCGGGGTAAATACCCATCATAGAGAATACGGCCCATGCCGACATTGTTCCTGTGTCATCATTTCCCGGTATGCCGTCGGGGCTGTTCTTGTAATGGTTGTCGAGGATATTCTTTACTTCTTTCTGTGTGCGCCACTCTTCACCCTTAAAACGGCTGAATAGGTAAGCATATACAATATCCGGTTCATTTGCCGGGTCGTAGTATTCATTATCGAATACACCTTGCAGGCTGTTGATGAATCCTCGTTTGCCACCCATAAGTTTGGTAAGACCTTCAAGGTCATGTGGTACGGCAAATGTGTAACACCATGCCGACGCTTCATGGAATCCCGGTACATTCTCAAAGTTCTTGCCTGTTGCAGGGTCGAAATCTCCAAGGAATTTGCCCTCTTTTGTCAATGGACGCAGAGTGCCATGCTCCTTGCAGAAATAGTTTCTGTAGCTCTGTGAACGTTTCAAGAACTCTTTTGCACGAGCCTTGTCGCCCAAAGAGTCGGCAAGCTGTGCTATGGCATAGTCGGCCGAGCAATACTCAAGAGCATGTGAAACGGAGTTGTCACCCGAGAGGTCGTTCGAGAAAAACCACAAAGGAATATATCCCTTTTCAATGTATGGGTCAATATCTCTGCGTATAGGATTATCAGCACCTTTTGTTGTAGCTGATTTAATCATAGCTTCGTATGCGGTGTCGATATCAAAGTCGCGTAGTCCTTTTATCCAGCTGTCGGCTATGACAATGGCTGCAGGGTCGCCCTCCATTGTAAATGTTTCACGTCCGAAAAGTTCCCAACGTGGTAACCAACCCCAATCCTCATACATGCCTACCATTGTGCGCAACATATCGGTCTGGCGCTCGGGATATACAAGTGTAAGCAACTGGTGCAGGTTGCGGTATGTATCCCACAGTGAGAATACCGTGTATCTTGTGTAATCGCTTTTTCCGACTTCGCCGTTCTCCATCTTTGGATATTCGCCGTTTACATCGCTTATGATGCTTGGGTGTATGAGAGCATGGTATAATGCAGTATAGAATATGGTCTGTTGGTCGGCTGTTCCTCCCTCTATGCGTATGCGTCCAAGGTCGTTATTCCAACGTTCTACCGCATTGGCATGCACTTCGTCGAAATTCTTGCCTGCCTGTTCTGCGTTAAGGTTTTCGCGGGCATTTTCTATTGAAACGAACGAGACTCCAATCTGCACTGTTATCTCTTCTCCCTCGGCGAGGTTGTCGTAACAGAAACGATAGCCTATGTTGTCACCTGCTACCTCGCGGTAGTATTTCTCATAAAGTTTATATGTTCCGTCATCGGGAGTCCATTCTGCCTCGACACCTGTAAGTAGAGGCTGGAATTTCCATGCTCCTTCGCTTGTGGGTGCTTTTGATACGCGCATAACGAAATATATGGGGAATACGGCCTGTGTGGTGTAGCAGAATGTGCCAAGCAACTTGAATCCTTCGATTTCGGTGCTGCTTACACGACGTACCATTGCACCACATTCGTTTGACAATCCCTGACCAAGGTTCAGGATAATATTGCCCTTGCCGGCAGGGAAGGTGTAACGTTCGCATGATGAACGTGTTGTTGCCGTTACCTCTGTCTTTATGCCGTACTTTGTGAGTCTGTTGCTGTAATAGCCCGGTGATGCCTTTTCATCGGTATATTCCGAGCCGTAGCTGAAATAGTTTACATCGAGGTCGCCCGATGTAGGCATTACAAGCAACGATGAGGCTTCGGGGCAACCTACTCCACTCAATGCAACATGTGCATATCCTGTAAAGAACTTGTTGTTGTATTCATAGGGTGCCGACCACCAACGGTTATCCTTGTCAAAAACATTCAGGTCGGAACCCATTACATTGAATGGTACAACAGACATCATTCCGTTTGGTGTTACTGCACCGGGGTTGGTTGTTCCGAAATTGGTTGTTCCGATGAATGGATTGACCAGATCGGACGGCTTCTGTGCCACTGCAAGGGTTGACACGAAAAGCACTATTAATAACAAAATTTTCTTCATGGCATTTTATCTCTTGTCCAACTCACTCAATGCAAATGCGTATGCACCAACCGAAACAGCTTTGCTTGCTCCGAGCTTTGATATGGCTATACCGGTGCGCTTACGGCTGTCGTAATCGACATAACGCTCCTCGCCGTAAACCTTTACTTTCTGAACATCGCCTTTTGCAAACTCTGCGAACTCGGCATCGTCTTCAAGGTTATATACATTCATCTGTACGAGATTGACCTCATCGCCGGTGAGTGTGCGCAGCTTTGTGTGCATCTCTTCGAGCAATGCAGGCATTATCCAATGGCTTGCTGCCGAAACACCACCGCCAATGACAACAAGTCCGTCGATGATGGTTACAGCTGTCGCTATGGCTGCTCCTGCCACACGACCGAGAGATGCGAATGCCTCACGTGCAGCGTCGCGGTCGCCTTCGCGTTTGCCGTCTGCAATTTCACAGATATCTTTTGGAGTCAGCCCGTGTTCCATGTTTCCGCTCTTCTCGCCATATACGCGACAAACGGCACGAATGGCAACGCCGTCTTCAACAATTACATCAGGCATGTCACGATGACGCAAACAGAATGTCTCCACACAAGAGTTGTCGCCGCGGTTCAGTCTGCCGTCAATGACAACGCCAATACCGAATCCTGTTCCCAATGTATATCCGATAAGGTTCTTGTATTGCTTTGTTGAGCCAAGCTCGCGCAGGCGCTCGTTTATCTGTGGCAATGCTCCGCACAGTGCTTCGCCATAAGCAAAGAGGTCGCCATCGTTGTTGATGAATACAGGCACGCCGAACTGCTTTTCGAGGAATGCGCCTAAAGCTACTCCGTCGCGGAATGACGGGAAGTTTGGCAGGTAACCGCCGATAATGCCGTTAGGGTAGTCTGCTGGGCCGGGGAAAGCAAAGCTTATTGCTACGGGTTTCTCGTCAAGCTTGTCGAAAACCTGTCTGAATCCGTTGACCATGTTCTGCAGGCAAAGGTCGAGGTCGTGTGCCATTGAAGGAACCGAAACAGGGTCGATGATGAATTCGCCGGCTTTCATTGCGCCGAAAACAAAATTTGTTCCACCTGCATCGAGTGTGGCAACAATACGATTGTCATTCTTGTACATAATTATAAGTCTTTTATTTTAGTTTCTTTGTATATTCCTTTATCACATTAATTGTGGTGGTGTCGTTGTCGAAAACCGAATACCAGCCTTGAGGCTCGTGCGGAGGGTCGCACAGGTAGTCGTCGCCGGCTTGCCAAACAAGGTCGCGCGGTCTTCCGCTTCCGCCCCACCCCCAGAAATTACATCCTACAAGCGGTGAGCCTTCGTTCACGCTCTTCGCAACCTGTTCAAAGATGTAGCGGTAGAAGGTGTCACGGCTGTCGGTCGGAATGTCTGTTCCCGGTTTGTTCTCTTTTCGTGAGTAACCGAACTCCTCAATGACAAGAGGCTTGCCCAAACGCTTTGCAAGGGCTATATGCTCGTTTATATAATTGCCACTTTCGGCACATGCGTTTTCAATGCCGCTGTCGGGGTTAGAACGTGGAGCCCACCCCCAATTTACAGGCCAAATGTGGATTGTTATGTAGTCGATATTCTTGTCGGCATGTATCCTCTCGCAAAGCTGCATGTCAACCTCGCAACCGATATATCCCTCGCTGCCTGTTGACACAAGATGGTTGGGGTCGTGATGTTTGATGATTGCCGCAGCCTTTCCTATCCATTTTGCAAAAGCCTCTTTGTTGTCCTGCGAGAAAGGACGTGGCTCGTTACATAATTGCCATGCCATAATTGCAGGCTCGTCCTTGTAGTAACGTCCTGTAATGCTGTTCTTGCGTGTGATAATCTGTTTTATGTAGTCGTAATATAGTCCAAGCGCTTTCTTGTCGCGTGCGAAATCTGCGCAATAATCGACATATCTGTTGTAGCCGCCATCGACATTGGTGTTTGGCGAGTTTCCGTAACCACACTCTTTAAGATAAAAGCCGAAGCCGCCGCTCCAATCCCATGCATTGTTGAGATATATTACGGCATTCATGTCGCGTTTTTCCAACTCGGCAATCATGAAGTCAAGTCCTTGTAGAATAGTGTCGTTGAGCACTCCGGGAGCTGTCTGCAAATATGGTTTTGCGGGGTTTGCAAGCGCGCTTCCGGCATCAGGACCTGACAATATGCGCAGGTTGGTAACGCCAATCTCCTTCAAACGGTCAAGCTCTTTGCAAAGCCTTTCTCTGTCGCCACCCTCGCCTGTAGAGCCGAGTATCGAAGCATACCACATGTTTGTTCCGATATATGTGTATTGTTTGCCGTTCTTTGTAAAACCGCTGTTGTCGGCTGTAATGAAGTCTGTGTTCATCTCTCTGTTGCTTTTTGTGCCACATCCACAAGCGAGTAACGCTATGGTGAGTATCTGTAAAATGCGTGCAATCTTCATTGTTGTGATTATCTTGTTATGCTGTTTTTGCGAAGATAGTAAATAAATATAATATTTAATTTAATTTTCAAGTATTTATCATAATTATAAAATATAAAAGCCGAGGTGGGTGCCTCGGCTTTTATGCTTGCTTTATAGGTCTGTTATGCGCAGTTGTTCTTTTTCATGAATTCGATTATTTCCGAAATATAACCGAATGCCATGCCTACAACAGTGTCTGCAGCTCCGTAATATACAGCCACTTTATCGCCGTCGCGAAGTGCGGCACAAGGAAATACCACGTTAGGTACATCTCCCGCCAACTCGTATGGAGCAGCCGGTGCCAACAGGTATGGCTGAGTGCGGTAAAGAACCTTTGAAGGGTCGTTCTTGTCGAGCAATGCCGCACCCATTGAATAACGGAAACCGTTACATGTAGTTATAACGCCATGATAGAAAAGTAACCAGCCTTCGTCGGTGAGAATGGGCACTGAGCCGGCACCGATTTTTGTGCATTGCCATGCGCTGACAGGGAATGGGGTTACTTTCATTACACAACGGTGCTCACCCCAATACTTCATGTCGGGGCTGTAGCTTATGTAAATATCACCGAATGGAGTATGTCCGTTGTCGCTTGGACGGCTCAACATTGCATACTTGCCGTTGATTTTTTCGGGGAACAATACACCGTTTCTGTTGAATGGCAGGAATGCATTCTCACACTGGAAGAACTCCTTGAAGTCAAATGTGTATGCAATACCGATGGTTGGGCCGTGATAACCATTGCACCATGTTATCCAGTAACGGTCCTCAATCCATGTTACACGTGGGTCGTACTTGTATTCCGACTCTATCATTTCTGTATTTCCGGCCTTGAAAACGATAGGCTCATGCTCAATCTCCCAATTGATTCCGTCCTTGCTGAAACCTGCAAAGATATTCATCTGCACCGACTTGTTGTCGCAGCGGAATACACCTGCATAGCCATCACCGAAAGGTACGACAGCACTATTGAATATGCTGTTTGATGTCGGAATTGCATAACGGTCGATAACAGGGTTCTTTGAATATCGCCACATTACATCAGCGCAACCAGCGGGACGCTCCTCCCAAGGCATATTGATTTTTTCGCTCATAATTGTTGAAATTATAGGTTTGATATATACTGCTGTAAAGGTAGGTAATTTATTTATAAAAAAAATTTTTGTTAAACTAAAAATTAGTAGATTGTTCATATTTCGCTCGTTTTGTATATCTTTGCGCTAAACCGCAAAAATAAACTTGAGGCGGCGAACCGCACTCTTTGAGGTAAACAACGGAACATGGGCTTGAATATAGCTGTATTGGCAACAGGAGTTCCTAACGATTATAAGGCGTTGGAACAGGCTTTCTTGCTTAAGGATAAATATCCCGAGAGCAAGGTTGCCGTTTTCTCTATCGGGGCTTGTGCTGCCGGTGTCTTGCGCGAAGCTATGTATCGTGGAGCAGACGAGGCCTTAGCCTCGGACTCTTTTGTGCCGGGGTGTCACGATGTGGTTCTTTGTGGCTGTCAGTGTGCAGAAGAAATTGCCCGTTTAACCTCCATGACAGGGCTTTCCTGTGTTGTCTGTGTTCGTTCAATTTTATCCTTTTCATCGGGGAATATAGCTGTTGAATGTGTCGTTGAAAACAGTATTGAGGAGTCTGTCTTGTCATTGCCTGTTTTTGCCTCAGTTGACAGCTCGGCTGTATCTTGCCGTCCGCGTAATGCTTATTGTCTGCTACGTCATAATCGTGGTAAAAGCCCGCAGGTTTCTCACGCTGTGGCTCTAAATGCAGAGCAAACATGCAATGGCAGTGTTGAAGTTAAGGAGTGTAAGTATTATCAGGCTTCAGACGAAGGTGTAAGGACTTTTGTAAAAGAGATTTTGCGTACTCGTGTTTTGCAGTCTGCCGATACGGCAATGAGCCTCAAGGACTCGTCGGTCGTCGTTGTCGGAGGTTATGGCGTTGGAAGTAAAGAAACTTTTGACAGGCTGTTTGAACTTGCACATCTGCTACATGGCAATGTGGGTGCTACAAGGCCGGCCGTAGATGCAGGTTATGCAACGCGCGACAGAATGATAGGGCAGACCGGTGTTGTGGTCCGTCCCGAATTATATATAGCCTTTGGCGTGTCAGGGCATACACAGCATTTATGCGGTGTCAAGGAGTGTGGCGTTATGATATCTGTCAATAAGGATGCTGAAGCTCCGATAAATGCCTTTGCCGATTATTCGATAATTGGTGATGCACGGGAGGTCATTGATAAAATTATAACCTATTGCCAGCAGGAACTATGAACTATTATAGCGACAATGAAGCTCTTGAATTCTATCTGAAGCACCCTCTTTTGCGTCGTATCGTCGATATGAAGGAAAAGGGGTATGGCGATGCTGTGGGTTATGATTATGCTCCGACGAACTTCGAGGAGGCTGTAAGGGGTTACGAACAGGTTCTTGAACTTGTAGGCGACTTGTGCGCCGGAACTGTGGCTCCAAATGCCGAACGTGTTGAACGTGAGAAACATACACTCGAGGACGGTCATGTCGTGTATGCACCGGTAACAAGCGAGAATCTTAAACTCTTCCGTCAGGCAGGGCTTATGGGTGTTTCGTTGCCACGCCGTTATGGTGGCTTGAATTTTCCTACAATGGTTTTTACCATGATGCAGGAACTTGTGTGTCGTGCCGATGCCGGTTTCGGAAATCTGTGGGGGTTGCAGGATTGTGCTTCTACGATAAACAGTTTCGGTAGCGACGAACAGAAAGAACGATATTTGCCTATGGTTTGTGCCGGTGCGACAATGTCAATGGATTTGACAGAACCCGATGCCGGCAGTGATTTGCAGAATGTACGTCTGAAGGCTACCTATGACAGTACTTCTGATCAGTGGTATCTCGATGGCGTGAAACGTTTTATAACCAACGGCGACAGCGATATCCACCTTGTTCTTGCGCGTAGCGAAGAGGGTAGTGCCGACGGTCGTGGATTGTCGTTGTTCATATGCGAAAAAAGTTG
The DNA here is from genome assembly GCA_017647225.1 of Bacteroidaceae bacterium. GTDB lineage: Bacteria > Bacteroidota > Bacteroidia > Bacteroidales > Bacteroidaceae > HGM04593. The sequence goes on along the minus strand of JAGCLA010000023.1, from coordinate 46,442 downwards.
TGGTAAGGTCAAGACTCGCCGCATAGAAGATAAAATGGGCGTTCAAGGCTCTCCTACATGTGAAATAGTATTTGAACATGCTCCGGCAGAGCTTTGCGGCAGCCGTAAGATGGGACTTATAAAATATGTCATGTCGTTGATGAATGGTGCGCGTCTGGGAATAGCTACGCAGAGTGTGGCGATATCGCAGGCTGCATATTCCGAGGCGTTGGCTTTTGCCAAGGAACGTTGTCAATTCGGCAAGGCTGTAATTGAGCTGCCGCCGGTATATGATATGCTCGGCAACATCAAGGCACGTCTTGACGCTGCACGCAGTCTGCTTTATGAAACAGCACGCAATGTCGATATGGGCTATCAGTTTGCAGAGCTGGCGCGTGAACGTACGCTGACACCCGAAGAACGTGCCGAATCAAAGCTGTATTCAAAAATTGCCGATGCGCTTACCCCGCTTGTCAAGGGTATGGGAAGCGAAATGGTCAATGAGAATGTTTACGACGCAGTTCAGGTACATGGTGGCTCGGGATATATGCGCGACTATGCTTGTGAACGTCTTTATCGTGATGCACGAGTGACATCTATATACGAGGGAACAACCCAAATGCAGGTTGTTGCGGCCATACGCTATGCGACAACAGGTTTTTACTCTCAGCTTGTTGACGAGTATCTCTCTTTTGAACCGTCGCAAGCCTTGGCCTCTTTGCATGCACGTGTAAGAGCTATAGCAAACGTATATACCGAAGCGTTGGAAGTGGTAGCTTCGTTCGAGAATCAGGAAATGCTTGATTTTCTTGCCCGCAGGCTGTACGAAATGGCCGGTTATTGTGTAATGTCGGCATTGTTGCTTCGCGACGCTAATGCTTGTGAGGAGCTGTTCGCATCATCGTTGGCGCGCTTTGTTGCCATTGGTGAGGCTGTAGTGGCAGGACACAGCACATATATAAAGAATTTTAATGTTGAATTGTTAAACAAATACAAACAATAAATGGAAACTACAAACAAATATTTGCGTGTGGCATACACATTGGTGTCACACCGTAACGGTGAGTGTGAAGAGGTTGAAAAGACAACACGTGAACAACCATTTGCCTTCTTGACAGGTGTAGGATATACTCTTGATGCTTTCGAGGAGAATCTGAAGGACTTGAAGAAGGGCGATTCTTTTGATTTTACAATTCCTTCGGCTGACGCTTACGGCGATTACGATCCTGACCATGTGCAGGATTTCGACCGCGAGGTATTCACTATCGACGGCAAGTTCGACTCTGCGCATATCTATGCCGGTAATGTTGTGGAAATGATGCGCGCTGATGGCTCACCAATCCTTGGAACAGTAAAGGAGGTTACTCCTCTTAAGGTTACAATGGACTTCAATCATCCTTTGGCTGGTTGTGACTTGCAGTTCATAGGCAGTGTTGTTGAGGCTCGTCCTGCGAAAGAGTCTGAATTGAAGAAGTTCTACGACTCGTTGAAGGCGTCATGCAGTGGCTGTAGCGGTTGCAATGGCGGTGGCTGTGGCGGTGACGGCGGTTGCGAAGGTGGCTGTTGTCATTAATTGTGGCAAGAAATAAAAAGAAATAATAATGAATAGTATTGGTCGGCTTTTGCGTCTTACCACATTCGGGGAATCTCATGGCGTTGCCATAGGCGGTGTTCTTGACGGTTTTCCGGCAGGTGTGGCTATTGACGAAACCTTTATAAAGAATGAGATGGCTCGCCGTCGTCCCGGACAGAGCGCAATAACAACAGCGCGCAACGAACAGGACGAGGTGGAATTCCTTTCCGGCATTTTTGAAGGCCGTACAACGGGTACGCCCATAGCCTTTATAATCAGGAACAGCAATACGCGTAGCGGTGACTATGACAACATGCGCGACGTGTATCGCCCCTCGCATGCCGACTATGTCTATGATGTGAAATACGGCTTGCGCGATCATCGTGGCGGTGGCCGTTCTTCGGCACGTGAAACGGCTGTCAGAGTGTGTGCCGGCGCTATTGCCAAACTTGCATTGATGCAGCTTGGCATAACAGTGCAGGCATATACATCTCAAGTGGGTGGAATAAAGCTCAATAAAGGCTATGCCCAATATGATATATCTGTAGCGGAAAGCAATGTCGTGCGTTGTCCCGATGTTGAAAAGGCCAAGGAAATGGAACAGCTTATTCTTGACGTGAAGCGTCAGGGCAATACCGTTGGCGGAATCGTGACATGTGTTGTCAAGGGCGCTCCTGCAGGGCTTGGCGAACCTCTTTACGGCAAGCTTACCTCTTCCCTTGCGCATGCGATGTTCTCGATAAATGCTGTCAAGGGCTTTGAATATGGCAACGGCTTTGATGCCGCTTCGGGTTTCGGCTCTGAGCAGAACGACATATTTTACAACGACAATGGCAATATCGCCACCCGTACAAACAACAGCGGTGGAATACAGGGCGGAATATCCAATGGAAACGACATCTACTTCAATGTGGCATTCAAGCCTGTGGCAACATTGCTCATGGAGCAGGAAACCGTTACCGCATCGGGTGAGGCTACAACTTTGTTGGCGCATGGCAGACACGACCCTTGTGTAGTGCCGCGTGCGGTGCCTGTAGTTGAGGCTATGGCGGCACTTGTCGTTCTTGATAATTATCTGCTTGACAATTCAAGACGTGGACTTTTTGTGTAATGTGAAAATCCCGATAACAGAATTCTATATGGGTAAGAATGTAAAAGGTGGTAATAAACAGGTCAAGGCAGCCTCGTCAAATACTCTGCTTGGCAATTTTGATAAACTTGTCAAAGTCTTGCCGTTGCTCTTTTTTGTAGGGCTTTGGGCGGTACTTGCTACATACGAATCGGCTTTCCTCTTTCGTGTAAATGAACTCTCTTCATTTATTTTCGACGACCTCTTCTTTGAGAATATGATGTCGAAACCTGCCGGTCTGTTGTATTATGTATCGAGCTTTCTTGTGCAGTTTTTCTATTATCCGGCTTTGGGTGCGGCCATATATGTTGCCTTGCTTTATCTTGTTTATCTGCTTGTCATAAAGGTTTTTGACCTTTCGCAGAACTATAGGCTGTTGGCCCTTGTTCCTGTTGTCGCATTGGTGGCAAGCAATATGCAGCTCGGATATTGGATATTCTACCTTAAGCAACCCGGTTATTTTTATATGGCATTGGTGGCAACACTGTTGCTGTTGTTGGCCTTGTTGCTTTATAAACGCCTGAACGAACCATTGCGTATCGTTTTTGTGATTATATGGTGTGTTGTCGGTTATCCTCTGTTCGGTGCATACGCATTGGTTTCGGCGCTAGTCTTGGGGCTGTATTCTTTGGTGACAGCCGTTGCCGGCAGAAAAAAGCTTCTCATGCCATTGCTTACATTGCTCGTGGCTGTAGTTGCTGTATGTGCCGTGCCTCAAGTGTACTATCATTTCTATACGTCGGTATGCTCGGAATATCTCTATGGTGCAGGTTTGCCTGTAACGCAGTGGGCGTCTTCCTATGTGGCAAAGGTTGAGCATGATACAAAATCCTATTGGTACAATATCTATGTATATTGGGTGCCGTTTGTTGTCTTGATGCTCTCTTTTGTGGGGCTTTGTGTATGCATGTTGTTCCGTGCCAGACTGCGCGAAGACTCAAAGGCAAAATACCTTGTTGCTGCTTCTGTCGTTTTGTATGCAGTATTGTTTCTGTGGGTCTATTGGTATAACGACAATAATTTCCGAATAGAGAACAAACAGAACAAGGCTATGTGGGAATGTCGTTGGCGCGATGTCGCCGATTATGCGAAAGATGCCCAAATCCCTACCCGTCAGGTCGTTATGAACAAGAATATTGCCTTGTTCAAATTGGGTGTGGCCGGTGCGGAAATGTTCTCATATCCCGACGGCAGCTCCGATATACTCGCTCCAATGTCGGTGCATCTCTCCCAAACCGGTGGCAAGATGACCTATTATCAATATGGAAAATTCAACTACAGTTATCGTTGGTGTATGGAAGATGCGGTTGAGTATGGTTGGAGATATGAATATCTGAAACATGCAGCCCGTTCAATGTTGTTGGCAGGAGAATACAGGCTTGCGCAAAGATATGTCGATATACTTAAACGTACCATATTTTATCGCGCTTGGGCAAAAGAGATAGAAAACTATATAAAGAACCCCGACTTGATAGAAAAGACCAATGAGTTTGCAATGCCGTTGCAGTTGTTCTGTTATCCCGACGAACTTTCTGTGGACGACTCTTTTGTCGAGGCATTCCTCACAAAAAATTTCAAATATGTGCCTGAAGGGGTGACACCGCTTTATCTGGAAGTGGCGTTGACATCGGCTATGATACGTAAAGACCAGAAGGCTTTCTGGTATATCTTTGAACGTTATCTTAATGAGTGTCAGCCAACAAAGTTGCCGAAGAATTATCAGGAAGCATTGATACTGTTCCTTAATCTTGATAAGGGTAACACTGTCAGTGTCGGCCCGGCATTCGTGGATAAGTTTGTTTCAAAGAGTGTTCAACGCAGGCTGGAATCTTTTGTGGCAAAGACAAAGAACTATAAAGGAATGAAAGAGGCCGAAATGGCGCCTTATTTCAAGGATTATGACGATACATATTTCTATTTCTACTTCTTTATACGTAAGATAAGAACCAATTGATGATATGAAAAAGATATTTGGATACATTCTTCTTCTACAGCTTCTTGCAATAGTGGCATGCTCGCCATCTTTGCCCAAGAAGAGTAGTGCGGTTGATGAAAAACCGGCAATATATCCGCAGTATGCCGATATCACCGTTCCTTGCAATATAGCTCCTCTTGTCTTTAGGATAGAGGAGGCTGGTAATGCCTTTGTGACACGTTTTGTCGCACCCGAAAAGGAACTTGTTATTGGTGGTAAGGAGGTCAAGCCATCAATGAACGATTGGCGTGAACTGCTTGCAGCAGCGAATGGCAGCAAGGTGGAGGTGCAGGTCTTTGTCAAGAATAAAAAAGAGTGGAAGAGCTATGCTCCGTTTAGTATTACTGTTTCTCCCGATTCTATCGACTCTTATATATCATACCGCCTTATACCGCCCTCTTATGTCGCGTATGAAGACTTGAAAATCTGTCAACGCAACTTGTCAACCTTTGAAGAGAGTGTCGTATATAGCAACAGACTTGTTCCGGCAGAGCCCGAAGGACAATGTATCAATTGTCATGCCTATAAAAACCATAAAACCGACAATATGCAGTTCCATGTGCGTCAGCATCTGGGCGGAACTGTTTTTGTACACAACGGCGAAGCAAAAAAACTCAATTTGAAAACAGATTCTACCATTTCGGCCGGTGTGTATCCATCATTCAATCCAAAGTATGATGTTGTTGCATATTCTGTCAATAACACCGGTCAGGTATTCCATACCAGAATGTCCAACAAGGTTGAAGTTCAGGATAAGGCAAGTGATATTATTGTGTATAATCCTGAAAAAGAGATTGTTAGCCATGTAGCGAATCGTACTGACGACCTTGAGGTCTTTCCTTGCTGGTCGGCCGATGGAAAGAGATTGTATTACTGTTCTGCACACATGGAGCGTCTTGATACATCAATGGCATGGGAGTCGGAATTGGTAATACGTTACAGGGAAATAAAATATGATATACTCAGTCGTTCCTGGAACCCCGAAACAGGTGAATTCGGCGCTGTCGATACGCTTTTTGCGGCATCGGCATTGGGTAAGAGTGCTACCTTTCCACGTGTGTCTCCGTGCGGCCGCTATATGCTGTTTGCCATGGCAGAATATGGCTGTTTCCATATTTGGCATAATGATGCAGACTTGTATGTATTGGATTTGGAAACAAAGGATTTGAAACCTCTTGACAAGGCAAATTCACCATTCCCGGAGAGCTATCATGCATGGAGTAGCTCCGGCAAATGGATTCTTTTTGCCAGCAGGCGCGATGATACCAATTACAGTCGTCTTTATATAGCCCATATGAATGATGACGGTACTGCTGAAAAAGCCTTCCTTCTGCCTCAGGAAAATGCAGAATACTACGACTTCTTTGATTGCTCTTACAACGTTCCGGAATTCATGGTCGAGCAGGTAAAAATCTCTCCTCATGAGTTTGCCGAAGTGGTAAAAGGCGAGTCTTTTAATGTTAAATACTCGGAAAATATAAAGTGAATTTTAACATTTAAGTGTTAAAATGAGTGAAGTGTTAAAATCTTCCGTTTTCTTGTCTTTTGGGCAGGAACGGAAGATTTTTTTTGATTTAAATGTGAAAATATTGCTTTCTGAGTAAAAAAAAACAGGGTTTTGTTCAATCGTTTATTTAATTTTCTTATTTTTGCACGTTAAGTAAGGGGTAATTATGCCCTTTTGCGAAATGCTAAAAAAAAAGAAAAAATAATAATTAATAAATTTATACTTATGTTTGAGCGTCATTTAGGTAAGTTCTGCAGAATTTTGCTTCTTGCTGTTAGTATGCTTTTTGTTGGCGGTTCGTTGCATTCGTGCAAGGATTGGCTTGACGATTACAAGTATGATAACGAAGAACCGGATTGGTTGGGCGAGAGTATTTATGCATTCCTGAAAAAGGGAACTGCTAATTGTAGCTATAAGAATTGTATCGAACTTATCGATAGTCTTGGTGAAAAGGAAACTCTGGCACACACAGGTAGTAAGACTCTGTTTGTGGCAGACGATAACGCTTTCAACCGTTTCTTTGCAAATAATCCTTGGGGTGTTACTTCTGTGAAAGAGATGACCAAGGCGCAGATGAGAGTGCTTCTCTATGGTTCAATGCTCGACAATGCCATGTTGATTGACATGATGTCAAGTACAGGCTCCAATACAACAGATGAGGGACAATGTGTTCGTCGAACAACATCACTTGATGTTCTTGATACTGTTCCTCTTGTGAACGGTGATTCTTTCGAGCATCATCCGGGTTGGCCTAAGTATAACCAGTATTGGGATATCGTTCGTGGTAGCGAAAGAAGTGAAAAATTGCTTCTTGCAATGGATGGTGCAGATCCTATGATTATTCACTTCATTGGTGACTATCTTAGACGAAATGCAATCAGCAATGAGGATATCACATTCTTGTACCAGAAAGATGGCGTGGTCGCAAAACAGTACAAAGATGACGACGTTATGATTTTTGGCAACAAAATCCTCAATAGCGATATCAGTTTTGGCGAATTTTCTGATGATACCTTGACCATTGCTTGTAAGAATGGCTATATATACCGTATGGATTCGGTTCTTCTTCCTCCTACAAACATGGCCGGTGAATTGCGTGCTCGCGAGGACTTGAGAATCTTTAGTCACTTGATAGATCGTTTCTGCTTCCCTGTCTTTGATGAGGATTTGACAACAGACTATAGAACCCGTTACAATAATACTACTGACAGCGTCTTTAGATTACGCTATTTCTCAAATTCATTTACCGGTCATGCGTCTTTGAACGATGTTACCTTGCAGGAGAGTGAATTGTTGAACTATGATCCGGGTATGAACCAGTATAGTTCAAACCTTGGTTTGCGTAGTGATATGGCTGCGATGTTTGTGCCAAAGGATAGCGTTCTTTATGATTATTTCGTATCTTCTGCAGGAGGTGGTAAGTTCCTTCTTGAACGTTTTGCTCCTTTGAAGATTGTTCCTGATACTTATTCTAAAGAGAATGTTGATATACTTCTTGAGGCTTTGGATAGTGTGCCTCAGCTTAATATAGCACCATTCCTTAATAACTTGATGAAACCTTCATTTGTTAATGCCGTGGCAAGCAAATTCGACAAGCTTACCAACGATGCCAACGATGACTTGGGGTTGAGAAAATCAGACGTAGTGGAGAGTATTATTGCAAACAATGGCGTTATATACCTATTAAATAAGGTCTTTGCTCCTGCGGCATATACAGTTGTTACGGCTCCTACATTAGTTAGTGAGAATATGACCATTATGCGTAATATAATCAAGCAACTGCGCTACGATTATTATTTGCTTGCAAAGGATGCAAGATACTCTTTGATTGTTCCGGACGACAATGATTTCCGTTATTACGATCCTGTTACTTTCGAAGAACCTAATACTCCTAAATTGTACGAATTCCATTATGACAATAAACGCCCGAAGGGAAAGCAGAATGTAGAGTTCTGGGCGCAGATATATGATATCAGTTCACTCGATTTGAGTTTGAAAGTAGATACATCAAACACTGTTATTAAGTCTGAAGGTGGTCCTTACAATGTTACAGGTACAAACTTCGGAAACAATCAGTTCCTTATAAACCGTATGACCGATTTGCTTGATTACCTTATTATTGTTCACGACAATAGTAGTGATAAGCCTTTTGTCCATGACGGCCAAAAGTACTACCTTACAAAAGGATATGGTACTATCAAGATTGATTCAAGCAATCCTGATTCTATCAAGTTCTATGGTGGAGAACAGTTGGAAAATAATACATTTATACTTGCTTCAAAAGTTGAGGGTTTGCAGAATGGTAATACCTATACAACAGTTCCTACTACTGAAAACAGTGCTACGCACTTGTATTCTTCAATGCCGACCCCTCCAAGAAAGAATGTATATACCAACATGAAGGCTAACGCCGGAAGTGGTGGTCTTTTCGAGGAGTTCTACAAGATGTGTTCTCCTACAGAGATCTCTTTGCGTGAATTCTATACTGGAATAGTTGCGAATAATGAAAAAGATCTCTCTGCTACTGAGAAGGCGAAGGCTGTAGAGGATTCAACACGACTCTATTCTGTCTTCTATACAACACAAGGCGAAGACATCTCAACAAAGATGATAAACGGAGTTCCATTCTTTAATACATTCCACTATACAGCTTATATCCCATCGAACGACGCGATAAAAGCATTGTATGATGAAGGCTTCCCGACATGGACAAATGTAAAGGAGCAGTTTGCAAAGAAGAGTACTTATGGTAGAGCAACATCGCTTGTCCGTTATATAAATAACTTTATCCGTAACCATTTCCATTATAATTCGGTATTCTATGACTTGTCTGCCAAAGAGGCGACTTCGTACGAAACAACTTTGCTTGATCCTGCAACAGGACGCTTCTATGAAACTGTAGTAAAGAGTGATGCGGGAAATTCAACACTTCTTGTAAAGGATGCTCTTCTTGCAGCAAAGGAAAAGGCTGGAGAAAGTATTACAGATGATGATTGGGCTAAAGTTGTCAATACTCCGGGTAAGGAAAATGTTACATGGAATATTATGTGCCGCGATATCGTATATACTTTGAGCGGAGCAAAACCAAACTCAATAGAGACATCTTCATTCTCTGTACTTCACCCTATAGACCGTATTCTTAAGTCGCCAAGCATGTACGGCTATGACGGCAAATTTGTGCGTTTTGCCACAACCGGACAAAAGGTTGACACAATGTATGTTGCCGGTGGTCAGAAGGGATTGGCAGGAATGGGCGATGATATTTACCTGGTTGCAGAATGTGGCAAGACTACAATTACTTTACCTGACGGTACTGTTGAAAAGAACGATAGAAATAGAGATAAGAAATTTGATATAGGATATTTGATGAAACCGCTTGCTGAGGCTAAATGCTCAAATATCGAGCGCGAAGAACTTGTCAACTCTTCCAGTCCTAAGCTCATAACAAGAGAAGGCTACCTTATTAAATTAAATACGGCTGGCGATGCTTATGTCTATGATACTGTTAAATCAGACGGTAAGGATTGTAAACAAAAGGTAAATAATGAAGGAACCGTAATTGATAAAGTTCCTTTTGAAGACAAAGAATAAAAATAATAGCCATGATAAAAATTAAGCATTTATTCCTACTAGTGCTGTTCAGTGTTTTTACCACTACTGTATATGCACAGAAGGGAGCGAGAATTTCAGGTACGGTTTCCAGTGATGCCGAAGGACCGCTGATTATGGTTACCATAACAGAGCGTGACAATAGTGACCGTATTATCGAGTATGCTACAACTGACTTTGAAGGTAACTTCTCAATGGTTGTAAAGAATACAAGCAATTATCTTGAGGTTGCGTATATTGGTTATAAAACGCAACGTATTGAGATTGGTGACCGTACTGTCTTTGATATAAAGATGGAAGAGGACAATGTACTTGATGCTGTGGAAATTGTTGCAAAGCAGGTTACACGCTCCGGAGGTCTTGACATTCTTGAACGAGAAATGACTCATGCTACACAAAAGGTGAGCATGGATGACATGGAAGGTCTTTCTTTTACCTCTGTCGATCAAGCTCTTCAGGGTCAGGTTGCCGGTCTTGACGTCGTTTTTAATTCCGGTGACGTCGGTTCTGGAACACAGATGCGTCTTCGTGGTAACTCAATGCTTGAGGGTGATGCGACTCCGCTTATTGTTGTTAATGACAATATTTTGAATGTCGATACAGGCTCATTCAATTTTGAAACAGCAAACGAGAATAGCTTTGCTGAACTTCTTATGATTAACCCGGAGGATATTGCCGAAATTGAGGTGTTGAAAGACGCTGCATCATGTGCTGTTTGGGGTTCACAGGGTGCCAATGGTGTCATTAAAATCAAGACAAGACGTGGTAAGCGTGGTCCTACACGTGTCAACTTTACATATAAGTTCATGGATAAATGGACTCCGAGTGGTTTGAATCTTCTGAATGGTGACGACTATACCATGCTTATCAAGCAAGCAATGTTCAACAGAAATCAGCAGGAGTACAACATTGCGGAGTTGAACTATGACAAAGGATTCTCAGAATATGAGAACTATAACAATAATACCGATTGGGTTGATGCTGTTTCAAAGCATGGTTTTAGCCATGACTATAACTTGAACCTTTCCGGTGGTGGTGAAAAAGCTACATTCCGTATCGGTGGAGGTTATCACCACGAAACAGGTCAGGTAATAGGACAATATTTGAATCGTATTACAACGAGCTTGGCACTTGACTACTATGTTTCACAGAGAATCAAGGTTATTGCCGACTTCTCATTTTCATATACTAAAAAAAGAACTAATACCGGAAGCCCTATTTATGATGCACAGCAGATGATGCCTAATATGAGTATCTATACTCAAGATAAGAATGGTAAAGATACAGAGGATTATTATGCAATGCTTGATTATCCGCAAAAAGATGACTTCCAAAGTGCATGGTTTGGTCGTAGGAATCCTGTTGCAGAGGCCGATTTGGCAGAGAATTATTATCAGGATTTCTATATAAATCCTCAAATTACTTTGGAATATAATCTTCTTGGTCTTGAAGACAACGAAACTCAGTTGAAGTATCGTGGTGCAGTCAATTTGAGTGCCTCTACAAATTCCGGTACTCTGTACTATCCGGCATCTCTTTCAACAGAAGAATGGACATCTCAATCAAAGAATAAGACACAATCTAATGATAGTAAGAGTCTTGGCTTTACTACACGTCACGAATTGGTGTTTACTCCATATTTGGGTAAGGATCATTATATGACTATGAGTGGAAGGTATGAGATGCACACAAGTAGTGGTAATAGCCAGAATGCGACCACCGTCGGTTTGCCGACAGGTAACATAACAAGTTCTACTATCGGTTCATTGTTAAGTTCTGGTACAAGCAAGTGGGAAAGTCGCGGTCTAAATTTTACATTTGATGCTCACTACTCATTCCGTTCTAAATATATGTTGCGTGTAGCGGCACGTGTTGAGGGTAGCACATCTATGGGTGATGACAGAAAATGGGCGCTATATCCATCTGTTTCTGCACGTTGGAATATTTCCGATGAACCTTGGATGGAGTGGTCTAAGTCTGTTTTGAGTATGCTTTCTTTCCGTCCCGGTTTTGGTATGGACGGTCATGCTCCGGGTGAGAACAAGACATTCAACAGCTATTCACCAATCAGTGGAGAATATAAATACCTTGGAATGACAGGTTTCCAAATGGATGGTATCCGCTTGACCGACCTTCGTCGATCAAAGAAACGTGAATGGAACTTCGGTACCGACTTCGGTTTCTTTAACGACTTTGTTACCGGTGATTTCAACTACTATGATGGTACAACAAGTGACCAGATTATTTCAGGTTACAAAATCCCATCTTCTACAGGTTACCAAAGTTTGGCATATAAAAACTCCGGTGCAATGCGCAACTATGGTTGGGAGTTGAACCTACGTCTGAACAGCATAAAACTTGCAAAAGACTTCACAATGTCATTCTATGTCAATGTCGGTAACAACTACAACGAAATTGTAGAACTCGAAGAGGCATACCTTGAGGAACGTAATGGAACGTACGAAGCTCCAGCAAATGAAAGGTATCTGCCACGTATTCAGGTAGGTAACCCAAGTGGTGCTATATATGGTTTCCGTTATAAGGGTGTATATCGCTACAGTTACAAGAATTGGGAAAAGGCGCTCAAGGTTGAGGAAGAACAAAAGAGGTTACACGGTGCAAATGCTGACGAAAGCCTTTGGAGCTGTCCTATAGTGCGTGATGCCGAAGGAAACGTGGTATATGAGGCAAATGGTACTCCAAAACAGCAGACACTCTTTTATAACAATAAGAATTTGACATCTTATTACGATTTCCGTGGTGGCGATGCCATTTATGAGGATATAAACCATGATGGTACAATCAATGAACTTGATATTGTATATCTTGGAAACTCAAATCCGGCAGCACAAGGTGGTTTCGGTTTTACTTTCCGTTACAAGAGATGGAATTTGAAGGCCGACTTCGCTTATCGTCTTAAGTATGATGTTGTGAACTCTGCCCGAATGTTGTTTGAAAATATGGCTACATTCAATAACCAGAGTGTTGCTGTAAACTGGCGTTGGCGCAAAGAGGGTGACGTTACAGAAATACCACGTGCCGTTTGGGGTGGAGCATATAACTACCTTGGTAGTGATAGATTCGTTGAAGATGCATCACACCTGCGTATGTCATATTTACAGCTCTCATATTCGTTTGAACCTGAAAAGTTGAAGAAAATCGGTATTAAGCAGTTGAGTATGTATGCCTCAATTGATAACTTGTTCGTGTTGACAAAGTATTCTGGTCTTGAACCTGAGGTTTCAGCCGCTGGTGACGGTATTGCATACGATAATAATAGAACACCCCGTCCACGTTCTTATACCCTTTCATTATCTCTCGGTTTCTAAAAGTTGATGACTATGAAAAGAATATATAATATATATAAGAAGTTCGTTCTTGTGGTAGTTGCTCTTTCTGCAATTACAATGACTTCGTGTACAGACTTCCTGACAATCATTCCACCAGAAAAAACTGTACATGAGAACTTTTGGCAGACAAAAGATGATGTCAATGGTATTTTGGCGACAAGCTATCTTAAACTGTTAAGTACTGACGCTGTTCAAAGAGCGATTGTTTGGGGTGAGTTACGTGCAGACAATCTCATGTACATGACCGGTACAAGTAATGAAAATGAGTTGAGGTATATTATCGAATCGAATATACTTCCTGATAATTCGTATGCAAAGTGGAATGTGTACTATGAGGCAATTGCCAATGCTAACCTCGTTATAGAATATGCAGATCTTGTCTGTGAACGTGACCCCGATTTTACTGAAGGAGATTTGCAGGTTGTTCTAGGAGAAATGTATGCAATGCGTGCTTTGTGTCACTTCTATCTCGTAAGGACATTCCGTGATATCCCTATGGCTATGACTGTAGCTGCAAACGATGCAGAGCTTCCTGAGTACCGTCAGGTACATCCGCTTGAGGCGCTTCGCTTGATAATGGAAGATCTTAACCGTGCCGAGAATATGGTTATGCCTTCAGGAAATTTCCCCAATAGAGTAAACAATTATGGCCGTATCACAAAGAATGCCGTTTTGGCAATGAAGGCTGATGTAAGCTTGTGGCAAGCAGCTTTCGCAAAATACTACGAAGGTGAAAGTACTCTTGTGGCAAGTGGCGATGTTGATAAATACTATGATACATGTATTTCAAGTTGCGAGGCAGTTCTTGAAAACATGGAGAAGATTTATTTGGATGAAAAGGATGAAGAAAAAATATCTTCGAATAATCCTTATGCACTTGAAGAAAATATAGGTAAATTCTCTGAATTGATTCAAGGTTCCAATGGTCAAAAACAGTGGGAATCTACCGCTTATGATAAGATATTTGGTACAAGAAACTCTTTTGAAACAATTTTTGAACATCATATTGACGGAGAATTGATAGAATCTTCGAATTATGGTAAAGGTATATATAACCTATATGGAACAAAAGGTCAGCCAAGTAGTGGCCAGCTTTGTGTGCCTACCAGTTTTGCAAATATATATGCAAAAGACGATGCGCGTAAATATTCATATACCGATGCTGCCAAGCCTAAAGATGACAAGAATACATTCCTGACAGTGGCTAAATATACAGCTGCAAAATCAGTTGCAGAAGAATATCGTTCCGAAAATTCAAGAGATGCCAACTGGATTGTTTATCGCAAGACCGATGTGATGCTTATGTTGGCAGAAGCTCTTGTGTCGCGTTCTGGTGCTGTTAGAGATGATTTTACAACAGCGCTGAAACTTGTAAAGGGTGTCAATTACCGTTCAAGAATTGATGGTACCGACAAGAATAGAAATAGTGTGACACGAAGTATTACATACTTCGGCTTAAATGCACAACAGACTTCTACTTATAATAGAAGTACTGATCCAGAAGTGTTCCTTGAGCTTATACTGCAGGAGCGTTTGAGAGAATTGTCTTTTGAAGGCAAACGTTGGTATGACCTTGTTCGTAAGGCTTTGCGTGAAAAGACAACTGCCAACATTCTGTTTGTTGCCGACAAACTTGGTGCTGATGCAAATATTGTAAAGAGTAAGATGACTTCTATTGACGGTCTATTCTTCCCAATACATGAAGATGAAATAAGATTCAATAAATTGTTGAAGCAGAATCCTGCTTATGCAACTAATGGCTCTTCATCCGAGATGATAAAATAAAATATGAATTTTATAGTCAGATAAAGAAATAATATTTCTTTGACTCTGATAGTAAGCAGAAAATAAATTTATATGAATACAGTATTGAAAAACAGAATCCTTTTAGGAGCTTCACTTGTCGCTATGATGTTCAGTAGTGCATCTTGTGTGGATGATACCGGCTTGAAGGTAACTTCTGAAATGCCAAATGCCGACAAGACGATATATGAAATAATCAAGAATGATTCTGAATTGACAAATTTCGTTGAGATTCTTGATTCGTGTGACCGTCTCGATGGAGAAAGTGTTGCGGATTCTCTTTTTAACAAATCGAGAGTATATACACTTTGGGCTCCTACAAACAATGCTCTTGATGAAAAAATGAAGGATTCCATTATTAATGAAATCAAGAATGGTGAAGGACGTGATGAGGTTATGAGAACATTTGTTGAGTCGCATATTGCCAACAATCTTCATCCGGCGAAGGGACGATACGAAGAGAGAGAGTTCGTTCTTATGCTGAACGGCAAGAGAATCGACTTCAAGGGCTCTTATGAACCTATAGAAGGTTTGCCTTATGATAACAGCTATGAATTTGGTGGAGTGTATCTTAAGTCGGTAAACAATCGCGCTTGGAATGGTATGATTCATAAGTTGGACAAAATATCAAAATATAAATTTAATGTTTTTGAGGCTCTGGCACCTAATGGCGCTAAGGTACTTTTTGGTGGTGATGAGGGTATTGACTCTGTTTCACAGTTCCTGATGTCATACAATAAGACAGAGTTCAGCTCGGGCTTGAGTACACTAGGCCCTATTGTGAATGGTGAGCAGACATATCTTGACTCTGTCTTCGTTACATCAAACATTTTGCTGAACACATATAACGGAGTCGGTAACATTGATTCCGAAGACTCTGTATATACATTCTATCTTCCTACAAATAAAGTGTGGAGAGACTTCTTGAGCAAGTATGAAAGTCATTATAACTATTATGGAGCTACTACATACAAGCCCCAGGGAATGGATGAGAAATATCTGGATTCTATTAAATACGTAAATCCAAGACTTAACATGATAAAATATTTGTCATTCAGTAATTTGGAGAATGAAAAATATGTTCCGGCAGACTCTATTATGGTAGCAAATACTGACAGATACAACAAACGCCTTCGTCTTTCGCGTGAGTATTTGGAAAGTTGTGTGGCAGGTGAGTATTCAGGAGAGTTGTCAAACGGTTACATAAAAACAATTAAAGAGATACCATATACAATTTTTGAACTTTGGCATGATACAATAAAAGTGCAGGGTGAAAATGATGGCTTGAGATATTCAGTGTCGGCTGAAGATATGTATCCAAAAACTGTTACAAAGGAGATGATACGTAAGGACCACAACGACTTTGGTAAGGAGCTTGCTGGTTCAACATATTATGAGCTAAAATCAAATGGACGTCCAGTTAATGCAGCTTACAAGTTACCTAATGTGAAGTCTGCAACTTATGATGTTGCGTTGGTTACGGTTCCTAACAACTTGGAAGAGGATGTGGTATTGCCAACTGCAAAAACAAATGTATCTCTTACTGTACGTCAGTTTGTGAAGGAGTTGAAACTATTGTCAAGTGGAACATATGAACTGAATGTCGAGAAAATTGATACCTTGTATTTAAGAGGTGTAAGGTTCCCGATATGTGAAAATTATGGTTCTTATTCAGCAGAGCATTCAGGTACCGATATACAACTTTCGACAGCTTTGGCTAATCAAGATGAAACAGATGCCGATTTGTCACTTCGTATTGATGAGATTTTGTTGATACCGGTTGAGGATAAATAATAATAAAGTCTGATGAAAAAAAGAAAATTGATTATGTATATGCGACTATTTATGCAATCATTGATGGTATTGATGTTTATTATACCATCGGCCGTTACAGCATCAGACATGGTGTTTGACGGAGTACAGTCGAACGAACCTGTCAAGGAAAAGGCTGTTGACAAGGTACGTACTATTACCGGTACTGTATATGATGCGGCTACAAACCTTCCAATGTCGGGTGTGCGCGTTCAGGCTACAGGTCACGTGAAAATAACAACTATGACCAATGCTGAGGGTAAGTACAAACTGGATATACCTGAGTATGTTACATTGTTGAACTTCTCAACACCGGACTATCTGTTGGTGCAACGTCCTGTACTTGACAAAGAGGTTGTGAATGTGCGTCTTTATTCAAGTGTGTTCGAGGAGAACTTTGATGAAGAAATAGTTATAACAGCAGAACGTGGTTTCAAGAACGAGGCAAGCTCATCAATAGTTATTGACTCTGATATTCAGAATAAACTTGGTGCTGATGTTCGTTCTATAACACGCTCCGGAACACCTGGTGTGGGTGCAACCATGTTTGTAAGAGGTCTGAACTCTCTGAATGCCAACACACAGCCTTTGTTTGTTGTTGACGGTGTAATATGGGATGGACAGGAGAACAACGAGGCTATCCACATGGGTTACTACAACAATGTCCTTTCTGCTATCGACGTAAATGATATCCGCGAGGTTAAGGTGCTTAAGAATGCTACAGCAATATATGGTGCAAGAGCTGCCAATGGTGTCATTCTTATCAATACCAAACGTGGTGAGAGTATGGCTACAAGAATCTCTGCGAACATTTATGCTAACATATCTCTCGAACCGGAAACATATAAGATGTTGGGAGCTGAAGAGTATCGTTTGTATGCTAATGAACTTGTCGGTTCTATGAATGTAAATAATAATTTCATACCCGACTTCTTGCGTTCTGATAAAGAATACATCAATTATAACAAATATCACAATAATACAGACTGGACCGATCTCGTATATCGTGAGGCATTCACACAAAACTATAAGCTGAATGTTGAGGGTGGTGATGAAATTGCTATGTACAACTTCTCTTTCGGTTACACAATGAGTGATTCTCCGCTCAAGACAAATTCTTTCAATCGTTTGAACTTGCGCTTGAACTCGGATATATCATTGGCGAAAAACTTCAAAACTCGTTTTGATATTTATTATACACGTGTTGCACGTGAATTGCTTGATGATGGTCTTCGTGAGGACGATACATCATTCCCTCTCACATCAATATCTGCTTTGGCCGATGTTAAATCTCCATTCTTGAGTCAGTATCGTTACTCTATCAGTGGTGTGGAGAGTGAGATCCTTGATGTCGCAGACGATTTTGCTTATAAAATCGCTCGTCAGGCTGGAATTTCACGTCCAAATAATGCGTTGTACAACCCAATGACCATTATAACAAAGGGTGCAGGCTCTCAAAAGAATGAGATGGAATATACCAATATGGGTATAACAGTAGCTCCGGAATATAAAATAGGCGACTTCCTTATTACAGAAACATTCAACTATTCTCTGTTCCGTACCAGTGAAAAGTATTTCTTACCATATTCTACACCTGATGCGACATACCATTTTTATGCTAATGAATTCAAGGGTAAGATCGGTAACTATGTGGCATCATCTTTCGGTAAAGAAACTACTATCTCAACCGATACAAGAGTATCATGGAAGAAGGTGTTAGGAGCTCATAATGTAAATGTATTCGGTGGTTTCCGCTATACACGATTTAGCTTTGACTCATCTGCTATGAGCGGTGCCAATACCGGTAGTGATAATGTCTTCAACATCAGTACTTCGCTCGACTACCCGACAAATGAGGGTGAAAGAAATGTATGGGCCAACATGTCTTGGTATCTTTCTGCCGATTACTCATATAAAACAAGATATTTCTTGCAGTTGGCTGCTTCATTGGAGTCTTCATCACGCTTTGGTCGTATGGCTGAAGGTGCAATGAAAATTGGTGGTGTGGCATGGGGCTTCTTCCCATCAGCTCAAGCTGCTTGGCTCATATCTTCTGAACCATGGTTCAAGGTTAAGCCAATTAACCAGCTTAAGCTACGTGCCGGATATGATATCGTAGGAAATGATGCTATAGATTACATTGCAGCACGAAGCTACTTGCAAGCTGTAAAGTTCCATGACCAATATATGGGTCTGCAACTTGGAAATGTTGAGAACGATGGTATCAAATGGGAAACAACATCACGATTCAATGTTGGTCTTGATGCTGTATTGCTTGAAAACCGTCTTGCTCTTTCATTCGATTGGTATCATGCAAATACTAAGGATTTGCTAGTCCAGAAGAAATATCCTTATGTAACAGGTTTGGATACATATTGGACAAATGGCGGCGAATTGAAGAATACCGGTATTGAGGCAACTCTTAATGCGAAACTTATTAACACTCGTGATTTCCAGTGGGAATTGGGCCTTTCTGTTGGACACTATAAGAATGAGGTTCGTAACCTCGACTCCGATGCTTCAATCGTGTCGGTATATGGTGGCGAGGTAGCAACAATGGAAGGTCAGCCTTTGGGTGTTTTCTGGGGTTATCAGACCGATGGCGTAATCGCAAGCCAAAAGGAGATCGATGCAATGGATAAACCTCTATATCAGATGGACGCGACAGATACACCGCAATACTTCAGCCCTGGTGATGTTAAGTTTGTTGACAAGACAGGAGAAGGTTGTATCAATGAAGATGACAAGACTATAATAGGTAATCCTAACCCCGATATTTACGGTAATATCTTCACATCTCTTTCATATAAGGGCGTGAAACTTGATATAGGTTTTAACTATTCACTTGGAAACGACATATATAACTATTATCGCAGACAGTTGGAGAGTGGTTCATCATTCTATAATCAGACAGCAAGTTTGGCAAATCGCTGGACATTTGATGGTCAGCATACCGATATCCCGGCTGTTGTATATGGCGACCCTGTCGGAAACTCTCGTTTCTCAGACCGTTGGATAGAAGATGGCTCATACTTGCGCTTGAAGACTATTAAACTATCTTATGATATTCCTGTATCTCTAAGCTGGTTGCAAGGAATCTCTGTATGGTGTGCTGCCGAGAACCTTTATACATTTACAAAGTACACAGGTGCCGACCCTGAGTCTTCTGTAAATAACAGAGTGTTGTATCAGGGAGTTGATGCCGGTTTGTTGCCACAGACACGCAGCTTCCATCTTGGTGTTAAGGTTAATCTCTAATGAACAGATTCATTCCTGCTTGGTCGGGAATGGGAAAATATAAAATAACATGAAAAAGAATCTTATTTATACAATGACATTCCTGCTTTGTGGAGCTTTCTTCTTTACTTCATGTCAGGATATGTTGAACGTCGATTCAGACCGTGTGGAGTATGACTATGACGGTTGGACTGCCAATGACTCTGTATATTCTGTATTGGGTATCATTAAGGCTGTTCAGGGTGTTGCCGACCGACATATACTCTTGAACGAGTTGCGTGGTGACCTGTTGGCTATAAGTGAGTCAAAAGCTGTGGTAGATGTTCAGGAGATATATAACTTCAAGTTTACTAATGAGAATAACCAATATCTTGACGTAAAGGATTATTATACTATAATCAACAACTGTAATATATTCCTTTCACGTGTAGATACTACTATTGTAAAGAATGGTGTCTTGTTGATGATGCCTGAGTATGTGGCTGTGAAGAGCATACGTGCATGGACATATCTGCAACTTGCAATCAACTATAACAATATTCCTTACTTTACAGAGCCTATTACAACTCACTCAAAGGCTCAAGAGATTATGGAGCGTCAGAAACTCTCTCGCGATGAGGTTATTAACAACTTGATTGCCGATATTCAGTTGTATGAGAATCCGTCACAATATCCAATGCCATCGTGGTATGATAATGGTAAGATAATTCCTTTTGGAGAAAAAAATACTGTAGCAACAAAACAGCTTTTTGTCCCTATACGTATGTTGCTTGGTGAAATGTATTTGTGGACCGGTAGATATCATGAGGCCGCAAAATGTTTCTACGATCAGATTTCAGGTAATGGAACAAACAATACAGCTCTCAAATATACCGATAGTGGCAATGTCATCAAGTATTCTTCTGAAAAAGGTAAGGGTATAAACAATGGCTATTCAAGTTTGTTCGCAGCAGAGAGTTACAGTAACAACGAGAATAAAATTTTTACTTTGATTCCGTTTGCTGCCAATGATAATGATGGTACTATTTCTGCTTTGTCATCTGTTTTTGATCCTGAAGGTGATTTGGGCGGTGCTCAGGTCTTTGCTTCTCCAGGAATCCTGTCTTTGTCACGTCTTCAGAAGTACCGTTTCATTAAGGGCGAGCCTGAAAGACCTACATTTGTAGAGTATAGCGATGCTTACGAATATCCCGGTGATTTACGTATCAAAGCTACTACCTATTCTCAGTTGGACAATACCCTGAATCAGGAGTATAATAACATTATTGCCAAGTTCAATCTTGCATCTGCCGACGGATATCCTATTGACAGACAGGTGCAGAATACATCGTCTGTTGCTACAACCTATATAATGTTGCAGCGTGCTGAATTAGCTTATTTGCGTCTTGCGGAAGCTTTGGTAGGATTGGGTCGTGCAGGTTATCTCAATGCAAATGAACTTGCAATGACAATTCTGAAGGTTGGACCAAAGTACAGATATCCTCTCTATAAGGATTTGGTTACAGCTATGCGTGATGTAATGGAACCAAAGAAAGACGACGAAGGTAATATTGTAAAGGACGAGAACGGCGAAATCGTTTATGTTCCTGTTATGATACCAAAGAAAGACGAGGAAGGTAATGAGGTCAAGGACGAGAATGACGAAGTTGTCTATATTCCAAAGCAGGAGGAGTATATCGTTTCATGTGGCGACTCTATAGTATTTGACTTTACACATACTACATTCGACAATAATATCGGTATCCACTCACGTGGTACAGGTGATGCTGAACACAATGAATATTATGCCCTTGATACTTTGTGTATTGCACGTTATAATGGTTGGGTAGAAAAGGTTGATGAAAAAACGGAGAAGATTACACATCCTATAACTTATGCCGACACTTTGAACTATGTATCAGACCTTATCATCGATGAGCTTGCTCTTGAACTTGCTTGGGAAGGTACACGTTTTACAGACCTTATAAGATTCTCTGAGGCTATGGACGACAACGATGTTCTTGCAAAACGTATCGCAGGACGTAACGAATTGAATACCGTCAAGTACAGAAATCCTCAGTTTGTTGTTGATCGAACCCTTTATGATAAACTCTATAATACAACGGATTACTGGTATCTTCCATTGCCTGACAATCTGGTTGATTATGAAAAGAATAAGTAATATAACAATAAGAGCTTGTAACTATTAAATGGTTACAAGCTCTTATTGTTATAATTAAATTTATTTAATAAAAAAGGTATGGTTTTTTTATAGATCTGATTGTATATTTGCACTATAGCGAAGGATAATTGGTCGTGCCAATATCTTTTGAACAATCAAAAAAACATTTGTTTAATAATTAAAAACCTGAATTATGAAGAAATATATCTGTACAGTATGCGAGTGGGTCTATGACCCTGAAATTGGTGATCCAGAGCAGGGCATTGAGCCCGGTACTCCATTTGAAGCACTTCCCGAAGATTGGGTATGCCCATTGTGTAGTGTGGGAAAAGATGAGTTTGAACAGTTGGACTAAAACCTATATACAATTAAGCCAAGCACTTAATGCTTGGCTTAATTATTTTATAATCCCAATTTCTTTATAAGGTCAGGTCGGCCTATCTTCCGTAGCGTCATGGCAAGACGCTTTCTCTCTTCGGGTTTATACCAGAAGAAGAAACTGCGTTGTGCCTCCTTGTCCTTCATGTTACGGGCAACATATATCTCTTTTTTTGTTTCCGGGTTTATGCCTGTGTAATACATCTCTGTTGCCATTGTCATGGGAGTAGGAGTAAAGTCCTGTACCTGCTCCAAATGGAAATTCAGCTGTTTTGTCTCTGCCGCAAGTTCCGCCATGCTCTCCAATGTGCTACCCGGGTGGCTGCTTATGAAGTAGGGGATAATCTGCTGTTTCAGGTTATGTTTTGTGTTAATCCTGTCGAATATACGCTTGAAGTCGTGGAATTGCTTGAATGGCGGTTTACGCATCAATGCGAGCACTTCATCGTTCGTGTGCTCAGGGGCAACCTTTAATCTGCCACTTACATGTCTGCTTATCAGCTCTTCGGTATATCTCTCTGTCGCGGCATCGCAATCCTTGTCACCTGTCTTGTGTAACAGCAAGTCATAGCGTACACCGCTTCCTATGAAACTCTTCTTTATCTCAGGCATGGCATCGACCTTTTTGTAAAGGTCGAGCAAAGGCTGGTGGTTGATATTGAGGTTTGGGCATACTTTGGGTTGTATGCATGACGGACGTGAACACTTTGAGCATAATTCACTCTTTTTACCACGCATCATATACATATTTGCCGATGGACCGCCCAAGTCGCTCAGATAGCCTTTGAAATCGTCCATATTGGCTATCTCCTTAATTTCGCGCAGAATACTTTTCTCACTTCTGTTTACGATGAACTTCCCCTGGTGTGCCGAAATGGTACAGAATGCACAACCGCCGAAGCAGCCTCTGTGTATATTCACCGAGTGCTTTATCATGTCGTACGCAGGTATTCTCTTGCCTTTGTACTTGGGGTGGGGCAGTCGTGTGTAAGGCAAATCGAAGCTATGGTCGAGCTGTTCTGTCGTCATTGTAGGGAATGGCGGGTTGATAACGACACACCCTTCTGCTGTTTCCTGTATAAGACGTTTTGCATTGACCCTGTTCGACTCTTTTTCTATCGCAAGGAAATTGGCTGCCTGTTTTGCCTTCTCTTTCAGGCACTCCTCGTGTCTTTCAAGAATCCGGTCTTTCTCGCTGTCAATGGTTATATTCTCTTTTTTTTCGATATATCCTGTTTGCCTTATATCCTTGGTTATATCCTTTGCCTCTTTGGCTGTCATCTGCTTTGCGCCTGTTGTGGCAAGTCTTTCTTCCATAGCCTTTACAAGGGCTATCATCGGCTGTTCTCCCATTCCATATACAAGGATGTCGGCCTTGCTGTCGATGAGAATACTGCGTTTAAGGCAGTCCTGCCAATAGTCGTAGTGGGTAAAGCGGCGCATCGAAGCCTCTATGCCGCCAATCACGACAGGCGTGTCGGGGTATAACTCCTTGAGGATATTCGAATATACGGTTGTCGCATATTCGGGACGCTTGCTGTGCTGTCCGTTAGGGGAATAGGCATCTTCGCTGCGGAAGCGTTTGGCTGCAGTGTATTTGTTCACCATAGAGTCCATACAGCCTGCCGAAATGCCAAAGAACAGTCTGGGGCGTCCCATCTTCTTGAAGTCCCTTAAGTCGTCTTGCCAGTTCGGCTGTGGAACTATGGCAACACGCAATCCCTCGGCTTCAAGGATACGTCCTATCACAGCTGCGCCAAACGATGGGTGGTCAACATATGCGTCGCCACTGAATATGACAACGTCAATCTCGTCCCAACCGCGCAGCTCGGCTTCCTTGCGTGTCGTGGGCAACCAGTCTGTCAGTTTCCTATTCTGCATCTTCAGCCTTTTCGTTCTCTTGTGAAACAAGCCACTCGTTGTAACACTTGATAAGGTTGTTCAAGCCTAAGGCTTTCATGTCCTCATGGTAAAGGACAAGGCACAGTTCGAGCAATTCGTTCGATGCCATTGTCTGTGATGCAATGAGTGAGCGCACTGTCAAGCGCAACTTGTTCAATGAATCTTCGTCAATGATACCTGCACTGTTTGCTATTCTGTCAAGCAAAGAGTAACGTTTGATAATCTGCAATTGTACTTCGGTAACCTCTATTGTACGTGTACCTGATGCGTTTGCGTTGATTTTCATATATATAGGTTTTTGATTAATCGTTGTTTATTATGGTTACAGTGCGTGTGCCGTCTTCGTTCTCGTCGATATATACACTTGTGCACTCCTCGGGCAATAGCTCTTCGACAAGCTCCGGCCATTCCATGAAACAGATTGCATCGCTGTAAAGATACTCCTCATATCCCATATTATACACCTCGGCCAAAGATTTTATGCGATAGAAATCGAAATGGTATATGGTGTTCTGCTCCTTGTCCTCATATTCGTTGACAATGGCAAATGTAGGGGAGTTTATGGTATCCTCAACCCCCATCTCCTCGCAAATGCTCTTTATAAGGGTTGTCTTGCCTGTTCCCATCTTGCCGTAAAAGGCGAATATGCGTCTGTCTCCCATCACGCTTATAAACTCACGTGCTGCAGCGGGGTAGTCACTAATGCTGTTTATCTTTATGATATGTCTGTCCATAGTCTGTTATCTTCCTTTAGGTTTCAGTTTTACCAGTGGCACAAGCATCTCTTCCAATGAGATTCCTCCGTGCTGGAATGTATCCTTGTAATACGAAACGTAGTAATTGTAGTTGTTGGGGTATGCAAAGAAACGGTCGCCTGTGGCAAATATGTAGCTTGTGCTCAAATTCGGTGCTGGCAGGAATGCCTTTGCAGGTTCTTTTATCTCAAAAACCTCCTTGCTGTTATAGCTCAATGCTTTGCCCAGCTTATAGCGCAGGTTGGTGTTCGTGTTCTTGTCGCCGACAACTTTTGCAGGTGTCTCTACCTGTATGCTTCCGTGGTCGGTAGTTATTATTACAGTGTAGTTGTTGTCGGCAAGGTAGCTGAACAGTTTTTTTATTGCCGAATGTCGAATCCATGAAAGTGTTATCGAGCGGTATGCGGCTTCGTTTGAAGCGAGTTCTCTAACCATCATCGATTCGGTACGGGCATGCGATAGCATGTCAATGAAGTTTATGACAAGCACGTTCAGGTCGTTATGCGACAGACTGTTTATCGTGTCAAGATATTTGTCTGCGGCAGCTGATGTAAGCACCTTGCTGTATGAGTAGCGGTCTTTACGGCGGTATCTCGCTATCTGTGTTGCAATCAGTTCCTCTTCGTTGAGGTTCTTGCCCTCTTCCTCTTCTTCGTCAATCCACAAATGGGGGAACATGTCCTTAATCTGGCTTGGCATAAGGCCTGAGAAAATAGAGTTGCGGGCATATTGTGTCGCTGTCGGCAAAATAGTCGTGTAAAGTTCCTCTTCTATCGCGAAGTCGTTGCCTATCTCATTGGCGAGAACACGCCATTGGTCATAGCGGAAGTTGTCTATTATTATGAAGAACACTTTTTCGCCGTTATCAATCAACGGAAATATGCGCTCGCGGAACAGGTCGTTGCTCATCATAGGGCGTCTATCCCTTGCCGACGCCATCCAATCCATATAGTTGTTCTTGATGAATCGCCCGAACATGTTGTTTGCATCCTCTTTTTGCGATTTGAGCATTGCATGCATCTGTTCGTCGGCTCTCTCAAGCTCCAGTTCCCAATATACGATTTTCTTATACACCTCTTTCCACTCTTCGATAGAGGCGGCATCACTTATCTGCATAGCAAGTTTGCCGAAGTTCTGCTGGTATGCGCTGTTTGCCTGCTCCGTAACAATCTCCTTGTGGTGTATGTTCTTTTTCAGTGTCAGCAGAATCTGGTTCGGGTTCACAGGCTTAATAAGGTAATCGGCAATTTTTGAACCGATAGCCTGTTCCATGATATTCTCCTCTTCGCTCTTGGTAACCATGACTACCGGTGTCGAAGGGTAAATCTCCTTTATGACGGCAAGGGTTTCCAGACCGCTCATGCCGGGCATGTTCTCGTCCAGCAGTATAAGGTCAAAAGGCATGCTCTTGCACGCCTCTATGGCATCGAGGCCATTGGTCACGGTTGTGACCTCGTACCCTTTGTTCTTCAAGAAAATTATGTGGGCATTCAGCAATTCTATCTCGTCATCGGCCCAAAGCAGTCTGTTTGCCATATATCTATTGTTTTATCATTCTGTTTCGCTATAGTCCGGCTCGTCAAGCGTGTAGCCGTCTATTTCAACTTCCGGTATTGCAAGCAACTCTTTTTCATAGAACTCCTGGTAGTCGCCGAAACTGTAATGTTGTAATAACAAATCCAGGTTTGTCTTTGATATGATGAAACAGTTGATACCTTCAAGCAATTTTGCCATTTTACCGTTTTCGTATATTCTCTTCCTATACAGGAACGCTTCGTCAAAATTCAGGAATTCCTTTACCTCGAAAAGGGTTATTTCGGCCTGTTTCTCGAATACCATGTCGAATTTACGTACCATATAACGCGAGAAGTTGTATCGTGCTATCTCGAACAACAGCCTTTTCTCGTCGAGCGAGTCGTTGGGGTATGCAAGGACGAAATAGAATGCTTCGTCCCTGTTCTTGTTGAACGGCGGTATGTTCTCCATTTCGGTCTTTATTGTTCCGTCTGCTTTTCTGTCCCAAATAGATGTGCTTATTCCGCTCTGCAACAGACGTCCCTCCTTTATCCCTGTAGAAATGCCGTTCGCAATGCTGCTTATGCTGTCGTTGCTGTATGTGGCAATAAGCTCTTCGAGAACCTTGAGTGCCTCGCTCTGTTTGTCGCCATATAGCTTTGCCATAGCGTCGAGGAACAGGAAACGCGCACGGTGGTTTCCTTTAGGGTACTTGTCGCTTGCAACAAGGTTCTCCTTCTCTACCAATTCATACTCTTTCTGTAGGTAGTGTCTGTATGCCTTGACATATATAGAGTCTTCCTTGTGCTTTCTTGTCATTGCATTGTCAAAGAAATCGGGCTCCTGGATTCTCTTTGTGAACGAGCTGTCCGGGTAATTCTCGATAAGCAGGTTCTTGTAGTGTTCGGCCTTTTCAGGCTCATTCCAACGCGAACTTGCAATAAACAGCTGATAGTATGTCTCTGCCATACGCTCAAAGTCGGAGTGCTCGTTTACTACGCGTTCAAGATATTTTAGGGTAAGTGCCTTGTTGCTTGCGTTGTCCTTGAATCGTACTCCCGACTCGAAAAGAGCCTCTCTCAATGCGCTGTTTGCCTGTGCTTTCTCTTCGTCTGTGTCGGGAATCTGCTGAATGTAGAATTCGCGTGTTGTAGGGTCTGACACCAGCTCTTCTACCGGCTCTTCGGGAATCTCTTCAATTGCAATGCTGTCATTGTTGGCAATGATTTCATCTATTCCCACAGAATCGGCCTCAATGCTGTCGCCAGGAAACTCGTTTTCACCCATCAACGAAGGAATCTCATAGCTGAATCTCCAATAGTCTTTCAGTTCTCTTTCTCCCCATTTCTGTTTGAAGGTACGCAGGCCCTGTGAAACAATCTGTTTGTTATAGAAATACCATAGAGCCTTTTCGTTGTTGTCGGGTATGGAAATGTCCGGCAAGTCCATGTCGGCGTCTTCGTAACCGCCTCCTCCCTCTTCGCGCTTCAGCTTCTTCTCCTCTTTTTTGCGGAGCTCCTCTTTCCTCTTTTCCTCTTTTATGAGTTCGTCGATTATAGGATACAGCTGTTCCTGAGGCAACGATGCCCAGTACAACAGCTCGTCCTGCTTTTCAACGACATCGGTGTATTGTATGATATCTCCAAGAACGTCGTTGCGGAATTTTATCTCCTTGTAATTGTCATGTTCTTCATCAATGAGTGGCAATGCTTTTGAGTAGTTGTCGTATGCCTTTGAGAAACGTTCCTTTTCCCAATAGAGCTTTGCCAGGGATAGATGTAGCATGGCTGTTCCGTAGCCCGAGGTCGCGCCCTCGGCAACACCTGTTTCGTAGGCTTTTATCGCTTCGGTGGTGTCTTTCTTGCTTAAATGTATATTGCCTATGGCATAATGCACCTGTGAAAGATAATCTTTGTTCTTTGGCGACCTTGCCATTCGTTTCAGTTTGCGTAGAATCTTCTTGTGATTCTCGTCTGTCGCCGTTTCGGTCTGTCTTATGCGTGCGTTGAATTCAAGCTCGTATGGCGGGCTCTTTGATATTGTCTTGCCGAAGCATTTGTACGCGGCCTTCATGTCGCCGTTCGCAGCATACAGCTGACCAAGCAGATACAGTTCTCTTGCCTTGTCCAGGTTTGTTATGCCTTTGCGCTCCATGCCTGTCTTGACATGCTCGATAGCCTCGCCGGTTCTCTTCTGCTTCATTAACAGGTTAGCCTTGGCGAGTGCAAATTCCTCTTCGAACTTTTGTGGTATGCTGTCGCGACGGGCGCGCATCAGCAAGTCCTCCGCTTCGTACAGCCATTCCATCTCGGTGTAGCACTTGGCTAATCCTATACGTGCCTGTGCAACAATCTCTGGGTCGTTCTCGTATAATTTTGTTATATATATGTATGTACTTGCCGCTTCTGTGAATTCTCCCTTCTGGAACTGTGAATTTGCCATGAGGAACCATGCTTTCCAGAGGAACGGGTTGAACTCCTTCTGTGCGTAAAAGCGTTTTTGCTTTTCGGTCAGCTTTTTGCCGGTAGGACGTTTGGGCTTTCTCTTTATGGAGTGGTTCTTTATTGCCTTCTGGGCTTTATCTATGGCTCTGTCGTAATTGCTTCCGGCAATGGCTTTTGTAGTCTTGTCGCTTATTGTCAATAGCGGCAACTGTTCGAGATAGTTGTCCTTGTGTCCTTCGGACTGTGCCTTTATGCCTTGCTGGTATGACAGGTAGCCGTTGTAGTAGGTGTTGTATTTTGCAGTGAAGGCATGGTAAGCGCGGGATGCGGCAGTGTTCTTGCGGCCGGAGCAACCGCAAAGGGCTACGACGACAAGCAGAATTATTGTGTATGTGAATTTCTTAGCCACTATCCCGATTTTATAATATTATTATAACTCAAAAAGCCCGTTTTTATTGTGCTTACTGCAATATGAGCAATATCTCGTCCTTTATCTCCTGAGGTATTTCAATTCCACGTGTCTGCAAGCAATGCGCCCATGTGTCCACCTCCTCTTTTTTCATGGCGTAGAGTATCTGTCTGAACTCTTCGATGTCGGCGTCTGTGTAATCCTCCTGCTTTATGCCTTTGAAACGGTCCAGCTCCTCATCGTCAAAATAGAGATTGCTGTTGTCATATCCTTTGGCGCAGTTCGTGTGTTTTCCGCAGCATACACCGTCGTCGCCGTCATGGTGGTGGTCATCGACAACCACTCTGTTGCGATAGATTTTATGCAGTACAATGAAGCCTGCAACAATAAATAACAGTATGCCTAAAAGAATTATTGTCTTGCTCATGGTTTAATGTAAAAGTCGTATGTTGTCATTGAGTTTCTTCACAAAGTTAGGAATAAAATCGGGCTTTTACTTACTATAAATAATAATTTTATTTATAAAAGCCGTTGTTTTTTTCTTTGTGTGACAAAATGCCAAAATGAAATTTTTGATAAAAATGTGTGAAAAAGAAAAGAATTTGACGTTTTTAATAAAAAAATGCCATTATTGTTATGAAATCTAAATATAAATTGTATCTTCGCCATGTTTGTGCCGAAAAATGACATCGTAATCGGACATTAACAAAATGACAGAACGTAAACAACAAATAATTAATTAAATACAATTAAAAAATGGATAAATTCAGCTATGGCCTTGGAATGGGTATAGGCCAGAATCTACAGTCAATGGGTATCAAGAACATGAACATCGAGGACTTTGTAAAGGGTATCAGCGATGTTCTTACAGGTGGAAAAACAGAAATGTCGCATGCCGAGGCACAGAAGGTGGTGAATGAGCACTTCCAGAAACTCGCTCAGGAGGCATACGCGCAGAATAAGGCTGCTGGCGAGGCATATCTTGCCGACAACGCAAAGAAGGAGGGCGTGGTTGTTCTGCCAAGCGGTTTGCAGTATCAGGTACTCGTTGAGGGTAACGGCAAGAAACCTTCAGCTACCGACCGCGTACAGTGCCACTACGAGGGTACTCTTATCGACGGTACTATTTTCGACAGCTCAATAAAGCGTGGCGAGCCTGCAGTGTTCGGCGTGAACCAGGTTATCAAAGGCTGGGTCGAGGCTCTTCAGCTTATGCAGGAAGGTGCAAAGTGGCGTCTTTACATTCCGTACGATATGGCATACGGTGAGCATGGTGCCGGTGAGATGATTCCTCCTTACAGCGCATTGGTGTTCGATGTAGAGCTTATTAAAGTCCTCTAATGAATAAATGGGACGTATAGTTAAAAATACTGTATTGACAGTTCTTCTCTCTTCCCTTTTTGTAGCCTGCAACCAGGTACAGGACAGGAAGGTGGAACTTAAGAATGACAGCGATTCAATCTCGTTTGCTGTCGGTATGCTCGTATCGGAGAAGATGCCGGCAACAATGAGAGAACTCGGTATTGACGAAAAGACATTGCAACCATTCCTGCAAGGTGTTTGCGATGCCTTCCCCGTCGATGACTCTCCCGAGGCGTTGGCTTATGCTCAGGGTGTACTTATGGCGGCTTCTGCTATGGAGATGCTTGATTTTGCCGACGAGGCAATATATCCTGACGATACCGTCAACAGCGTCAATCGCAGAATGTTCCTCGAAGGCATTGTCGCAACAGCCTATGCAACGGGCAAGACAATGACGATGAATGAGGCTACCGAGTATTATAATCGCAGGATATTCCGTTCAAATAGTGAGGAGTTTATAAACAAGAGCAAGGAACGTCCGGGTGTGGTTGTCCTGCCCAGCGGTCTGCAGTATAAAATTGAGCAGATGGGTAACGGTGCTGTTGCCGGTTACTATGATATCGTCAGCTGTGTCTATAAAGGAACATACCCTAATGGCGCTCTTTTCGACACGACACGCGGCGAGGCTGTAGAACTCGAAGTCGCGGCTCTTGTTCCCGGTTTTGCTGAGGCTCTTATGACACTGCCTGCCGGTACGGTATGTAAACTCTATATCCCTTGGGAACTGGCTTATGGAGAAGCCGGAACAAATGTGGTGCCGCCATACAGCGCACTTGTGTATGACCTTGAAATAAAGGCTATTGTGAAGAAGTAAAAACACAAAATAATTGACCAAAATGAAAAATATGGAATGTAAGGTAGATGCTCTTGATCTTAAAATTTTGAGTATCATATCAAAGGATGCACGCATACCTTTCCGCAATGTGGCGGAGTTGTGTGGCGTGTCACGTGCTGCGATACATTTGCGTGTGCAACATCTTATTGATATGGGTATAATATCCGGCTCAGGCTATGAAATCGATTTTCGCCGTTTGGGCTATAAGACATGTACTTATATCGGCATACGCCTTGAGCGCGGTTCAATGTATAAGGACGTTGTTGAACAGCTCCGTCTTGTACCCGAGGTTGTGGAATGTTGTTATACAACAGGCCCATACTCTATCATCGCGCGCATGTATTCACACGACAATGAACACCTCATGCAACTTCTGAACACAAAAGTGCAGGAGATACCGGGTGTTATCAGTACAGAAACCATGATTGTTCTTGATAACAGTATCAAGCGCAACATGCCTATGGAGTGATTATATACTGATGTGTAATATGCCCTGCACAACGGTTGCTGAGCAATCGCAGTGCAGGGCTTTTTTGTAACAGAGATAATGGACAGATTCGATTTCAGAGGTGAGTATAAGAAACTGCACTCGCAGTTCCCTGTGTGTGGCTCTTCGCCCGTTATTGGCATTACCGCCAATTTCAGCGATAACAAGGCAACGGTTGCCGAGGCATATTATCTTTCGGTGCTTGAGGCCGGCGGTACTCCGTTGATAATACCCCCTTATGCAAGCCGTGCGGCTTTGTGCGAGACATTGAATCATATCGATGCACTGTTGTTTACAGGCGGAGCCGACATTGACCCGCGTTACATGGGCGAGGAACCCGATTATAACCTGTTACATTCAATAAACCCCAAACGCGACGAACAGGAATTGCTTCTTGCCTTGCTTGCAGTGGAGAAGAATATCCCCATTTTAGGAATATGTCGTGGCATGCAGGCACTTGCTGTGGCTTTGGGTGGCGCTGTTCATCAGGATATTTATGCGGCATTGGGCGATACTCTGCTCAACCACGACCAATCCCCCGTGGAACGATACACAGCAACACATGATGTCAATCTGGTGCAGGAGAGCCTTCTGCGGCAGGTGTTCTCTTGCGATACCCTTGCGGTGAACACCTTTCATCATCAGGCGGTAAGTAGAATCCCTGAAGGCTTCAGAGTCGCAGCGGTAGCGCCCGACGGTGTTGTCGAAGGCATGGAAGCTGTCGATGGCCGTTCGATTATAGGAGTGCAGTGGCACCCTGAATCGTTTGTGCTGAACAACGACCGTCGTATGATGCCACTCTTTGATTGGATAATCAAAGAGGCCGCTCTTTATCGTCGTTCGCGCGAGATACATTCGCGTATAATATCGTTGGACTCGCACTGCGACACACCTATGCTCTTCTCGCAAGGCTACGAGATGTACGAACGTAGCGAAACGGCACTTGTCGATTTGCATAAAATGCATAATGGCGCGCTTGACGTAGTAACAATGGTCGCCTACCTCAAGCAGGAAGCACGCGACGAACAGTCGTTGCTACGCGCGACAGCCGAAGCCGATGCCCTATTGCAAGGCATTGCCGACAGGGTAGAGCGTTGTGACGGTGCAGCTGTTCTGTGCGATGACCCTGCGGAGCTGCAAAGAATGAAAAAAGCCGGTAAGAAGGTCGTCATGCGTGGCATAGAAAACGGTTATGCCATAGGCAAGGAGCTTGCGAACATAGAACGTTATCGCAGAATGGGGGTCGTGTATATGACCCTGTGCCATAATGGCGACAACGATATCTGCGACTCGGCACGTGGCAAGGGCGAACATGGCGGCTTGAGCTCATTCGGCAAAGATGTTGTTCGTGAGATGAACCGTGTAGGCATGCTTATCGACCTCTCCCACGCGGCAGAAAGCACCTTCTGGCAAGTGCTGGAACAGAGTAGCTGCCCGGTTGTATGTTCTCATTCATCGTGTAAGGCATTGTGCAATCACCCCCGTAACCTGACCGATGAACAGATGAAAGCCATTGCCACCAAAGGCGGAGTAGTGCAAGTGACAATGTATAGCGGCTTCCTGCGCGAAGAGGGCGCAGCAACGCTTGACGATTTTATCAACCACCTCGAACACGCCATAAACATAGCAGGTATTGACCATGTAGGAATAGGGACAGACTTCGACGGTGATGGAGCCGTTATAGGGTGTTCAAGCGCCTCTCAACTGCTAAACGTAACACGCGAACTTCTGCGTCGTGGATATGACGAAATAGATATAGAAAAGATTTGGGGAACCAACTGGCTGCGAGTAATGTCGCAAGTGCAAAAGGGGTGAAAAGGGGAATTTGTGGTATAGTTTCCAAATAATTGCCAGAGGCCTACAGATAAAACAGAAAAAGAAAAACCGCTAACAATCGTTAGTGGTTTTTTCTCAAGTGGTGCCACCAGAATCCTTGAACCATAGCTTTAATGCACAATGCTTCAATTACTTAT
Source organism: Bacteroidaceae bacterium (assembly GCA_017647225.1). Taxonomy (GTDB): domain Bacteria; phylum Bacteroidota; class Bacteroidia; order Bacteroidales; family Bacteroidaceae; genus HGM04593. Next base: position 12,247 of record JAGCLA010000023.1, on the reverse strand, counting down.
GATTTTGCAACTGCTCGAAAAAGGCCATTCCCATAATTGTATCACTCGATTTTTTTCACAATTTTGCATCGAAATTGAAGGGCGATTTTGGACGATTTTTAGGGGTGATTTCAGTTGGTTAGTCGCACTAACCAACTGCTTTGTATTCTACCTGATAAATGCTTCAACCGGTTAGTATCACTAACCACTTCAAAAAACCAAACAACTCGTGAGTACGCTCACGAGTTGTTTGGTTTAACCCTATATGCCATTATAAATTAAATAGGTGTTTTAATCATACAATTATTCTGCTTGTGGTCTATATACCGAGTCTATATCCATACCGGTCTCATCTTTCCACGCTGTCCAGCCATTTGCTTCTCTTCCTAAACAGAAACCAGCTGCTGTGCTTACACTCGGGAAAGTCCTATCTATTGACATAATTAATCTATCTCCGTCTACCTTAGTATCTTCTTGTAGCATACTCTTTCGCTTATCTTTCCATTTAAACGATGGGGCTACATCTTTAGCAATAATACTACCTCTTAATACCGTAAAACCATTTGAATTATAGAAACCCTTAGCATCGCAATTGCGACTTTTTAAATAAAATAAATGCTCAGTCTTTGGCTGTGACACTTCAAAAATATTGCAACCAATGAACGACGCTAAAAACATGACATCTTCGAAAAATTCGTCCATAGAATCGCGTTGATATTCTGGCAGGTTAGGAACTGTTGGAGTTTGCTTATTCTCATTCAATACAAACGTATTTGCTTTCTTTGCATTAACAATTGCTTTATGTTCTAAGTATTGTACATCGGTCGCTGTAATATCTGTATCTTTGGATACAAATAATAGGGCTTTTTGCCAAAAAGGTTTATTGTAATCATGATCTTTTACTCGTTGGCAAAAGTTGCTAGTTTGTCCAATATATGCCTTAGGTTTAGTAGATTCATCCTCGCCTATCAAAATGTAGAATGCTGGTTTCTGCAATTTCTCCTGCGTATTCAGGTATACAAGATTTGAGCGTGGCACAACATACATCTGGCAAATTTTGTTGCTGATAAATGCATACTGCGTTCCATTAGGATCTCCGTCAATTAAGTATGTGGTTACTGTTTTGCCCATAGTTGGCTTTTATTTATTCGCAATAATTTGTCATAAAGATAAGAAAAATTTTGCTGTAATCATAAATTTTGAGGAAAAACAACGCTTTTAGGCTAAAACAAAAACGAGAACCCGATAAGAGTTCTCGTTTGTAAAGCAGTGTGTAAATCTGTTATCGTCTGCCGTAGGCCGCAGGGGAGTCCTCGGCGTTGCGGTGGGCGAATGGAGCGACATAGTTTTTCTCCAATGCGGCACGCAGGTCAGACTCTCGGTAGAGCATCTTGCCCGGCAGTGCAACAAACGGAATAACGTCGTCAACACGGTATTGTTGCAGGGTGCGTTTCGTGATTTTGAGCATCTGACACACCTCCTCGGTGGTGTAGTAGCGTTCGCCATTCATCTGCGGCTTGTAGTGTGTGCGCATCGCACGAATGTAGTCACTCAATGTGCTCAACTCATCGAGCATTGCTCGGCAATTTGTTTCTTGTACTAATTCCATAGCTATCTGTTTATATATCGTTTGATAAATCTCTCAACCTCACGGTGCTTGTAGTAAATCTTGTTGCCAATCATCGTATAGCCAAGCAGGCCACGACCACGATAGCCTTTCAGCTGATGTTTCGACAGACTCAACAGACGAGATAACTCGTCATTCTCAATCCACTCCGAGCCAATGCTCTCTTGGTACAAACTATACTCCTCACGAATCTCCTGCGATACGGTGCTGACAGTCGCTACAATCTCATTGTAGAGTTCCTTGTCAATTGCGATGTATTCCATTACCATAGTCTTTTTTATTTTAAGAATAGGAGTGGTTTTCGGAGAAGTTTGAAGAATGTGAGATTTTTTGAAAAAAAATTACCTCCGCCTAAAATTTACTATTCACAATGTAAGTACAATGAAAAAAGTATTTCGTATATTTGTGAGAATTAATGTAATAACTAATTTTTACATAATATGGAAGTTCAGTTTATAGCCCAAGGTCTAAATAATGGAAAATCACAGGCTGCAGGAGAGCGACTTAAAGCTGCATTAATAAATGATAGCTATAATAAGTTAACTGCATTTGTGGCTTTCATTAGTTCAGGCGGTATTAATAACATTAAAGACGAATTAATTGCATTTAAAGAACGCGGGTGCAAAATTCACCTATATTTAGGAGTCGATTTACATGGCACATCAAAGGAAGCATTGCAAATGTTAATCGACAATGCTATTCCGGCAAATATTGTGTATTCCCCTAACACAATAGTGTATCACCCCAAAATATACATTTTCGAAGGGGGTCAGAAGACTCTTATTTTAACTGGATCATCCAACTTCACCACATCTGGACTATTTCAAAACATAGAATCATCTATGTGTATTGAATATGAAAACGGCGATGATAAAGGCAATGTGCTCTTGTCTGATATATATGACTATTATGACGATATACTCTCAGGTGTAGCTCCTTATTGCCAACCTTTAACACAAGAAATCCTTGATTTGCTTGTCGAAAATAAGATTGTTTTGCCAGAAAGTCAGAGTCGCATTATAAAGAATGAGATAGAAAAGAAAGCAACTGCAAAAATTGGTGACAAGGCCAAAGTGATAGAAAAGTTCAAGAAACTTAAAATATCCAGACCGCCTAAAGGATACAAACCGACACTGCAAGAAGAGGTGGTTGTCGGCGACAATGATAGTAGCACTGTATTTCAATCGACATTTGATATTGAGGCTCAAAGTATGTGGATAGAAACAGGCATGATGACAGGTGCTTCAAGAAACATCTTAGATTTATCTAAAAAAGGTAGCAGAGATGGAATTCGCAAGTTTGGAAGTGTTGAATTTTTCGGTGTAGATGCTAACAATATAGCTGAAGATAAGTCTTTTGAGATCTTGTACAATGGGAACATATATACCAATAACAGAATATTTTATGCTGAGGGTAATAGCAATTGGAGAATGCAACTTAAAGGCGAATCAGATGATGGCTCTAAGTTAACAGATATATCTCGTCCTGTTGCTGGTGCTTTAGGCGGATTTCAAGATAAGATATTAATATTTTCAAAAACCGAAACTGCAAATCAGTATAAACTCCACATTGTAGATAAATCTAATAGAGATGTCTTACAAGAGAATTCTTCAGATTGGGCATACGGAGGAAATGGCAATGGTAGAGCATACGGAATTACTAAGTAATTCCGTATATTTTTTAGTGAATTGTGCTATTTGACTCTCCGACGAATAATCTTTAAACTTTGCAAGAATAACACTTATTTGATTAGGTGATATGTCATACAAAATAATTGCTAATATATTCAACATGTCAAATAGCTCTTTTCTTGTATATGTCGTCAAGAAATTAGCCTCTATTACAATTGGTTTTAATAACGTATTAAGGCGTTCATCATCCATTAACAATAGTTTTGCTATTTGGAACAACCATTTATCAATGCTATTTTTCACACCTTCAACTGTTATATAATAGTTTTGAGCTTTACTCAACGATGGAATAGGAATCTGATTAACTATTGTTTGTGTTAAATCAATACCACTCAATTTGCATTTGGCAATATAATCAAATACAACAGAATTAAATATACATCCTATATATAGCAAGTCCTCTGCTGACTCTGTAGTTAAAAATTGTACAGACTGAGATGCGGGCATAAACGGCAATATTGTAGCAATGCACGTTCTTGCGTTGCTAGCAGATGTCAAACTACGCCAAGCTAACATATATGGGCTATCGTATTGCTTTGATAAATCTATCCACTTTGTTTTTTTTATAAAAAATCTTGACTGAGGAATCACCCCATCATTTTTCTGCTGAGGCGTCAACGGTTTAGAAGTCGCTTTACTTCTATATTGATCCGCTTTTGGGATATTATTAAAGCCTGAATATCTTCCGTCAAAGATGTTAAAAAACTTTCCTTCATATACAGGTATATTATCATCAATGCTCTCTTTATTGATGTCTTGGTGATGATTGGTTAGATGAACAAGTCTGCCAAATTTTACATTGGGATATTCAGTTCTAAATACTTTATTGTTCTTGTATATTTCAATCAATAAAGATAAATCATCCGACGAGTCAATATTGGGAAGCATGCCAGTTTCCGGATTTAACATATCCAATAAGTCATGAGAGAATTTAGATATATTCTCATCTATGGTGTCTACATCCAATATATTCATCCCCACAGACATGCAATCACAGGCTTGATTATTAAGAATAAGGAGACTAAAACGCTCTCGGCAGTCAATATTAAACATCTTCTTTTTGTTTATAAAATCATAAACATATTGAGTGTGAGGCTTAATGGCCTTAAAAAAGTCCCTATTTATAGGGGAAGTTAATATGGAACTTTTTACCACTAATCCGACAACGCCAGTCTGTGATAATAATTGATACGCTGCATAGGTAAACAATGTGCATGTATTAAGTTCTCCATGGCTTGCAACCGCAAAGAATGGATTATGCTTAATTTGATTTTTACACACATTATAATGGTGTAAGTACTCAGATGTATATGAGTCTATTTTTATATTACTATATCGTTTAATGCAGTCTTTCAGATCAAATTTAAAATTGACATCTGTAATTTCTGTAATATATTGTTGGTATAACGATTTCTCCTCTATTCGTATCTTCTCCCATGGAGGATTCCCTAGAACAATGTCATACTTCTGAAGTTTGCTCGGATTTAATCCCAGTTCTGGATGATAGATATAACCATCTCGCGAAAGAATAATTTTTTCACTTTGCGACTTATTAGAATGTATTAGGAAATTTGCATGCTGAAAATTATTGCTAAGCATTCCATACAAAGAGTAATCCTCAATATAATCCAGTACTCCCAATAATGCAATCTCTAAAGCAATCGGGTCAACATCATATGCATAAATATTTTTTGCAAACTGTTTAATTTGTGATTTATCAGCGAACTTTGAAATATACCTTAATGCTTCTATTAAGAAAATTCCGGCCCCACATGAAAAATCAGCTATTTTTGCAGACAACAAAGCTTTTACAGATGTGTTGTTTACATACTGCAGCAAGGTCTTTTCGACTAAAGTTTTGGCTAATGCAATTGGGGTATAGTAACTGCCTAGAGCTTTCCTGTCATATCTACCCTTAACAACATGATATCCTTTGGTCTCAATCGCCAATAAATTCTCATATATAACACCTAAATTTTCATCATTAATAGGCAGTATATATCGATCTGCAATAGTTACAAGATTCGATGGTACCTTATTAATTAACTTAACAAATACGCTGTCTTTCTGCAATGTAGTTTCGAGCCATTTTATGACCTTATCAGTCTTTACTTGTTTGCCTATTTTATTTTGGACATATACCCTTGCTATAATCAATACTCTAGTATCAAACTTGGCTCTATTTATAACAATAGGATCAACATCAGAGGCATACAGCTTAGTTGCCGATAAGTATTCAGCAAGAATATCTGCGTATATATTTGTAATTGTATTATACATAATTATAGTGATATGATGTTACTACCCTCAATTGTTATTATTGGTTTATTCATAAAGCATCTTGTGTGGTGTTGTAATATAATATCAATTATCATTGATTTTGACACAGCACACTCATTATATACAATTGCATATTTCTCTTTGAAGTCAGCATTCAAGGTGTCAATATCAACTTTTATATTATTGACACATCGTATGTCTATGTTTAATAACCGTAATATGATTTTATGTACTAAATCTCGTTTATATAACTCCTTCGTTAAAGCCAGTTCTTCTATATTGTTTACAATGGTATCGTAAACCATCTTTGGAGACATTTTTAGTTCGTGACTAATATATTCTATTACACTTTCGCTACCAACTACAAAGCCATTGATTTTGCGGCTCTGAAATTGGCAATTTTCATTCAGCGTAATAGAAAGAATGCGATCTATATCTGACACGCTAACACGACGTCTGCTATGAACTATTTTTCTACCTGTTATAGCTTCTATTTGCTTGCGAGTTCCTAGCGAGAAATTATACGCTCTAATAATTATAGTGTCAATATCTCGTTCTGCTCTAAATCTATTATAATCATTAAGCATGTCCTTTAAAACGCAATCTGAGACATAAGTCTTTACATCATTAATTAGAGCATAGTTATCATACCTAAACTCAGAATTAGGGAGTTTGCACGATAAATAAGTTGCTTTTTGCTCCATGCATCTCTTCACTAATGATTCAATAGTAGCAGAAGATAGTATTTTACTTGGTATCGGCAAGCTGCTGATATATCCTGCACTAATAGTAAATTTAGGGTTACGTGCTTTTAGTAAAAAGGTTGCAATTTTAGAATTAAGAAATCCAATATGGCATAGCTTTTTACCTGTATGAGCAATGATACCCGGTCCTGAGGCAATAAATACCTGCTTTGGCTCGAGATTGCGCACATTAAGTCCCAAAGTTCCAGTATCGCTATAGACGAAATCGGTATATTCAATTTGGTCAACATTGCGAACAGCACTACCTGGATTATTTTTTATCAGTTCGGCATTTTTACCCCATCTTACCTTGTAATAATTTAAACCATGCCATTTGCTATAACCACCGCCTTTGCTAACAGGACGCCAGTCTTCTGGGGCATCAACCCTCTCCCATAAATACTTGACAAAGGTGTTGTTATCGCCAGTAGATGATCCCTGCATACATCTTGCAAAACTACCATATTCTGGGAGGTCCTTTAGATGTGCAAAGCCTTCCTCTAGTTCATAGCAAATTTCAGATGAACTATTTTGTCTAAATGAATCGCAATTAATCGGAATCGCAATAATATTAGACGTTCTAATCTTGCTCATCTTGTCTTTTAAAGTGATACCCTTTAGGTTGTAAAAATTACTGGTCCTTTTATCACATTTTAAACCGAATGTGCATAATACAATATTGGTTTTTTCTCCATTAATTTCAGCAAATGCATTGCTCCCCAAATCCACGCAATCATATATACAATAATGTTCCAACAACTCTTCCCTAAAGTGTTTTAGAGAGGAGAGATTTAACCATCCATTTTGAGATACAGTAGCAATCATATCACCCTCGCGTAGTTCTCGTAACATTTTCAGCAAAAAAGCTACACATAAATCACTCTTGCTACTTGGGTACAGCTCTCTCAAATACGATTTAAGCTCCTTAGACATATCTCTAGCTCCCATAAATGGGGGATTTGTAGCATAAACTATATGCATGTCATTTTTATATGCACGACTTATGAAGTTATTGTAATCTACACTTCCTACTCTCGTAGATTGTATTTTGTGTCCAAGATAACCTAAAGCATCATTGCCTCCACCAAAAACATAAACATGCGCATTTACATCTGCCGTTTTGCTATATGCCATAGCATACAGTGACAATGCTGTTATCTTAGCCAAATGCACATCTAAATCATATCCAACAAGATGTTTGGCTAAAATTGTGTCTACTATTTCGTTTGCATCAAGTTTAGTATTGACAGTATACCATTTATAGAATTTCTCAAATGCATATGTTAAAAAGTTTCCACCTCCGCAGGCTGGATCTACCAAAACAACCTTGTCGATACATTGATAATTCTCCTGAAAAGCCTTGTCTACAAGAAACTCGACCATATAATCATCGGTAAAGAACTGCGTTGTAACCAGGATGTCATCCCCTTCCAACTTATTGCTGTTCTTGCCTATTTTACCATACGCAACACTAGCAATGTCTTTTTTCAGATACTGATATACCCAAGAAATTATATTCTTGTCATAATTGCAGTTTTCACAGATCTGCCCAACCAATTGCAAGATGGATTCAGAAACATCTTTACTAAGCAAACCCTCAATGTGTTGATAGTCAGATAGCAAATCCTTTGGTATCCATTCGCAAGCATTAATTATACCACTCGCATGCATCAAGCGCCTATTACCTCTATTCAAATATAAGCTAAAACACATAATGGAAACAAACGAACTAACTCTGCGAATAAATTCCAGCGAAACCTGTTCGTTCATTGCATCTAATAGCAGTTGCGAAATCTTTCTTATACTATTTTTCATTGGATACGATGTCGTTGATATTTATGTTATCACAACCGATAGCCAAGAGACTTTGGACAAAAAAAGTTGCGCTAAAAGTACCTCGGCTCATCTTGCTATATATACTTGAACGAGAATATTCACTGCCACTCTGACTAAGCAATTCCGCCAAGTCTTCTCCGCTTATACCTCGCTTTACCATTTCCGACTTTAGGTATCTTTTTAGATCCCTGCCTATCTTCTGTTTATCTGTCATATGTGAAAGATTTAATGCAAATATAAGAACTATCTTTCAAATATGCAAGTTTTATCAGGCAAAAGCCACAAATGTCATCTAACACTTACTTCGTTTGAGGAGAAATATCCACAATACTTGCAATCTTATCCATCTCCCTTGCGAGGGTTTCGTTCATCACGTGGGCGTAGTGCTGGGTCATTCGAGTTGAGGTGTGACCGAGTATTTTCGATACATTTTCGAGTTTTACGTCGTTTGCCAGTGTAATGGTTGTTGCAAAAGTGTAGCGGGCAATGTGCATGGTCAGGTGCTTCTTTATCCCGCAGAAGTCCGCAATCTCTTTCAAATAGGAATTCATCTTCTGATTGGCATAGACGGGCAGTACCGTTCCACGCAACTTGCACAGCGGATGATTCTTGTATTTCTCGATTATCTGCAACGGAAGGTCAAGCAACGGCACATAAAACTCCACATCGGTCTTCTCTCGCTGTTTGTGTATCCACTTACGACCATTCGCATCCTCGGTGATATTCTCGGGTCGGAGGTTATGTACATCAATATAGGCAAGCCCTGTGTAGCAGCAGAATAGAAAAATATCTCTAACCATATCGAGGCGCGGAATATCAAACACCTTCTCGCGTAGGCGATTTACTTCGGACATCGTCAAATATTCGCGCATCACCTTCTTCTCGGCGTACTTAATGCCACCAAAGGGGTTGGCGATTATCCAACCGTTGGCGAGCGCAAGGTTTGTAACCTTCTTCAAGCAGTTCATATAGCGAATCATCGTATTTTGCGATACTCTTTTCTTGGTTTTCAGGAAGTGCTCAAAACTACGGACTAGCTCGTGGTTGAGGTTTTTGATTGGGAAATCAGCAGCCTTTGTTTTGGTTGCCATCATCTCTCGGAAGTAGCGCAGACATAGCATATAACGGTGGTAGGTTGTGCGGTCGTACTCCTTGCCGATAAGCGTATGCATCTTTGCATTATGCTTTTCGAAGACCTCAAAGAATAGACGATTGCGGTAGTGTCTGTCCATTAAGAACTCTTTAATAGTAAGTGGCTCTACATAGCCATCTTCGGCAAGGAAGTTCTGATGTGCCTCGCTCGCCTTGCTACGCAGATTGTCGAGGTGGCGATTTATCTCCAATGTCACAGCGGTCTTGCCCGTGGCGCAGCAACGACTCTGGCTCCACTGCTCAACAAGTACTCGGCGTTGTGTGCTGAGTTCGGCGTATCTACCATTTACGGTGATACGCATAATGATTGGTGTTTCGCCATTCTTTCCTTGTCGCGTGCGGCGCACAAAGAAATTAACTGAAAATGTGCTCTTTTGCATAGTTCTGTAAGTTTAGTAGCCGCTGTAAATAGTGGCTCTTTGAAAGAATAGGGAGAAGTTATGAAAATTGGGTTGAGAGAAAGTGAAAAATTTCTTGTGTACACAAAAATGGACACGAATAGACGAAAATACCCGACAAAATCGCCGGGTAATGGGTAGTTGAAATCGCTGTAAGATATTGAAAAATAGCGAAATATGATGCAATTAGTGTGCATTTTTGAGGGATCCAAAAAATGTCCATGAATAACACACTAAACTGCTTTATTTTGCATCCAAAGTGCCGATTTTTGACAAAAGAAAAACTCCCAAATCGTTGTTTTAGAACGTTTTGGGAGTTTTTCAAGTGGTGCCACCGGAAAATGAGTTTCATTTCTAAATGGCTCTATATCTTTGCGTTAAAGAATAGCAACAAACGTAATCTCCCGCTATTGCTCCACCTAAATTCTGAACCATTTTGCAGTGTCTCGCAGAGTTGAGTTCCTACTTTGATGCGAAGTTACTGCTTTATTTTGAAATACAAGCGGATGCACTAAAATTTTGCTACACCTCAGTTCGGAATCCTCACCTTACATATTTGAATGTTATATTATTGGCTGTTTCAACTTAATCCATAAGCATAGCTTTGGAGTCTCTTTGAATTTGGTTAAGCAAATATCCGCATCATTTAGTACTAATATTCTATTCCAGTTATCAGCCTTCAATTGAGGAAGTTCCACTGCTTCATCAAATAATGTAAAATTTGCCCCCATATCATTAAATACTTTAACCACCCTGTTGACTATGATTTCTATTTCTCTGACAAGCATAGGCTGATTTAAATCGTTATTCTTATGAAGAATTATAACCGTTTCATTGTCTGATTTTCTTTCTATCATACAATTAAAGTATCCGAAGAATTTATTAGATGTATTCAAATAAGTTAAAGTATGCTCTGGTGTTATTTCTGTTCTTAGTATTTGTCTTGCAATATAATCGTTAAAAATTTCATCAAAATATTTACGACCAGATTTCTTGTTATTATTAATTGCCTCATCGAATCTTTCGATGAACTCATCTATTGAATACACCTTGGTGCCAAAATTAAACAACTTATATAATGTTTTACTTTTGAGGCGTAGTCCTTCATCATCACTGACTATGCAATCACAATAAGAGCCGAAAAAACTATGACAGCAATCTGCTTGCATATTTTGAAACTTAACTTTCTTTCGAGCTTCTTTATTCACTCCGAATAAATCAAGTAACATATAAGACATATAATAGACAATTGCTGAATCTGAAGAAGACAAGCCTGTTTGAGCCAAAGTTGCTTTAATTGTCTCTATAAACGACAATCCTAGTGGCGACGATGACAATTGCTCATTGAATACATCTTCTCCATTCGCTTTAATCTCCTTAGGGTTATATCTCGCTATAGTATTATCTCGTACCTGTTTATAAGCATTCTTATTTTCGTAAAAATTATATGCTATAAAATTCATTAGAGATTTAAAAATTGGCACATCTACTTGCAACTCATTTGCCGAAATCGGTATTCTATTTGTCAACCAGTTAAAATCCAGTTCACCTTTTAAATCCTTAATGCTAATATCAACAATGTTATTTATTGCATTCAGTTGTTCATCTGTTAGTTGAGAAACATCAAAATTGTCAAGCCATGAAAAATCTCCTACCTTACCAACAGTTTCAAAGGCTTCACGTGGAGATTGTTTCATCACTTCTTGTCTAGGAAACTCATAGATTAATCTATTCCCATCAACAATAGATTGCATAAACTCCATTTCTGCATATTTAATGTCGGTTTTATCATCTTGCAAATCAAATAAATGCGCATTTGAATAAAAGAAGATAAATTCGTCCTTATGAGATAATATCTTATCACGTAAGAGCGAATACTTTTCCTCTCTTGCATTAAATAAATGACTAAAGACTTGTTTATCTAGATATATCGTTATCATATGTACTTTGGTAGATGTAAAATATACTAAAAGATGCTATATTGAAGGCTATCAATTAGCATCTATCCTATTATCTAACACACCTTCAAACAAACTCATTTCTCGTTTGGTGATACCTAATCTATTTGCTAATATTCGCCAATCCTTAACAGCTGTTACAACCTCGTTGATTATGCCCATGGCAACCTCTGAGGTGAGCATATACTCATCGCACGAGTTGAGCAAAATTGATAGGTCGGCTTTGTTGGTTTTGCTGTTAATTAGCAAACTTTGATGGTCATTCAGCGTTGGATTCATATCGTATGCAGGCGAAAGGGTCCAACCTTTTGCAGTGAGCAGAAAACCGTGGTTGCGGAAATGGTCGTCGCTATTGCCGACACATATATTGAACGCAACTCGACGGAACAACTCTCGCAAGTTCGCATCAACATCGGTACAACCGCTTATGATAAAATCAACAATGTCAATATATCCGTGTCCTGTTGTAGCGTTGTCGCCATCATTTAACCCGAGCAGTGTCATTGCAGATGCAAAATGAATTCGTTTGCCATCCTCTGTTCTATCAAAACGACGAGAAAGGAGTGTATGATGCTTGTCATTT
>JAGCLA010000022.1 GCA_017647225.1 Bacteroidaceae bacterium | reverse complement strand
GAAGATTGCACCGCGCGGGTGGCGATTGCAACGCAAGCAACTATAGGTCGCGCGAAGTGCAGACGAAGATTGCACCGCGCGGGTGGTGCTTGCGAAAGCAACTGCAATTAAGTCAAAAGGAAGAAAAACGCAAACAGCAATTAGTCACGCGCAGCATGGGCAACGCTCATGCCGCGTGGGTTGCGAAAATTTTGCGTTGTCAAAAGTGGAACAAACAACGCAAGCAACTATAGGTCGCGCGAAGTGCAGACGAAGATTGCACCGCGTGGGTTGCGAAAAGTTTGCGTTGTCAAAAATTAGGAAAAAGAGAAGCGATGCTTCTCTTTTTTGCTATTTTTGCACTATCGAAACAGAGAAACATGAAAAAAGCACTCGCAACACTAATAATAACAGCACTCTTCAGTGCATGCTCTCTTTTGGAAAAAGAAGATTACGCATCACTTGTAAACCCACTAATAGGCACCGACTACAAAGGCAACGTATATCCCGGAGCACAAGCACCATTCGGTATGGTGCAGTTAAGTCCAGACAACGGTTTACCGGGATGGGACAGAATAGCAGGCTACTTTTATCCGGACAGCACCATTGCAGGGTTCAGCCACACACACCTCAGCGGTACAGGAGCAGGCGACCTTTACGACATCAGTTTCCTGCCTGTGACATATCCTTTGCGTAAGGCCGACAAGCCTTTGGGGGTACATTCCATGTTCAGCCACGAACGCGAGGAGTGCGAAGCAGGATATTACAGAGTACATCTCGACAGCTACGGCATTGACGTAGAGCTGACAGCCACAGAACGTTGCGGAGTACAGCGATACACATTCCCCACCGACACGGCTACAGTCCTGCTAAACCTTGCAAAAGCCATGAATTGGGACGCCACCACCGACACACACTTTGCCATTGTGGACAGCTTCACAATTGAGGGCTACCGTCACTCCAACGGCTGGGCAAGAGGACAAGAGGTATATTTTAGAACACGTTTTTCACGTCCTATAGCCACATACAGATGTGACAACGAAATGATTATACGCGACGGAAACATTTGGATGAAACCGGGTGTCATAGAGATGACCTTTGTCCTTGACAAGAGCAAGGAACTTACAGTAGTAACAGCCCTTTCGGGTACAGGCCTCGAGGGAGCGGAAAAGAACCTGACCGCAGAAGCACCGCACAACGACTTTGACCGTTACCGCGCACAGACACGCAAAAAATGGAACAATGAATTGGGCAGGATAGAGGTAAAAGGCGGAACAGAAGACCAACGCACATGTTTCTATACCGCACTATACCGTACAATGATTGCCCCGACACTCTACTGCGATGTCGATGGCACATACCGAGGCGCAGACGGCAAGAATCACAAAGCCGATGAGTGGCAGAACTATTCCACATTCTCGCTTTGGGACACATTCCGCACCGCACACCCCCTATATACTCTGACTACCCCGGAGAGAGTTGATGACATGATAAACTCATTCATCGCCTTCTACGAACAGCACGGCAGACTACCCGTATGGAATATGTGGGGAAGCGAAACGGATATGATGATAGGTTACCACTCCGTTCCCGTCATTGCCGATGCATACCTTAAGGGTATAGGCGGCTTCGATGCAGAAAAGGCTCTCGATGCATGCATTGCAACAGCCAATTGCGACGAGTATCGCGGAATAGGCTTTTACAAAGAGAATGGATATGTCCCATACAACGTTACAGACCCGTATAATGCCGACAATTGGGCCATGTCGCGCACTCTCGAATATGCCTACGATGATTACTGCATTGCGCGTATGGCTGAGGCAATGGGACATGACAGCATTGCAGAAGTGTTCTACCGCCGTGCGGAGAATTGGCGTAACCAGTACAACCCGGGTAGCACCTTCATGCAGCCGCGCGACAGCAAGGGAGAGTTCCAACCGGAGTTCAACCCCGACGAATACACCCAACATATTTGTGAAAGCAACGCATGGCATTACATGTGGAGCGTTCAGCACAATATAGAAGGGCTCATTGAACTGATGGGCAGAGAGACCTTTGAACAGAAGCTCGACAGCATGTTCAGCTACTCCCCTGCCGAGAATGCCGACCTGCCTATATTCAGCACCGGCATGATAGGACAATACGCACACGGTAACGAGCCGAGCCACCATGTGGCATACCTGTTCAACAAGATAGGTAAACCCGAAAAGACACAGCAATACGTTTCGCAGATTATGAACGAGCTTTATCGCAACAGCCCCGACGGCATTTGCGGAAACGAAGATTGCGGACAGATGTCGGCTTGGTATGTGATGAGCGCAATGGGATTCTACCCTGTAAACCCTTGCGGTGGCGAGTACGAACTTGGCATACCGCTATTCGATAAGGTAAAACTGCATCTTGCAAATGGAAATGTATTTACTATTGTCTGTCATTTCGACGACTACAAGAAGGAGAAATCTCAAAAGCCCATCAAGCCCTACCTCAACGACAAGTGCGTAAAAGGCACCACAATATCGCACAAGGATATTGTTGAAGGCGGAGTACTCAAGTTCAAATAGAGCTACAAACCTATTAGGCAACAGCACATTTACACAGAAAAGGATTCTCCTTCAGCCGCTTTCAGGAGATTACAATTAAAACAAAAGCCGCCCCATGGGGCGGCCTGTTTATAACATCAAAATTCCAAATCAAAAAGCAGACACGGCACGTACATAGCCTACACGATTCTTAAAGTAATTGCCGCTACGGCCGCCATTCAAACGGGCAAACCACGCAGCAGACAAGTCAATTTCTGTAGATGTCCAGTAACCCTCGTTTAGGATTACGCCATATCCTTTTTCATTTAATCTACTGCTTATTATATTTCTATTTTGAGCGATTACATTCATTTCATCCTTTGCAGGAAGATACCAACCTTCGCCCATAGATGCACACCATGCAAAAGCAGGAAAATAAGTTTCCCAATCTGCCTGTTCCTTTACCTTGTTCATATTGCTCATACCATTATCGGCAGATTTTGCACCGACAGTTTTATTCATAGGCCTTTGATTAGACCACATTACCTCGCATTCGCCAAGACTTACGATTTTTCCATGCATGCCATCATCAGAAACGACAAATACAACACCCTCTTTAGTGCCGTCATTATAGTAATCGCCAACCTTGTAAGGAGCTTCTGTTACATCCTTGTTGTCATTGCCAGCATTAACACCAATTGCCATTATGGCAACAAATAAAAAAGAAAAAAGCTTTTTCATAATAAATAAAAGAGTAATATCTAATTAAACAATCAGTGCGTTTCTCCACCCTCGACCTTATAGCCGTTAGGATAGATGAGCAAGACGCTCGTATTCGGGTAATCGCGTTGGAGCTGCACAAAGATATGGTCGTGCGACGGACGGAACGATATCGAACCTCGACGTGCGCTGACAACAATAAGCAGGTGGTCTTCCTTAATGATTTTTGAAAGACGTTTGAGGTCGTTTCCACCGTCTGTTTCAAAGAACTGCGCATCGACAGGAGAGAGTTCCTTCAGCAGCTCTTTTATCTTATTCATTGTATCAGGGTGACCATGATACATTATTCTGCAATCCAACCCACTTGCCATACGTGCCGTTTCCTCTACCCAATAGGCAAAGCCGGCTTCATATTCAGCCTTGGCAGGGAATGTGATATGTATTGTACGGACAGTGTTCAAAGGAATGTTCATGCGCGCCATAACCACCTGACAATCGACCGCGTTAAGCACCTCGGGCAACACATTGCCAAGGAAACTATCATTGGCCGTTTCTCGCTTGTGGAAACCAAGAATAAGTTCACGATAGTCGTTCTCCTTGACCTCATGCACTATACCGTGCGCAAGGTTGGTTGTCAGACGCATTTTTGTGAGCAAAGGCACATTCACAGACGCAGCGATGTTGGCTGCATTATCAAGCAGCTTTGTAGCACCGGCCTGCTGCGCTTCGTCTTCGTCAAGCACTACCGTAATGGCCGACAACGGAATGGTGCTGTTCTCCTTACGGACAAGAAGAGCCAAATCCATCAACTTGTCAACCATACCCGGATTGGCAAGGGCTATAAGTGTTTTCTTTGATGATGTGCCCGACGGCTTATTGAGTACAGCACCCGATACAATGAGCTTACGCGATGCTCTGTCGGATATTATAGAGCTGACAATACATGTTGCGAGAATAAGCAGAATTGTTCCGTTAAGCACATCGTCATTGAGCAGACGTGAGCCGTCATCAAGGATTATTCCATGACCGACAAATGCAGCAGCAAGAGTAGCGGCCGCCTGCGAGGTGCTCAATCCGAACATAAGTCCCTGTTCATTCCACGTCATACGGTAACGACGTGCCACAAGTAACGATGCAAGCCACTTACCCGTCAAGGCTGTAGCAATCATAACACCTGCAACCAAAAGTGAGCCTCCACCGTTGAAGAGCACGCGTATATCTATCATCATTCCCACACCTATAAGGAAATAGGGAATGAATATCGCATTACCGACGAAGTCGATACGACGCATCAAAGGCGACGAGTGAGGAATAAGAGGATTGAGGACAAGACCTGTGATAAATGCTCCCAAGATACCCTCCATACCTGCAAGTTCCATCATCCCTGCACCCAGGAAGAGCATCGCCATTACAAAGATGTACTGGATTACGCTATCGTTGTAATTGCGGAAGAAGTAACGTGCAATTTTCGGGAAAACGAAAATTATTATCGCCGCTATGGCAAGCAGTTTCAATAACATGAAAACGACAAACCATGCGTCGGCCTCTCCCGTAAACGTTCCGGCAACTATTGCAAGCACGAACAGGGTTAGAGTATCTGTTATCATGGCTCCGCCGACAACAAAGTTCACACATCGCAGACGCGAAAGACCGTAACGCGCCACAATAGGATAGGATATAAGTGTATATGACGCATACATACTTGCCAACAGCAAGGAGGCAATGAAATCGTATTCGAGTATGAAGTTATTGGCAAAAAATCCCAGGATTATAGGTATGGCAAAGACCGCCAGACCCATTAAGAGAGCACCATTCCTTGATTGCTTCATCTCCTGCATATTCACCTCAAGACTGGCAAGGAACATTATGTAATAGAGTCCGACCTTACCAAAGAGTTCGAAGCTGCTGTCGCGTTCAAGGATATTCAACCCGTTAGGACCGATAAGAAGACCTGCCAATATCATACCGATGATATGCGGCATTCGCAACTTATTGAACAACAGAGGTGCAAAAAGGACAATACATAACACACCCAAGAATATCCATGTCGGATCCGTAACAGGAAACATTGAACTGAAAATCATAAGGTATGTTATGTATTGTTTATACTAATTCAACTGTTTTGACAGCCGGAATTACCAAGCGTAGGCAACACCGAGTGTGAAGAGTTCCTTCAACTGCCAGAGTTTCCACTCTTCATGTTTGGCTACACTGTCGTCATAACGTGTATTCAACATCAATGATGCTGTAAAGTACTTGCTGAGAGCAACATTGAACTTTGTTTCCCACTGGAAGAATACTCTGTGATAGTCGGTATAATACTCAAGACGTGAGTAAACATCGAGGAACGATGTCAACTGATATGTTGGAATTGTAACAACAAGCTGTGTACCGAAGTCGTAGTTAAAGTGTTTTCCCTCTCTTTCTACAGGAAGATAAGTATCTACCAATTTGTCACGAGATACATAACGGAAGTTGAAACCTGAGAACGGAGCAAGGTAAACCTCAATCTTGAACTTACCGAGATCTGGTTTGTAGTTGAAACCGAGAGAAGCATTGGCATCAAGAGGAGAGCTGAATGCTGAAACCAGATTCTCTGATGCATCGTGGTAAGGCAAAGACTGTGTTTCAGCCTTAACTTTAGCCGCGATGTCGAGTGATTTCACCAATTTATAACCGAGTGTTGACTCCAAGCGCATTTTATCGGTGTTTGTTCTGAGACCGAGCTTATTTTTGTCAGCATCGAGCAAATATGTAGCAAAACCGAGATCGAAATCGAAGTGGTTTGTCCAGCTCAAACGGTCCTGATCGTCATAGTTGAGGTCGAGGTCGATTGTTGCAAGCATTGCATAGTAGTTCTTTTCACCACCCTGATACCAGTTGTCAGAGATAAAGCTCTGTGTAAAGGTCAAAGATGTACGACCTGAGAATTTCCAATAGTTAGGCTTTACAACTGTAGTCTTCATGCCACCGACAACATCGTCCGGCATAAATCCGCGATTGATTTTCAGGTTCAAACCGGCAATTTCGGGCTTGTACTCGATTACCGACTTTTCGCTGCGCAATTCGTTTTCGGTCATTTCAACGAGAGCAGGAGCCTCCTTGTAGAAATCGAGCATAAGATTGTCGATTACCTCGCTACGTTTTTCATCCATATCAAGGGCTTCTTTGTTCTCTTCGTCAGCCTCAGCATTGAAAGCCTTGTCTATAACTGAATTGTAAAGAACAGGAGTAGTCATTACCTTTGCATAGACAGGGTTGGTTTTCTCTTCATCGTAATCATCAGAAATAGTCTGCCATTTGCCAACGAGTTCGTCTATTTTCAAATTGTAATAGTCCACGATTTCCTGATTGTTCTGTGCCTTAGCACCTGTAACAATAAAAGAAATCAACATAAAAAGAAGTAATTTTGTTCTCATAATATTTTGTTTTGATAAAAAATTTTTCGCGAAGATAAGGATTTTTAACCTCTTTACAAAAGAAATATAAATTTAACTACAAAAATGCATTTACCACGTTTTTTACAAATGCAAACAGGGCTTTTTACAGTTATTTTTATTATCTTCGCACGATTTTTACATTTTATTGACTAATACACATAAAACTCATAATTGAAACATGGATAAAAAGAGTATTATCGGATATATACTTATCGGTATCGTATTGATAGGTTACTTCAGTCTCAACAAGCCAAGTCAGGCCGACCTCGAAGCACAAAAACACCGTCAGGACTCTATCGCTTTTGTTGAAAAGATAAAGGAGCTTGAGAAGGAGAAGGCCGAAGAGGCAAGACTCGCTGAAATCGAGAAACAAAAGAATGACACTACCGACCTGTTTTTCAATGTCCTCAATGGCAAGAACGAAACAGTCGTTTTGTCAAATGACAAGATAAATGTAAACATCTCGTCACTCGGCAGCCGCGTAACATCGGTTTCCCTGAAAGACTATAAGGACCAGAATGACGGCGATGTCGTATTGTTCGACAGCAACGACAGACTCAAGAGCAGCAACGACGAGCTCGGCAACAACACTCTCAATTTCGTGTTCGAGAGCAAACAGGGCTACAAGAACATAAACAGCGCAATGCTCTACTCTACTCCTATAGAGCAGACCGACAGTTCTGTAACAATGCGCCTTGCATTCACAGCCGACAAGTACATCGATTTCAAATACTTGTTGCGTCATGACAGCTACATGCTCGACCTTTTCATTGATGCACACAACATGGACGACATCCTTAGCACCAAAAAGGATATTGAGATTGATTGGAAACAGCTTGCACGCCAGCAGGAGCCGGGTTACGACTTTGAGCAACGTTATACAAGCCTCACATATAAGCCTGTTGATGACGATTCGGACTACTTGAGCGAAATGAAAGACGACAGCGAAAAGTTCGAAGAGCCTATAAGCTGGATTGCATACAAGAACCAGTTCTTCTCATGCATAATGATTTCGGGCGAGGAGTTCAACAATGTTCAGCTCAATTCAAAGGTAATAGAAAAGGGCGAGAACATGCTCAAGGATTTTTCTGCGACCATGACAGCACCATTTGATCCAACAGGCAAGCAGCCTACAGCGATACAGTTCTACTATGGTCCTAACAAGTTCAGCACATTGCGCGAAAGCAGCAACTTGGCCATAGCCCCCGACAACGACCTCGAATTGGAGGAAATCATATACTTTGGTTGGCCTATCGTACGCTGGATAAACCGTTACTTCATCATGTACCTGTTCGACGGTCTTTCAAGCCTCGGCCTAAACATGGGTATTGTACTTATCCTGCTTACATTGATTGTAAAAGCCATCATTTACCCGTTCACAAAGAAATCATACATTTCATCGGCAAAAATGCGTGCATTGAAACCTTATGTCGATGAGATAAACAAGAAATATCCAAAACAGGAGGATGCGCTCAAGAAGCAGCAGGAAACAATGGCGCTATACTCGAAGTATGGTGCAAGCCCTATGGGCGGCTGCCTGCCTATGCTCATTCAGATGCCTGTATTCATTGCGCTGTTCAACTTCGTGCCAAACTCAATTGAGCTACGCCAGCAGAGTTTCCTATGGGCAAGCGACCTTTCGGCTTACGATGCAATCATCAGCTGGGACAAACATATATGGTTGCTTGGTGACCACATAAGCCTCTTCTGCCTGTTGTTCTGTGTAACACAGATTCTGAACACATACTACACAAGCAAGATGCAGCCTTCAATGGGTGGAAGCCCCGAAATGGAGCAACAGCAGAAAATCATGCGTTGGATGATGTACCTCATGCCGGTAATGTTCTTCTTCATGTTCAACAACTACTCTTCGGGCTTGAACTTCTACTACTTCGTTTCGACATTGGTAAGTGTATTCATATTTATATACTTGAGAAGAGCCGTAAAAGATGATGAACTGCTCAAGAAAATGGAGACATACGCCGAAAGCAACAAGAACAACCCCAAGAAACAGACAAACATGATTTCACGTCTTGAGGCGCTACAGGAGCAGCAAAGAAAATTGCTCGAAGAGCAGGAGAGAATCAAGAGAGAAAGAAATGCTAAAAAGAAATAATTAAAACATATTTTCCAAGATGGGACTTTTCAATTTTTTCAAAAAAAAGGATAGCGGTAGCCGCGTTGGCGGCATGGAGGATTTCATGACTCTTATCCGCGTATATTACCAGTCGGTATTGGCTGCAAACCTTGGTATAACAAACATCGGCATGTTGCCCGACCTTGCTACATTCAAGCGCACATTGAAAGTTGCGACACAGAACAACAAACTCGGCGTTGCAGAGCGTGGCCGTTGCAAAAAGATGCTCGAGCAGCTTTACGGCATGGACGAGATTTTCTTCAAGGAGATTGACCTGTCAATCAAAAAGAACTGTAAGAAGATGCAGGACGTTCAGCCATACCTCTTCGCATTCCAGGGATTCAGCAACGACCTGATGATGCTTGTAGGCAACCTCATGAAATGGAAGTTCCGCGTTCCCGGATTCATGCACAAGCTGTTGCGCGGTATGACAGAGCAAGTGATAAACGACATACTCACAAAGAACAACTGGAAGGACGAAGCTACATTCCGCACCGTGTATTCTATACGCAACTACAGGGAGAAGCTCGGTTACTCACAGGCTTGGATGAGCGAATATGTCTATAACATTGTAAAACTCGCAAAGAAAGAGCCACGTCCACAAGCTGAGGACATGGACAAGAAATAACATTCAAGCTCCGGCATGCCGGAGCTTGAATTATAATATAAGAACAAATTCATGTTGGATTTCAGACCGATTACAATAGAAGCCGTAGAAGAGTTGTTGCCTTTTGCCAAAGAGCAGCACACACGTTCATGCGACTACACACCCGGCAACCTTGTCATGTGGGCAAGATTCATGGACTACAAGTATGCCATCGAGAACGGCACACTGTTCATTTCGTGCAAGTCGCAGAGCGACATGCAAAGCGAAGCCTTCCTTGCACCTGTCGGTAAGATGAAATTCAAGGAATCAATTCCGTTATTGCAGGCATACTGCAACGAAACAGGCAAAGAGCTATGCCTCACAGCCGTACCACAGGAATTCGTTGAAGAGTTACAAGAGGTTTTGCCCGATTACACCTGTAACGAATTGGAGAACTGGAGCGATTATGTATATGACATACAAAAGCTCGCGACACTACAAGGAAAGGCTTTGAACAAAAAGCGTAACCGATACAACAAATTCATCACAGAACAGCCCAACTACATATATCACAGATGCAGCGACGACGAAATAAACAGCGTTGTCAGATTCCTTGCCGAAAACAGGGAGTGCCAGCATAACCGCGAGGAGAACATGCGTTGTTATGAACACTGGCAATGCATGGCAACCGTAAGAAACCTTTTGAAATACAAACAGCCGGCAGGCGTGTTGTATATCGACGGAAAGATAGCAGCCTTTACACTCGGCGAGATATTCGGGGACACACTGTTCGTACATATCGAAAAGGCAAACCATGAGATTGCCGGAGCAAGCGAAGCCATAAACCGATTGTTTGTCAACGACATACTCTCCCAGCACCCAGAGCTCGTATATGCAAACCGCGAAGAGGACCTTGGCGACCCCGGCCTGCGACAGGTTAAACGTGCCTATAACCCTATAATGATGATACAGCGGTACGAGATGCAGGCAAAACAATAAACCTCTTTTACGGAATTCTCATTTCAACTCCTCACGCAATTTTTCCACCAACTGCGGAACGCCTACTGCACCACGTTCCTTTATGTGTGTCAAAGGATTACGTATCATTGATGTATCAGGTGTTCCCGGATCGATAAGGTAAATAGGTACCTGCCTGTCACGCACATAATATACCAGCGATGCAGCAGGATATACAGCCAACGATGTACCCACAACGATAAGGATATCGGCCTGTTCCACAATTCTGCTTGCCAAAGCAAACATCGGCACATCCTCACCAAAGAATACGATATGCGGACGCAACAGCGCACCGTCCTCGCCACGCTCATCAAGGCTCTGTTCCCACCCTTCATTGATATCGTATATAAGATTGGGGTCCTTCTCGGAGCGCAGTTTCATAAGCTCGCCATGCAGATGCACCACACGCGTCGAGCCGGCCTGCTCATGCAAGTTATCGACATTCTGGGTTATAACACATACATCGGCCCACTCTTCCATCGCAGCAATGGCAATATGCCCTTCGTTGGGTTTCTTTGTGAGCGACTCCTTACGGCGTAAATTATAGAATTCAATGACCTTTGCCCTATTGTTTTTCAGAGCCTCGGGGGTACACACCTCCTCGATACGGTAGTTCGCCCAAAGGCCGTCTGCATCGCGGAAAGTCGCTATACCGCTATCAGCACTGACACCCGCGCCCGTAAACACCACAATTCTTTTCTTTTGCTCCATAATAATTGAATTTACAACAACACTATTACCCGATTAGTCTGTCATTCCGACAGAGCAAATCGACGAGAAATCTCTGCTTTTTAGAGATATCTCCCATGCGGTCGATATGACAACAAAGCTGAGGTATCATTTTTTGCAATAATGGATTATTACCTTTAATTTTATACCTGCTCAGCACCTTGCCGAAAGCATGCGCAATATAGCACATATATTCTGCATTGCAGTGCCTTTCGTTCAAAAAACTTTTCCCTTGCATGGTAAAAACGGGAAAAGACATGCATCTGTCTGGTAAAATGTTTATCTTTGAATTCAGAATTTATCCAATACCCGTTAAGACGATATGTCCGTAACTGAGAAACACCCTTTAGAGCCATTCTTGCCAAAGAATGCAAAAATTCTCATGCTCGGCAGTTTCCCTCCGCAGAAGAAACGCTGGAGTATGGATTTCTTTTACCCTAACTGGCAGAACGACTTCTGGCGTTTGATGGGAGTCATATACCATAACGACAAGCATTTCTTTGAGATAAAGGGCGAAAAGAGATTCTGCAAAGAGAGGGTTATAGAATTCTGCAACGAGAAAGGAATAGCCATATACGACACCGCAAGCGAAGTCATACGCCTGAAGGACAACGCTTCGGACAAATTCCTTGAGGTCGTAACGCCAACCGACATACAGGCGTTGTTAGAGGATATACCACACTGTACAGCCATTGTCACTACTGGGCAAAAGGCAACAGATGTCATAACCTCGACGTTCAACTGCCAAGAGCCGTCCGTCGGCAATATGGAAACCATAACAATAGACAACAGGAATCTACATTTCTGGCGCATGCCTTCGACCTCACGGGCATATCCCCTGCCTCTCGACAAGAAAGCCGAGGCATACAAAAAGATGTTTGCTTCGGAGGAGTTGCTGAAGCTATAAAAACAAAAAACAGCGACAAAAACCGTTTATGAATCAAAAAAGTCCTTTTCATCATAAAAAAACGGCAAAATCTTCACTTTTTCAGAAAAAGAATATATATTTGTAAAATAAATATCTACAAAAATAGGCTATACGCATTGCGAAATGCCAAAGCACACTTAACAGTTTGTACTATTTTTGTATATTGATTGTTGTATTATGACAGAAAACGACAGAACTATTATTGCTGACTTTGAAGAGAAACTTCACCGTTTGATAATAGAATACAAGCAAGCGGAAGAACGCAACAAAGAGCTGACTGCAATCGTTCTGCAAAAAGAAAATTCTCTAAAGGAGTTACAACAACGTTGTGTCGCACTCGAAAACAGCTACAACAATCTTAAACAGGCAAGGATATTAAGCCTCAACGACAATGCCATCAACGAGACTAAAGAGAGAATATCCAAGCTGGTGCGTGAAATCGACCATTGCATCGAGTCGTTAAAGAAATAAAAGGAGCCTGTGCATATGGAAGATAGAGTTTTAGGAATTAACCTTATTATTGACGGTATATCATACCCGCTTACCATAAAGGCAAGTGAAGAGCCGTATTACAGACAAGCGGCACGATTGGTAAACAACAAGCTGTCACTATATAAAGAAATTTTTACCGAGGAAGATTGTGTCAAAATCATGACCATGGCAGCCCTTGACATTGCGTTCAACTCCATTAAAGGTGGAGAAGGCAACAATTCGGCAGAGGTCATACGCAAGATAAGCGAGCTGACACGCCTCATTGACAATACGCTCAAGAAATAAGAGCTAATTCCGTACAAACAGCAAATTCACGCATTGCAACAAAGGCAGGCAGGATTATCCTGCGCCTGAGGGCAGTGCGTTTTATTATATAAAAATAACTATATGGAAACTAAAACATTAACATTAATCATCGGATTGGCAGCCGGCCTCGCAGTAGGTTTCATTTGCCAATATTTGATAAACAAATTCGGCCTGAAGGCCAAACGTAAACGCATTATCGAAGATGCGCACAAGGAAGCAGAGGTTATCAAAAGAAACAAGTTGCTCGAGGTAAAAGAGAAATTCCTCAACAAAAAAGCAGAACTTGAAAAAGAGATTTCACAGCGTAACAACAAGATTCAGCAGGCAGAGCACAGCCTAAAACAGCGCGAGGTACAGTTCAACCAACGCAACGAAGATTTACAACGTCGTAAGAACGAGTTGGAAACCCTAAAAGACAACCTCGATGCACAGAAAGGCGTGCTTGAGCGCAAGCAGGAAGAGCTTGACAAGCTGCATGCACAAGAGCGCGAGAAGCTCGAGAGCATCAGCGGTCTTTCTGCAGAAGAGGCAAAGGAACGTCTTGTTGAGTCACTCAAAGAGGAGGCAAAGAGCGAAGCGGCATCATACATCAACGACATAATCGACGATGCAAAGATGACAGCCAACAAAGAGGCATAGAAGATTGTCATTCAGACAATACAGCGCGTTGCAACAGAAACTGCCATCGAGAACTCAGTTACAGTATTCCACATTGAGAGCGACGAGATGAAGGGACGTATCATCGGTCGCGAAGGACGTAATATCCGTGCACTCGAAGCAGCTACCGGTGTGGAGATTGTTGTTGATGACACCCCCGAGGCTATCGTACTCAGCGCGTTCGACCCTGTACGCCGCGAGATTGCACGCCTTGCACTTCACCAGCTTGTAGCAGACGGCCGTATTCACCCTGCACGTATCGAAGAGGTTGTAGCAAAGGTAAAGAAACAGATTGAGGAAGAGATTATCGAGACAGGTAAGCGCACAACCATTGACCTTGGTATCCATGGTATGCACCCGGAACTTATCCGCATCATAGGTAAGATGAAATACCGTTCATCATACGGACAGAACCTTTTGCAGCACGCACGCGAGACAGCCAACCTTTGTGCTGTAATGGCAGCAGAGCTTGGTTTGAACCCCAAGAAAGCAAAACGTGCCGGACTGTTGCACGATATAGGTAAAGTGCCCGATGAAGAGACCGAATTGCCACACGCAGAGTATGGTATGAAGATTGCAGAAAAATACAAGGAGAAACCCGATATCTGCAATGCTATTGGTGCTCACCACGACGAGGTAGAGATGACAAGCCTTATAGCTCCTATCGTACAGGTATGTGATGCCATTTCAGGCGCACGTCCGGGCGCACGACGTGAGATTGTCGAGGCATATATCAAACGCTTGCACGACCTTGAGCAGCTTGCAATGTCATACCCCGGCGTAACAAAGACATACGCTATCCAGGCAGGTCGCGAGCTACGCGTAATCGTAGGTGCAGACAAGATTGACGACAAGCAGACAGAACAGTTGTCTGGAGAAATCGCAAAGAAGATTCAGGACGAAATGACATACCCCGGACAGGTAAAGATTACCGTTATCCGCGAGACACGTGCAGTAAACTACGCACGATAAGGTATAGCATAACACAAAAAAATATCAGGCTCCCAATATACATTGAGGAGCCTGATATTTTTTGTGGAGCATTAGCGAACTGACAGCAACCACCCTAATTTGTTGATAATCTTAATATTCTAAAATCCAGTTTTCAGGTTGGTCTCAGATTTAGACCAATAAAAAGCACTTTTTTACATGCTGATGATTTACCTTTATATACAGTACTCTCTTTTCAATCTTTTCACGGTGCTTTCGGATACATCTGTAAGTTTCGCCACTTTTCGTATTGGATAACCTGCTCGTAGAAGTTTCAGGGTCTCCTTATATTCTTCTCGTTTCTTATCTATCGGTTTGCGGTATCCGACCTTTCGCCCTAAACCTGACTTACCTGTTTCTGCGAGGTTCTTATCAACGAAGACCTTTCTACCGCTCTGCAAACATATCTATGAAAATGCCTCTACAAAAATGGAGCACTTGCTCTTGTTATGTTGTCAGAACTATTCAATCATTCCAATATCGCTATGACTAAAAGATATTTGCGTATTCGCAAAGATGAGGTAGTGGAGCGATACGAATGCTGATTTCTAGCAGGGAGTTAAATAAGAGTCTCTTAAAGGGCGTTCTTTCAGAAAAATGTGCTAAATTTGCGGCGTATACAAAAAATGTACGAACATATTTTAGACAGCGTGTTTTGCTTTATACCGACTGCGTAAAATTGGACACTTTACTAGTAATAAACGGGATAATGTCGAAGACCGCTCTTTTGGTTTGTATTTGTACCTATCACAATACATTCCAAGCGGAGTTTCTCATTCTGCTTATTCATTTATTACTGGGAGTCCAACCCTACGCAGTTGAATAATTAAGAATTTTGGCTCTGCTTTAATTATACCTATTTTCTGAATGTCAACAGTATTGTAGAACCAAGAATACTAATTTAATCTATTATGAAAGAATCCTATTTAAAGATTGCACTAACTTGTCTATTGTTTACGTGTATAAACCGTGTATGTGCTCACGATTTTGAAGTAAATGGTATTTATTTCAATGTTATTTCTGAAAGCGATAAAACTGTAGAAGTTACATACAAAGGAAGTAGTTATTCTGAATATAGTAACGAATACACTGGTCATTTGGTATTGCCTTCATCTATAGATATTGATGGTACGACCTATAGTGTTACAAGTGTTGGAGATAAAGCGTTTTACCAATGTTCTAGAATTGTTAGTGTAGATATTCCTAGTAGCATTAAAAGTATTGAAAATAAAGCATTTTATTACTGTTTTGGAATTACAAGTATAAAGATTCCAGATAGTGTTATAAGTATTGGAGAATATGCTTTTGAAAAGTGTTCGGGGCTTGAGAATATTACAATAGGCTATAGTGTTCAAATCATCAATAAGGGTGCTTTTAGAGAGTGTTCGAGTCTTAAGAAAGCAACTATTCCTAATAGCGTTAAAAGTATAGGTGATTATGCTTTTTGGGAGTGCGATATGCTTGCAAGTGTATCAATTGGCAATAGTGTTGAAAGTATTGGTGCGCAGGCTTTCTTCAATTGCTTACAACTTGCATCTATTATAATTCCTAACAATGTGACAAGTATTGGCGAAGGTGCATTTGATGGTTGCACCAACTTGAGGAAGGTTACAATCGGTAGTGGAGTTACGAAAATTAGTGATAGAATGTTTTCTGGTTGCGAAAATCTCAAGGATGTAATTATACCTAATAGCGTAACATCAATTGGAGAATATGCTTTTCAATATTGTTCAAGCATTATTAATATAGAAATACCTAATAGTGTAGAAAGTATTGAAGAAGACGCTTTTTTTGTTTGTACATCTCTTGAAAGTATAACAATCGGTAGTGGCGTTTCATATATAGGATATAATGCATTTAGTGGTTGTCCTAGTTTAGCGAGTGTACATATTAACGACCTTTCTGCTTGGTGTAACATAGATTTTTCTCGTTATAGTGATTATGCGAATCCTTTAGTCTTTGCGAAAAACTTGTATTTGAATGGAGTGTTGATGATAAACCTTGTTATTCCTAATGATATCACAAAAATTAAATACTCTACTTTTCGTGGTTGTACTAGTATAAAAAGCGTTAGAGTCCCCAGTAATGTAACAGCAATTGATGAAATAGCATTTTATAAGTGCGAAAATCTTAAAACAGTAATTAATAATTCAAATCTTAATTTTAGAAAAGGATACAATGATTATGGTTATATTGCATATTATGCTGATAGAGTAATATACGGCGAGGAACTTACAGAAGATTATATATTTTCAACAGAAGGGAATCAGTGTTATTTGATTGAATATCTTGGTCAAGATAGAGAGTTGGTTTTGCCAGAGAATCATAATGGTAAAAATTATATAATAAAAGAAAATGTATTTACAAACAACTCTGAAATAACAAGTGTAACTATCACTAATGGGGCGATTGGTATCCAAGCGAATGCATTTAGAAATTGTGCATCTTTAAAGAAAATCATTATAAGCGATGGAGCAACTTCTTTGGATTTAGATAATAAAGCATTTGAAAATAGTCCAATAGAAGAGTTGTACATAGGTCGTGATTTGACATATAAGGCAGATTATAGTTCAGGATATTCTCCTTTTTACAATAACAAAACTTTGAAAAAAGTTGTAGTTGGTAGCAGTGTATCGACAATTGGGGATTATTTATTTGACTATTGTAAAGAACTTATCTCCATAGAATTTTCGAATAACATAAATTATATTGGTAATTGTGCTTTTCAAAAATGCGTAAAGTTACAAGATTTCACGTTGCCGAGCAATCTCAAAACTTTAGGAGAATTGGCATTTACTGATTGTACTAGTTTGAAAAATCTAGTTATTCCTAGGAGTGTTAATGAAATTGGAGTTGGTGCATTCAATGGTTGCAGCAGCCTCACCGCCATCAACATCCCTGAGAACTCGCAGTTGACGAGAATTGGAGAAACTGCGTTCAATGGTTGTAGCAGGCTCACTAGTATCGTCCTCCCCGAGAGTCTGACGGGCATTGGAGAATCTACTTTCTCTGATTGCAGCAGCCTCACCACTATCAACATCCCTAAGAGTGTAACGAGCATTGGAAT
>JAGCLA010000021.1 GCA_017647225.1 Bacteroidaceae bacterium | reverse complement strand
CTCAACGGCTAAGCGCTATGCGTACAGATGCCCAGGTGGCGGAATGGTAGACGCGCTCGTTTCAGGTGCGAGTGTTGAGAGACGTGCAGGTTCGAGTCCTGTTCTGGGCACGACAGGAACGTTGTTTTACAAAAATATGGAGAAGTGGCGGAATTGGTAGACGCGCTACTTTGAGGGGGTAGTGACCGTTGGGTCGTGTGAGTTCGAGTCTCATCTTCTTCACATTAAAAATCAAAATCTCATTTTATGAAAAAACTGCGGAAATAGCTCAGTTGGTAGAGCACAACCTTGCCAAGGTTGGGGTCGCGAGTTCGAGCCTCGTTTTCCGCTCTGATAAATAAGGTTGGTAAATGCCAACCTTATTTGTTTTGTATAGGTAGGCTCTCACGAGTGACCCCACGATGCCCCCTTTTAGGGGGATAGGGGGTGTAACAAAAGTTCGCGATAAATACCCGCGAATGCGGGTTCGAGCCTCGTTTTCCGCTCAAGTTAAGGCGATAATCGAAAGGTTATCGCTTTTTTTGTTGTAATTATTGTGGTGTTGAATAACCTGTAGATTTTGTAGTGATGGTGCGGGAGATTGAGTGGTAACTCATTGTTCTATCTGTCTTGACGTAAATAAAAGAAAGGTGAAGTATTTGTTGGAACAAATTGCTTCACCTTTTGTGTAGTGCTTTTCTGCTTTTGCATTTACCTTGCAAATATAGTGTTTATATGTTTTTACTGAAAGAAATATTGAATGTTTTTTCTGATTTTGGAAACAGGGTAGTTTTTAATCCATCATTGTGAAAAATGACAACCTTGTGATTCTGTTATCTCCCCATCAGATTTTCTTGCTTTGTTTGCCCGGGAAGGATGCTTGTTACAAGAACTGTTTCTATATTATTTATATATTCTCTTTAACGATTTGAATAATACTTCTGTTGAATTGTTCTAATGTGAATTTCTCTTTGAATAGGCGGTAGCCGTTCTGTCCCATTTGAATAGCTTTGTCTTTATTGTTTAGTAGCTGTTCTATGGCATCTGCTGTTGAATTGGCATCGTTCCTTTTGCATACAAAACCATTTATGCCATTTTCTATGATATCAGGAATACCACCCTCATCGGTTGAAATGACAGGTAGCTTGTTTTGCATGGCTTCTAATATCACCAAAGGGAAACATTCGTTGTGGTAAAATGTTGGAAATACAAAGATGTCACTTCCTGTAAAAAAGGCTTTCTTATCGTTTCCATACTTTGGGCCATGATATATTGCTATACCGGTCAATCCACGTTCTTCTACGGCTCTTGCAAAAACATCTTTTGTAATTTCTTTGCTTTCACCACCCACATAGTTACAAACAAGGTTATAGCCTTTCTCTTTCAGGACTTTACAGGCGTCGAGTAGGGTATATACTCCTTTGCTTGGGATAAGGTTTGAAAGGAACAATAATTGTGGAACGTTATTGCTATGCTCAAAGCATAAATCTTTTTCTAATGTTTCCGGTATTCCGTTAGGGCAGATTATTATTTGTTCTTTCTTGACCACCTGTTCAATATCCGGGTATAGGTACCATGAGAGCAGTATAACTTTAGTGTTTTTGTAAACAAGAGGTAATAGCCATTTATATGGGTTCTTGCTTACACAACTGCTCATACCTTTGTTATGTTGGTGTATCATGACTCTTCTGCGGAATAGTTTGCATAGCAGGACAAACGGCGCGTCTTTAAGGAATCCTATGCCATAGCAAGTGATTGCAAGATAGCATAGTGCGTAGCGGTGTGTAAGCAACTTCCAGAATGTGATGAAATATGCTCCAATGAAACGCAGATATTTCATAAGTGACTTTTTGCCAATCTCGTCAATGTTGCGCGAAGTCGAAAGGTTGACAAAGTCGCAGATGAAATTTTCGTTCAACTCTTCGTTCTCCTTAATATATTGACTGACCATTGCCGAGCCATGCACGGGTGGTGGCAAGGGGGTAATGAACAGTATGCGTCGTTTTTGCATCTCTTTTTAATATTATCTGTTTTTCGGACGTAGTTGCTAAGATAATAACAAAATTGTGAGTATGTATGTAAATTCTGATTTATTTGATTTTTTCGGTTGTTTACGATGCCAATTAGCAATACAACAACCTTCTTGTTGTGCTCTGAACATAATTTTGTAATAAAAAAAACAACACTATGGAACAGAAAAGTTTAATCAATGAGTATCGCTGTGTACATGCCGGAGAAAGACCGAAACAGCTTACCAGTCTTGAAGAATTTATTTGGAACGGAGCCTATACAATAACTCTTCTGGTAGATGATAAGTCGTTGGGGTTACCGTTTGAATATGAGGGTGAAGAGGTTGTTCACCTTGTTGTAAAAGACCAGACACGCAATGCCAATAACCAGAACGAAAGGGTTGTTGTGCAAACACTGACACGTGTCAATCGCCTGACAGGCCATGTGTTGACCTATACCCGTACACGCCGTTATGAGAATTGCGAACACAAGTGGGGCGAGTGGGGCAGACCTAGTGGTGCAATAAGTATTATAAATCATACAGAAACAACTGTAAGTATTATGCCCAATGTAATGAATGTTTGGGGCGAAGTCAATAACCTTAATCTTTCATTGGTTGAACCTGCAGATAAGAGCCTGGTAAACGAGTATATGATACAGTTTGCAAGTGGCGAGATTGCTACAACACTCACTCTTCCTGAGAGTATAAAGTGGGTAAACAATAATATACCGCTTATTGCAACTAACAAGATATACCAGATATCAATTCTCAATGGATTGGCTGTTTGCCTAGAGTTTTATAATTAACTCTAAAATGTATTCTATAATGGAAAGAAGATTTTTTTCTTGTATAGACAAGATTGGCATAAATAACTACCTTACAATAATTCCTTTGGAAGATGGATTACAGGCAAAATTAAGTGATAACGAGTGTGAATACTGTATAGATGGTAATGGGTACTGGAAGGTTTTACCTGCTGGTGAGTTTACTGAAACTGTCAATGCTGGTCACACACTATCATTCAGAGGCAATTTGACTCCAAAAGCCGATATCGGAGTGGGTACATTTGCGGTCAACAAGTATTTTAACTTAAAAGGAAACTGCTTGTCTTTGTTGTATGGTGATAACGCCAAAGGTAAGCAAACTTTACAAAATTTTGCTTTCAAACAACTCTTTGCAGGGTGTGACAAACTTCTCAATGCAAAGGAAATGGTTTTGTCGGTAAAAAGCATTGGATATGAGTCTTGTCATTCTATGTTTAGAGATTGCAAAAACTTAATTACTGCACCAAAACTCCCAGCAAAGGTTTTATCTGGTTATAGTTATTATAGAATGTTTTATGGTTGTTCTTCATTAATCACTGCACCAGAATTGCCTGCAATGACATTAGAACTCGCATGTTATAGAGATATGTTTTATGGATGTACCTCATTGATAACTGCCCCGGAATTGCCAGAAACAACATTGGCTTCAAGTTGTTACAATTCGATGTTCTATAATTGTACTTCATTGACATCTGCACCAAAACTACCGGCAACGGTATTAACAAGTTCTTGTTATAGTAACATGTTTAATGGTTGTACTTCATTAAGAACTGCGCCAGAATTACCAGCGACGATATTGTCTAATTCTTGTTATAGTAACATGTTTATTGGATGCACTTCGTTAATAACCGCACCAGAATTACCAGCGACAGTATTAACAGAGCTTTGTTATTACCAAATGTTCGGTGGTTGTAGTAAACTTAATTATATTAAAATGCTTGCAACAGATATAAGTGCAAATTCCTGTTTGTCTTATTGGATGTATGGTGTAGCAGCAAATGGAACTTTTATTAAAAGCAAAGATGCTACTTGGGATATCAGGGGAGCAAGCGGCATTCCGAATGGTTGGGAAATAATAACAGAATAATTTATTATAAACTATTAAACAAAAATGAAACGATATATTAAAAACAATAAAGTGAAATTTCGAAATGAAATTGTTGTCGTCAGAAATGGTGTGCAAGTGATTAACCCAACAGAAGAAATGATTCTTGTGGAAGGTTGGCAAGAATTCGTAATGCCAGAGACTGGATCTTATATTCCTTCTTACGAGGAACGAGTGGAACAATTAATACGCGAAAAGTATAGTATTAATCAAGAATTGGCTATTCAACGTCAGCGCGATACAAAACCAAGCGAGTTTGAAGAGTATTTTGTGTTTTGTGAGGAGTGTAAGACGATGGCGAAAAATAGATGATTGTTGCTAAAAGCTATTATTATAAACATGACCTTAGCAAAAAGCTAAGGTCATGTTTATATATTTATATAGCAGTTTTACTTTTTAAGACATCAAGTTTGTTTGTTTTCTATTAATTAATGTTATAACAATTTCTCTTACTCTTTTTAGAATGGCATCAATTATTAAAGGAATACAAACTCCGGCAATTGAATATAAAATCCATAATCCATCTTTTGCGATAGATGGAACAGGCCATGCCAATAAGCTGTCCTGTGAAATGATATTAAACGATACCAGCAACAATGAAGTAAACTTAAATGTAAGTAAATGTAACACCATTATAATAAGTGTATTACTTCCTATATAGTCTATAGTATTTGACAAATAATTTATTGTCGATATTCTAATTGAAATATTATATATCATCAAACAACCAAATATGGCTATTATCCAATATGGTAATACAGCATTTGTAGTTAATGTTAGCATTTCAAAAGGATAAAAAATACCTCCAATAAATGTAAGTATCATACTAAAAAAGAAAAAATACTTAGACTGTATGTATGTATCTATGTATGTATGTATTCTTGATTCGTATAGTTTTAAGGTGTATCCTGAAAAATAGAATAAAAGACTTATTATTGTTAATTTTGATATAACTCCGGGTATCCTGAAATCTAAGCCATAGGCTGCAATAGAGAGTATTACTATACTGATATTGGTTAATAGTATGGTTGAATTATATGAAACATTATTTTTATTACAAAAATAATTAATTGTTTTAAGTAACAGCCATGCAATGATATTGACTCTTATCAATTGTTGGAGAAACCAAAATGTACCTAAAAGAAGTTGTGGCTCTCCCATATATAGGGATACTACAATTTTATTTAAAAAATCAGTTATAGAATATTCGGTATTAAGAAAACCTAATTTATAGAATAGATTATGTAATAAAATAAATAATATATTCCATTTTACAAATGGCAACCATAGCCCCCTCATCTTCTTTTTTGCAAAAGGAATAAAAGAATCTAAAGACTTGTTGTTAAACAGATAGCCACTGACAAAAAAGAAAAATGGCATGTGGAATGTGTATATCCAATTTCTTAATAATGTAGGGCAGCCACTATGACCAATTACCATAAGAATGATGCATATTGCTTTCCCTATTGATATTGCTTTATTGTGATTTACAGTACTCATTGAAGTTGTGTTTATTTCCTTATTTTATTTCTAATCCATAATGTAGCTAACAGAATCGGTCTGGCAATTTGTGCCATAGTAGCATAGGCGCATGGATGATTATGAGCTAATTTTGTCAATTTCTTGCTGTTTTTGTTTGACAAGTATGGTTTATAATTTTCTAACAATTTTATGATGTCATAATATGGCAATCTCCATAAGAGGCTCTTTAATAACCAATGATAATGAAATGTATGATGTGCCATCGCTGCTTCTGCAGCTTCATTATCTGTCCTCATATAATCAGATGCTACATTTTTTATACGTATGGAGATTTTAAATAAATCTTCTATTAAGGATTTATTGTTTCCTACAAAACTTGTATTGTTTCCGCTATCTACATGTTTGTAAACATCTATTGGTATAAATGTAATTAGCTTTGCATTTAATGTCGCTTTTATGACATAGTCAACATCTTCAAAACGAACATTTTCCTCAAATAAAATTTGATTATTTCTTAAGAAATCTTTTTTGTATGCATAGCACCATGGAGTCCAAGGTATTGGATATTTCCGTAAAAAGAGTGAACCACTAATTGTTTCGGAAATAATTCCTTTTCTTGTATAAATTTGGGATTCAATGTTTAATTTTTCTAAGGTTGTGTTGTGCAAACAATAATCAAACATGACAATATCACATGCTTTGTGTTTTGTTAAGGCACAATTAAGCTCCTTTAATGAATTTTCAACAAAACAATCATCTTGGTCAAGATACAAAACCCATTCTCCTTCAGCATAGCCCAGTGCTGTATTTCGTGCCCCTCCCTGCCTTTTGTTTACTTCATGACGAAATAATTTTAGATTTATGGGATGAATACCATTATAGGTATAATTGCTCAAAAAATTATATGTGTCCATTGTTGGAGAGCAATCATCTACGCAGATGACCTCAAATTGTTCATTTGTCATTCCTTGTGAATAGATACTATCCAAAGCCGGTCCAATCACATCCTGTCCATTGTATACAGGTATTATTATTGAGAATGTTTTCATATTTAGCTTTTATTATAATTAAGTTCAAGTAAAAGATTGTTTATATGATCATTGTACGATACACGCATCATATTCTTTTTTAATCCGTCATTTTCTTTTGTGTATAGCAAGGTAGATATTTTATCCATTTTTTCGGCTAATTCTTCAACATTCATTGGTGAGAATGTATAACCATTCACTCCCTCTTCAATCAAACATGAAGACCCGGCTTTGTTTGACACCAATGCATAACATCCCGCTAATAGAGCTTCGTTGGTTACGGCTCCAAATGCTTCTTGATAACTCGCTAAAACAATCGCGTCAGCGATATTATACCAAACATTAAGGGATTCTCCTTCGAGTCGGCCTGTAAAGAGTATGTTTGCATCTAAACTTTTAGCGAGTTTTTCTAATTTTTTACGTTCTGGACCATCGCCAACAACTACAAAAGCATTTTCTTTTTGATTAAGACGAACAAAAGCACTGATAATTGTTTCAACATTCTTTAATGCAACCAATCGTCCTACAAAAAGGAATACTTTTTTGCTTTCTAAACCATATTTTTTAACGGTTTCTTGGCTCATTGGCAATACGCGTTCGTACTCTTTGAGTGCTTTTTCCTCGGATTTAATGATAGGACAGCATATGCCTTTACCATAGTGTTCCAGATACCATTGGGTGACTTTAGGCTCTACAAGAATTAGGTTGTCCAATAACGGGGCAATCAATCGTCGTGCGATGCGATGTAATTTTGAGAAATCATTATTCTCTGCCACCATATTGTAACTGTCATCGCATATGGATATCACCTTGTATTTCTTGCGTTTTAAGAAACGGTGAGCCAACACCATTAATGCAGTCATATTGAATTCACTGACTAATACAATATCCGGATTGAAGTTATCCAAATGCTTCCAAAAACCGCCCCATAACGAGCGTTGCCCCAATTTTACTATTTCCTTTAGATAGTGTGGCTTGAAAGCAAACTGTGCATATATCTTGTCATAATCAAATGTCTGGTCACGCAGATTCCAATACTGCAAGCATACTCGCGTATCAAAAGCACGGTATAGGTCATTGAAGAAATCAATGCGGTAGGGTGCTATAGTGGGATGAAATATCAATAATTTTTTTTTCATTTTTTCTTAAATATACCCAGGATGTTTATAATTAAGTATGCGTATATCTTGTAGTTAAGTGGGTTGTAATGCAGTGCTATGAAGGCTTCCTTTCTACATTCTTTTTTATACCCCAATCGCATATACATTGAACTGCGCATCTTGTGCCAAAGTGATAGATAAAGTCTTTGTCCGCGTATGTGCGGATGATCTTTCCATAACTTTTTCAATTCATATCCTACGACATCCACTTCTTCGGGAATTCTTGTCGGAGGTTCTTTAACAGATATTTGATCAACATTGTATTGTGCCAATGCTTTACGCGAATAGGCCCACTGTGTACGCACTGCAATGCGTGCCCAAGTAAGCAAATCTTCTCCTGCTTTTATTCCTATAGGGAAACCGCCAATTTCTTGCAATAATTTACGTTCTATACATACACTTATAGAACATACCGGTGGATGTGAACAACTTGCTACTTTAAAATAGTTTGACAGCACACCTCTTTCACCTTTGAACGGTATCCTGCGTAATATGGTTGGAGATTTCTTTCCATTTGAATTGAAAATATAGTTTGTCGCTTGTGCTTTGCAATTGGGATATGCTTCTTGCAGGGCTCGTATCTCGGTCAAGAACCCGGGCATCCATTCGTCATCGGCATCAAGGAATGCAACATATTCACCCTCCGCTTCTTTAATACCACGGTTGCGGGCAGCGCTTACGCCTGCATTCTGTTGGCGAATAAGACGTATGCGTGGGTCATCAAAGGATTCAACAACAGCAACGCTTTCATCGGTACTACCATCATCTACTACCACTATTTCAAAATCCTGATAGGTCTGTGCCAGCACGCTACGCAAGGCTGTTACAACTCCTGCTTCTTTGTTATATAGAGGGATTATTACTGATATCATATTCTAGTTTAGAGTTTACAGTTTATAGTTTATAGTTTAGAGTTTACTGTTTATAGTTTATAGTTTAGAGTTTACTGTTTATAGTTTAACGATTATAACGATTTTCGTTCCACGTTTTACGCTCCTCGTTCCACGTTCAACAAGTATTTTACTTTTTCTGTAATTAATGGGCTAATAACCTTTTGGCCTTCTACATTCAAGTGTATGCGGTCGTAGAACAGTTCGTGACGTGATGAATAATCAGGATTGAAATCCCAGTATTCAACCAATGGCTCTTCGTTTGCGTATGCCTGGAACCAATTGACTATCATCCTGTATTCTTCCGGCTCAAAGTTGTTAAGTAAATCCAATGTAGGTGTGTTTACCAGTGCGACTGTTATACCGTGTTTTGTGAGCATTTCAACAGTTTCTTTAAACTCTGCAATAAGTTCCGAGTTCATTTGTATATGTCGTTCATCGCCATTCTGCAAACGTTGTTTGTAGGCTTTAATGTCAACTGTTCCATTCTTGTAGTTACTCCAATTGTGTAGCCAACCACGCAAAGTGCCATTCTTGAACGTGTCGTCGTTATAGCGGGTTGTACGTATCAGTTTATGCATCCAATAGTCCTTTACTCCTCCTTGTTCACGTATGTAGTTACCAATCTTTTCGTTATCAATGAATGGGTAGAACAATTTATATGAGTTGGCACTCAATCCCTCACCGGTGAATGTACACAGGTCAACACCGTACAGTACTACTTTCAGTGAATCACCGTATCCCGAATCAAGGAATTGCTGTATCATTATTTTGCGGTCCGATACGTTAACTCCCTCGCGTGTGTATTTCGATACTTTTACTCCTAAATCCTTTTCCATCTGTTGCTTGTCAGTAGCTAGCATCAAATGTGAATGACCTACAAGCAAAACATCGGCATGCTGGTTCAAACCATACATTTCATCAACACCGTGCTTCATAAACCGTTCTATTGCAAAGTCACAAGCAAAGAACAGTACGATGATTATAATAAGTCCTTTAATGTATTTCATTTTTTTAGTTTAGAGTTTAGAGTTTAGTGTTTAGAGTTTAGTGTTTAGAGTTTAGTGTTTAGAGTTTAGTGTTTAGAGTTTAGTGTTTAGAGTTTAGAGTTTTTTCTAGTTTAGAGTTTAGAGTTTTTTCTAGTTTAGAGTTTAGAGTTTAGGGTTTAGAGTTTAGAGTTTAGTTTTTATTGTTTAGGGTTTTCTTTACACTCTACACTTTACACTTTTCCACTAACTTTTCAACACTGATTTTCTTAAACCAGATATTAATTTCCCAACTTCGTTTATTTTTTCTTCTAAATTATCATTTGTTTGTTTGTCAATATATTCTAAATATAACGCTATATCTATTTGGCAACATACTTCCATTAATGAAGCATAAGCGATTTCCAGAAAATGCGATTTCTCTTTGTCTGAAATTCTATTCATTCCTTCTGCAATATTAGAAGGTACAGAAATAACAGCTCTGCGTAATTGGTCTGCTAGAGCAAAGCGTTCTTCAGATGGCAGTTCTTTTACTATATCATATACAGCCTTTACCAATTCTTTTGCCTTAATATAAGCTGTTAAATTCTTAAATGAATATGTTCGCATAGTTTATTTGTTATGCTTGTTTTTTTACTAGTTTATAGTTTTTTCTAGTTTCTAGTTTTTTCTAGTTTAGTGTTTCTAGTTTAGTGTTTCTAGTTTAGTGTTTAGAGTTTAGTGTTTTCTTTACACTCTACACTTTACACTTTACACTCTACACTAAAACTGAAAATAAACAAAGTTGTCGGCCGATACACTAAATAATGTAATCATTATAAGTATTGCTGTAATCCATAGTGTATTGACAACTGTTGGTTCTCCTAATTTATCTTCTTTTAGTCCAATGCGTTTATATAATAGCCATTCAAAGAGAATGAACACTGCAAGCAAGAATATATTACACGTAAATGTGAATGACGACGACCCCAATGCTAATGGTGATGCTATGCCTGTAAAAATCTTGCCTACAACATACGTCGCTGATGAAAAATCTTCGATGCGGAAGAATATCCATGCTATTGTTACAAGAACGAATACAAGTATGTTTGCCGGTAGCTGCAAGTAACGTGGCTGCTTGTAGTCCTTGCGATGTATTCCGCAGGCATATTCTATAAGATAATATACTGCATGCAAGCAACCCCAAAGCAAGAAATTCCACGATGCTCCGTGCCATATACCGCTTAGCAGGAACACCATTGATATGTTGAATACCCAACGTGCTTTAAGACGCACGCGGTTACCACCCAAAGAAAAATATACATATTCGGTAAACCACGATGTAAGCGAAATGTGCCATCTTCGCCAGAACTCCTTTATTGTGGTTGCAAAATATGGGAAACGGAAGTTGCGGGTAACATCAAAGCCCAAGGCTTTGGCAACACCCCATGCCATGTCGGAATATCCGCTGAAGTCGCAGTATATCTGTATGCTGTATAATACAGCTGCAAAAGCCAATGTGGCTCCTGATTGATGCTCTGCTGTATTGTATGCCCAATCGACATATGCGCATAGTCTGTCGGCAATTACAATCTTCTTGAACAGACCCCAGATGAATGTCATTGCACCTTCCATGAAATTGTTCAGTGCAAGTGGTTTGTAGCTCTTTATCTGTGGTAATAGATTGCGTGCTTTTTCTATTGGACCTGAAAGTATTGTCGGGAAGAATGCCACAAACAGCATGAACTCCGGCAATGAGCTTTTTGACGTTATTTTACCACGATAAATGTCGATAGAGTAGGATAGTGCCTGGAATGTAAAGAATGATATACCTATTGGCATAACCCACTTGCTCAAGAATTCTGTATCTGAATTGCCGTTTATTAAAAGTTGTATATTGCTGACAATGAATGCAGAGTATTTATAAAACAGCAACGGCAAAAGAGAAAGTATTACTCCAGTACTCAATATCGTTTTGCGTCGCAAAGTGTTTCTTGACAAACATACACCTGTAGTATAGTTCACCAATGTTACATACAGCAATATAAACAGGAAACCTACATTAAACCAACCGTAAAATACGTAGCTTGCAACCAACAACAACGTATTACGCACTGCAATGCGTTTTATTGTGTGTTGCTCTATTATCAACAGAAGCAATACGCACAAGAAGAATACTATAAAATTAAGACTATTGAATAACATGTTTTAGTTTCTAGTTTAGAGTTTAGGGTGTATAGTTTAGAGTTTCTGGTTTAGAGTTTAGAGTTTAGTGTTTACACTCTACACTCTAAACTTTCCACTAATTTCTTTACACTTTGCACAAACTTTCTTTATATCCTTTTACTAATCCCAACATCATTCCGTAGAAAGCACACGGGTAAGATATTGTTGCCATAGTATAATTTATGACATTATCGGTGTACATTGTTAATAAAACGCCGGCAGCCGATGCACCTGCAGTAATGGCACAAACTTTTATATACCAAGGATACCTTCGTTTTTGAAAAACTATAAAGCTATGGATTATCAGACAAAGGAATGCTGCTGCAAATAAAATTAATCCAATTAAACCGTTGTCGCATAATATCTGTACATAGTCGTTGTGTACAATCCTGATTGAGCCTATTCCGTGTTCTAGTGCATAAAAGGCACGTTGTAGATTACCTGTTCCGCTACCTATTGACTCACGTCCTTTGTAGTAAGTGTCAAATGACCATTCCCACATTTCAAAACGACCATTGCTGTCAATGTCATCTTTATTGATTTTACCTTCTCTAAATTCAGTTAGGGATTTATCTTCACCTCTAAACATCTTGTTCTTTACAGTTGGTATGGTAAAAACAGCAACTATAAAAATAACCAATATTCCACCAATAAATGGCAAGGACTTTAATTTATATTTGAAGAACATAAATACCATAATTGCTAATGCTGTACCCATAATTGATGTTCGGAAAATCCAAACAATACATGGTATCATAAAAAGTAGTGTCAGATATAAATCTTTCCTTTTTTTACCACCATAATAGTACATAGCTAATGAGAATACGCACATAACAATATAATTTATTGCTAAAGCCGTACTATACCAAATTGTTCCTGGAAACAGACGATGTATTCCAGTGAAGGTTAATATGATTGTTGTAATAGCCATCCATCTTGCTCCGAAAGCAGATTTAAGAAATACTTCGCCGTCACGTACAACGGCTGATGTGAATAGTATCACTAAGAATGCATAAATAAATTTTAAGATTACACGTATGCCAAATATTGTTGAAGAGGTATAAAATAGTCCAATGCACATCCATAAAATTAATAACAGGTAGAATATTGATGTTGCAGACCATATTGGTTTATGATGAGCGCGAGATAGTCCTATAATACAGAAGATTTCTAACAATAATAATCGTATGGCGCTCAAATCCAAACCAATAGGCGCTGCAAGCGATAACAATCCGGTACTAAGCATCAAAACCAAATAAACCTCAGGTCCTTCAA
This sequence comes from Bacteroidaceae bacterium, assembly GCA_017647225.1. GTDB lineage: Bacteria > Bacteroidota > Bacteroidia > Bacteroidales > Bacteroidaceae > HGM04593. The sequence goes on along the minus strand of JAGCLA010000021.1, from coordinate 33,326 downwards.
ATAGTAATTTCTGTTTTTTATTCAGAGGGTGAGTAACAGACTTTTGGGAAGTAAGCATAAACTTGAATCCCCAGTAAGACAATATCAAGAAAAAAAGAATATTTATATATTGCATGTTTTTATTCTAGTTTAGGGTTTAGAGTTTACAGTTTAGTGTTTAGAGTTTTCTTTACACTCTACACTTTAAACTTTTTTACTAGTATCTTTACACTTTACACTAATTACTCTACACTTTACACTTTTCATACATATCATTAATTAATTCTGCATATCGCTCGAAGCTATATTTTTCCACTTCGTGAAGCGATTGTGTACGTAATTGGTTATATGTTGCTTCGTTACTTATAAGCGAAGAAATTTTATCTGCCATGTCGGTTGTATCCTCGCTTCGGTGTAGTAAACCACAAATTTTGTCATGTACAACCTCAGGCAAGCCACCTATATTTGATGCTACCACTACGCAACCGTTAGCCATAGCCTCTATGGCTGTAAGTCCAAACCCTTCGCTACGCGATGGCATAAGCACTATATCCATTTGGCTATACCATTTGTTAAGTTCCTCTTGTGGCTGACGACCAGCCCAAGTTATTTTGTCATTGCATCTTAACTCAATAACTTGTTGTTCCATTGCAGAGCGTAAAGAGCCATCACCTACCACAACAAGGCGTGTGTCGGGGTGCTGTTTCAAAACTTCAGCAAACGCAGGAACTACTAAATCCATACCTTTTATAGTTTCCAAGCGACTGACGACGCCAAGTGTGAAACGTTGAACGTTGAACGTTGAACGATTAACGTTGAGCGATGAAAGGCATGGTTTTTGTCCGTTCCTCGTTCCTCGTTCCTCGTTCCTCGTTAAACAATTATGTATTGTAAAATGGTTTCTCTTTTTAAGTTTCGTTTCTGGCGTATATAGTTGCGAAGTGCCGAAAAAACTTTTTTCTGCAAGCTCAGTTATACAAGTAAAAGCTCTTACGCAGTGACGCTGTATAAAGTGAATAAGACGCAGGTCTTTGTATATATCTGCAGCTGTATGTGCGGTGGTAATAATATTCTTTACTCCCATAAACCATAACAACAGAATAACCGTTGCTCCGGGTGCCATGTATTGCACGTGTGTAACATTGGGGCGTAGTTGCTTAACTATTCGACGCAAATGCCTGTAAAGGAATATTATAGTGCGAAAGCCGGTTGGTCTGGTGCCATCTGGTGAGAACAGCACAACATTTGCTCCAGCCTTACGATAACGAGCCACCATATCTGGTGTATGCTCGAAATAGCATGCCACAGTAACACCGTGCCCACCTTGTACTAAGGCTTGCACGGTGTTGAGGGTTTGTATTTCTGTTCCACCTGTCAACAGGCAGGGTATGCATATAAGGGCTTTCATTTTTTTATAGAAACTTATAAAATTTTTAATTATTTCAATAGCTGATTATATATATTAATAACCGTATGGGCTGCAAATTGAGAAAATAATTTATGTGTGGAAAATTTGTTGTCAATACTTCCTGTTTTCCAATGGTTGTATAGAAGTAATAGTCCTCGTTTTATATCTTGAACGTCTTCATTATCTACAGCTATTCCACCTCCATGTTGAGAAAGCATGTCATGTGCGAAACCATTTTTAGGAGATACAGCCAATATGGGACGTCCGCTTTGTGCATAATCGGTAAATTTGCTCGCGAAAAAGATTCCATGCTTCATTCTAGCTTCAAGAAGAACTAAGACATCGTATTCCTGCAATAGATGTATTGCTTCCATATATGGATATGAGCCGGCACTCTTTACGTGTTCTGCTAAACGATACTTGTCAATCAGCTGTTGTGTATATTCATTAACACGTCCCATTATATCCAATTGTATGTGGTTATAACCCTCATCAATTATTTCACGCATAGCACAGAATAATAATTCCGGATTACGTTCGGTTGAAAGATTACCGGAATGGCATAAGTATAGCTTGTCTTTCTTTTCTCGTTTTTGGGGTGTATATAGTGTTTCGCTTAATGCAATATGTGGAATAACCTCTGTATGTAATTGTCGCAAAAAGGGGAAATGTGCAATGAAATGGTCTAGTAACGACTGTGATGGGAATGTGTTAATATCGGCATTGCACAAACATTTTACAGTATAGCTATGCATCATTTTTTTCTTTAATGAAGAAAAATGATGTGTGTATGGTTCTGGCCAGATAGTAGCAGAAGGGTCGTTCCAATTTGCAATCCAACGCACACCAAAGCATTCCTTTAATTTATATCCTATAATATGAGGAATATCACTTGGTGAACGTGTAAGGATAACATCGTAATGCTTTTCTTTGTGCAATGCTACAGCCTTTTGGTATGCACGGCGTGCCCAGCGGATACCTTCTAACGGATATCCTCCCATTTGAATAGTTGAGCGTATCAAATCCAATGTGCGAGAAACTTTATTTCCTAGATGATACTTTATTTCATGCACATTAGGCTTAAGACATAACCATGGTTCTTGCCATTCTCTACAATAAGTGGTGCCATCATCAATTCGAGAAATAACATCAACATCCCAACCTTTTTGTTGCAAAGCATATACCAATTTTGCATTACATAAAGCTTCAGAGAATGTATATGGTAGATAACCAATTGTTATTAATAATGCTTTCATTTAATTATATTAATGATTTTACAATACGTTCACAAGCTTTTCCATCACCATAAGGGTTGACTGCTTGGCTCATTTGGTTATAGTATGCTGAATCGTCGAGCAGTGCCGATACTTCGGCTATAATCTTTTCATAGTTTGTACCAACTAGTTTGACGGTGCCGGCTTCTAAAGCTTCAGGACGTTCTGTTGTATCACGCATAACAAGTACGGGCTTACCTAATCCCGGAGCTTCCTCCTGTATACCACCGCTGTCGGTAAGTACTATATTGCTCTTTTCCATCAAATACACGAATGAAAGATATTCAAGCGGCTCAATGAAGAACATGTTGGCCCCCACCTGGCCTCCCCCAATAGGGGAGGGGGTAGAAGTGAGTGCTTCCATTATCTTGCTAATACTTTCTTTGGTGTTTGTTATGATTTCTTCGTTTGTGAAGCGGATTACTGTGAAACCTAGCTCGTTTAGTCTAGTTGTGCGGTCGTTGTCGTATTCTATTTGCTTCAATTCAGAGTGGTAGGCTCCGTCTACTTCTACAATAAGTTGCTTTTTCAAGCATACAAAATCAACAATATATTTGTCTATAATGTGCTGGCGACGGAAGTTGTAGCCAAGTTGCTCATTACGCAAAAGTGACCACAATGCGATTTCTGCATCTGTCGCGTTGTCTTTGTTCTCTTTGGCAAAATCCTTTAACAAACCATATAGTATAGGGTCGGCAGTTTGGTAACCATATACTTCTCCCTCCCTTTTGGGGAGGGTTGGGGTGGGGCCAAATACTTCATATATCGGTTTGCGTACATTGGGATTGAGGTGCATGGGATATACGAAATCCACATCAGGGTACTTTTGTGTCAAATCTTTGATTGCTGTACACATGTTGATAAATCCGTCGCCGAAATTCTCGCGTCGATGACCTGTAATGAGTACAAGCTTCTTGTCTCCTGACAGACGGTTTACGTCATATCCGGCATTCGAGAGGGCTTTCTGTAACTCCTCATTCAGTGCTGTGTTATTCTTTATCTTGTTTACCACCCAATAAAGTGCATCTATTACAGTATTTCCTGTGACTGTGATACTCTCTTCTGTGACAGCTTCGCGTAGCAGATTGGCCTTGCTTAATGGTGTCGGTGCAAAGTTGTATGTTGCTATGCGACCGGTTATCTGACGGTTCATTTCCTCGGGCCAGGGGCTGTAGATGTTATGTGTGCGCAAGCCTGCCTCTACATGCCCCACCGGAATCTGCTGGTAAAAGGCTGCAAGGGCAGCTGCGGTACTTGTGGTGGTATCACCATGAACAAGAACGACATCGGGTTGTACCTCTTTCAGCACGTCGCGCATGCCTGTGAGCACGCGGGCAGTGACATCGTAAAGGTCCTGTCCCTGCTTCATTATGTTAAGGTCGTATTCGGGTGTTATTTCAAAGAGTTGCAGCACCTGGTCGAGCATCTGGCGGTGCTGACCGGTAACGCATACTACTGTCTTGAATGTTTCGGGGTGCTTTTGGAATTCCTTGACCAGTGGTGCCATTTTAATGGCCTCGGGGCGAGTTCCGAAAACGAGCATTATGGTTTTCATATGTTAATTCTGTTATTGTTTACAGTGGTAATTTTTTATCCAATCAAAAAACGTCCAATTTTGGTCTTCATCATACCCCATGATAGAACCCATGAGATAGCTAAAGTTATTAAACTAAAGCACAATGGAAACAAAATGACATGGTTAGTAACCAGGGTTGGTAAACCAAATATGTTTTGTGATGTTTTGGATATAAGCATCATTGCAACCCAATTATGCCAAATATAGATACCAAAGCTATAAGAACTAAATTTGTCAATTTTAGAGGTGAATTTGTGCTTGCTCCAATCAGCATTGTTCATTAGATAGCTGATAGATATAATACAAATGGTTACAGCCAGATTACCAAACCAAGTATTGTCACCATATTCTACCGGCAAGAAAACGATAATGGAAATGGAAGATAATAGCAATGGCAAAGATAATTTATACTTTCTAACATAGGAGTATAAAGAATCGCGATACTTATAAATCAACATTCCTAAATAGAACCAATAGAACCAAACTGTAATATTGTGTAAGCCCAACCATGTTGGTATAAATTTGGGTATTAAAGAGAATATAAATGTTATAATTACCAATACCAACTTTGCCCAAAGACGTAATTGCATTTTGTATATGGCATATCCTAATATGAAACACCAAAAAAGCATTGGTAAAAACCATAAATGCCAATATCCACCATTAAGCAAAATAAATGGTTTCCAGTTTCTTGTGGTAGCCATAAAGAATAAACCGAAAACAAAATAGGGAAGTAATATTCTTATTCCTTTCTTTTGTAATAAATTGCCCCAAGTTGGGTACTTGCCTTTTTGCAATAAGAATTCAAATAAGTAGCCACTGATAAATACAAACATTGGCATAGCGATGTTTATAAACACGCATTGAACAGGGATGAAGTATAATTTCTTATATTCAGATATTGTTTCCGGGAAATGTGCTTCTGCATACATCATCCCATAACAATGAAAGAATACTACTACGAGAATACAAAAAACTCTTAGAATTGATATGTCGTCTAAATGTTTTGTTTGCATGATGTTTTTTAGATATTTATTATTTCATTGAATTGTGAATATATGATTTCTGTGAAATCCTTGGATTTTTTCAACGATTCTTTACCTGTTTTATCAAGGTTTGTTGATAATTGATCAAACATCGCAATCAATTTATCATTAGTCAAGACTTTATCGTCCACAACGAACTGTTTCATGCCAAACTGATGCATAAATTCAATGGTTTTAGGATGATAAGCTATAGCCAAAAGTGGAGTTCCTGTTGCTAAAGCAAATATTGTGGAATGTGTCTTGTGACCAATGAAAACTTGGCATTTGCCAACTTTATGTAAATGTTCGGCTGTTTCCATATCTGTGTCATATACATAGCACTTGCCCGGGTGTTCCACGCGTTCGACGATACGCTGTATGTATGGACGATCGTCGGGGGCTGTTCCTTTCAATTCCATTGGGAAGAATTTAACATCATAACCTTGCTTGATAACATGATTACATAGCGAGGATATACTAGACAGATAATTCTCTTCTACATCGGGACTGCGTTTCTGAGTACAGTAGATTGCAATGCCAACAGTCTTTGGGCGATATGATGGAGTTACATATTCTACGACCTCACGGCTAAGACTCAAAACTGTCTCAAATGTCATTGTAATGTTTTCCTTTGGGATTTGGAAATTCAACAACATGTCACGAGAGTCTTCTTCGCGTGGATATAGTTTGGAATTTATAAGAATATCACGTGTGAGTAGCAGATTACGTTTATTATAAAAATCAAAAGGACCAAATGTTTGAGAGAAACATGTGAAACTTTTATTTTGCAACTTGATTGCCATTGCGTCAAAATTTATTCCGGAAACCAAGTCGCGGGATAGCAATGTGCAATAGTGATGTCCTCCTACGCTAATAATTTTGTCAGCTTGTTTAACAGCCTTGCGGAATAAAGGGTTTATAAATAAACGTGTAATGCCATAACAAAATTTTCTTAAATAAATTTCGCGTAGAATGGTAAATGTGTATTTCTTAAAACTGTTCAGTACTTTCCAATAAGTACGATTTGACTTTACACGAGCATAATCCCATGCCGTGGGAATAAATGTAATATTGTTGTTTTGGTAATAAGAGTAATCTTTGTATAACTCAGGCGAAGACGTGGAAACATAAATGTTAGCATTTGGATGTATATCCTTTATTATCCTACATGTAGCATAAAGCACAGCTCTGTCTCCTTTGTTGCCTGCGTATTGGTTGAATAAAAGTATGTTCATGATTTAGTTATTTACGAATTTACGTTCAGGTGTCATATAACCATATTCTGGATATCCTATTACTGCGCAGAAGATAATTGTATAATCTTCAGGTATGTTTAAAAGATTTCTTAGTTTGATTTCTTCAGCATAGTCTTTTTGCGCCCAAGATAATATTGTTCCGGAAATACCCAATGTTTGGGCTGCAAGAAATACATTTTGAGCACCTAAACTTGTGTCAATGGCTGGGAGGTATATCTCGCTTGGCCATACGTATCCACGGACGTTTGCTGCGAATACCCAAAACGACGGAATGAAGTCACTGAAACCGGTACCTCCTTTACAGCAAGTCAGGCACTCCTTTGCTAATTCCGGGTCGTTCGCAACAAAAAGACGTATAGGTTGTTTATTACAACTGTTTGATGCCCAATTTACGGTTACTTTTAATTTATCTACAATCTCGTCACTGATTTCTTTTTTCAGGAAGAACCTATTGGAACGACGTGATTTAATCAGGTCAAATAATGTGTCGTATGATATATTGGATTCTTGTATTTCAGACTCTAAAGAAGTGAATGTGCTAGGTTCTTGTTGTAATTTCTCATATTTTGCTAACTTGTCGCAAGCCCATAGATATGTCGGGTCTGATACGAATCTTGAAGATGATAGCCTTTCTACGGTTTGCTTTAGCAAAATATAATAATTTCGGCTATGTCCAGGTGCTATATCTCTGCGATGTAGGCCTTTGTCTAAGATATGACCATATTTACGCATTAACATGATGTCTTTGTTCTCATGTTCTTTCAATGCTAAATCAAAATATAATTCAGCATCATTTATAATCGTCCTATAATATTTAGGTACTATTATGAAACCATTTGCTATTAGTTTATAGAACTTATAAGGTAGTATCTTAAGCAATATTTTTTTTATCGAGTTCTTTACTGGCATATTTCCCTTTTTTTATAAATCTTAAAACGAAGGTCCTGAAACTATTTACAAATATATACATTAATATAAATGCGGCAAAAGCATATGAAGTAAATGTCACGACAGAATAACCAATCCATCCTATCCAAGTTGTAGGAGATATAAGTGAGGCTATATGGTTCGATAAATAATAAACCAAAAACATTGGTATCCCCATCAATGTGAGAATCCGAAGAAGTCCGGCCCAGTATCCCCATATACTATCCTTGAAACCTTCATGAAAAAGGAAATAAGGCTTCCAAATGTTTACAATCAATAATTGACTGACAATACCACCAAGCAGTACTCCGGAAAGTCCCCAATAGTATCCCGCAATGCATGCTGTCCCTAAATTGAGTATTACTTCGGCAATAGGGGCCCAAACGTCCTTGAATAATCCGTATCCGTAAAGGAATTGCATGACTCCGCCGCGCGTATAGCTTATTAATACATTTAACACAATTAAGATAAGTACAATGTTTGAAAGTAGATATTGCTCTCCCAACCACAGTGTGATGAATGGATTTATCAGCATATATATGCAGAATGCTATAGTACCACCAATAAAGTATCTTACACTGAGCAACTCCCAAAAAACTTTCTTGATGTTATTCTTATTACCTTCGGCTATAAGGTTGCCCACACCTGCTCCCGTGCTTTCAAGAAAAGTGTTTACGAACTGTGATAGTTTGTCGGTTATGATTGTGTAGTTACCATAGAATGCAACCGTCTGTAAATTGCAAAAAGCATAGGTCAGAAACGGAATTGTTTGCCATTGCACAACTCCGCTCAATTTTTGAACAAAGAGTTGTTTGGTATAACGCATGACCTCGGGATACTTTTTGAACAATAGTTTGCCTTGCTTGACTTCTGAACGCAACCATGGATATACCTTGTTGATTTTCCAATTTAGAATGAATGAATAAATTATACCGAAGAGCAATTCAATGAATACCCAAAGATAGTAGTTGCTGGTATAAAGAACCAATCCCATCTGAATAAGCACTTTGGCTATGTTCATTCCTTGAAAGTAGGATGTGACAACATAATTGCGTTGGTCGGCTCCTAAGAGGGTCTGTTTATAGTTGCAAAAATATCCTATAAGTGATGATGTGAGGAATGAATAGTATGCGAAATAGATAAGTGAAGTATTGAATCCGGTGCTTGGGAAAATATATGGCAAGAATATGGATACAGTTATGCCGATAAGTAATATTATGCCACCGATTTTGCGATACAGATATCCTAATACAGAAATGATTTCATTGATCTTAGATTGTTCTTTTTGATGTAATGGTTTATAAAGCACATAGCCAATGGCTGTTGCGATTCCTAGTTCTGCTAGGTTAAGGAAACCTAATAGATTCTGTAGTGTGCCGGTAAGACCTATAAAATCAGCTCCGAGAGTGTCGAGGAAAATCTTACGTGAGAAGAATGACAATATGAGTATCAAAAAATAGAATATCATATTGACACGTGCATTTAGCAGTGTCTTCTTTACACGAGATTCCTGTTGCATTTGATTAGTCATCTTTGTAGTTCCTAGTCGTTCGGTTTTGTGAAAAACTTTTTATTCCACGTTCTTACAAAATTAATAATTATATTATTAAAAAACAATTTTTAATAAAAAATGTTGTGCGAAGGGTAGAGGCTGTTATCTTTTTAGATTCTATTTTGTGATATTAAGGTTTTATTTGCCTGTAAATACCAATCTTTTTTTGCGATAAGTTTATAGTTGTTGAATTTTTGTATACATTTGTTGTAATTCTGTGGATGATTGTGCTTATGGAATAATTGGTTGGCACATGGTTTATCTTGTGCCTTGTTTGGTCGTTTTATAATTGTTGTTGGCAAAAACAGCTGACAACTTGCAGGCTTTCTTGCAGGTGTGGGATGATTGTTCTGTCTAAGCAATTGAGCTTTGCAATTCATTACTTCATCGATGATGAAGTTGGAACGTGCTGTGTTGTGAAACATGGCACGCTCTTTTATGAATGTGAAATGTGAAAACTGAAAACTGAGAACTGAGAACGGAGAGCGGAATGTGAAATCTGAAATCTGAAAAGGGAAATGTGAAAGCCGGAAATAGAGATTCTTCGCTATGCTCAGAATGACAAAGTCTCGGAAAACGGAAAACTGAAAACTGAAAACGATGAACGATGAGCGATGAACGATGAGCGGAATGTGAAATCTGAAGTCTGAAAACGGAAATGTGAAAGCTGGAAATAGAGATTCTTCGCTATGCTCAGAATGACAAAGTCGCAGAAAACTGAGAACGGAGAGCGGAATGTGAAATCTGAAAGGTGAAAACGGAAATGTGAAAGCTGGAAATAGAGATTCTTCGCTATGCTCAGAATGACAAAGTCGCGGAAAACGGAAAACGATTAACGATTAACGATTAACGAAGCTGAAAACGGAAAGCTTTTAGTTCTCAGATTTCAGTTCTCAGATCTCAGTTTCTCGTTTTCCTGAACTTTATTAGTCGCGTTGGAATATGTCGCGGGTATATACTTTCTCCTTGACGTCGTCGAGTACGGTGTCGTAGCGGTTGGCGATGATTGCCTGTGACTGTTGCTTGAACTCGCTGAGGTTGTTGACTACACGGCTACCAAAGAAGGTTGTTCCGTCTTCGAGGGTCGGCTCGTAGATGATGACTTCTGCTCCCTTTGCTTTTATGCGTTTCATTACTCCCTGAATTGATGACTGACGGAAATTGTCGCTACCGGCTTTCATGGTGAGGCGGTAAACGCCAATTGTGGGGGCGGTGAACGATGAACGATGAACGTTGAACGATGAATCGTATTGGTTGTTCTCGCTGTAGCTGTACCAGCCAGCCATGCGGAGCACCTGGTCGGCTATGAAGTCTTTACGGGTGCGGTTGCTCTCTACTATGGCGCTCATCATGTTCTGCGGTACTTCCTGGTAGTTGGCAAGCAACTGCTTGGTGTCCTTTGGCAAGCAATAACCGCCGTAGCCGAACGATGGGTTGTTGTAGTGGTCGCCGATGCGTGGGTCAAGGCCTACGCCTTGTATGATGGCTGCGGAATCGAGTCCTTTTATCTCGGCGTATGTGTCGAGCTCATTGAAGTAGCTTACGCGCAAAGCGAGGTATGTATTGGCGAAGAGCTTGACAGCTTCGGCTTCCTTTAATCCCATGAAAAGGGTAGGGATATCCTGTTTGATTGCTCCCTGTTGCAACAGGCTGGCGAAGGTGTGTGCCGCTTCGTTCAAATGGTTGCCTGCAATGGCTTTGATGGCATTGTTGGCTTCGCGCTCTTCGTCGTTATGGTTAATCATCTTGGGGTGGCCGACGATGATGCGGCTTGGGTAGAGGTTGTCGTAAAGTGCTTTGCTTTCGCGCAAGAATTCGGGAGAGAAGAGTAAGCGGAACTTGTGTGTGCTGTCCCAGCCGTTTTCTTTGAACTTCTTTGCGTATTTTATATAGAGGCTACGGCAATAACCCACAGGAATGGTGCTTTTTATTACCATTGTCGCTTCGGGGTTTACCTCAAGTATGAGGTCTATGACATCTTCGATGTGGTGGGTGTCGAAGAAGTTCTTTTGTGGGTCGTAATTGGTGGGGGCGGCAATGACGATGAATTCGGCATCGCTGTATGCCTCTCTGCCGTCGAGCGTAGCGCGCAGGTTCAGTTCTTTCTCGGCGAGGAATTTCTCGATATATTCGTCTTGGATTGGTGAAATGCGGTTGTTTATCTTCTCGACTTTTTCGGGAATGACATCAACGGCTACAACTTCGTTGTGCTGTGCCAATAGTGTGGCGATGCTTAAACCGACATATCCTGTTCCTGCGACTGCTATTTTCATTATGTTTAATTGTTTTGCGTTGTTACGTATGGTGCTTTTGTATGCGCTGTTCGTACCCACACAAGGCAAATTTAATGTTTATATTGTATATAAACAATTAATTTTAATTAAAGTTCCGCTTTTTACTCTTTGGGGCTGTGCAATACGCTTTTTAGTACCTCTATCTGGCTTTGTACGCTCCAGCTCTTTTCTATTTCGGCGCGTGCAGCATTGCGCGTTTCCTCTCTTTTGTCAGCCGGTTGGCTTAGCCAAGGCTTAATGCTTTCTGCCAATGAGTGTATATCGTCTTCGATGAAGAACGAGCCTGTGACGCCGTCTGTTATGGCCTCGAATTCGGGCATCTGGGTGTTGAAGTTGTTGTTGGTGACAACGGGGGTGCCGTAGGTGAGGCTGTGGATAGATGTGAGTCCTACGTTGCCGGGTGATACGCACACGTCGGCATTGTAGATGAGTTCGCTATTCTTTTCTTCGTCGAAGCATGGTCCGTAAAGCCATACGTTCTGCTCGAGCCCGTATTCGGCAATCTTCTGTTCAAATTCGTTGTCATCGATATTCTTGCCAACTACTACAAGGTTGGTCATGATGCCTTGTTGAGCCAATTCGTGCATGGCTTCGAGTATCATGGCTGTTTTCTTTATCTTCTGGATTCGGCCGATATAAATCATCGTTGGGTTGTAGTTCCCGAAATGTCGCTTGTAGATGTCGCCGGGCGAGAGGCTGTTGTAAATATCTGTCTGTCTGTCTGTATCCAGGGAATTGTGTATTACATGCAGTTTCTCTTTTTTGCACCCGAGCTTTGTCATGTACTTGCAGAAGTATTCGTTATACATGAATACTCCGTCAAGGGGCAAGAAGAACATCTTCTGCACAATCTTTGTCTTCAGCTTCAGTTTGTCGCTCTTTACGCCATGCGCCCAGGCATATACTTTGCGGCCGGTGAGCTTGGCAAAGAGTATTATGAGCCAATTGGTGAATATCAGGTCTTCGCCGGTTATGATGTAGTGTGTGTATTTGAGGCTGAAAATTTTGCGTATGCCGGAGTGGAAAATTATCTTGCCAGTTCTGCGTGCTTTAAGGTATCTTCTGAAGCCTTTCAACCCTGTTGCGTCAAAACTCTTTATAGGGGTAAATACGTTGTCGCCGAAATAGAAGTCGCAATCGAAATTCTCGGATATTGACTTGTATATCGGCTCCCTGTAATGGGAGTTGTAATTGAATACGCAACAGATTTTCATGCTCTTCTTGCTGTTTTGTTGAATAATTTGTTTATGAAGCTACGCTCTTTCTTTGAAAGTCCTATAGAACAGACAAGCAACAGGTACAGGCTCTCTATGAGAATTATATTCAGTATGCTTGGCAACTCGAAATCGATAAGAATGAATGGAATGAGCAACAGTGTTATTGTTATGCTCGGGATATATGAGCCTTTCCATAGCTTTATGTTGTTGTAGTTAAGCGTGGCGTGCAGGGTGTATTGTGCTGCAAAGAAAATGATGACGCTGAAGGTTATGTATGCATACAATAGCGTGTGGGCTGGGAATCCCATTCTTAGTACAATGTATGCCGCTGCAATCGCAAGCAGTCGCAGCGTGTTTATGAGTATCTGGTATAACTTTATTCTGCCGCTTGCGAATATGATGTTTGATATGCCTGAATTCAATGATGCTATAAGGGTGTCGATGATTATCAGTACGGTAAAAACGCTGACATGCTCCGGCACGTTGCCTAACCACAAGCCTAAAATCCACTCTGTCTCCTTCAGGAACGGCAGGGATATGAACAACATCAACAGGTATGTGTATTTTGTTGACATCTTCAATAGTTCGTCTGTCCTTTTTGTGTTACCTGCGACATAGCTCTTTGTTATCTGCGGAGCAATGGGTTGGGATATGCTGTTCGACACTGTCTGCAACAATGTGCCTACGGTGTTTGCCAAGCCTAAGGCGGTGTTCATGGCGGTGTTGAAGAATGTATTTACAATGACTGCTGCGCCCTGTCCTTTGGCTACATAGGCGAAAGCACCATAGGAAACCCAGCCCGAAAAGGTCAGGACTTTCTTGTATTCTTCCTTCTTACGGCAGAGCTTGAATTTTGTTATTTCCTTGAATCTGACCCTGCAATATGTGTGATATATCAGTGTGGGCATCATTGTCAATATGCCTTGTGCCAGTGCGTATATCAACAGCTTTTCTTTGAAGAAATGCACAAGCAGGTATGCAATGGCCAATCTAAGCATGTGCGATACCACATCGGTCAATGAGAATACCCAAAAACGTTCCTTTGCCATGAGCAAGCCGTTGTAGGGGACTCCTATAAATGATATTGCTGAGCCTATGACGGTGAACAGATATACAAGAAATGCTTCGCTCCTTGCTCCGCTGTATTGGAGTATGTTGTCGATGTAGAAATCGCCCACAGGCAAGGCGATGCACAATGTCATGACTGAAATTGCGATGTGAATCAGCAGGCATATATTGAACTGCTCGTTGGTGTTTTCATTGTCGCCTTTTCCAATTGCCACCGAAATGAACCGGTTTGATGTGGAAATCATTATGGTGTTGAATATCGCAATGAAAGATATTATGCTGCCTAAAACCGAGAACAGACCGAAATCATCGACACCGAGTGCTTTTAATGCATAACGTGTCGTGAACAAACCGCATATAGTGCATATAATCAGTTTGCTGTATAGTATTGCCGAATTTATGGCTATTGCCTTGTTGGTGTTCTCTTTGAGCATGGGCTAATGGTTTTTGCACCAGAAAAAGTGCCATATCTTGAAAATAGGCGCCCATAATACCTCCGATGGGTGGCGGGGAACCAGAATGAACATGCGCTTTACAAGATTATACATCAGTGCGAGGCTGTAGCCTTCGCCTTTTTCTTTGTAGCGAGTGTCGTGATGACCGAAATTGCCGGCTGTCATTATCTCGTGCATGAGAAATTCGCCACCTTTCTTGTCGGGCTTGAAAAGCATATAATTCTCGTCGAGGTGGAATATCTGTTGCATCACATACATCAGCGACTGCATGAAACGTTTGAGGTTTACCGATATGAGTACGGCTTTGCACTCCTCGCGCTCGGTGTCGCTGAGGCTTTGCATCAGGACATAATAGTAGTCGAGTATCTGACGCAGGCCAATACCTTCGCTGAACAGGTGACGGTATATGTGTATGGGTATATACACCATGTTGAATGCCGGGGTAGGGGCGTTGAACTCTTCATCTCCTGCACTTACGGTGTTGCTGAACTGCATAGCCTCGTACTTTGCAAAGTACTTTTGCAAACGTTTGTTGGTTCTTGGGGAGTACATCCATGTAGGGCGGTAATGTACTTCTATATCGACCTCGTTCGAGATGTTGAAATCGACGTGGTGATATGTCGGCTTACAGTCGGGGGCTATGGTGCGTATGAAGCTGATGACTTTGTCGCTGCCGCCTTCCAGCCATATATCGATGTCGCCGGGGGTACGCAATAACGGGTTGGGGTATAGCTGTGCTATGCCTTGTCCTTTGAGTATGCTGTTGTTGAAACCCTCTGCCTTGAATTTACGGGATACTGCGACAACCTTTTTGTTGAGCGATATATTTGCATTCTTTATGTTCTCGCGCAGAAGATACCATTGCAACAGCAACGCTTTAGGGGGGCGTTGCTCCTGTGGCAGCCTTTCTATGCCGGCAAAAATTATTCCGGCAAGAGTCTGCTTCTTTGATATGTCAAACAGCTCCTGCCACTGTTCCGGTGTCGGAGTGTGTGGCAACTGCTCCTCTTTGCCTATGCTACAGCGTATGAGGGCAAAGAAAAGGTCTGTTATCTCTGTATCGTATCCCTTTTTTGTCATACAAGTACAAAGATACATATTTATTGCTTATGCGCAAAGGGTTGGGAGGTAATAAAAAAGACGGCCCAATGAGCCGTCTTTGTAAGGTCTTATCTTGCGCCGTATGGCATTACTCTCATCCATACTTCACTTATCCAGTTGCCGTCGTCGTTTCCGCTTATGTTGTACTCGATGTAAAGAATGTTGGGGTTCTTCTCGTTGAACTTGAAACGGAGGTTTGAAATGGTGTTGTTGAGGCTCTTGTCGAGATAGTGCTTGTTGATGTATTCAAGATATGTATTGTCTGATGTCATCTCTATCTCGCCTTCCTGTGTGATGAAAGTGACAGTACTCATGTCTGTCTTTTCACTGTTGGCCTCTTTTAATGGTATGTTTATACCCAACATGACAAAATATCTGTTGTCGGTGGTAATGGTCTTGTATATCTGCTTGCCGATATATGCTTTCTGACCATCGGCACGTGTGCTCTCCTCCATGAATTGCCATAGGCCTGCGAGGGGATTCTTCTCCTTGACCTGTGCGTGTGCCGGAGCTGTTCCGAAAAAGAGTATTGCTGCAAACAAAAGCATTACTTTACCAATTGACAAAGAGAAATTTTCTTTCAAACTCTGTGCTTTGTTGACCGGACGTTTCATAGTGGTAAATTTTATGGGTTATTACTGTTTTTTATCTTTATCCAATCGCAATGTACAAAAAAATAAATAAAAAATGTTTAATTGGAATAAAAAAATGCAATAACTGCGCTTTTTGCCTTTTTCCCAACGATAAAATAGCTAATTTTGCACCATCGAGAATGGCGTGATGAAATATATACTTGTCTTTTTGGGAACTCTCTCTCTTGCGCTCGGTGTTGTCGGCATATTCCTTCCTGTATTGCCTACCACACCGTTCCTGCTGTTGGCGGCTACGCTCTATATGCGTAGCTCCGACCGATTATACAACTGGCTGCTGGCGCATCCCTATCTTGGAGAATATATACGTAATTTCAGGGAATATAAGGCTATACCGATGCGAGTAAAAATCGTTTCGGTAAGCCTTGTATGGATTACATTGCTCTTTTGTGCTGTTTATGTGGCAAAGGAATGGTGGATGAGTCTGCTTTTCATCACCATTGCCATTGGTGTAAGCATTCACATTCTGCATTACAAGACTCTGCGCAAATGATGCTGAGGCTTAATTGAAGTCGGACATATCGACCAACTTGTTCATTATTGCATACACCGTTAATCCGGGAATACTGTTTATGCCTAACTTCTGTGATATGTTGCGGCGGTGGGAAATCACAGTGTATATTGATATGTTGAACTCGTCGGCAATCTCCTTGTTTGTCAATCCTTTGGCTACGGCTGTGAGTATGTCGCGCTCGCGTGTTGACAGCTCGTTGATGTCGCTCTTGGGGTTTGCGACATTCTCTTCTATCGCGTTTTTGAGTTTCTGTATTATGCGTGCGGCATTGTCGTATATGCCTATGCAATCGTCGTATTGGCGCAATACGCTCTCCTCGTAGTTGCTGTGGGTGAGAGCTACCAATGCACAACTTGTTCCACCCAGATATGAGCGGATATCGAGCCTTTCGTTATAATCAATGACCGTAGGGTTGATGATTATTATATCGGTGTCGTTGTTGCTGTTGTAATATGTGGGGTTGTTCAATGTCTGTACGACACTGAACTCGGGGTTGCGGTTTATTATCTCGGCAATACCTGTGGCAACAATCTCTGAAGGCTCGATAAGAACCACCTTGTATTTTGTCTCTTTATTCATGGCTCTTTTCAAGTTTTTCGACCAATGGAATCAGTAGCTTGTTCTCAATAAGCGAGTGCTTGCGAAGGTCGCTCTCTACATTGTGTATGGCATTGAGAAGCTCAAAGCGCTGTGGCGACGAATAACACTCGTCAAGATACTTTGTTATGATGTTTTTCAGGTCGTTGAGTTTTTCGTTTATGTTGCTGTGATTCTCTTCGAACTGCCTTATGCTGTATTGCTTTCCGGACGGTGATTGCTCCGTAAATAATTTCTCGATATAAGGGAATACCGTTTCTTCCTCGTATCGGAAATGGTTTATTATTTCGCGGTCATAATCATCGTAGAACTTGTCGATCAGTTTGCGGCTTATGTTGTCAAGTTCTTTTACAAGTGTATGTATGCCTTCGTGTATCGTTGGGAAGCATATTGTGGTGTAGTAGCTGTGCGAAGCACGCAGGTATGTCGTTATGCTCTTGATGTCGTTGCAGTCAAGAGTGTCGATATGGGGCACATAGTCGCGGAATGAGTAGATGTTACATATCATCAGAAACAGTTCTGTCGATATTCCGTATCTCTTGCACATATCTTCTACGGTTGCTTCGCCAAACCCCAATTTGATATTGAGTCTTTGCAGAATCGATAACAACGCGCTGTCGCTCGACAAGAGGTCTGCGACTTTCATTCGCTTGTTGTATAATGTGATGTTATTGCTCATTTTGTAAATCTTTTTCGTTGTTTATAGGAGTCCGCTAATTGTATATGCCGCAAATGCTAAAAGCCATGCAATTGCTGTGTTATATACAATTGAGAAGGTTGCCCACCATTTGCTTTTTGTCTCTTCGGCAATGCTTGCAATGGTCGCGATGCATGGGAAGAATAGCAGAATGAATATCATGAACGATATTGCTGAACGTGGAGTGAAATCACCCGAAACCTTGATGTCTTCTTTTATTCCTTCTTCGGAATTTCCGCTATATAATACTCCCAATGTACTTACAACAAGTTCTTTGGCAGGAATGCTGGTTATGATAGCTGTGCTTGCACGCCAGTTAAGGCCTAAAGGCTTCATTACGGGTTCTATGAAATGACCTATTCTGCCAATGAATGAGTTGCCGTTTATCCCTTCCTCTGCTTCCTGAACAGCTGTGGTATTTGTGTTACATTCGCTTAAAACGATATCGTTGGCTGTGGTGCCGACATTTTCTTTTGGTTGCGGGTAGTAACTCAAGAACCAAATGACTATGGTCGATAGCAGAATGATTGTTCCTATCTTTTTAAGGTATAATGCGCATTTGTCCCACATGTGTCGCACTGTTGCCTGAATTGTTGGCCAACGGTAGGGTGGCAGCTCCATGACGAAAGGTGTTTCGTCTTTCTTGAACTTTGTAAGGCGCAACAGGCGTGCTGTGGCAACGGCTACCGCTATACCGAGCAGGTACAGGCATATAAGTACCAATGCTGCGTGGTCGGGGAAAAATGCTCCTGTGAAGAGTATCAGTACCGGTAGGCGTGCGCTGCACGACATGAATGGGGTGATAAGGGCTGTTATGAGTCTGCTGCTGCGGCTCTCGATGGTGCGTGTCGCCATAATTGCCGGAACGTTGCAACCGAAGCCCATGAGCATGGGAATGAATGACTTGCCGTGCAGTCCCATCTTGTGCATAAGCCTGTCCATGATAAAGGCGGCACGTGCCATATAACCCGAATCTTCCATGAACGAGATGAACAGGTATAGTATGAGAATCTGCGGTATGAATACCGCAACACTGCCGACTCCGCTTATAATACCGTTTACTACAAGGTCTTGGAGTGCTCCTGCAGGCAGTAGCTGTGTGGCGGAATCCCCGAGCCAACCGAAAAGACTCTCTATCCACTCCTGTGGGTATGCTCCGAGCACAAATACTGCGCTGAACATAAGCCACATGACAAGAATGAATATTGGAAAACCTAACCAACGGTTTGCCACAAGGCGGTCTATGCGACGTGTCTTTTTTTGTGTGTCTTTATTTCCCGGCTTGTATGTTTCCTGTAACGCGCCGTTGATGAAACCATATTTTGCACCGCTTATGGCTGTTTCGACATCAACGCCTGTCTGGGCCTCAATTCTCTTTGCCGATGTTTCTGCAATGTTTTTCCAACGTGGCAATTCAAAGCAATTCTGCAACGAGCGCTCGGCCTCTTTGTCGCCTTCGAGCATCTTTAATGCCCAATAGCGTACGGGAAACTGTTGTGGAAGGTCATTGGCTTTATGCATCTCAACCGACAGGGGTGTGATGTGCTCTTCGATGATATTTCCGTAATTGATGTGAATGTGTCTTATGGTGCGGTTCTCACCCTCGAACAGCTCTATAACGGTGTCTAGCAGCCTGTCGAGTCCCTGACGGTTCTTTGCAACGGTGGGAATCATGGGAATACCCATCATTGCACCAAGATGCTCGTAATCAAGTATAGCACCACTTGCCAATAGTTCGTCGTACATGTTCAAGGCAACGACTGTACGTTGGTTCATGTCTATAAGCTCGGTGGTGAGGTATAGATTGCGTTCAAGGTTTGACGCTACAACGGAATTGATGATTACGTCGGGCGTCTGTTCAAACAGGTGACGGCGAACATAAATCTCTTCGGGCGAATATGCAGCTATTGAGTATGTTCCCGGAAGGTCTGTTATGTTTATACGGTAACCCTTGTAGTTGAAACTGCCGGTCTTCGCATCAACGGTTACTCCGCTATAATTGCCTACATGCTCGTTCTGGTTTGAAAGGGCGTTGAATATAGAGGTCTTGCCACTGTTGGGGTTGCCTACAAGAGCAACATTGATGACATTGTTCCTTTTTGTCACGACTTTGCGTTGGGTGCAGTTGCAGCAACTCAAACCGTTGCAGTTGTCGCAAAGGGTCAGGCAGGTGAATGTGGGTGCAGGAGTGAGCTCCTTTTTGGCCTCCTCTTCGGGCAGGACTTCAATCATCGCAGCCTCGTTGCGACGTAAAAGGACATCGTATCCCATGACGTGGTATTTTACGGGGTCGTGCAGCGGTGAATCGAGTACCGATTTTACTTTTTCACCACGTATGAAGCCCATCTCCATTATGCGTTTGCGGAATCCTCCATGACCCAGCAGACGTACAATGACGGCGGTTTCTCCATTCTTCAGCTCCGATAGTTTCATATATTGTTTGTTTTCTTACAGTTGGGCTCTCTCTTGCCCTGCAATTCCTTGCGCTTATTTTTGCTATATGCAAAAATAGTTCTCTTTTTAGTCTTCCGCAATAGTTATTGTTTATAAAAAAACATCTTTTATTGGTTATTTATAATGAAAAATGAGGTGAATGGATATATGTTGTTATGTAGTCATGCTGTTTTAGTGATATTTTGTGATTGTCCGATTTTTGTCAGGATACTATCTTTGCAATATGTGATTGAATAAACTGAATGAATTGTATTATCTTGTTTGTGGAGTGCCACAAACAGAAAAGTGGAGAACGTTTAAGCCGTTGTTCTCCACTTTTTGTTTTAATCTGCAATGATTGCTGCCAATGCCGCTAAACCAATTATCGATGCTACCGGGTCACTTTTGTAAACTACCTTAACGGGTCTTGGACGAGGAGGTAGTGGACGTGGTAACGGACGAGGACGTGGGGCCGGTTTGTTTACCACAACCACTTTAGGTTTTTGGGGCATTCTTTTCTTATAGACCTTGTTGTAGTAGTTTTTCTTGTAATATGCCTGCTTCTTGTCAAAGTCCCTCCTGTTGTCGTATTTCTTGTAGGCATTGTCGAACTTCTTGTAATCGTTCTTTCGGTTATAGTTCTTTTTGTTATACTCAACTCTTGCCTTGTTGTTCACTCTGTTCTTTGCCACCATCTGTGCAGGGATAAGCATTGCACTTACCAAAGCTGCGATAATCATCATCTTTTTCATAGTTGTAAGTTTTTTAAGGTTAGTTCTGTTCTTTCTTTTTTTGTTTTTCTCTTAGTTTGCTATTATTGCTGCTAATGCTACCAGGCCAATTACTGATGCTACTGCGTTTACTGGGTTTACTTCATTGACCACCTTTACTACTTTTGCCGGTGCCTTTGGTTTAGGAGCAGGAATTGGAGCAGGCTTTTTGGCAACTACTACCGGTTTGCTCTGTTTCTTGTAATTGTTCTTCTTGTAATTGTTCTTCTTGTAATTGTTCTTCTTGTTGTTGTCGAACTTGTTTTGCGGTTTCTTGTTGTCGAACTTCTTGTTAAATTTGTTGTCGAACTTCTTGTTAAATTTGTTGTCGAACTTCTTGTCGTTCTTTTTGTTCTTGTACTCAACTTTAGGTTTGTTGTTCACCTTGTTGTTTGCTTCCATCTGTGCAGGAATAAGCATCATACTTACCATCGCTGCAATAATCATCATCTTTTTCATAGTTGTAAGTTTTTAAGGTTAATAAACTGTTGTTGTTTGTTTCTGTTGCAAATGTACAGGCATAAATATCCCCCTGCAACGTTAATTTCCTAATCGTTACAGGGGGAGTTCCTAAAGTGTGTAGGGGATTTCCCTTGTTGGTTTCTATGTGCTTGTTTATCAGCTCTTTCTAAAGTATGAATCAAGTGACAGTAACCATGCTGTTACAATGCTCACTGCCATACCGGTAGCTCCAAATAGCAAGAAATTTGCGTCGGTGTATTCGCTCATCCAGAATACTACAGCTTCGCCTGCCACAAAACCTGCAAGTGCCGCATAGCCTTTGACGCGCTTCATGAATACGGCTATGAAGAACAGACCTCCCAAACCGCTGGTGAGTAGTCCTAAAGCCTCGTTAAAGAAATCAAGGAACGACTGTATATCCCATGTGGCCATGAATAGCGCAAGCAACAGTCCTATCATACCGCTTACGACAGATGCCCAACGGGCAACGACAACGAGGGTCGAATCGGTAGTTGAGGTGCGGAAACGTTTCCAGAAGTCGATGGTGAACGCTGTCGCCACACTGTTGATGTTGCTTGAAATGGTACTCATTGTGGCGGCAAAAATTGCAGCAATGAGTGCTCCTGCCACGCCTGCAGGCATTTGGCTCATCATAAAGAATGGGAATATGGCATCGGATTGGCCCATAGTGATGTCGAGCTCTACAGGGTGAGTCTTATAGAATGTGTATAGGCCTGTTCCTATCATATAGAAAGCTACGGAAACGAATACGCTCATCACACCATTGACCAGAATACCGCGACCGGCCGACTTTTCGTCGGGGGTGGTGAGGTAACGCTGTATGACGGTCTGGTCCGAAGTATATGAAATGAGGTTGTTTGCCAAACCACCGAGTATGATTACCCACCATGTGGCTTGCGACCATGAATTGCTCCAGTCGAACAGTCGCAGCTTGTCGTTGTCCAAAGCAATGTCTATGCAACCGCCTATTCCACCCTCGGTACTCACAGCAAGGTATATTACAGCAAATATGGCACCGAAAACAAGTATCAGACCTTGCACTACATCGCCCCAGATTACAGCCTCTACGCCACCCATCGTGCAGTAGATGATGGTTACCAAGCCCATAAGTATTATACACAGGTATATGTCTATTCCTGTCACTGCTGTCAGTGCCAAAGAGGGAAGGTATAGAACAATGGCCATGCGTACAATCATGAAAATGCAGAAGAGCGTAGATGCCAGCATGCGTGTGAATACATTGAAACGCTGCTCAAGAATTTCATAGGCACTTGTAACGTTCAGCTTGCGGAAGTAGGGCAGATAGTACTTGATGACAGGAAAACTGACTAACAGTATCATCCACAGCATAGGGTAGTAGGTCCAATCGGTTGTATAGGACTTCGCAGGGATTGTCATATAGGTGATAGCCGACAGCATTGTAGCGTAGATGCTGATACCTGCTGCCCACCAAGGAATACGGCCACCGCCTTTGAAGAAATCGTCAGCGCCATTCTCTTTGCGCATAAAATAGATACCCATGCCCAACATTCCTATCAAGTATAAGGTAAGAACAGTCCAGTTAAGCCATCCGAAACTCTTGTCGTTGCTTACTTCAACATGTGTGACATCGGTACTGCGTACACCCGGCATAAGTTCACCTCCGCTGTAGCTCCAGCCTTTGCCTCCTACCTCGGGAGTAAGGCATGCACCGGCACGTGCCAACAGACTGTCGCCGGGCAGGAGTCCCCAAGAGTCGGTTATGGTGTGGTAGGTCAGTACGTCCTTGCGGAACTTGTACCATTCGGGTGCGTGGCGCAAATACTGACTGTCCTGTCTGCCGGCAATGGCGTTGAGGAAAATGTCATGGTCAACACCGCCAAAGAATACTACATGGCTGTAGCCGACAGGGCTGCATGTGCTGCCGACAATGGCTTGAAGAGGTTTTTCCTGCTTGCTGTCGGTGTTATTGCCCAAAGCCAATGTGGGTGATGTGCGTTTCCATTGTGTGGGTATTGCACCGCCTTTTTTGAGTACGGCAACAGGGATATATACACCATCGGTGTGTACCTTGGCTTCACTTCCTTCTGTTTTTGGGGCATATCCGCCAAAGACAAAGAGGGCGTGTCCTGCGGCTGTGTTCTGTACGGCTACACAGGGTTGCAGACGACATTCGTCGGGTAGTGTGGCTGCTATGCTCCACCCCTCCTCTTTGTTTGGGAACGGTATGGAGTAAACATCTTTGTTGGGTGTGCCGTCGGTCTGTCCTCCGGCAACGTAGAGCGTACCGTCGTGATATGTGGCTGCAAAGTTATCCAAAGCCTTCGGTAAAGAGGCAAAGGGGGTAGATGTCCCGTCTGTTCCATTGATGAACAGGCACTCGCTTAGCGAAGCTGTGCTGTCCATTCCTCCTAAATATACAACGCCTCCCGGTACTTGTACGCTTGCTCCATAAGCTCGCGGATAGTACACTTTTTGTCCGCCATCGGCGCAAGGCACGTCGGGGAAATTGCAACCGCCGTAAATGCTTAATCCGCCATTTATCCAACCGGCATAGTGGCCTGAAACAGCTCTATCCAAAGGTGCAGCAGGTGATACTGAAACCCGGTTTTGTGCTACGCAGAGCAGTGAGCAGAGAAAGAATGAAAGGAAAAGATTTTTTTTCATGAAATTTCTTGTCTGTTGTTAGCTGTAAAATAAAGCCCCTCCAAAGCGGAAGGGCTTGTGTAGGACCCTTATTTTGTCAATTCCTTACACAATTCGAATGATTTTATCATCATACGCGGTATGTGGAAAGGACCTTTGAAGATATTTCCTTTAGCAGGTTGTGCCACTGTACCGTCGCGGTGCAGATAGCCGTACCATTCGCCACACTCCGCATCGGGGAAGTGTGCGTATGTCCATTCGCTTATCTGCTTGTGCCAGATAAGATATTTGTCGTCGCCGGTTGCTTCATAGGCATAGAGTGTGGCAATGATAGCTTCTGTCTGTGGCCACCAGAATTTCATGTCTTGTGAATAGTCCTGTGGTGGCAGGTTCTTGCAGTCGCGGAAATTGATGATACCGCCATACTGCTTGTCCCAGCCCCATTCCCATGACCAGTCGAGAATCTGAAGGGCCTGTGCTGTAAGTTCCTTGTCCCAATTACGGTGTTTTGCCTCTTCGAGCAGGAACCATGCTGTCTCGATGCAGTGGCCGGGGTTGATAAGACGGCCGTTGATTGTATCGATAAACTCTCCTTTCGGGCCTACTGTTTCAAGCAGTGCCTCGAACTCGGGTTTCATGAAATCCTTTAGTGAAGCTATCGATTCGTCTATTTGTTGGTCAAGCACGGGGTTGCTTATCACGTTTCGTATGCGTGATGCGGTGTTGATGAGAATCATTACCAGCGAGTGTCCTTTGGCTTGCAATTCCGGAAGGTATTTAGGCTCCATATAACCCGGAGTGGCAACGAACTTACGTATATCCTTGAACAGTGCAAGTGCTTTTTCGGCATACTCCATGTTGCCCGAAGCCTTTGCATATTCTGCCATTGCTATGGCTGCGAAACTTTCAGAGAATACATAACGGCGTTTGCGCAGGGGAGTACCGTCGGCCATTACTTCGAAATACATTCTGCCGTCGGTGTCAAAGCAATGTGCCTCGATGAAGTCGATAGTGCTCTTTGCAGCAGCAAGCCATTCGGGGTTTTTCTCTATGGTGTTGTATGCGAAGCTGCAGACAAATGCGAAACGTCCCTGAAACCAAACCGACTTTGTGCTGTCTATAAGTGAGCCGTCGCGGTCAACGCAGGTATATACACCGCCGTTCACGCGGTCAAGGCCATTCTTTAACCAAAAAGGCATTATGTCGTTTACAAGGTCGTCACGGTATTTCTGCGACCAGCAGTTCAAATATTCATTCCAATTCATTTTGCGAAATTATTAGGATTGTATATTAAAATTTGTTGCAACGTTCGAAGAAGTTTATTGCTTCAAGTTCTTTGCGCATTGCTACCTCTTCTTCGTCGGTCATGTTCTGGAATGGAGTACGGTTCTTGCCGAGGTCAAGACCAATGAGCTTCATGATGCGCTTACCACCAACGATGTTTCCGCGATAGTGGCAGATGACATTGATGACCTCCTGTGAGAAGTTCTGCAACTCACGTGCCTTTTCGATATCGCCGGCATTCCAAGCGTCGATGATACCGGCAAGGTTACAGCCGTTGTAGTTGGTTGTTCCGCCTATGCCGCCTTGTGCGCCGCCCATGGCAAGGCAAGGGAGAATTGTTTCGTCCTGGCCATGCAGCATGTCGAACTTGCCGTTCTTATACAAACGGCATTGGTTATATTCGTACAGGCTCTCGAAGGTATATTTGATACCGGCAAAGTTGGGGATACGGCCATCTACCGCTTCGAGGAATTTTACCATTGGCAGGAACGCACCGTTGAAAGCGGGGATATGATAGAAATAGAAAGGCAACTCAGGTGCTGCAGAGGCTATCTCTTCGCAGTATTTTACGAGCTCTTCGACACGTCCTACTTTTGGGAACGGGGGTGCCATTGCTCCAATACCGAATACTCCCATCTTCTGTGCATGTTCAGCCATGCGACGGCTTGACTTTACACATGTGCTTCCTACGTGGACAATAATCTTGAAGCCTTCGGGAGCAGCTGCAACCCATGCTTCTGTGAGTTTGATGCGCTCCTCTTCGGTGAGCATGTAACCTTCGCCCGATGAACCGTTGATGAATACGCCTTTCATGCCGTTCTTGGCAAGCATCTGCGCGTATGCAGGAATTGGTTCATAATTTACTTCTCCGTTCTCGTAGAAAGGGGTAAATGGGGCATCAATCAGGCCGATAATCTTTTCCATAATATGTCTGTTATAGTATTTACTCAATAATTCTACAAAAGAAACTTAAAATTATCAAAAACGCAAATTTGCGGTAGTCTAATAATTCTAAAATGCAGTTTAATTGATTTCGGAATGTTTTTTGTTATCTTCGCGACAAATCGTAGAAAATATATGAACATAGAGCCAATAGCATATTACCACACAACGCTTCATACGAAGTTCGGAGTGCCACGACAGAGTGGCATTGTACCCGAATTGCGTGGAACCATAATCTTTGAGCCTGCTTACCGCAATGCCGATGCCTTGCGAGGAATAGAGGGTTTCGATTTCTTGTGGCTGATATGGGGATTCTCCTTGAAAGGGAAAAAAGAGGGTGAGTGGAATCCTCTTGTCCGTCCGCCGTTGCTTGGCGGAAATGAGTATATGGGAGTCTTTGCAACACGCTCTCCGTTCCGTCCGAACAGCCTTGGATTGTCATCGGTGCGTCTGCTTGGTGTTGAACATGGCGTAAACGGGGCTGTGCTCCATGTGGCAGGTGCCGACCTTGCCGACGGAACACCGATCTACGATATAAAACCTTATGTCGAATATAGTGACGCGCATACAGGTGTGCGTTGCGGTTTTGTTGACAGCAATAGTTGGACACAACTCAAAGTCGTGTTCCCCGAAGAACTGAAAACTGTTTTTGACAGTGCTGATTATGAGGCCCTGTGTAAAATTCTTGAACTTGACCCGCGCCCTCAATATCACAATGACCCCGAACGCGTGTATGGCATGCCTTTTGCCGGTTACGATATACGATTTACCGTTTCAAGAGATAACCTGCTCCGTGTGGTAGAGGTTGTGAAATTGTAGGGTATTTATTTCTCGAGTTTTACGGGATTCTCGTGGTTGTACGGCTTGAACAGGTATTCTGTCGCACCATATCCAATCCAATATCCTAAGCCGCCGGAAATGTTTGAACGAATGCTGGTTGAATATCTGCTGAATGAGTTCTGTCCCAACTCCAGAATGTTTTTATAATCGTTCCACAAATTATATGATACACTATCAATCTGTGCGAATTTTATAAATAAACTGTCCTTTTCTGTTATATTATACGATGCAACATCTTTATCGTAGAATAAATTTCTTCCTTGTTCAATTGGTATGCTGCATGGAAATGTGTAATTCTTATCGTCTATTACCGCATAGTTTGATGATATGTAGCAACTGTCCCTTTCTGCGATTTTCATAAAGAATTTATAATAGTTGCTTTCGTTCGGGTTATCATTGATTACGGCATTGATACAATACTTTTCGTTCTCACAAGAAATTATGAATTCTTCAACTTCTGCTATTGGTGGTATTGTGGTTTTTGCGGTGGCATAAAAATTATTATATTCAGCAGTCAGATAGTAGGTCTTACCTGCCTCTCCACGTATCTTGTTTGTCGTGTATATGTATGGAGGAAAGTAGTCATCTGACTTTTTACCAGTCAGTACAACTTCTTTTTCGCCATCGGATATCGTTACCTTACCCCAATGGATTACATAATCCTGTAATTCATTGAAACCTATCTCTTGCTCTGAAACCGGAACTATTTGTGAAAGCATTACAATAGGGTAGCCACCGGCATCAATCCAACCTTCGACAACTATCTGTGGTTCTGTCTTGATGAATTTGTTCTCGGTGCAGGAGTGTGACAGAAACAATAAAACGAGTGATATGAATGTAATTAAATATCTCATTCCTTTTTTTAGAACTTGTAATAAAAACTTATTGAAGGGAGTATATTTGTCAAGAACGAACTGCTACTGAAACTAAAACCATTATTGTTTAACTTTAGTCCGTAATAGATTTCATTTTTTCTGCAAAGTGCATTATATATTGAAATATTTACGCCGGCAGTTTTATTTTCCTTTTTGATAATGTCGTAGTTGGCAGAAATGTCCAAACGTATATAATCTTTCAGCCTGTTGCTGTTGTGTTCTCCGTATTCTGTTATTATATTGTTGTTCATCAGATATACGTATTTTACAGCAGTAAAAGGTGTTCCTGATGCGTAAGCGAATGTTCCGCCAATATCGAAACGCTTGCCTATCTTGTATGCTGCAACAATGTTGAGCTCATGAATACGTTCATGATTGGCGGGGAACCACTTATTACCGTATATATCGAACTTGCGCAATGCACGTCCATAAGAGTAAGATATCCAACCTGTCAGTTTTCCTGTTAATTTATTGAGCATTATGTTTGCCCCATAGTTATATCCGTTGCCTTTTATTATGATGTTTTTTAACGAATAGTATTTGTTCAATATATCCAATGGGTTGCCATTATATTCTATTTGATTATATAGCATTTTATAATATGCTTCAAAGCTGATTTCATACTTTCCTTTGAAAATTTCCCGTCTGTAACCAAGTGAAAAATTATGTGCATGTTGTGGTTTGTTGTCTGCATCTGCACTTATCCAGAATTCAACAGGCATACCAAGAGTGGTGAATCCACAGTTCAATAGGTATTGGTGTTGAAGGGTGTAATTGAATTCTATTCGTCCTGTTTTACATGTCTCGTATGCAAGCATGGCGTGCGGATTCAAGGCTGTATGTGTGTAATTTTTCAGGTTACTGTATAAATCACCCTTTAAGGATATGTCGTAGTGGAAATTTTTTAGGAATTTTCCTTTATATGCTGCATATATGCTACTTTCTATTGTATGTTGCTTTTGAATATGGTCGTATGACGCAATTGCGATATTGTTGTATATTGGTGCTTGTGGAGTTATATTGTGGCTTATTACAGAAATACCGGCTTCTAAATTCTTAAATAAAACCTTTGAACGGTAGCCGATGTCATAAATTTCCGATGGTAACCCAATTTTATAATTCCCATTTAAGGTCAGTTTATTTCTGTACCCGGTGAAATATAAACTCTGCTTAAGGTTTCCTTCAGAGAATTTGTAATTCCAATGTATAGCTCCGAGGATGTTGCCCCACGAGGTCCTGTTGTCTGAAAATATGTTTTTTGTAGGAATATGTAGCTTTGCATTGTCGATACCTGAATAAAAATCGATATGCAGAGTATGTCTTTCTCCAATTTTTTGCAGATATGTAAGGTTGATGTCGCCAAATGAGTATTTCAAATCCCCTTCATTGATTTTTAGCAGAGAACTGTAAAGCATATTCAAATAAGATACGCGTAATGAAGTTGACAATACCGCCTTTTGTCCAAACGGGATATGTATTGTACCTTGAGTTGAAATAAGTCCTGCGGAAATCTCTCCATTTGTTTTTTCAGGGACTTTATCATGCAATTCCATGTTCATTATACCACCAATACGGCTGTATCCGTCACTTGCTGTAGCACTCTTTGTGATGGACATGCTTGAAAAATGAGACGGATTGAATGTAGAGAAGAACCCCAGCAAGTGCGCTGCATTGTAAACAGGTACTCCCTCTATTGATATAAGATTGTGGGAATTTTCACATCCTTGGATATGTAGTCCGGCATCGTATTCAGCATTTGTCTGTATGCCCGGGAACATCTGCGTGTAGTGTAGTGGGTCGGAGTTTCCAAAAATTTTGGGTAAGCTATGCATAAACTCCATATCCAATTTAATGGTTTTTGTGTCACTGTTCTTTACAGGCGAAGATATTTTCTCGCTTACAATGACTATATCTTCAAGACTTTTGGACAATACACTGTCTTTTTCGATACAGTATGCCTGTACCGAAAACATTATTATAAAAGATATTAAACAGTGTTTCATTCTAAACTAATGAGGGTGTGCCTTGTAAAAAGACACGCCCTCTGTTTTTGTAAGTCATTCCGATTTTATAAATCGAAATTGTAACCATAAATCAAATCTTCGAAATTTTTGTACAATGTTTCAAAGGTGTCTATTATGTTTTTGAAGTCCTCTCCCTCAATGAAATCCTCAATGCTGTATCTTGAATTGTCATTGAACACGATAATTGGTTCTAGATAATATGCATCGTCATCATATTCTTCTCTGTTATCTTTTTCAAAACATTCAAATTCTATTTTTGCAGTAGGTGAACTTGAATTGTTCAGATATGCATTGATATCAATATATCTGTTTACTTTGCTGTCTATATGTTCGTCCCAATTTTCGCATAGTACATCTATCAGACTTCTAAAGCTGTTGCATGTGCCTTTTATTTTCAGTTTATTCAGAATATCAATTGTTATACTGTTGTTTTCTGATTCTAATGTTTTTAAGAAATCATCATCTTCATATCCAGCTTGCAGATTGTCGATTTTTGGAGTTGCAGAAACACTTACACTCAATAATGTTTTGTTATCATGACTGAAAGTGAAGTCAACTTTTACTTCTTTGTTGTTTTCGTATTTGATGTTTTCGGTACTAAACGAATAATTGTTAAAATATACGCTTGTTTTTACATCGTATTTGTCGGAGCTCAAATTCCAGTCTGGACTTGTCATTGATGATAAATCTGTCTCAACAACAATTTCCAATAATTTCTTGCCGTCTTGTTTCAGTACAATTGTTACGTTTTCTGGAACTTCTATCCAAATTTCTTCTTTGTATTCAACTTTTTGCTCTTCATCATTCCATTTCTCATCGTAATAACAGTTTACTTTCTTGGTATTTCCACTTGTTGTTAAAGCAATTTCACATGGAGCACCGTTTTGGTCATTTACATGTATTGAAAGGTTTTCAGAATCATATCTTTTCCAGCGATCGTTTTCTACGACCCATTTTCCGGTTTTATTGCTTGCTGTGTATATGTGTCGGTGTATGGGATATGTATTTTCGTTCTCAATTATACTTTTTATAGACTCAAAATAGTCTTCTAACCATTCTTCGGCTTCTTCGGCTTCAACCTTGTCTGTGTATTCTTCGTTTATATATTCTGCTAAATCCAAGATACCTTCAAAATCGTCAGCATTGAATTCATTCATAAATTCAATGGCAATCTGTTGAATATATTCTTTGTCTGCTTCTGGTTGATTGGTGTTTTCTTCGTTGTTTCCTTCACCATTTCCACCGCCATTGTTTTCGGTATTTTCGTCGTTGTCACCAATACCAAGGAAACCATCACAACTTAATATAGAAATTGATGTTGATAATGATAATGCTAATACCAACAGGTAATTTAGACTCTTTTTCATATTTGTAGTATTTAATTAATGGATGTTTAATATGTAATTGTTAACAAATATAATTAAAAGGCCTGAAATTACCCCCCCCATTTGTTAAATTGTGTTAAATGTAGTGCATACATATTTCCGCGCGCGTGTGCGCGTACATATATAGTATAAAACAAGCGGGCAGTGAATTCACTGCCCGCTCTATTGATTTTAAGGATTAGCCTTTGATTATGCCTCCTCAACAGCAGCCTGAGCAGCTGCAAGACGTGCGATAGGCACGCGGAATGGAGAACATGATACATAGTTCAAACCTACTCTGTGGCAGAACTTAACAGACTCAGGCTCACCACCGTGCTCACCACAGATACCGCACTTGAGTTCTGGGTTTACGCTGCGGCCCTTAGATGTAGCCATCTCAACGAGCTGACCAACACCTGTCTGGTCGAGTACCTGGAATGGGTCGTTCTTCAAAATCTTCTTACGCAAGTAGATTGGCAAGAATGAGTTAACGTCGTCACGAGAGTAACCGAAGGTCATCTGTGTCAAGTCGTTTGTACCGAATGAGAAGAACTGAGCCTGCTGTGCAATCTGGTCTGCTGTAAGAGCTGCACGAGGAATCTCAATCATTGTACCGATTGTGTATTCTACGCGGTCGCCTTCTGCAGCGAACAATGCTTCAGCTGCTTCAACGATAGCATTCTTCTGCTCCTCGAACTCGTTGATGATACCTACGAGTGGAACCATGATTTCTGGGTAGATAACCTTGCCTTCCTTCTTCAACTCAAGAGCAGCGCCAAGGATAGCTGTTGTCTGCATCTTTGTGATTTCAGGATATGTGTTACCCAAACGACAACCACGGTGACCGAGCATTGGGTTGAACTCTTCGAGTGACTTAACGCGACGCTGAACAGCCTCTACAGTCTTACCCATTGCCTCAGCAAGCATCTGCTGGCCCTTAGCATCGTGTGGTACGAACTCGTGGAGAGGTGGGTCAAGCAAACGTACAGTTACGTGCAAGCCTTCCATTGCCTTGAAGATACCGATGAAGTCAGCCTTCTGATATGGCAACAACTTAGCAAGAGCAACCTCACGCTCCTTGATTGTCTCAGCAAGAATCATCTCGCGCATTGCCTTAATCTTCTCACCCTCGAAGAACATGTGCTCTGTACGGCAAAGACCGATACCGATAGCACCGAAGTCGCGTGCAACCTGTGCATCGTGTGGAGTATCAGCGTTTGTACGTACGCCCAAGCGTGCGTATTTATCACAGATGTTCATGAGTTCTGCAAAGTCACCGCTGAGCTCAGGAGCCTTAGTTTCAACCTTACCCTCGATAACCTGACCTGTAGAACCGTTCAATGAGATATAATCACCTTCGTTGAATACAAGGCCGTCAACAGCCAATGTACGTTTCTTATAGTCGATAACAAGTGTACCTGCACCAGAAACACAGCACTTACCCATACCACGTGCAACAACGGCAGCGTGTGATGTCATACCACCGCGAGCTGTAAGGATACCCTGTGCTGCAGCCATACCTGCGAGGTCTTCTGGAGATGTTTCGATACGAACAAGGATTACCTTTTCGCCATCTTCGTTCCACTTTTCAGCGTCATCAGCGAAGAATACGATACGACCTGTAGCTGCACCCGGAGATGCTGGAAGACCGTTAGCGATAACCTTAGCCTTTGCAAGAGCGGCAGTGTCGAAAATTGGGTGGAGCAACTCGTTGAGTTTCTCTGGCTCCATGCGCTTCAAAACTGTCTTGTCATCGATGATGCCGTCACGGTAGAGGTCCATAGCGATCTTAACCATCGCTGCACCTGTACGCTTACCGTTACGTGTCTGCAAGAACCACATTTTGCCCTCCTGAACGGTGAACTCCATGTCCTGCATATCTTTGTAGTGATCCTCAAGGCGTGTCTGGATAGCGTCAAGCTCCTTATAGATTTCAGGCATTGCCTCTTCCATTGAAGGATACTTTGAAGCGCGCTCCTCTTCGCTGATGTTCTGCAATGCAGCCCAACGCTGAGAACCGATCTTTGTAATCTGCTGTGGTGTGCGGATACCTGCTACAACGTCCTCACCCTGTGCGTTGATAAGGTACTCACCGT
>JAGCLA010000020.1 GCA_017647225.1 Bacteroidaceae bacterium | reverse complement strand
GAATGGGGTAAGCAAGTTTCTTAAGGCCCCAGTTCTCCTCATTGACAATCTCAGCACCTTCAGCAGTGAGAATGCCCTTGAACTTCTCTACCGCTTCCTTCATCTGAGCATCAGACAAAACGGGAGTTAAAATGAAAACGGTTTCGTATTGATTCATTTTTAATTAATAAATTGGTTAAACATTCGTTTATTAAACGCGGGTGCAAAGATATGTATAAATTTTGAAATACCAAAGCATTAACAGAACCTTTTGCTTCAATATGGAAAGATTTCCCTCATTTCGGGTTTTTTGCATGCAAAAACAGAGTTTCAAGAACAAATATGCCAAATTTGGTTATAGTTTTTTATAAAATTATTTCGTTCTCTAAATATTTATACCTTTCTTTGCACTTGGAAAACAATTAAAAAACATCATACAATTATGGCAAATAAAATCAAAATCGCAGGATTGGTACTCTTTATCATCGGTGCTATCCTTATTATTCTCAGCCATTTCTTGGGTTGGAACAACATAAACGCTGTCAACTTCGGTTCTGTTACCTTGATGATAGTAGGTTTGATTACATACATTGCAGCTTACAAGAAAGTAATCGAGGAAAAATAACAAACGATTTGCAAATACTAAAAAAGGTGAAGTGAACCAGGTTCACTTCACCTTTTTTAGTTTAAGCCTCAACTTCGGGAGCAATAAGTTTATATCCTTTACCGTGAATATTTATTATCTCGATAGAATCATCGGCTTTCAAATGCTTACGCAATTTGGTTATATAAACATCCATACTGCGGGCATTGAAATAGTTGTCATCGGTCCAGACTGTCTTCAAAGCAAAATCACGTTGCAAAATTTCATTCTGATGAGCACACAAGAGGCTCAACAATTCAGACTCCTTTGTTGTCAATTTCTTATGTTCATCACCAATTGAGAGAAGTTGCTTCTTGGTATCAAACTGGAAACGTCCAATCTTGTACAAAGTAGTCTCTTTATTCTTCTTGCCACACACGCGACGCAACACAGTTTCTATGCGGACAACAAGCACCTCCATGCTGAAAGGTTTGGTGATATAATCGTCTGCACCAATTTTGAAGCCTTCCAGAATATCTTCGTTCAAGGTCTTTGCAGTCAAGAATATGATTGGAATTTCAGGATTCACCTGACGAATCTCCTGTGCCAATGTAAAACCGTCTTTTATTGGCATCATAACGTCAAGCACACAGATGTCGAATTTGCCTTTAAGAAAAGCCTTATAACCGGCATCGCCATCAGGACAAAGTTCTGCATAATACCCTTTTGCCTGAAGGTATTCGCGCAACAACATACCCAAATTCTCATCATCTTCACATAGCAAAATTCTCTGTTTCTCTTCCATAATCAAATTATTTTAAAGGTAATACAATTATAAATGTTGTTCCAACGCCCAACTCACTCTCAGCACGTATCGAGCCTCTATGGGCCTTGACCATCTGTTTGACATACGCCAAACCTAATCCGAAGCCTTTCACGTCGTGGACGTTTCCGGTCTGCACACGATAGAACTTATCAAATATCTTCTTCAGGTTATCCTTGCTTATACCGACGCCGTTATCTTTAACCGACAGCACAAACTTATCCCCGGCATTCCAAGTACGTATCTCAAGCGACATCGGCACATCAGGACGTTTGTACTTCATGGCATTGTCCATAAGATTAAATACCACATTGGTAAAGTGCATCTCATCGACATAGATAAATGGATCGCCGGCCTCAAGCTTCGAAGATATCACGCCACCGTTCTGTTCAACCTTTACGGCGAATGTATTGATAATACCCGACAGCAGTTCGTGAGCATCAAGTTCCTTCATCTTGAGCGAAGCCGTATTCTTGTCATCAAACATAGACATCTGCAGCACCTTGTCAACCTGGAAACGCAACCTCTTGGTTTCGCTCGATATCACACCCGAAAGCTTGCTGAACATTTCAGGGGATTTGACAACCGATTGATCCTGCAACATTTGAGCCGCCAACGATATTGTAGATATCGGTGTCTTGAACTCATGTGTCATATTGTTAATGAAATCATTCTTCATTTCGGTAATTTTCTTATGCCTTACCGCCATGTACAATGTAATCACAAATGTTATTAACAAAACTAATGTGAACAACATGGAAGGAAGCATAAATTTAACCGAGCCATAAATATATTTGTTCAATGCCTTCGATGGAAAAATTATCTCAAGCATAGCCATACGTGCCGGAGGGTCATTCTTGAACAGCGTTTCGGAATAAAGTCGTCCACGTTTGTCCTCCTTGAAATCGGCACAACGATAGACCTCTTCCATATCATTCGACAATACTCTGAAATGATAAGGCATGTCAATACCGTTATTTGCAAGCTCAAGCTTGATATCCCTGTCAAGCACTTGGAAATCGATTCTTGATTTCAGCGGTTTTTCACTCGCCTGATAAAGCATATTATACACCACCTCGTCAAGCAGGGCTCGCTGATATTTATATCTCATTCTAAGCACGTCGAGCGACAATCTCTGCGCCTCCTCCACAGAGAGGTTCTGTCCTTTCTCCAATGCCCTATTCTCAAAGTGGGGAGGGTTAAGTATAAACGTCTTGAACTCGAATTTTGAAACTACATCACCGCTTTCCGACGATGACACATAGCTGTGTTCAAATTTTATTCCTTCATCATTAAGCTGACCACGCAATATATCGCGTCGCACATCCTGCGAGAGGTATTCACGCATCTCATCCATTTCAAGGTTATATGCGACCTGATAGAGCGCACGTCTTACACCCTCTTCGAAATGCCCTTTACGCATTCCAACCATAGCATTAATGTATG
Source organism: Bacteroidaceae bacterium (assembly GCA_017647225.1). GTDB lineage: Bacteria > Bacteroidota > Bacteroidia > Bacteroidales > Bacteroidaceae > HGM04593. Next base: position 90,500 of record JAGCLA010000020.1, on the reverse strand, counting down.
ATACCTGCAAAAAGAGCAATGCAAAGCAACATACACTCATGACAACTCCCACCAACAGTATTATCTTCTTTTTCATATCACAAATATAATCACTGCAAAAAATGAAACACAAACTTATGCATTATTTTATCCTAATTTTTCTTTTTATTAACAAATTACAATTATATAGTTGTTATTTTAGTATGTTAATTTTCATAACAGATAGTTTTTTACACAAAAACCGCATCTTTTTAACAAAAAAGCAAGGCCGGACAACCGGCCTTGCTTGAAACATTCATTGAATATGTTATTATTCCTCGTCCTTAATAGCGAGCTCTTCAACAAGTTTGTTCTGAACATCACCAGGAACAAGTTCGTATGTCGAAGGCGACATTATGAACGACGCACGTCCACCGGTGAGTGAGCTCAATGTTGTTGAATAAGAAGCCATCTCCTTCAAAGGTACTTTTGCAGAGAGTTTCTCATATCCGTTCTCGCTCTCCATACCCATAATCATACCACGACGGCCCTGAATATCGCTCATTACATCACCCATCTTGTCAGAAGGAACAAACACCTCTACATCATATACAGGCTCAAGAATTTTTGGACCTGCCTCACGGAACGCAGCACTGAACGCGTTGCGGCCTGCAAGCATGAACGAAAGTTCGTTAGAGTCAACCGGGTGCATCTTACCGTCATAAACGATAACGCGTACGTCACGTGCATAAGAACCTGTAAGCGGACCACGCTCCATACGTTCCATTACACCTTTGAGGATTGCAGGCATAAAACGAGCATCGATGCTACCACCCACAATACTGTTGACGAATACGAGCTTACCGCCCCAGTCAAGTGTAACTTCTTCAACACCCTTGGCATTGATTTTGAATTCCTGACCACCGAAACGGTAGATTTCCTGCAATGGCTTGCCCTCCTCGTAAGGCTCAACAATCATGTGTACCTCACCGAACTGACCTGCACCACCCGACTGCTTTTTATGACGATAGTCGGCACGCGCTGCCTTTGTGATAGTTTCACGATATGGGATTTTAGGCTCTTCATATTTAACCTGAATCTTCTCGACATGTTCAAGACGCCATTTCAATGTACGCAAGTGGAATTCACCTTGGCCATAAACGATTGTCTGACGAAGTTCCTTAGACTGTTCGATGCGCCATGTAGGATCCTCCTCGTGCATGCGGTTAAGAACCTGCATCATCTTTTCGATTTCAGATTCGTTTACAGGCTTGATTGCGCGTGAATACTTAGATGCAGGATATTTTACCAAAGCAAATTTATGGTTAGCGTCCTTCGCATTAAGGGTATTACCTATTTTAATATCCTTCAGTTTAACAGTACAGCCGAGGTCACCCGCTTTAAGTTCCTCTACAGCCACACGGTTGGCACCTGCGCTGCAATAGAGCTGTGCTATACGCTCCTTAGAACCTCTGTCGGCATTCACAAGGTCATCACCGGCTTTGAGAGTACCGCTCATAACCTTAAAGTAATTCACCTCACCGATGTGTGGTTCAACAGATGTCTTATAGAAGAAGATTGATGTAGGAGCTTCACTGTTGTAAGGAACAGTCTCACCCTCTGCATCAACAGGCTGTGGCATATCTGTAATCTCAGGTGCCACGTTAGCAAGGAATTCGAGCAAACGGCTTACAGCAACGTCGGTAGAAGCTGAACAGCAGAGTACAGGATAAACACTGTCGGTAGAAAGTCCAAGACGTGCACCCATACGGATTTCATCGGTTGACAACTCTTCCGATTCAAAGAACTTATCCATCAAGCCCTCTTCATTTTCAGCTGCCTTCTCTACAAGTTCCATGTGAAGAGCCTTAGCCTTTTCAAGTTCGTTTGCAGGAATATCCTCTACGAGAGGTGGCTGACCTTCGCCTGTGTATGTAAGTTTCTTCATCAAAAGAACGTCGATGATTGTACTGAAACCGGGGCCTGCATTCAAAGGATACTGCACAGGAACAACCTTTGAGCCATAGATTGACTGCAACTGCTCGATAACAGAATCATAGTCGCACTTCTCGTTATCAACCTGATTCACAACGAACATCATAGGTTTCTTCATTTTCTTGACATAGCGGTAGCAGTTCTGTGTACCTACCTCTACACCATACTGGCCATTGATTACCATCATTGCCAAGTCGGCAACAGTCATCGCGCTGACCATACCACCTGCAAAGTCATCAGCACCCGGACAGTCTATAAGATTAAGTTTCTTGCCGGCCTGCTCAATCTGGAATACAGTTGAAAACACCGAATAGCCATACTCCTGTTCAACAGGGAAGTAGTCACTAACGGTGTTCTTCGCTTCAATAGTACCTCTACGTTTGATGATTCCACCCTCATAGAGCATAGCCTCTGTGAGAGTGGTTTTTCCAGAGCCGGAACATCCTACGATTGCAATGTTCTTGATTTCGTTGGTTTGATAAGTTTTCATACTATTTTTGTTTTAATAGAGGAAAGGAGCATAAGCAACAAAACAAATAATCATCATCATTAACGACAGTCTTTACCTGCATCATACCCAACTCCCATTCCAAAAAGTTAGTTAGTTAAAGTTTTAATTGGATTGGCAATGTAGGAATTTTTAGAAACAAAAGCAAATAGAATGATAATGTTTTTTCAATAAGAGAGAAAAAAATTAACTTCGCAACATAATTTAACAAAATGGCAGGCATATACGTTCACATACCTTTTTGCAAGCAACGTTGCAGATATTGCGCATTCTACTCCTCTACCTTATATAATATAGAGAAAGAGTACGCAAATGCAGTATGCAAAGAGATTGCCATGCGCAAGAATTATGCCGGCAACGAAGATATAAACACCATATATTTCGGTGGCGGTACCCCCTCGACCCTATCATTCGAGTCGTTGCAGAAGATATGTGACACCATATATGCCACCCACAACGTCTGCAAGAACGCCGAAGTCACCATAGAATGCAATCCCGACGACCTCACTCCCGAATTTCTCGACAGGCTAAAGAAGCTCCCGTTCAACAGGATAAGCATGGGCATACAGAGTTTCGACGACACACAGCTCAAACGTTTGGGACGCAGGCATAATGCAGAAAAGGCACGACAAGCCGTACAAAATGCACGCATTGCAGGATACGACAATATAAGCATCGATTTAATGTTCGCTCTACCCGGCTCGACAGCAGAGAGTTGGCAGCAGGACCTCGAAAGCGCCATAGCATTAAAGCCCGACCACCTGTCGGCATACAATCTCATGTACGAAGAGGGAACGGCACTTTACAAGGCTCTGATGCAAGGCGAACTGACAGAATTGAGCGAAGAGGAAAATTTGGAACAGTTCGGCATGCTCATTGAAAAGATGAAGAATGCCGAATACCGTCATTATGAGATTTCCAACTTTGCGATACCCGGCAGGGAGAGCCGCCACAACAGCAGTTACTGGAACGACACCACCTATATCGGTTGTGGTGCAGCAGCGCACTCATACAACGGCATATCTCGCGAGTGGAACATTGCAAATGTCAAGGAGTACATCAAAGGCATTGAAAACGGCAACCGCGCCTATGAGATAGAACATCTGAGCGAAGAGGAGCGTTACAACGACACCATATTGACACGTCTGCGAACAGCCGACGGCATACCGCTCGAATGGATGAAAGAGAAATTCAGCAGCAAGCTGAATGATTACATGCAGAAAGCCGCAAGCAGGCAAATATCTTACGGAAACCTCAAAGAGGAGAATGACAGATTGTCACTTACCGAGAAAGGTATCTTCATCAGCGACGCCGTGATAAGAGAACTGATATACATCGACTGACAAAAACCTTATATAAGAAAACAGCATGACACCAGTGTGTCATGCTGTTTTCTTTATTATACTTTATCTATTACATCAAGCTGTTTGCGAGTGCAAGAATTTCCTCACCGATAGCATCGGCAGCCTCCTGAGTTGGGCCCTCAGAATAGATACGGATGATTGGCTCTGTATTACTCTTACGCAAGTGTACCCATGTTTCAGGGAAGTCGAGCTTAACACCATCAACAGTATTTATCTCAGCCTTGCCTGCATATGTTGCCTTAATCTTTTCGAGGATAGCATCAACATCGCAACCGGGTTTCAAGTCGATACGGTTCTTACCCATGAAGTAAGCAGGATAAGTAGCGCGGAGTTCGCTGACGGTCTTCTTCTCATGAGCAAGATGGCTCAAGAACAAGCAGATACCTACCAAAGCGTCACGACCTGCGTGGCAAGCTGGATAGATAACTCCACCATTACCCTCACCACCGATGATAGCATTTGTCTCGCGCATCTTGGTAACGACATTTACTTCACCTACAGCCGATGCTGTATAAGTGCAACCATGAGCATTTGTAACGTCGCGGAGCGCACGTGTAGAGCTGAGGTTTGAAACAGTGTTGCCCGGAGTATGCTTAAGAACATAATCGGCTACTGTAACAAGAGTATATTCCTCACCGTACATTTCACCATTCTCGCAGATGATAGCCAAACGGTCAACATCAGGGTCAACAACGAAAGCAACATCGTTTCCGCCCTTTGCCATAAGGCCCATGATATCGCCCAAGTTCTTTGCAAGAGGCTCAGGGTTATGCTGGAAATCACCGGTAGGCTCACAATAAAGCTTGTCAACCTTTGTAATACCCAATTTCTCGAACAACTTTGGAAGTATCACACCACCTACAGAGTTCACACAGTCAATAGCAACCTTGAAGCCTGCAGCCTTGATAGCCTCAACATCAACAAGAGGCAATGCAAGTACAGCGTCGATATGCTTGTCGTCGTATGACTCGTCAAGACGATACTTGCCAAGAGTTTCCACATCGGCATAGTCAAACTCTTCGGCTGCAGCGATACGGAGCACCTCCTGACCTTCGGCAGCATTCAAGAACTCACCTTTCTCATTGAGCAACTTGAGCGCATTCCATTGGCGTGGATTGTGGCTTGCAGTAAGAATGATACCACCACAAGCATCCTCCATTGTAACAGCAACCTCTGTTGTAGGAGTTGATGCAAGACCTATGTCAACAACATCAAAGCCCATACCCATAAGAGTACCGCAAACGATTTTGTTCACCATGTCGCCCGAAAGACGTGCGTCACGACCAACAACAATTTTGTTGCTTGTCTTTGTTGTTGTTTTACGTATCAGCGCAGCATACGCTGAAGTCAATTTCACTACATCCAGAGGAGTTAGACCTTCATCGGCTCTACCGCCGATTGTACCTCTGATACCGGAAATGGATTTAATCAGTGTCATGTTTGTTATAAGTTGAAAATTGTCAGTTATTCATTTGAATCCGTTTCATCACTTTCCTCGTCATAGTCAAAAAGGTCTTCGGGTTGGAAAGTTATTTCATAGAAACAGGGATATACATATGTTGTCGCATTTGATGTTCCCTTTGTGTGAGGAACTATCAGGTTCACTTTTGCCAATTGAGATGTGTGACGGGTAAACCACAGATAGCTGAACGGTACCAGCCATCCTGTAGGCACATAACTGCTGCCATAGATTGTAGGCATCATGCCCGAAATGAATGCAGCGGTGAATGTACCACTGTTATTGGTTACACGCATCTCATCAAAAGATTCACCGGTGTATTTATTGCCCGACAAGGTATCACCGCTTTGGATATTATATTCGAAATAGCGTACAATCATATTACGTGTATCACCATCTTCGATACGACGGGCATCGTCAGCGTTCTTGGGGTTGCATACTATCTGCATATACACACCGTCAATCTCGACATACTCGTTATTGCTGACGTCGGTTACAGAATCATTTGCGATAAAATCCTTGTATTTTATTGTTTTTATCTTCTGCTCCTTGATAAAGTCCTTTATAGCCTTAACCTCTTTTTCCTTCATTTCGGAATAGGTTACGGTGTCATCGCACGCCACCATAAAGACCAGAAGCAGGGTATAAAAAAATATGTTTCTCAAATTAATTTTTGTCATATCAGTTCTTAATCACCACTCTTACCCAAGTAAGACTTTCAAAAGTACAATTTTTCGCGAAGATAACAAAAACCTATGAAATAAAATCTTTATATTTCTTAAAATAAGCAAAGCTTATTACACAAAATCACTCCGTCAGCTGTTTCCTGAACTTCTTTATTGCCTTACCGAAGAGTTCCACAGCTTCAGCCATAGAACAATGCAGTTCACCACCCGACGCGTTCTTGTGTCCACCGCCATTAAAGAATTCAGCGGCAACCTCATTGCATGGGAAATCATCGACACTGCGCAACGATACATTTATCTTACCGGGTTGTTCCTCACGCAGGAAACAAGAAAAGCGCATGCCTTTTATCTGCAACGGCTGATTTACAAGCCCCTCGGTATCACCCTTGACGGCATAGAAACGCATAAGTTCATCATGCTCAAGAGTCAGCAGAGCGGCATTGAACTGTTTATATACTTTCAGCTTACGATACATGACATATCCCATAAGCCTCATACGCGACATCGAATAAGTATAAAAGACTTTACGATATATCAGATCCTTGTCAATGCCTTTATCAAGCAATGCAGCAATTATCAGGTATATATCCTTACGCGCCGAAGCGTATGCAAAAGCACCTGTATCGGTCATCATACCTGTATATACACATTGTGCCATTTCGTAAGAGACAGCTACATCGCCTGACAACATTTCAATAAGCCTATATACAAGTTCCGATGTAGAACATGCCTCGGGGAAAGAGATTTTTACGACAAATTCGTCTGTGGGGAACGGGTGATGATCGACAAGAATTTTTGGTGCATCGCTTTGAGCCACTACTTCCCCGACATCGCCGATACGCGAGAGAGTATTGAAGTCAAGACAAAAGAATGCATCAGCACCCGACACAGCCTCACACACTTTTTCCCTGTCATTCTCATACAGCAACACATCGTCCGCACCCGGCAACCAGGCAAGGAAATCGGGATAAGGGTTGGGCAGTACCACCTGCACATTTTTACCACGATTCTTGATATAGTGATACAATGCAAGCGAAGAGCCAAGAGCATCGCCATCGGGATTCTTATGGGAAAGAATTACGAACTTGTTGTTACACGAAATTATTTTTTCGACAGCATCTATGCTGTTTTGCGGTATAATCTGTTCAAGCATATTTCAGAATTTACTTGCGAATATAAGAATTTACCAAGAGATTGGCACTCTTTTTGAAGAATTATTTACTCCGCAGAGGTATCATATCGAATCCTTCGGCCGTTGCAACCACTTTCATTGCACCTGTTTGCGTAATATCGACAACCTCCACTCCCAGCTTCGCACATTCACGTATGATTCTCTCACGGCTACGTTTGTAAAGAGAGCCGTCAAGAACGACACACGACGCAGGATAGGTTTCCACAAGTTCGCTTATACGGCCGAGAAAGCCCCTGCACAGCACAAGTACATCGACAGGCTCGACATATTCGTTATTGCGCCAATGAGCATTGTCAAGCAGTCTTACGGTAAGACCCTCGAACGCAAAAGCGCCGGCATTGAACTGCACAAGCGAATCATTGAAGTTCCAATCAACCCATTGAGGGAGCGACAATGAATTTGCTCTGACAAACGGTTCCGAGACATACTCATATTCAGCATCGAGTTGCGGTACTGTCGAAACGAGATAGTTATGTTCCTTGTCATAGACAATATGCAAAAGAGGATTCTTGTAATTGTTGTATATGACAATATAAGGCTTTTCTTCAACAGGTCTCTCCACAAACAGATGGACCACGATTAGCGAAAATACCACACCTGCCGAAAAGAGAAGAAGCCACCACCGTTTCTGTATCAACGAAAGCGAAACAAGAACAACGAGCAACGCGACACAGACTGCCCCCGGCACACCAATCTGCGGCAGAGCCAACATAGCACCGGGCAAAGCTGCAACGCCACTTACAACCCAATTCATCAAATCAACAATCCAAGAAAGCGGGTAAGCGACAACCTGCGCCAACACAGGCACCGGCGACAGCAGCCACACCATAGCCGCAAGCATCATAAGTACAAAAGCCAATGGCACGACAAAAAGGTTTGTCAGCAAAAAGTATATCGGGAACATTCCGAAATGATACCACACGAAAGGCAACGTACCTACTTGCGCGACAACGGAAAGTATCAGCAAGTTCATTACATAGCCGTACAAAACCCCATGCCTATAAACACCCAAAAACTGTTGTAAGGGAGGAGCAAGCATAAGTATTGAAAATACCGCTGCGAACGAGAGCTGAAAACTAACATCAAAAAGCAGATGAGGAGAGAACAACAACATTACAACGGCTGCGAACGAAAGCGAACTCACCGGCGATACATCTTGCCCGAGCAGACGGCCAAAAGAGATAAGGGTAAACAAAATTGCTGACCTGACCACAGAGGGCGAAAGGCCGGCAACAAAAGCAAAACCCCACATGACTGCGACTATCAACAGTTCACGCAAGACCCTGAAAAGTACCCTGTTACCACGCAAAGGCAACAGCAAGCTCAACAACATATAAAGGATTCCCAAGTGCAACCCCGACAAAGCAAGGATATGGCTTGCCCCGGCTACCGAATAATTCTCTTTCAGTTCATGAGGGAAATCACGTTTCTCGCCCAAAGTAAGCGCCGACAACAGTGCAAGCCTCTCATTTTCAAACCCGAGCCTTTCGTAAAAATCCACAACGCTTGCACGCAATTCAAGCGCACGTGTAGCTATGGACTTTTTCTCTGCCGAAATCAGTTGCCACTCTCCGTCAGGCACAAAAGCCGTACCTGTTATCTCTTTTATATAGTAATAGTGCTCTATATCGAACTCTTCGGGGTTTCCCTGATTCTTTGGTGGAGTTATATAGGTTTCAAAAAGGAGTACATCACCTGCAAGCAACTGTTCCGTATCGACAGTACGTGGGAAATAGAGATAGACGAGCCCTCTGTTACGCCCCGACGTGGAATCATTTTCCAAAGACAAATCGGCAAGAACCTTCACATTCGTTCCACGGACAGCTGGCACCTCTACAAGCCGCGCCCTACACTCATATTTTTCACTACCCCATTGAGGAGCCTTTTCAATGCTCTGCCTATATTCCGTTAAAAGACCTACAGAGAACATAAAAGCCATTGCTCCCACACCGAACACCCATTTGGGAGCCGTACGCATAAAAGAGAGCAAAACGGCAACCAATGAAACTGCAAACGATGCCAATGCATACGAAACACCGGCCTCACTCGCAAAGCCGACCACAACACCGAGCATAAGCGGTATTGCCAGCCTCAAGAGAGGATTCTGATGAAAAATGTTTTTTTCAGACATTACATAGCGCGGAGCGCAGAGATTACGGCATGAGGATCAGGAGCCTTAAAGACAGCATTTCCTGCAACAAGTGCATCAGAACCGGCTTCGGCCAATAACTTACCGGTTTCCACATTCACGCCACCATCAACTTCGATAAGAGCTTTTGAGCCTGTAGAATCTATCAGTTCGCGGAGTTCACGGACTTTATTTATTGTATGTGGAATAAATTTCTGACCACCGAAACCGGGATTCACGCTCATGAGAAGAACAAGATCAAGTTCCCCTATTATATCTTTGAGCAGACATACCGGTGTAGAGGGGTTCAAGGTTACACCCGCCATCATTCCGGCATCCTTTATCTGTGTCACTGCACGATGCAGATGGGTACACGCCTCGTAATGGATATTCATTATACGTGCGTTGAGTTCCTTGACCGCAGGGAGATAGTTCATGGGATTAACCACCATAAGATGTACGTCAAGCGGTTTCTCGCAAAGTTCCGCCACATATTTGAGTACAGGAGGACCGAATGAAAGATTAGGTACAAACACACCATCCATAATATCGATGTGCAACCACTCACATTCACTCTTGTTAATCATTTCCAGGTCGTTCTGAAGATTGCCGAAATTAGCCGACAACAACGACGGTGATACTATCTGCGCCATATTATTCTATAATTATACCGCGAAGATAAGGAAAAGATAAAGGATATGCAAGACAGTAAAGAAGAAAACCCGATTTGCTAAATAACTTTTATTTGACTATCTTCGCAGAATAGAAAAACTCAACAAAATTTATGAGAACAGTCCGTATATTTACAGCACTTGCAATCATACTGTTCTGTACCGCCACAAGCACATGGGCAAGACACGACAGTATTGATGACATATTTTCAGAGTCATTCAAAAAAGGCATTCCTGTCCAAATAACTAACTACCGCGACAACGGATTTACATTAAAGTTCAGCACAGAGAAAGGTATTGCCGACCAAGCTGTACAAAGCGGAGCTGCATCATTCACTGTCTGTGACATCTGGTATCTTGTAGGTAACGCAGAGGCCTTCAAGCTCTACAGCCACACTGCCGGCAAAAGATATGCCGTCAAACTCGAAAGCGCAGAAAACGGAGCCGCAGCCACAATGACAAACGAGAAAGAAGCCACATGGCTGACAATTGTAAAAAAAGAAGATAACGGATATACTATTTCTCCCAAAGAGAACAGCAATATAAGTTTCAACATGTTCGGCGGTGCGGGAAAGGATATACGACTCTACTCCTGCGAAGACAAAGGCAGTTTGTGGAGCTTCAGGACTATCGATATGAGCAAGCCTCTGAAATTAAATATCAACGCACAAACCGCAGGTGCTTTTGAAACGAACTACAAAATTGGCGAAATTGCCATAACGTTGGAGAACGGCGCAGAGCCAAAAGGGTTCATGCTCGACAAGAACAAATTACCGAAATCCATAACATGTTATATGCCCAAAGATGCAGTTTTCGGCATCAGTAAAGGTATGGAATGCCACGGCTGGAAGATTGATTTCAACGGAGAAAGCAGTTTGCAGAATATCCGATTGGCAGAAAAAGGAACAGAAATTGATATTAACATTTCTGTTGACAAAGAGAACAGGAAACAGTATCTGTTCTACTCCCTTGCCGGTGAAATTCCTTATCGTATTCCGGCTATTACAAGCACTGCAAACGGATATGTGTTTGCAATAAACGACTACCGTCCTTGTGGAAGCGACATCGGCTTCGGCGAGGTTGACCTTGTCATGCGCCACAGCGTAAAAGGAGGTAAAGAATGGGACGGTCATAGTTGGAGTACTCCCGTAAAAATTGCCGATGGAGAGGGAAAAGAGGCTAAGGAGATATGGTTGACAGGATTCGGCGACCCGGCTATAGTTGCAGACCGAGAAAAGAACGAGATATTGGTAATGTGTGTATGCGGCAACCGCGTATGCTGGCACGGCAACTATGGTGCAGGAACTCCCGAAAACCCTGAAAACCCAAACCGCATGGCACGCTTACGCATAAAATACAACGAAGCGACACAGCAATGGGAAGCGACACAACCCGAAGAGGTCACATACGACATCTACCCATTGTTCAAGGACAAAGAGGGCAAAGCACACGTCGGTTCAATGTTTATCGGTGCAGGACGCATGGCGCAGAGCAGTATGATAAAAGTCGGTGACTACTACCGTATATATTGCGCTGTATGGGCTGTTGAAGCCGGCAAGCACCGCCACCACAATTATGTATTGTATTCTGACGATTTTGGAGAGACATGGAACCTGCTTGGAGAACTTGGCAATGACTTTAACGACAGCCCAGCCCCATACGGCAACGAACCCAAATGCGAAGAGTTGCCCGACGGCAGTGTCCTGTTGAGCAGCCGCAAGGGTGGCGGACGCTACTTCAACGTATTTCATTACAAGAATTTTGAAAAAGCCGAAGGTTATTGGGACAAGGCTGTTGCCACCGACGAGGTCGGTGACCTCAAGTTCGGACGCAACGATACAAATGGTGAGATTCTACGTATTGACAACCTGCTGTTACAGACCGTACCAACAGGTGACCGACGAAGCGATGTGGCACTTTTCTATCGTCATATAAGCAACGACCCGGCTGAATATACTCCCGAAAAACTTTCAAAAGGCTGGAAAAAGATAAAAATATCGGACAGGTCATCGGCATATTCTTCCCTTTGCCTTCTACCTAATGAAGTTGGCGAGGGTGTGAATATAGGAATATACTACGAAGAGAGCCCCGGTGACTACTCAATGGTATATACACCTGTCAACCTATACAAGAGCATTGAAAACCCATTCTTGCTGATAAATTCGCTACATACATGCCCTACATGTTACAAAAACAGGGGAGAACATATTTTATTGATTGATGATGAATTTTAATTAATGATAAACCATAAACTATAGACGTTATGAAAAAAATTACAAAACTATTAAGTTTGATTATGCTTGTTACATTTGCCTCATGTGACTTTCCTGGCATATTTGACGATTTTGGAAACGACGGAGGGGATGATGTTACAAACAACGAAACAGGAGGCGGACCTGAGAATGAGACACAACAACCCGAAGCGACATCCTGGGTAAAATATATTGATAAATTAACAATTAAAGACGTCGGTTACAGAGACATTACAACCACTTATGAATACACTCACGACTATGATGAATTGAACCGCATCAACCGTATCACTGAGAAGATTTCTGAAAACGACGATGCAGAAATAAACATTTGCACATTAGATTACTCCATAAATAATGAGATTGTAATCAGTACCACCGAAGATGATGCGATAGCTCGTGGTATAATTGGCGAGAATGGATTAGTCAAGACCATTTATGAAACAGAGGAGAATATTACAACTGATATCATGTCTTACATACAAAATGAAGATGGTTACTTGACAGAGCTTAAAGAACTACACATTCGCGAAGATGAAGTTAATGAATACACCACTGTTATCGAGTACGAAAATGGTATGATATCAAAGTTTGACGGCGATGAGATACCTGAATCATATTATAACAACCAATACAAGAATGACAAAATAAATATAGACATCAATTGGCTGAATATAATCGGATTTGGTATGGATTTTCCATGCATACTCTCATATACCCGCAATATAGGCAACATCGGTGAATACATCATTGAAACAGGTAGTCGCGGATATGAATCAAATGAAGTGTTTGAGGAAGTTTTTGGAGCATTAACCGAAGACCCGAATTACAAAGAATACCAAAGTATAACATACTACGATTGCATAGATGAAATTCCGGAATCTACAATGTTATTCGACGAAGAGGGATGTCCAACAAAGTTCGAATTTGTATTCAGATACCAACAATATAAAGAAGAATGGTATCGTGTAGCCGGAGAAAAGGTCGAGAGTAAAGACCCGAACGACCCGGAAAGCAAAAACATGTATATGATTGTTTCTACAGAAAAGACAACATCACCAACCGATGTCATAAAAGATCGTATAATAACCTACACATTCGAATATAGACAGGATATGTAAAAAAAGTAAAATCAGGGTAAACCCTGATTTTACTTTTTTAGATAATATAGCACTGAACTGTTTCCTTTACGGAAAAGTTCACGTGCACACTCCCTTATTTCACCGGCAGACACCGAACGGTATTTCTTTGGCTCGTCAAAATGCGATGCGAGATTGCCACGCAGTTCGGCAAGAGCTATATTGTTACACAGATTCTCTCCTCCCACATTCCTGAAACAGAATTCCGACTCAAAACGATTACGCACCTTTTCAAGTTCCTCTTCGGGGACAAGCTCATTTTTCAACAGTTCGAGTTCGTTCCATAGAGCCTCCTCTGCATCTTTCACTGCAACGCCCTCAGCCACACGGGAATATATCCAGAACATACCGGGGTCTTCACAACCAGAGATAAATGCATCGATACGTGAAAACAGTTTCTTTTCCTTTACCAGACGTACAAGCAAACGCCCCGAATAGCCGTTGGAAAGGACATCGGAAATGACATCACATGGATAATAGTCGGCAGAGAGCCTGCTTCCCATATGAAAACCTATATAAAGGGCATTTTCAGGAACATCGCGATATACTGTTCTGCGACGTTGGCGAAGCTGTCTTGGCTCAACGGGCAGAGATTCTCTCTTTCCGCCGTTTGCAGGTATATTGCCAAACCATTTTTCACTCCACTCCATCACCTGCTCAAACGGTATATCACCGACAACAGCCAATACAGCATTGTCAGGCGAATAATAACGTTTGTAGAATTTACGGATAACAGAGATGGGAACATCGGCAATATGTTTCAGTTCACGTCCTATAGTTGACCAACGATAGGGATGCACCTTGTATGCCATAGAACGCAAGATAAGGCTTGCATCACCATAAGGACGGTTAAGTTTTGTTTGCTTGAACTCTTCCATTACGACATTGCGCTGCACATCGACTTTCTTTTTCTCAAAAGTGATGTTACACATTCTGTCGCTTTCCATCCAGAATGCAAGTTCCACATTCTGCTTTGGCAAGGCTATATAATAGCTCGTGACATCATTTGTCGTGTAGGCGTTATTCTCGCCACCGGCACTTTCCAAAGGCTCGTCAAATGAAGGAACAGCCTTTGTGCCTTCAAACATAAGATGCTCGAGCAGATGGGCAATACCTGTATATTCATACTCTTCATTACGCGCTCCCACACCATAAAGAACATTTACATATACCATTTGCATGCCTTCGACATGGTGGTGCAACACACGTAAGCCGTTGGAAAGAATGCTCTTATTTACCATAGTTCTCAAGTATTTTCACTTTTTGGATTTTCATATGTTGGCGTGGACGGCCTTTAGATGTCGCGTCTGTCATCGAAATTTTCTCAACCACATCCATACCTTCAACAACCTCGCCGAATACAGTGTAATGGGCATCAAGATGTGGCAAACCTCCTGTATTGAGATACTCCTTGCGTTGTTTTGCCGAGTATGTAAATTCATTGCCCTTGACAGCCGAACGTGCATCAGACTTGAGCTTGCCAACCAACTTGCTCAGCTCTTCCTTTTTCCTTGCATCATGCTTGGCAGCATTGTTAAGTCTGAGTATCTGCTGACGGTAAGGTATCTGCAATTCGTGGAATTTTTTGTTAACGAGTTCCTCATTTACCTTTCTCTCGCTCAATTTAAGTTCGTTCTCGGTTGCAGGCTTACCTGTGACGATATAGAAATGTGCACCCGAAGAGTAGTCACCCTTGTTGAAGCTGGCTGCCGCCACTGCTCCACGCTTATGCATACGTTTTGTCACATCAATTTCAGAAGGAACGGTATAATCGACATCGGTAACACCAAGATCGGCACCATCGGGATTGGTCTTTGAAGTGTAATCACCTGTCTGAATCAAGAGGTCCTTCTTGACCCTGTAAAACAGTTGGCCATCGTAAAAACCGTTCATGACAAGATTGATAAAATTCTTTCGGTGACCGGGTGTTTCGCGATAGAGTTTTATAATTATATCACCCATGTTTGTTGACAGTTTGACATATTGGTCGCTGTCGGGGCTGTTCACATTGAGTTCCTTAACCAAAGCTTCCTTTTCAGCAGGTTGCTGCGAGTCTTTTTGCACCTTCTCGCCACCCGAATTACACGAGCCGAAAACAACAGCAGATACAAAGAGAGAGATAAACAGTATTCGTTTCATAATTGACACAATATCGATATCCAATAGAGATGATTATTCACAAAGGACAAATTTAGAGATATTTGAATTAAAAAACCAATCTTGACACAAAAAGTTACGACTACAGTTGTTTTACAGTAGAATAAAATGTTATTGATATAAATATGCGCGGTATATAATAACAAATAGTAAAAAAAGAGATGTTGGTATCATATTTTTTGGTTACTTTGCAGAATAATTCTGCGAAGACAGCTTACGCTCGTTGAGAAATTTTAAAAAACAATTTTCTCACTTGCCGACACTATCATTGCAAATAAAAATGGAGAGAAGGAACAGAATATTTAGAATACTGAAAATAAGCGCAGTAACCATTTGTGTACCACTTGTCATACTATGGTTACTGATTGTATTGCTATACATACCACCGATACAGCGTTTTACCGTTGAGAAGGTATGCAACGGGGTAAGCAATGCAAGCGGTTTCGACATAAAAATAGGAAAATTCCATCTCGCATTTCCTCTCAAGCTGAGCATCGCGGATTTTGAGGTATCAAGAAACGACACCATATTCGCACAAGGCGAACATGCCGATGTAAACGTTTCATTCTTCCCATTGCTGTCGGGTGAGGTCGAAGTCAATTACATATCACTTGAAAAGACAGCCCTCAACACGGCTAACCTTATCGAAGGAGTTGAAGTTGAGGGAGAAATCGGTTTCTTCAGAATTGTAGCACGTAACATCAACATTGAAAAAGAGATTGTCAACCTGCGACAAATACACTTGCACAGTACCGATATAAACATCACACTTGGCGATATCGCAGAAGAGGAAGAGGATAGCACGCAGCTCAATTGGATTGTAAAACTACATCATGGCGGCATAGAAAACTGTAGAATAGGCCTCAACATGCCCAATGATACGATGAGCGCCGATTTGAGCATAGGAAAGCTGCGCCTGAGAAAAGGAGAGATAAACCTTGCTGAAGAGAAATATGGCATTGAAGCTTTTGCATTGAGCAATACGGCTGTAAAATACGATGCAGGATTTGAAAGCAGGAAAGATGCTCCGCTAAGCCATCTCGAATTCAACAACATTAACCTTGCATGCAGCAATATAGGTTACACTCCCGACAGCACAAAATTGGATATTGACCGTTTTACTGTCGTTCAGCCCGAAGGTATAAGAATCACAAACACATCGGCAAGCCTTTTTGCAGACAGGAACAACCTCGACGTCAAAAAACTCACCATCAACAGCAAAAACGGTTCATATATAGACCTTCGCACCCAAATCCCTTGGAATGCGCTCTTTGCAGACGGAACAGAAAAGCTCAAGGCCAATTTGGCAGTAGGCTTGAACAAGAAGGACCTCAGGGCATTGCTTACAGAGGAACAATTTGGGGCACTTGGGATTTTTGATGACAATTTGCTTAACAGCACATTTGCAGTGGAAGGAAATATGTCGTTCATGAATATTGACACCATAGACATATTCATACCGTCAATAGCCGACCTCCATGCAAAAGGATATGCAAAAAATCTGACAAATACAGATTCCCTGTTGGCAAATATAGAGATGCAGAGCGTTACAGGCAACCTGCATAAATTCATCAACCCCGAAGGTATCGACAGCCTGCCAAGTGTAGAGATGAGTATTGACGGCAACATTGCCTATGACTGCGGTGCAGCGAGTGCCGACCTTGAAATCAGAGGACTCGGAGGTGACATTGCGACAAAAGCGATGTATGACATAAACAGGAATGCATACGATGCAGACATTGACATATCAGATATTGACATAAGGAATTTATTACCTGAAATTCCTTTGGAAAAGCTTACCGCAAGACTAAAAGCTGCCGGAGAGGGGCTTGACCTCTTCGGAGAGCAGACGATATATGACATTAATCTGAGCCTTGATACTGTCATATACGATAAGATAAAGCTCAATGACATTACATTGAATGCGACACAGGCGAACAAGTTATCCGAAATTGATTTGTCAAGCAATTCCGACTATTTGAAATTCGACATAAGCGCCAATACCGAACTTGATTCTGCCGATATAAGAAACAGGACAACCATAGACATTTCCGAGGCCGATTTCATGATGCTCGGACTGACAGATGTTGAGCTCGGTACAAAAATAAAGCTCGACGTTACCGCTTCGACAGACATGCAGGAGAGCCACGCCCTGAAACTGAACGGCAGGAACATCAATATCATTACACAGAAAAGAAGCTTCACCCCGGCAGACATTGCCTTTTATTTCAGCACAACCCCTGACTCGTCATACATTTCGGCGAGCAACGGCGACCTGCATATACAAGGCATGATGAAAAGCGGATACAACGGCTTGTTCAAATCACTTGAACAGATAGGCGGAATGTTCAAGGAGGCAGCAAAGAAAGAGGAAATGCTCTATTATATCCACGATTATGCAGGAGAGTTGCCCGATATATCTTTCGATTTCAAATGTGGAGAAAAAAACATGCTCCACAATTTCCTCATGATGAAAGATATAAATATCGACAATGCCAACCTTGGATTATTGATAGACAAGAAAAACGGTATAAACATCAACAGCGGCGTCTATGGCTTCAGCACCGGCGAATTGCATCTTGACACCATACGTTTCTTCACCAAACAGGAAGGAAACAAAATAAGATACCTGGCAGGTGTACGCAGTACAGCCGTTAATCCGCAACAGGAGAAGCTGACATTCAGCAGCATGCTGTACGGTAACATTTTCAACGACTCCGTTACAACGAATTTCATGTTCCGCGACAGGAAAGAGGGAGTCGGAATACAATTCGGATTCAAGACCATTGTAAAGCCTAAGGAATTGGAAGTGAGATTCAGGCCAAATGCAGTATTCCTCAACAACAGATTCAACTTCAACGAAGACAACTATATCAAGTTGGCAAGCAACGGCACAATCAACGGCGATGTATTGCTGAAAAACATGCAAGATGCAGGAATACACCTTTACACCATACCGGACAAGGACGCAATGCTGAACGCAAATCTTGAACTGTTCAATATCGACCTCAAGCAATTGACAAGCATAGTTCCATTTGCACCAGATGTCGCCGGTTTGTTAAACCTTGACCTCTATTTCAACAAGAGCAAGAATGACATGATGCTGAGCAGCGATATAAGAATAGACAGCGTCGCATACGAAGGTGTTCCAATAGGCAACGAAATTATAGAAGTCGTTTATCTTCCAAAAGATGAAAACACCCATTATGTCGATTTCTTGCTCAGCCATAACGAAGAAAATGTATTGCACCTGAGTGGCGACTATATAAACGACGCCACAGACCCAGGTTTGCATGGTGGCATAACATTGACTAGATTCCCGTTGGATATAACAAGAGCATTCACCAAGGATGCCGGCATGAACCTGAATGGATATGTAAACGGCGAACTGACCGCCGATGGCAAATTCTCAAAGCTTTCAACCGACGGATTCATACAGTTCGATTCGGTATATATAAACGCACCACTATTCGGAACAGACCTACAATTGTCCGATAAAAAGGTAAACATCGCCAACAACAGGATATCATTCAGGGATTTCAACATATATGCAAAGGGTACCAACCCGTTCAAATTGAACGGAAGCGTTGATTTGAGCAAACTGACAAACCCGACATTCAGCCTTAGAATGAATGCAAACGATTACGAACTTATCAATGCGCCACGCACAAGAGGAAGTATGCTGTATGGCAAATTATTCATCGACTTGCGAGCATTCATCGGTGGCACATTGAACAGCATGAAATTGTATGGCGATGCGACACTTCTCGGCAAGAGTAACATTACATACGTAATGCTTGACGCTCCCATATCGACAGACAAGGAACTTGACGGACTTGTAGAATTTGTCAATTTCCAGGACACGACAACTGTCGAGAAGAGCGAAGAGGAGACAGACCTCGGCAATATGAACATAAGCCTTGGCCTTAAAATTGAAGACGGTGCAAGAATCAATGCCGACCTTGATGCCAACCGCAGCAGCTATGTAATGCTTCGCGGTGGAGGAAACCTGAACATGACATACACCAGTGACAACGGACTGAATGTAACAGGTGCATATACGATGAACGAAGGCGAATTAAAGTATGAACTGCCTATTATTCCTTTGAAGACCTTCAACATCATCGATGGCAGCAAAGTGACATGGAGTGGCGATGTTCTCGACCCGACATTGGACATTACGGCCCTTGAGCGCATAACAACATCTGTAAACATTGACGATGGCGGCATGCAGCCCGTTGCCTTCGATGTAGGTGTCAAGCTCACGAATACACTGAGCAACATGGGATTGACATTTACCATATCGGCTCCGGAGAATGCGGTTATACAGGACCAATTGAACAGCCTTGATGCTGAAACGCTCAACAAATATGCTGTAACAATGCTCATAACAGGTACATATATAGGCAACACCAAGGGCATGACCGTTTCAAATGCATTAAGTTCATTCCTCGATGCAAAAATCAATGACCTTGCAGGCACCGCAATGAAAAGCGTAAGTGTCAATGTGGGAATCAATGATGCCGAGGATGCCGAAACGGGAAGTACCTACAAGAACTATTCATTCAGTTTCAAGAAGAGATTCCTGAATGACCGCCTGACAGTTGTCATCGGCGGAGAGGTAAATAGTGGCGACCACCCTACCACCAACGATAGCTTTATAAACAATGTCTCACTTGAATGGAAGATAAGCGACAGCAGCAATCGCTATATACGTCTGTTCTATGATAAGAACTACGAATCGTTGCTTGAAGGTGAAATTATAGAAACCGGCATCGGTTACGTATATAAGAAGAAATTGCAGAACCTGCGCGAACTGTTCACGTTCAAGAGAAAGAACAAGAAATCCAAGATGCCCGAGGGCGGCGAGAGGAAAATTGGGGAGATGCGACAAAAAGAGGAGATCAAATGAAAAGAACATATATACTGACACTACTGACACTGCTGCTGACGGCATGCTCAACGACAAAACTGATACCTGACGGCGAACAGCTATATACAGGTATAAAGGACATTGAGTTCGTTGAAGCCGAGAAGTATGCAGAAAGAGCTACCGGCGAAACAGCTATGGAAGAGGTTTCGTATGCTCTTGATTGTGCCCCCAACGGTGCTATTGCAGGCAGTTCAAAATGGCGTGCTCTGCCACTCGGTTTATGGTGGTATAACGCATTTCACGATTCGGAGGGTATGATAGGCAAATGGATCTTCAACACATTCGCCACAGACCCGATACTTATCTCTTCAGTAAATCCAAAGCTACGTGCCGAGGTAGCCACAGAAGTTCTCAAATACTACGGCTATTTCAACGGCAATGTAACATCGGAGGTAATAACCAACGAGAAGAACCCCAAGAAGGCAAAAGTAAACTATACGGTAACTCTGAACGAGCCATACATATACGACAGCATTTCGTATAATAATTTCCCTGCAGCAGCCGACAGCATCATCAGGGCAACATGGCGTCGTCGCCGTATTAAAGAAGGTGACCAGTTCAACGCTGCCGCAATGGAGGAAGAACGCACAAGACTCAGCGAACTCTTCAAGAACAACGGCTATTATTACTACCAACCGGGATACATAAAATTCCTTGCCGACAGCATAAACAACCCGGGCAAGATAGAACTGCGTATTCAACCCGAAGAGAACTTGCCTGAACGAATATCAAGACAATGGAAATTCGGCAACATCAATGTACGCGTACAAAAAGACAACTCTGCCGGACAACGCACTAATTTTGCGACAAGCGACACCATTGGACTACGCTCATTCCGATATATATATAATGGTAAGAAACCACCCGTAAAGATAGGTTCCCTTTTACGCAACATACAGTTAAGACCCGGCGAACTCTATTCATACGAGAAGCAGCAACAGGCGTACAAGCGTTTGGGACAGATGAACATATTCAGCAACATCAATTTCAACCTTGTTCCGCGTGGTGAGAGCGATACCCTTGATATAAACATCACGACACAGCTCGACAAGCCCTACGATTTCACTTTTGAGCTGAATGCGACATCGAAGAGCAACAACCAGATTGGCCCGGGAACCAAAATTAGCCTCGCACGAAAAAATGTGTTCCGAGGGGGTGAAACATTAAAATTCACCCTTAACGGCTCTTACGAATGGCAGACCGACAAGAATGTCAAGGGACGCGCAAGTGTCATCAACTCATGGGAAATAGGTACAGACATTTCCTTGTCGTTCCCACGCATATTCTTCCCAATAATACACCGCCGCCACCTTCGTATTCCGGCAAACACATCGTTCCGTCTAAATGCCGACCTCATGAACCGTTCGGGATTTTTCAGAATGATACGTGCCGGTGGTGACGCGACATATAAGATATTCTCACACAGCACCACCACACACACCGTGATACCATTCCGTCTGTCGTATGACATGCTGTTGAGCAGAACAGCGAGGTTTGACTCCATTGCAAAAAACAACCGTTCAATTGAGAACAGTTTCCGCAACCAGTTCATTCCTGCAATGCAATATACATACACGTATGACAACGCCAACACACGCCATCGCAACAAGACATGGTTCGAAGCATCGTTAACCTCGGCCGGTAATATCACGTCATTGCTATTCTACGCTTGTGGAAAGAGCTTCAACGAAAAGGACAAGAACATATTCGGCAACCCGTATGCACAATTCATAAAAGGCACAGCCGAGATGCGCCAGTTGTGGAAAATCGACAACAACCAGTACATTGCAACACGAATTATGGCCGGTGCGATATACAGTTATGGCAATTCCGAATACGCGCCTTACAGCGAACAGTTCTACATTGGTGGCGCCAACAGCTTGAGAGCATTTACCATACGTTCTGTCGGCCCGGGAAGTTTCCGTCCTGATGGCAAAAACAGATACTCTTATCTGGACGAAACAGGAAATCTGAAACTTGAAATGAACGTAGAATACAGGTTCAGGATAGTTGCCGACCTACACGGAGCCTTATTTGTCGATGCCGGAAATATATGGCTCATGAAAGAAGACCCACAACGCCCCGGCGGAGAGATAAAAGCAGATACATTTGCCGAGCAGATTGCACTTAATACAGGATTAGGAATACGTTATGACCTTGATTTCCTTGTATTGCGTCTTGACTTTGGTTTAGGCCTGCACGCACCATACGATACAGGACGTAAAGGGTACTTTAACCTGTCACCGTTCAAGGACGGTTTTGCTTGGCACTTTGCCATTGGTTACCCATTCTAAAAACAACAGAGTTGGGTAGCCATATCATTATTTATAATTATTGGCTGTTGAAAATTCAATAAATAAGTATCATTTTTCACTTTATTGAAATAATTTTATAAAAAATTTAAACGGTTTCTAATTTTTTAATTGTACCTTTGAAAAGATGTGGAGATGTGATATCCACAAACAGAAGAGGATATTTTATAATTAACACTTAATATTTACAAAAATGAAACCTACACTTTTTGTTTTGGCTGCAGGTATGGGCAGCCGTTATGGTGGTTTGAAACAGTTGGACGGTCTTGGTCCAAACGGCGAAACAATCATGGACTACTCAATCTTTGATGCAATCCGTGGCGGATTCGGTAAGTTGGTATTCGTTATCCGTAAGGACTTCGAGGCAGACTTCCGCGAGAAAGTATTGAGCAAGTACGAAGGTCATATTCCAACAGAGCTTGTATTCCAGGCAATCGACAACCTTCCTGAAGGTTTTGCAGTTCCTGCTGAACGTACAAAGCCTTGGGGTACAAACCACGCTGTGTTGATGGGTAAGGATGTAATCAAAGAGCCATTCGCAGTAATCAACGCTGACGACTTCTACGGACGTGATGCATTTGCTGTTATGGGCAAATGGTTGAGCGAGCTTCCCGAAGGCAGCACAGGCAAGTATTCAATGGTAGGTTTCCGCATCTGCAACACATTGAGCGAGAACGGTAGCGTTGCACGTGGTGTTTGCGAGAAGAACGAGCAGAACATGCTTACAGGCGTTGTAGAGCGTACAGAGATTATGCGCGTTGATGGTCCTATCTGCTTCAAAGACGAAGAGGGCGCATGGCAGCCTGTTGCAGAAGAGACACCTGTTTCAATGAACTTCTGGGGCTTCACTCCAGACTACTTCCAGCACTCTGAAGAGCAGTTTGTTGACTTCCTCAAAGAGAATGTTGACAAGCCAAAGGCTGAATACTTCATTCCATTGGTAGTAAACAACCTCACTACTACAGGTAAGGCAAGCTGCGAGGTTCTCGACACTACAGCAAAATGGTTCGGTGTAACATACGCTGCTGACCGTCCTGCAACTGTTGAGAAGATACAGTCACTCGTTGATGCAGGTGAATATCCCGAGAAGTTGTTCTAAGAAACAATTACATAAAAGAAACGCAGTCCTTTGAACAAAGGACTGCGTTTCTTTTATAATGCGACTCAAGAGAACATTCCTGTTACCGGATTCTATCATCACTCCCCAATAGCCAATAAAGCAACAAGGAAGAGGTTTCCCTCTTCCTTGTTGCTTTGCAAATTATATTAATGCAGACTAACGTCTGACATTAGTTGCAATTACTTTTTCTTGCCGTTGTATTCGTCAGAAACTGTAAGCTTTGCACGTCCTTTTGCACGACGAGCAGCCAATACGCGGCGGCCATTCTTTGTAGCCATTCTCTCACGGAAACCGTGCTTGTTTTTTCTCTTTCTGTTAGAGGGTTGGAAAGTTCTTTTCATCGTCTTATATTTTTATATGTTTTTTATTCTTAAACGGCTTTATGCTATTCAGCGTGCAAAATTACTCTTTTTTTTTATAATGGCAAAGATTTATCAAGGTAATTTTTAAGCTTTCTAAAAAAACTTTTCCATTATTCAAACATGAAGCGCATTATTGCCCCCATAAGCTTTTTACGCTTTGCCTCATCGGCAATGGATTCGAATGGGATTGCTGTTGACAGTACGCGATAATCGCCGGAATAGGCAACGCCTGCACTCTTTCTGTTTCCATTATATATAAAAGAGACAAAAGCGTCGTCAAGAGGCACCAGCACATCGGGAGAGGGAACAGCATAGCAGAAGGCATTGACACCACGTTCAAAAGGCAACTCCAGCCCCGAGCCGAAAACAACATTTTCGGACACATCGTACACCGAACCGCCATAGTCCAGACGAAGCACTTCACGAATAAACTTCCTGTCGCGAGCATTCATATACATATCACTCGCAATATACGCACCACTGACAAAAAGCCTTCCACCACCCTTGCAATACAGCCTTAGTTTATTCTGCAAAGCCAACGGAAAAGTTTTGTAATGACCATCGTAGCCAAATCCCAAACCATGACCACCCTGCTTCTCGACACCAAGAATCAAGTCAACGGCATCGTAATCCTCAAGACTGACATGTCCTGACATTACCGCATCACTTCCACAAGAGGCAAAAGTAATATCATTTCCGGCCAATGCCTTGCCATGTATATAAGGGTAATCGAACGTATTGCCGGCAATCAGTTTCCCTTCCAGCTCACTTCCGCTCAGACCAAGGCCATTTTCATAACCTATATTCTCACGAAGCAAATCGAGCTGATTTCCACAAAATTCAGGGGTACGCATATATGGCACACCGGGGTCAACACTCATGTCAAAACCGACTTTATCTTCAGCGACTACCGAGTGAGGAGAGCCCATACGATGAAATCCATTGACTACAAGCACCCTCTTTGAAGGTTTTGCCGATACATATACAGAGAGCTCTTCCGATGGCAGGCTACAGCCGCCGTCATTGACTGCAACAACCTTGAAACTATATATTTTATTCTTCAGCAAATCGACCTCACAACGTGGCTCCTTCACAACGATTCCGTTGTCATATCCCCCGTCACCGATTTTTGTATATACGACATAACCGTTCGGTTTTGCAGTCGGCTCAAGAGGGTCGTTCACCGAAGACCAGCACAGCACCGCCTTGCTGCCGTCAGCCTTCAACGTTGCCGAGAAATTCTTTATCGGCAATGGCTGGACAACATATTTATCACCATGCACATAACATATATGTTTCAACAAGGATTTATACACCGAACGCGCTATAACGAATTTGAAATTAGGATCGAAACCATAAGACAAATCCTTGAAGTTCTGATGTGAGAAAGCCTCAAAAATGACTGACGGAACGTTAGGTATGCGCGACTCGCTGTAATTACGGTCTATAATACCGCGTACAGGCCATGAGAGCCCCAGACTGCGGCGTATATCATCTTGAAGATTATTCAGCACAAACGACACAAGGTCGCGTGATATGTATCGCGACTGTCCTGCCTCTATCGTGTCGCCATTGAACTCTGTGGTAACGACACCAAGAGAGCCTATGATTGAGTCACCTGCGGAATATCCTGCATCGGTATGAAAGCCGAACGACAACTCCAGAGGAACAGAAAGTCCGGCAGTATCAGGATTATACACAGAACCACCTGAAAGATAGTTTACCGCAAGAGAACGGCCGTTTATGTCGTCGCGATAGTCATTTTCGCCAAAAGACATTGAATAGACCTCCATCGGAAAACCGCTTGTCTGCAGATTATAACGTGCAGCTTCAAGGAAACGAGGCATACCGCTTGTAACAGAAACAGAATCGCCGCGTGCCACATTACCCATTCCACCTCCAAAACGTACGGCATCGGCAGAAACCACTCCTCTGTATCCGCTTGCATTGCTCAGGAACACGCCCTGTTGCTTATCCTTGCCGGCATTGAATTTATGTGTACCGAGATATACCCATGTACCACCACCCATAGTCTGATTAACCTTATATTCCGTTGCACCTCCTGCATGCATGACAATGTA
Organism: Bacteroidaceae bacterium; assembly: GCA_017647225.1. Classification (GTDB taxonomy): domain Bacteria; phylum Bacteroidota; class Bacteroidia; order Bacteroidales; family Bacteroidaceae; genus HGM04593. The sequence continues at coordinate 64,183 of JAGCLA010000020.1, read as the reverse complement.
ACGGGCATCGGGGACAGAGTTGTCATAGGTCCTGTATGCCACATAGACTGCATAATTGCCTGTTTCAGGAATTACAGGAGACCACATTACAGTAGCTTTTGTACGGCTGTTCTCCGAAACAGCATCAGCCACACGCGAAGTACCCATGAGAAAAGGGTTCTCACCATCAACATAGATATTCTTTAGCGGAGCATAACCCAAAGAATCGCTTCGCCACTCCCCTCTCCTTGCATTACGTTCAGTATAGGAAAACGCTTTGTCGGTATCATTATCAACGATTACGCATTGCGATTGCCAATCGCGTTCACGCGATGTATATACCAAAGCACCCGAATTTTCAAGCATAGGGATAAGAAACGGTACAACTATCGACTGCGTGAAAAGATCTTCCACGGTACAGAAGAGCGAAGGACGCTGCCATTTCCAGACACTGTCGGCAATGGAATAATAACGGCCATGACTCTGTGTCAGCGCCAGATGCCGCCCCTCAAGGCCTCGCTTTATCTCAAATGGACGAGAGATATTGCAAACCCAAGGCGCGCCAAGATATTCGGTATTACGCATCAGGCGTTCTTTATCAATATCTCGACGTCTATATATATTGGGAACGGCATGATCTATTGACTTTCCGTTATAAAGAACACTTATTTTATACTTTTTATATTTGTGTGGCAGCAGGGAGCGTATATCGTCATATATGCGCGCTACCATGTCTATGGTAAACGGTTGGGCATAAAAAGCCTCATTGCAATATATTGTAAGCTCTTTCGCCTTATTATTGAATACGATGTTGTTACGTCTTCTATCAAGACCTGCAAATTTTGTAATACACCTGTCCGATGTATATTCGTTAAAGTATTCGGTTATAGAACGAGCAACGGTCCTATCGACTTTTTGTGCCGATAGAACCGCTATACACATTACGAATGTCAAAAAAAGCGACAGGCGTTTCAACATAGTTATTATTCAGCCTGTGCAAGTGCCACTATCTCGTCATGCAAAGCCTTTGCGTCAGCGTTGAACGAATCACACATTGCATTGAAATACTTCTTTGCAGGCATACCCGGCTCAACATGGTTTATACGAGCAACATACTCCTTGTTAAGAGCAAAGATTCTGTTGAACAAAGATACCCACGCCTCAGTCTCGCCTTTTGCTTCGTATGATGCAAAGAATGCCTCAGTTGCCAACTCGTCTACAATAAACGCAACGACTTTCTTCAAATTTTTTCTGCTTGCCATAATTTTACTTGAATTACATTTGTAAATATACACTAACAGACGAGCCTGCAAAGCACACATAAAGTACGTGCAATACATTTCCGCTGTTTACAGCAAAGATAGGTGTTTCGCCATTAAAAAACAACTTTAACAATAAGAAATAAAATTATTTTGATATATAATTAATAAAAAAGAGAAAAGCGCTTTCACATGTCACGAAAAAAAGCGAAATTTGCCAAAAGAAAACCTATACTATAAACACATATTCACTAACATGAAAATTAGCGCATTGCAGAAAGCAAGGGCTGCTTACCAGCCCAAACTGCCCCAGGCTCTTACTGGCACAGTTAAACTTTGTGAGGGTGCTGCAACCGAGTCGGTAGCAGACCAGGAGGCTATCAAAGCCATGTTCCCTAACACATACGGTCTTCCCATCGTTACATTCGAGAAGGGTGGCGAGGCTCAGGAATACCCCGCTATCAATGTAGGTGTAATCCTTTCAGGTGGTCAGGCTCCTGGCGGTCACAACGTGATTGCAGGTCTTTTCGACGGTGTTAAGAAGCTCAACCCTAACAGCCGTCTTTACGGTTTCCTCATGGGCCCCGGTGGTCTTGTTGACCACAAATATATGGAGATTACTGCTGAGCTTATGGACGAATACCGCAACACAGGTGGTTTCGACATCATCGGTTCAGGCCGTACAAAGCTCGAAAAGACAGAGCAGTTCGACAAAGGTCTTGAAATCATCAAGCAGCTCGACATCAAGGCTCTTGTAATCATCGGTGGTGACGACTCTAACACAAACGCTTGCGTACTCGCTGAGTATTATGCAGCAAAGAACACAGGTGTTCAGGTTATCGGTTGTCCTAAGACAATCGACGGTGACTTGAAGAACGCTTACATCGAGACATCTTTCGGTTTCGACACAGCATGTAAGGTTTATTCAGAGGTTATCGGTAACATACAGCGCGACTGTAACTCTGCACAGAAATACTGGCACTTCATCAAGTTGATGGGTCGTTCAGCATCACACATCGCACTTGAGTGTGCATTGCAGACACAGCCTAACTACTGTATCATTTCAGAGGAAGTTGAGCAGAAGGCTCTTTCACTCGACAACATCGTAACATCTATTGCACAGGCAGTTGCAGACCGTGCTGCAGAAGGCAACAACTTCGGTACAGTCCTTATCCCTGAAGGTTTGATCGAGTTCGTTCCTGCTATGAAGGCTCTTATCGCAGAACTTAACGACCTTTTGGCTGTTAAGGGCGAAGAGTATGCAGCTGTAGCTCCTGAGGAACAGCGTCAGTACATCATCAACCAGCTCTCTAAGGAGAACGCTGAGGTATATGCAAGCCTCCCTGCAGGTGTTGCACGCCAGTTGACTATGGACCGCGACCCACACGGTAACGTACAGGTATCACTCATCGAAACAGAGAAGTTGTTGTCAGAGATGGTTGCCAACAAGCTCGCTGCTTGGAAGGCAGAAGGCAAGTTCGTAGGCAAGTTCAACGCACAGCACCACTTCTTCGGTTACGAGGGACGTTGTGCAGCTCCATCAAACTACGATGCTGACTACTGCTATGCACTTGGTTACAATGCTTCACAGCTTATCGCTGCAGGCAAGACAGGTTACATGTCATCAGTACGCAACACCACAGCACCTGCTGCTGAATGGGTTGCCGGTGGTATCCCCATCACAATGATGATGAACATGGAGCGTCGTCACGGTGAGATGAAGCCTGTTATCCAGAAGGCTCTCGTTGACCTCAATGGTGCACCTTTCAAGACTTTTGCAGCAAACAGAGAGCAGTGGGCTAAGGAGACATGCTATGTTTACCCAGGTCCTATCCAGTACTTTGGTCCATCAGAAGTTTGCGACCAGACAACCAAGACTCTTGCTCTTGAGCAGCAGAAGTAACAGGTTTTAATGGCACAAGCTAAAAAAAACATAAAGAAAACCGGCGGACGGAAGAAAACCACTTCCGCCCGCCGTTCATCTTCACACAAGAAAACAAAGGATATGCCGCATTGGCAATATATCCTGATAGCGGCTCTTGTGTCATCTATTGCTATGTTCATAGCCTACCATCTGTTGTTCAAACATGTAATATATCGTTTTACGATCTGCGAAGGAGTAAAGATATATGAAACATGCATTCCAAAAGGATATGATGTCTATGGCTTGGACATTTCACACCATCAAGGTAAAATTGATTGGGAAAAACTCTCAAAAGAAAACCCAGAAGAAGCTCCTATCAGTTTCATATACATGAAAGCCTGCGAAGGAAGCGACCACAAGGACACACGCTTCGACACCAATTGGCAAAAAGCAAAGGAACACGGCTTTACACGAGGTGCCTACCACTATTTCAGCACCTACTCAACAGGCCTGGAGCAAGCCAACATGTTTACAAAAACAGTAAAGTTGGAAAAAGGCGACCTTCCTCCTGTTATAGACGTCGAGGAACACCCTGAAAACAAGACACAGTTCATACAAGAATTGAAAATTTTCATAACCAAAATCGAAGAACACTACGGCATAAAGCCTATAATATACTCTGGTAAGAAATATAAGAAACGTTACCTTGACGACAAGTTTTTCGACCGCTACCCCACATGGATTGCGCACTACTACGTCGATTCACTTGAAGTTGACCAGACATGGACATTCTGGCAATGTTCCGACCGCGGACGACTTCCCGGTATAAGCAGGAATGTCGATATAAACATCTTCAACGGAACACTCAAAACCCTTGACAACTTCAAGAAGAAGTAAAATCCCGTCACATTTATCAAAAACAGATTGCACTATGGTTAGAGAGATAAATCATAATGAGACTACGCGTGCCTATGCTTTCGAGATGTGGTTAAATGCACCCATGCCAATGGTCACCTTCTTTAAGAGACTGAACGTACAACGTCTTGTAAGGATAAGCCGAAAAAGGGGATTGAAATTCAACATGCTGATGTGCTGGTGCATAGGCAAAGCCGCAAGCAGCATCAAGGAGTTCTATATGCTCCCGGTCGGTAACAAGCTCATGCAATACGACGACATCGCCGTCAATACAATTGTTGCAGACGTCAAAGGTGAAGTCAGTTCATGCGATATTCCTTTCAGCGACGACCTCGACTCATTCAACAACAGCTATCTGAGACTGACCAAGCAGGTTGCCACAACCTGCACAAACCACGATTTACCCGAAAGCATGGTCATTGGAACATCGGCTTTGGCGCAATATGAGATAGACGGCGCCATAGGCATGTATAGCGGTATTTTTAATAACCCGTTCCTGATTTGGGGAAAATACAAGCGCGGCCTTTTCAAGACCACGCTTACCATATCGTTCCAGTTCCACCACACACAGATGGACGGCGCGCATGCAGCCCGTTTCCTTGACGGGGTGCAGAAAGAAATCGACAACCTGAAAATCTGAGGAGAGCCTTTCAATCCATATATGCAGCGCTTGCACTTGAATAGCGACGCCACGCATCAACCATTGATACAAAATCAGCCGGCAGTTCAGAATCGAAGAACATCATCTCTCCGGTAACAGGATGCACAAAACCTAAAGTCTTGGCATGAAGAGCCTGACGCGGACACATCTTGAAACAGTTACGCACAAACTGGCTGTACTTGCTGAAATTAGTACCCTTGAGGATTTCGTCACCACCATACACATCATCGTTGAACAGGATATGACCTATATGCTTCATGTGTACTCTTATCTGGTGTGTACGGCCCGTTTCAAGGTTACATTCCACCAATGAAACATAACTCAACCTTTCGAGTACCCTGTAATGCGTAACTGCATGTTTGCCTATCGTGTCGTCAGGCGACACACACATCTGCAATCTGTTGCGTGGATTGCGTGTTATATTACCTACGACCGTTCCCGAATCCTCTTTTATATTACCCCACACCACTGCATTATATGTTCTTTTTGTTGTCTTGTTAAAGAACTGCATGCCAAGATGAGCCTTCGCAAAAGCGGTCTTTGCAACAACGAGGAGGCCTGATGTATTCTTGTCTATTCTATGCACAAGACCCACTTGCGGGTCGTTGGGGTCAAAATCGGGATTATCTTTAAGATGCCATGCAACAGCATTTATCAACGTGCCATGTGTGTTGCCACAACCGGGATGCACAACCAGACCGGCAGGTTTATTCACGACCAGAAGGGCATCATCCTCATACACGACATCCAAAGGAATGTCTTCGGGTACGATGCTGTTGTCGTACGCAGGAGTGTCGTAAGTAATCACGACCTCTTCAAGAGGCTTTACTTTGTAATTACTTTTTACCACCCTACCATTAACGGTGATAGCACCGGCATCTGCCGCTTGCTGAATTTTATTGCGTGAAGTGTTGGCTAAATGGTCTATGAGGAATTTATCTATTCTGATAGGTGTCTGTCCTCTATCGACAGTGATACGCACTTCTCGAAAGAGAGTTTCCTCCATTTCAAACTCCTCGTCAACATTCTGAACGAGTTCGTCCATATTGTCAAAATCCTTCATTTACTCGAAATAACCTTTATCAATTACAGATTCTTCACGAATGGGGTCATTACCATTACCGACCACAAGGACAAGACTTGAGCCGCGAGCAATGTTCTCGCCATTAAAAAGTTCCTTTCCGTCGCAAAGCACCGAATATACCCAGTCCTTTTCACCGTCCTGATACAACACGTTTGATATGACAAAGCCTGAGGCTTTCAGACGAGCTTCGGCTTCACGCAAAGAACAGTTATCCGTAACACTCGGCAATGAAACCATAGGTTTGTTGAGAGAACTCATCACAAGCATTATCTTGCGTCCCTCCTTCACCTTTGCTCCGGCAACAGGACGTTGTTCAACGACCTCATTTTCTGCCGCGCCTTTCTTGTATTTATAATCGACAATTTCAAGATCGAGATTACGACCGCGAAGCAACTCCTTCGCATCATCAAGTTGCATTCCACAGATATTAGGCACTACACATGATTCGCCATGATTTGTATAACAATCGAGCCACACAAGCACCACAGTCGGAACTATCACTACAACCGCCAACATGGCAAGCAAGTTTATTACAACCCTTTTCAAGCCTTTCTTTTTACCCATTTTCGTATTCTTTGATATTGCTTGACTTATTATGAAGCATCATTTTACAACAATACAAAATTAATACAAGTTACGTGCATAAACAAAATTAAGCCCTCTTTTTTGAAACAGAGGGCCATAAACGAACATTTTAACACCTTACGACAGGCAAGAAATGAATTGAACGGATTTTTATGGTTGTTTTCTTTATATTTTATATTATCTTCGCAGAATAATTTATAAATAAATTATAATTACGCCATGAAGAGATTTTTAACATTCGCAGTTATTGTGTTTACAATGTTGTCTGCGCAGGCACAATTGATAAAGAGATCGAAAAGCGATATCGACCTCAACAACTTGGGAACCATCACATTAGAAAATGGAAAGGTTACTTTTGAAGAGACCATTCCGGCAGACGGATATACCGCAGAAGAGGTTGAGAACATCATAAACGCCTGGACAAAGGAACGTTTTGTAAAGCCCAGAGTAATTTCAGTAAAAAGATTCAACAGCGAAGTTCCGGGCACAATAATACTGAAAGGCGAAGAATATATAACATTCAAGAGCACAGCCTTTGTTCTTGAACGTGCAAGAATATACTACTACCTGACGCTTACAGCAAATGACGGCAGCTGCACATTCAACATGTCACGTATAACCTATTGGTACGATGACGAGGACGACAAAGGTGGCCTGAAGATGAAAGCCGAAGAGTGGATTACCGACGAGAATGCCATAAACAAAAAAGGTACGCTAAAAAAATTCGAAGGAAAATTCCGTCGCAGGACAATTGAATTGAAAGAGGCACTGACAAAGGAACTTGAAGAACGATTGGGCAAGAAATGAGAACTATAGACAAGATAAGATATATACTCAACGCATTGTTTCTTATAGCAACTGTTGTTACGGTAATCATGTGGGCTGCCGACTGCAAGACATTCTTTTATGCCGGAGCTACCGCGCTTACACTAAAAATTTTTGAATTCATACTACGCTTTGTCAATTGAGGTTCTAAAAAGGAAAATGATAAAAAGAATAATCATACTGCTTATATGTATGTTACCTGTCGCCATTTGGGGTCAGGTGACACAACAGCACCAGCACGAAGAGAGCAAAGAGGCAGGAATTGGCAGTGGCGAGATATTCAATCCATTCAGGAATAACCCCAAAGACTCAACAAACACAGAGCTTAAAGTTCCAAGAGATATTCGCCAATGGCATGTTGACGAACATTCGGGAAAGGTAATCCCTGTTGATGCCGATACTTTACAGTTTATGTTCCAGAACTGGCATTTGACCGAAGGAATGAATGGAGAATACAACTTTCTCGGAAACATGGGTACCCCACGACAAACGAGAATCTTCTTTAATCGTCCGACCACAACAAAATTCGATTTCACACAACCATACGACTATTTTTACCAACGTCCGAACAAATTCTTCTTTATTGACACAAAATCGCCATACACCAACCTGAATTACCACACTTCGGGTAACAGGCTGAATGGAGATGACCGTTTCAAGGCATATTTCTCGACAAATGCCGGCAAGAAATTCGGCATAGGCTTCATGATTGACTACCTATATGCACGCGGACGTTATGACAAACAGGCTACATCACTTGTAAATTTCTCCATTTTCTCATACTTCAAGAGCGACAGATACGACTATCACCTGCTTGCCAGCCATTACCGCATGAAGCAAGCCGAGAATGGTGGAATAACTGATGACCGATATATAACACGTCCCGAAGAGACGGACGGCATGAACAGCAACTTCACAACATCAGATATTCCAGTCCACCTTTATGCATCATGGAACAAGAACCATTTATGGGAGGGTTTCTTCACACACGGATACAATATGGGATTCTATCGTGAGAAGATGGTTGCCGACAGCACCGGGCTTGTAAAAGACTCTGTAAAGAATGAATTTGTACGTGTGGCAAGAATAACCCATACGTTAGACATAAAACATCATGGGCACGACTTTATAAATCATAAAGTGGCAAACAACTATTATGCCGACAATTTCCTTCCATACGATTCAGTTGATGCAACAACGAACCTGAAAATAAAGAACTATCTTGCGTTTTCATTGTGCGAAGGATTCAGCAAATATGCATTTGCCGACATAACGGCATTTGCATCATATACATACGACAGATACACCCTGCCTGACACAGCAGTCGGCCGAAAGGAGTTTGTTAGAAACTATAACGAGCACATACTTTCGGTAGGAGGTATAATATCAAGTTCCCAGTATAAACATATTAAATACGACGTAAAAGGAGAAACATCACTTATAGGTGAAGAGCTCGGAACATTCTCCATTGACGGAAACATTGAATTCAATTTCAATCTGTGGAAGAGAGAGATGCTGCTGAAAGGAAGTGCGTTCATAAAGAACAATCGTCCGTCGTTCTACTACCGTCACTACCATTCAGAACATTTCTGGTGGGACAACGATCTCAACAAAGAGTTCAAGACACGCATTGAGGGCAGTTTTGAAATACCTTCATGGAGAACAAGAATCAACGTCGGATTTGAGAACATCAAGAATTACACATACATTGCCAACGAATCATTACCTACCAGCGCTGTCGGCAAATACCTTTGGCGTCTGAAGGTACGTCAGGAGGATAAGAACATACAGGTTTTCTCTGCGACATTGAAACAGGATTTCAAATTCAAGATATTCAACCTGAATACAGAAGTCACATACCAGTACAGCAGCAACCAGGATATTCTGCCGTTACCTATGATAAATGCGTATGCAAACATCTTCCTGAAGTTCAAGATAGCAAAGGTACTCAATACCGAAATTGGCGCAGATGCAAGATATTTCACAAAGTATTACGCACCCGACTACTCTCCTGCACTCGGACAGTTTGTACAGCAGAACCAGGAAAACAAAATAGCCATAGGCAACTACCCGTTAGCCAGCGTCTATGCAAACTTCTTGTTGAAACAAGCACGTTTTTATGTAAAATACTACCATGTAAATGCGGGTATCGGCAACAGGCAATACTTCCTTGCGCCACACTACCCCATGAACCCTGCAATAATCTGCTTTGGTATTTCATGGAATTTCTATAATTAATGTCTTATGAATGTTACGATCAAATGGGGATTTATAGGTTGTGGCGAAGCTACCGAGAAGAAAAGTGGCCCGGCATTTCCTTTAGTCAAAGGTTCTGAGGTTGTTGCCGTAATGGGACGCGACAAGGAAAAAACAAAAAATTACGCCAAACGTCATAACATTACACATTGGTACACCGATGCTCAGGCACTCATTGACGACCCCGAAGTCAATGCAGTATATATAGCCACACCACCTTCCTCTCATGCGACATATGCAATAATGTCAATGAAAGCCGGCAAGCCCGTATATGTGGAAAAGCCGCTTGCAGCCAGCTACGAGGATTGTACCCGCATAAACCGAATATCACGCGAGACAGGCGTTCCATGCTTTGTGGCATATTACCGCCGCTACCTTCCCTACTTCATGAAGGTAAAGGAGCTTTTGCCACAGATTGGCAACGTGCTTAACGTGCAGATACGTTTTGCCGTACCTCCGCGCGACCTTGATTACAACCGTTCAAACCTGCCCTGGCGCGTAATACCCGACATTGCCGGCGGAGGATATTTTTATGACCTCGCACCTCACCAAATAGATTTATTGCAAGAGATGTTCGGTTGCATACTGTATGCCGAAGGTTTTGCGACAAACCGTGGTGGCATGTATAAAGCCGAAGACACAGTAAGCGCAAGTTTCATGTTCGACTCCGGCATACCGGGATCAGGCTCATGGTGCTTTGTTTCGGACGAATCATCAAAAGAAGACCATATCGAGATATTCGGCAGTAAAGGAAGTATAAAATTTTCAGTATTCACCTTTGAGCCGATAGAGCTCCGCAACTCTGAAGGTACAAGACATTTCAATATCCCCAACCCACCTTATGTGCAGTTACCGCTTATCAGGAACATCGTAGAGCACCTGCAAGGCAAAGGTACATGCACATGCGACAGCATAAGTGCCACACCTACCAATTGGGTTCTTGACAAAATACTGAGAAAGATATTGTAATAACATGCATTTCGTTTCTTCCGACATAAAACTGTTAAGCAGAAGAGTCGTAATAGTCTTTTTATTATTGACAAGCATACCTTTTTATTCAAAAGGTGCTGTGTCCGTCGCACCGGACTCATTACAGAATGAAGAAACGGTTTCCACAAAAAAAGGTAATTTCTTCAACAAGGTTGTAAATTTCATAAATGTAGCACTTGAGCAGGACACGACGTACGTTGCCCCAATCAAATACAACCTTACCGTAATGCCACAATACACATTCGGCTATGAATACTACCGTTTTTCGACAAAGAACGAGGAACAGAGCATAACCATAAGCCCGACATCAAACAACAAGTTGGGAATATATTTCGGTTGGAGAAGATTGTTGGTTGGCTACAGTTTCACCTTTGACAATGTTCAACCCGAATTTGACATGGAGCTGAATCTTTACGCATCAAGAGGCGGTATTGAACTTTTCTACCGCAAGAGAAGCGATGGTTTTAAGATACGTAACATAAAAGGATTTTATGAAAACGACCTTCCGCTGACAAACTACAACACCGACCTTAACGGCCTTGAGGTTTCTCAAGTCGGAGCAAACATCTTTTATGTTTTCAACTACAAGAAGTTCTCATTCCCTGCCACATTCAGGAAATCGACAAGCCAGCTCAAAAGTGCAGGCTCGCTAATACTTGGTGTAAGCTATAATGAGCAGAGATTCATTTTCGACCATAAGAAGATGGACCCCAACATAGAGAGATTGATGAACCCTGATTTACGCTTCAAGAGTGTCGATTATAAAGACATAAGCATAAATTGCGGATACAGCTACAATTGGGTCTTTGCAAGGAATTTTTTCGCAGGCATGTCCGTATCACCGGCCATTGCATACAAGAACACCTCGCTTATGCCAAGCAAGAGCACAAGCAAGGAGTTCATATCGAGCATTAACGTTGACTTTATTTCACGATTGGCGTTGGGATACAACAACGGCAGATATTATGCCGGTGCATATCTTGTTTCACATACTTATTCATACAACAAGACAGCACTATCCATTCACAACGGATTCGGATATGTAAAAATATATGCCGGATTCAATTTCTGGCAAAGGAAATAGTTTCATCAGAAACGTATGCCAATGCCTGCTATTATTGAATGACCGTTAGTCTTGACCTTTGCCACACGACTTTCCGAATCAGGATAGTCCATATCATAGTATGAGTAGAAATCGGACTTCTGATGCTGGTACATGTATGCAACATCAATGTATACTATTTTACCGGCATATCCCAAACCTACAGTCGCTATGTTTTTAGCATACTTGTTCTGATATTCAGTTGAAGTATCAGCCGTTGTAGCATTAGGCATATACTTGAAGGCAGTACTTCTGAATGGAGCAGATATATAGTTATATCCGGCACGCAAGGCAATCTTCTTCACTGTCAATTCTGCACCGACGCGGAATGTGTGCTGCGACTTAAGATTATACGATATCTCATCGTTCTGACATACACCGATGTCGGTTCTTTTAGAGAATGCCAAAGATGATGCATCAGCATATTCATATTCCGCATTGACCGCAAAACATTTTCCGAATGTATATGACATTGCAGTACCAAAACGCCATGGGGTCTTCAAGGAATATGCAGTAGCCAACAATTCTCCATAGCACGAACTACTTTCTGTACTAAATTCCGTGCCATAAGGCCCAATCATTGTCGCCGAAGAGTAATCTCTCAACCTGTATAAGACAGGAGTATGTACCGAAAGAGCTACCTTAAAAGGTGAATACTTGAACGGGCGGAAAATTGCACCGAGTTTGAAATCGACACCCGAGCCTTTGACATTATAATAGTTTTCCAACGAATAACTGGTCATTTCAACAAAGTCAGATTCCGTATAGCTTGAATAACGTGAATAGTCAACAATGTGATATCCAACAGTTGCACCCAAATAGACCCTGTCCTCGATATTGGTTGATATATTAAAATCCACTACATCTACGCCACCACGCTGTTCACTATAATAATCGACCTGATCGGGAAAGACTACAGGGTAGCCCGCCAATTCATGATTGTCAGGATGTATGAGGAAATTTCCGTCCTTATCACAAAGAGCCACATCGGCAGCAAGCAAGGCAAGCCAGTTATGGTTAAAACCGCTATACATGTCAGAGTTGATATTGTTTATATCAAAAGGCTGATAATTGTTATCCCAAAGTCTCCAATACAAGTCATTAATCGCATATTGCTGAGAGAAACCGTTTGGATCGCCATTCATGAAAAAGTTGTTCTTCAGATTACTTTTTCTATGATAATCCAATCCAAAATTCACGAACTTGACAGGAGAAGCCTCTATATCGCAAGCCACGACAAGACCAAGATTACTCAATCCTGCGCCAACGTATCCCTCCTTATTCTTTGTGCCATTGAATGCAGATTTATTGTTCACTATATCCATTGCTCCCGATATATAGAAATCGCTTGAACGATAGACAGCTGTACCGGCAGGATTGGTTCCCATTACCGAGATGTTGCCACCGAGTGCTCCCATAGAACCACCCATACCTACAAAACGTGCTGTACCGACAGGGTCATTCTCAAGAAGTCCGGCCACGTTATACATATTCTGTGAATTTGCCATTAGAGGCAAAACAAAGAAAAGAGCATATATTATTCGTTTCATGGTTTTTGTATTTTCATAGTAATAGATTAATGCTTTGTATCAACGGCGATAGCTACCACCTCTTGAGCCGGAACTGCTGCTTGAAGGACGGCTTCCAGACGAAGAACTGCTACGTGTATAGTTGCTACCCGAGCTGCTGTTTGAAGGACGACTTACCGACGAAGAACGGCTACTTGAGCTGCTGCTTGAAGGACGGCTTACCGACGAAGAACGGCTACTTGAGCTACTGCTTGAAGGACGGCTTACCGACGAAGAACGACTACTTGAGCTGCTGCTTGAAGGGCGACTTACCGACGAAGAACTGCTGCGTTGGCGAGTAACACTTGTACTGCTTGGGCGATTATACTCTCTGCTTGAAGAGCTGTTACTACCGCTTCTGCTAACACTACTTCTAACAGGCTGAGGTGCAGATGGACGCTGTTGGCTTGGACGCACATTCACAGCAGAGCCACGTTGTTGTCCGGCACCAACATTTGTTGTACTTCTTACAGGTGTACCGGCAGGACGAGTTGTCGGCTGTCTGTTCACACTCTGCGTAGCAGTGCTACCCTGTCTGCTCGGAGCGCGGTTTACGGTTGTCTGTTCAACAGGCTGACGTTTTACAACCGCCGGACGACTGCCGTTCACTGTATTGGCAGGTCTTGCCTGACCATTACCTACTACACGGTTTGTGGGTTGTCCGGCAGGTCTGGCTACTGAAGTATTACCGCCACGATTGACAGTTGTACCTGTCGGTCTTTCTCTCCTTGGATTGCTTGTAACAAGAGGGCGTCCATTTCCTCTGTTCACAGGTATATTGGTCTGAACCTTGTGTTTAGGACGCCAAGAGTTATGAGCAAAATAAGGAGGGTGATAACCACCATGATGGTGATAATAATGATGATGTCCACTCCAATGATATGATGGATAATGGTAATTATAGCCCCAATAATAATCGTTCCAATGACAATATGTATTATGCCATGTATTCCATGACCAATAACTGTTGTATGGAGTGTATGACCAATAATAATAGTTATTGTATGTAGGATATATATCAAGGTAATATCCGTTATCATACACCAGCCAGTCGTTTATTCCGCAGTTATATCTCAAATCCCAATAAAGATTACTGCCAAGCAGAGTACCCGGGCTGCGGAAACGGATAATACGGGTTGAATAACGGAAGTCATCATCATCGTAATATTCATATTGGTCATCGACATTGTAGGTATCATAGATTTCTTCTTCGAGATATTGATCATAATTATCAATATCAACAAAAGCATTATCCTTTGCACTACTTGCAACAACCACTTTCTTTTCCTTTTCGGGCACGAAGTAAATATCGTCAAACTGTGCTGACGCCACAAAAGGAAAAACCGACATAAGTATCAGAACAAACTTTTTCATAGCCGTATATCTTATAATTCAACTTTTACATTTTCAGTTGTACAAATTTAACGACATATTGATGCAAAAAATAGGGAAAATCCCTACAAAACAGAAGGACTTTCCCTATTTATCATAAGAACCCTGCGGTGCAGTCACCGTAGGATATACCATTACTTGTTCTCAGGACGTAGCTGACGTACAACCGCACCAGCCTGCCACATCTCGCTCTCGCGCAAAGCTTTCAACTCCTCGTTGAGCTTTTCGCGATAGTCAGGCTGAGAGTTAGAGTCGATAGATCTCTGTGCCTCTTCGCCGCACTTGACAGACTCATACAATTTATACATTACAGGCTTGATAGCATCGTGGAAAGGAGTCATCCAATCGAGAGCACCGCGCTGAGCTGTTGTTGAGCAGTTTGCGTACATCCAGTCCATACCCTTCGCAGCAAACAAAGGCATAAGTGACTGTGTAAGTTCCTCAACAGTTTCATTGAATGCCTCAGAAGGAGTGTGGCCATTCTCACGAAGAACCTCATACTGTGCAAGCAACAAGCCCTGTACTGCACCCATAAGTGAACCACGCTCACCTGTAAGGTCAGAAACTGCCTCACGCTCGAATGTTGTTTCAAACATATAACCTGAACCGATACCGATACCGAATGCCAACACACGGTCAAGCGCCTTACCTGTTGCATTCTGATGAACAGCATAAGAAGCGTTCAAGCCACGTCCCTCAACGAACATTGTACGCAAAGAGGTACCTGAACCCTTAGGAGCAACCATGATAACGTCAACATCAGCAGGAGGAACGATACCTGTTCTGTCGCTCCAGTTGATACCGAAGCCGTGTGAGAAGTAAAGAGCCTTACCTGTTGTGATGTACTCCTTAACCTTTGGCCATATAGCAATCTGAGCAGCATCAGAAAGCAACATACAAACGATTGTACCACGCTTGGCAGCCTCCTCTATAGAGAAGAGAGTCTCACCAGGTACCCAGCCGTCGTTGACAGCCTTATCGTATGTAGCACCCTCACGCTGACCAACGATTACATTAAAGCCATTGTCGCGCAAGTTGCAAGCCTGACCCGGGCCCTGAACACCATAGCCAAGAACTGCAATAACCTCATCTTTCAAAATTTCGCGAGCCTTCTCAAGAGAGAACTCGCTTGAAGTAACAACTTTCTCTATTACTCCACCAAAATTCATTTCTGCCATAATTGTTTATTTTTTAATTGGTTTTCTTTTATAATCTTCATCAAACAGCAATTCGGTCAAATTTTCTATCGAGTCACGAGGAACGGCTACACGACCCGATTTCACGAACTGCAACATACATTGCTGAGCAACAAACTCATTATACAGATCAAGAATAATTTTTGTAGAACCGGTCTTTTCCACAACTGTATAGTTCGAGTTCATCTCTATTACATGCGCTCCGTTATGACGAATCAACTTCGAGATTTTACTGTTCTCCAATATTCTTGGAGTTGAAAGCTTGTACAAGGCAACCTCCTGATAAAAAATCTCTTTATCGACATAATAGTCAGCCTTGAGCACATCGACCTTTTTCTCGATTCGTTTTGTCACTTTCTGTATTGAATCCTCTTCACCCCAGAGTGAAATTGTATAACGGTGCACACCTTCCACCGACGATGACGAAGCCGTAATGGTATCAATATTCATCATTCGGCGTGTAAACTCGGCCGTTACCTGATTCAACATACCGGCAATGTTTTCAGTATATATAATAATGGTATATAACTTCTTTTCCATAGTAGCTTATTCAAATATCATTTCACTTACAGTAGCTCCCGGAGGTGTCATTGGCATAACATTGTCCTCTTCCTTCACAGCCACATGCAACAGGTAAGGGCCGGGGGTCGATAGCATTTCGTTGATAGCATCATCAATTTCGGCACGGTCTATAACAAGACGCGACGGAATGCCATATCCCTTTGCAATCAAAGAGTATTCAGGATTCAACATAGGGGTCCATGAGTAACGATGGTCAAAGAAGAGTTCCTGCCATTGACGCACATTACCAAGATAGTTGTTGTTTACCAATACCATCTTGACAGCAGTTCCCTGCTCCATGATAGTACCCAATTCCTGTATATTCATCTGGAAACCGCCGTCACCTGTAAACAGACATACGGTACGTTCCGGCATAGCCATTTTTGCACCGATTGCTGCAGGCAGACCATATCCCATTGTTCCAAGACCGCCCGAAGTGAGGATACTGCGTGGAAGGGTATATTTGAAATAGCGCGATGACATCATCTGGTTCTGACCTACATCGGTAACCAATATCGCACTGTTGTTTGTCGCTTCGCTGACTTTGCGTGCAACCTCACCCATAAGCAGCGGGCCTTCTGTCGGGTTTAAGGCCTTTTTGCCTACTTTCTCATACTCGATGGCATTATATTCGGCAAAACTATCAATCCATTTGCTATGGTCGCGTTTTTCAACAAGCTCGGTAAGCATAGGAAGTACCTCCTTGCAATCGCCAACAATAGGAATATCAACTGCAACATTCTTGTTGATTTCGGCATGGTCAATATCAATGTGGATAACCTTTGCCTGCTTTGCATAAGTAGCGACATTACCTGTTACACGGTCACTGAAACGCATACCTACAGCAATGAGCAAATCGCATTGGTTTGTATTATAGTTCGGTCCATAATTGCCGTGCATACCCAACATACCCACACACAACGGGTGGTCGCTTGGAAATGCCGACAGTCCGAGCAATGTCTTTCCTACCGGGATATTTGCCTTTTCGGCAAAAGCTTTCAGTTCTTCGTGCGCTTCACCGAGTTCAATACCCTGACCAACAATCATGAACGGACGCTTTGACTTGTTTATAAGCTCCGCAGCAGACTCAACAGCCTTACGGCATGGTGTAGGATAAGGAATGTAGCTTCTGACAGAATCAACAGTCGCAGGTTCATACTCAACCATTGCTGTCTGCGCATTTTTTGTAAAGTCAAGAACAACCGGACCCGGACGACCTGTACGCGCAATATAGAAAGCACGTGCTACTGCCCATGCCACATCTTCGGGACGGCGTATCTGATAACTCCATTTTGTAATAGGCTGTGTAATACCTACAAAGTCAATTTCCTGAAACGCATCAGTACCAAGAACTGCACAACCCACCTGTCCTGCAATGACAACAATCGGTGTACTGTCGAGCATTGCATCACTGATACCGGTCAAGGTATTTGTTGCACCGGGACCACTGGTAACAATTGAAACACCTACTTTACCCGAACTGCGTGCATAGCCCTGCGCTGCATGCACAGCACCCTGCTCATGACGGACAAGTACCTGACGGAAGTCGGTACGATGGTCGTACATGGCATCAAAGACAGGCATGATAGAGCCTCCGGGATAGCCGAAGACTGTTTCAACACCTTCATTTATAAGAGAGCGCATCAGCGCTTCTCCACCTGATATAATCTCTTTACTCATAAATTCAATCTATAATTCTCACACCACCCTTGTCGGCTGAACTTACCATATTGGCATACGCTTTAAGGCTTTTTGAAATTACACGATCACGTGTCAACGGGAACATTTCACGCGCTGCAAGTTCCTCGTCTGTAAGTTTTACGTTTATTGTACGTGCAGGTATATCGATTTCTATAATATCGCCATCGCGCAACTTACCGATATTACCACCTGCTGCAGCCTCGGGAGAGATATGTCCAATGCTCAATCCCGATGTACCTCCGCTAAAACGTCCGTCAGTGATAAGGGCACATTCCTTACCCAAATGACGTGATTTGATATATGATGTAGGATAAAGCATCTCCTGCATACCCGGACCGCCCTTAGGACCCTCGTATATGATTACAACGACATCACCTGCCTGTACCGCACCGCCGAGAATACCCTCGACAGCAGCTTCCTGTGAGTCGAACACCTTTGCCTTACCACTGAATTTCCAGATACTTTCATCGACACCGGCTGTCTTTACCACACAACCGTCTTGTGCTATATTACCAAACAATATGGCAAGACCGCCGTCCTTTGTATAAGCACATTCAAGCGAACGGATACAACCGTTTTCACGGTCGATATCAAGGGTTTCGTAACGGCAATTCTGAGAGCCCATAACATTGCTGAAAACATTTGCAGGCGCAGAGCCATAGATTCTCAAAGCCTCATCACCGATTTTCTCACCTGTGATGCAATACTTTTCAATATCTTCGGCAAGAGTTGCTCCTGTCACACGCTTCAGATTGGTATTCAACAGACCGCCCTTTGCCAATTCGCCAAGAATACCCAATATACCTCCTGCACGTCCACAATCCTGAACGCTATATTTTGGGCCGTTTGGAGCAAGCTTGCAAAGACAGGGAACCTTACGGCTAAGTGCATCGATATCGGACATTTTGAAATCAACGCCTGCCTCTTGAGCCACTGCCAACAAGTGCAGGATTGTATTTGTTGAACCACCCATTGCAATGTCAAGGGTCATGGCATTCATAAATGCATCACGCGATGCTATGCTACGTGGAAGAACACTGTCATCGCCCTCGCCATAATACTTCATTGCATTTTCAACTATCTGCTTTGCAGCATCCTTCAACAGCTGCACACGATTCTCATGTGTTGCAAGGACAGTTCCGTTACCCGGCAATGAAAGACCGATTGCCTCAGTCAGTGAGTTCATGGAGTTTGCAGTAAACATACCCGAACATGAACCGCATCCAGGACAAGAACGCTTCTCTATCTCGGCAAGTTCCTCGTCACTTACAGTCTTATCGGCAGCCTTCACCATTGCTATCACAAGGTCAAGATTCTCGTTTTTCCATGTACCCTTCTCCATAGGACCACCTGAAACAAACACTGTAGGGATATTCAGGCGCATTGCCGCCATAAGCATACCCGGAGTGATTTTGTCACAGTTTGATATACATACAAGAGCATCAACCTTATGCGCATTGCACATATATTCAACGCTATCGGCAATAATATCACGTGAAGGCAGAGAATACAACATACCGTCGTGTCCCATTGCTATACCGTCATCAATTGCAATAGTATTGAATTCGGCTGCATAACAGCCCATTTTTTCAATTTCAGCTTTCACAATCTGACCGGCCTCATGCAAATGAGTGTGACCGGGCACCAACTGGGTAAATGAGTTTGCGATGGCAATGATAGGTTTGCCGAACATCTCACGTTTCATACCGTTGGCAATCCACAATGCTCTTGCACCTGCCATACGACGTCCTTCGGTAGATTGCGCACTCCTTAACTTTATCTTCATAACATTTAATTTAACAAGAAACCTTTCTCGTAAATGAGAAAGGCATCAAAATATAAGTTTACCGCCCTGCCCGTTTCAAGAAGGCTGTCATAACAATAATTATGGCAAATACGGACAGTGGCAGACAAATATTACCATTTTCTCGATTAAGATTGCAAAATTAATCTCTTTTTTCAGTTTATACAAAAATTTTGAAAGAGAATTAGCCTATTCTGTGTCAAAACTTTAGACATTCTTATTCCTGAGCACAACATATATGATGACCGGTGCTCCGATAAGCGGTGTTATTGCGCCCAAAGGGAGCAGCCCGCTCTCTCCTGGCAACTGACAGACCATATTGCAAAGAAGTGCCACAATGGAGCCGAAAAGCAATGTTCCGGGCAACAGCACTTTATGATTATTGCTACTTAGAAGTATTCTTGCCATATGCGGAACAGCAAGACCGATAAAGGCTATAGGGCCACAGAAAGCCGTTACCACAGCGGTCAGCATACCCACAACCGCCAATAGCACATTACGCACAGCCTTTATGTTTATACCAAGATTATGTGCGTATGCATCACCAAGCAGAATGGCATTAAGGGGCTTTATCATCAACAAAGAGAGCGCGAGCAACAGCAACGTCAAAACCGCAAAAAGTGACAACTGTCCCATTGACACAGCACTGAAGCTTCCCATTCCCCAGATAAGGTATGAATGTACCCCCTCTGCTGTTGCAAAATAGTTGAGGACCGATATCAGTGATGATGCAAGATAGCCTATTGCAACACCGACTATCAGCAGAAATATCTTGTTACGGACAATTGTAGAGAGCAACAGTATCACAGCCATTATTACGGCAGCGCCGGCAAACGCACCGGCAAAGACAGCAAGATAACCGGCAACATTCATTCCTCCAAGAGCAAATGAGCCTTGTGCAAACAGCATCACGACGGCCACACCAAGCCCTGCTCCACTATTTATTCCGAGCACCTCGGGGCCGGCAAGCGGATTATTGAAAAGCGTTTGCAACAAAAGACCGGCAACAGCAATGGCAGCACCGGCCAACAAAGCTGTAACTGCTTGAGGCACACGCGTTTCAAGAACAATCATATTCCAAGCCTCGCGTTCACTTCCGTTACCCGTAATTATACCCATAACCTCACTGAACGGTATATCGACAGCTCCTATAAACAAATTCAATAAAAAGAGAGCCGCAACCGCAAGCAGCAGAAGCATAAGCACAATTATATTCTTATCAAGGTATCTTTTCATAATAGAGAGGTTTATATCCGGGAATAAGCGAAGGATGAAAAAGGGCTACAAGTTCCTTCAACAGCCTTTCGGGGTGAAAGGATATTTCTTCAAATATATTATTCCTGTGAGTATTGCAAGCATATATATTCCCTTCCTTGAAGGGTCTGAAATGCGAGTACCCCGAAAAATCGGCAAGCAACGACGCTTTTGTCTTGTCTTCAGATGCATTATACTTGAATAGCCATATGTCGGCATCAGAACCTCTGTCCAGAACCACCTCATACGAAAGTGGTACAGAGCCATTTTTTCCACAATCGGTAAAAAGATAATCGGCACCCGCATCGTTATACATCTGCCCCATGGTGCTGTTACCTCCCGGCACATACCATGCCGAACTGCTTTTCAATTCGCACATAAGTGCAGGACGTTCCTGCACACCGTCAACGAGCCTGCACAAAGCCTCATACTCCTTGCACACGGCATTATATACAGAATCACTCTCTGCCGCACGTCCTACAAGACGACCATAGAAGCGTATCCATTCGGCACAACCGAGCGGTGAGGTTTCCATATAATCGGCACATTCCACCAATGGATAAGGCATATTATCCAGCTTGCCATAACCACCATTCTCGTATGGCAAAACAAATATAGCGTCAGGATTTACTTGCACAACAGCCTCGCTGTTGACATTTAGCGAACTGCCACAATCCGTTACAACACCCTGTTCCAACCCCTTCTGTACTCCCTTTGAATATATATAACGTTTGTCGCAGACGCCTGCAACAACCGGCAATGCCCCGAGTTCCTCGAACAATGAGGCATGCACACCCGAAAAGACGACAGCACGTTGCAGTGGAGTACGCAATACCGTACCACGTATTTGAGGAATATCACAAGTGTCCGGTACAAGTATATAGCGTTTCAGCAAACCTTTTCCCCAAGGATTCTTCACATCGACAACCGTATAACCGTCGCAATCAACAATGTCAAGCAATACAGAATAGTGCATGGCAACCCTTTTTCCTTCCACCATACCGTTCTCTCCTCCACCGCACGAACAGAGGAAGAGGGATATTGCACAAAGTGCAGAAAACAGCAATAGACGGAAAGAATTATTACGACGCATTACGGTATCACTGATTTTCATCATTCACAATACGCAGCTGTTGGCGGATACTCTCCATGTGTATGGCCTCAAAGACACTCTTGACAGCCTCGACATCAAGTTTTCCGTCGGTACATATCTTTGTATATCGTTCGATTGTTTCGTTATATCTGAAGGGTTGAAATACCGTCAGACCTTTTTCGCGTTTGACAGCACCTATCTCGCGCGAGATACCCATTCTCTTGACAAGCAATTCCATTAACCTGTCATCAATTTCATCAAGACGATTACGATACGAATGGAAATCGGCATTGACACCGTCGGCAGAACGATGCACCAACCTACTCAAAATTATGGCAAGCTCGTCGGGTGTAACCTGCTGACGGGCATCACTAAGGGCACAGACAGGGTTACAATGCGTTTCAATCATAAGACCGTCGTAATTAAGGTCCATAGCCTGTTGCGACAGCGACAATACGAGTTCACGCTTACCGCCAATGTGACTCGGGTCACATATCATGGGAATTCCGCCAAGACGACGACGGAATTCTATGGGCAGTTGCCACTGCGGTGCATTGCGGTAGAACTTTTCGCCGTATGCCGAAAATCCGCGATGTATAGCGCCAAGACGTTTTACGCCGGCATTATAAAGGCGTTCAAAAGCACCTACCCAAAGGTCAACATCCGGGTTTACGGGATTCTTCACCAAGACCGGCACATCTACGCCACGCAGTGAATCGGCAATCTCCTGTACTGCAAATGGATTTGCTGTCGTACGCGCTCCAATCCATAGTAAATCGACACCTGCAGCAAGTGCCTGTTCCACATGAACAGCAGTAGCCACTTCTGTCGATACGGGCATGGCAAGTTCTTTCCTGACACGTGCAAGCCACTGCAATGCCTCTTGCCCTACACCTTCAAAACAGCCGGGACGGGTACGTGGTTTCCACACACCTGCACGAAAGAGGGTTACCCCCTTACCGACAAGCTCCGAAGCGACAGCCATTACCTGCTCCTCACTCTCCGCGCTACAAGGTCCTGCTATGACTATCGGGTGTTGCCCATTACCGAATATATCTATTTTTTCAAAATCCATCATTCAACAATTTTAGGGAAAAGACGACAGGCATTGGCTGTTGTCACACGTGCCACCTCCTCTACACAGCAGCCATGCAACCCGGCAATGAAATCTGCGATATAAGGTATATATGAACTTTCATTACGCTTACCCCTGAAAGGAACGGGTGGCAGATAAGGTGAATCTGTTTCGAGTAATATCCTGTCAAGAGGGATATTTTCTATAGCTTGCGGAAGTGTAGATTTCTTATATGTAAGCACACCTCCTATACCCAAACAGAAGCCATCGAAGGATAACAATTTGCGTGCTTCGTCCTCGTTTCCCGAAAAACAGTGGAAAACTCCTGTCAGCCCCTTGCCACGATATGCTTCCATGACATCATACAGTTCTTTGAAAGCATTTCGGGAATGAATGGCCAACGGCAATTTTGTTTCAAGAGCCCAACCTATCTGCGCATCAAAGGCGTCTAACTGCTCCTTTCTATAGGTATCGTCCCAATAGAAGTCAAGCCCAACTTCACCGACAGCTATAAAACGTTCATCTTTTTTCAATCGGGAATACAGACGCTCCAATGTGGCTTTATAGTCACTTCCCAACTCTGTTGGATGAAGTCCTATCATCGGATAACAGATTCCGGGGAACACCTCACACATACCCATTACAGCCGGCAAAGACTCCTCTGTTATTGACGGAAGGCATAACTTTGTCACCCCTGCTGCGACAGCTCTTTCAACGACTGTTTTTCTATCCTCGTCAAATTCAGAAACAAAAAGGTGAGTATGCGTGTCAACGAATTTAATCATCTTTATTCTTTTTACGGTCAGGACGGTCATAATAAATAACACCGTACAAAGCACATTTTTTCAGGCGTTCCTCGCCTTGTAACTCAGAGAAAGCCTTTTCT
Organism: Bacteroidaceae bacterium; assembly: GCA_017647225.1. Lineage (GTDB taxonomy): Bacteria > Bacteroidota > Bacteroidia > Bacteroidales > Bacteroidaceae > HGM04593. Next base: position 40,133 of record JAGCLA010000020.1, on the reverse strand, counting down.
ATCTCACCCCATGCGTCGAATATAATTTCATCGGCTTCAAAACGCATTGCCGAGATATTACGGAGCGCTTCGTTTGTACGTTGTTGAAGCGACTGTTGCTTTTCGTACATTGCCTTGAAAATTTCAAAGACTACAGACACACGTCCCATTGTCGGATTATAGATAGGCACTCCTCCTTCACCCTGACGACGGCGTTCGCCTTCGATAATCTTAACTCCCCACTCGAGCACGGCCGATTCCGAAAAGAGATTGGGTGTTGTATCCTCATCTTCGGGCAGACCATAGTACGGGCGTTTGTTACGTGAAATTTCGCCACGCATTATAGACATGCTCAGCACTTGAATAAAATGAGAAACAAACATTCTCGCTTTCTTCAGAGCGGCATCATATTCTTTATTCCCCTTCTTGGACGATTGTTCCGCAACACAACGGCGGTAAACAGACACCTCCCGCGAAAAACGCTCAAGGAAATCTTTCGCACGATGATAGGTATTATGCGAAAGCACATTGGTATAAACACCGTTATTGGTACTGTTCTCAACAGCAGCTTTCAGGGCTCGTATTCGAGCCTGATCGGTCTTGGGTAATCGGCGGTAAGGCATTGTTATATCACAACTTGCGGTTCAACAGAGAATTTGCGAACAACTTTAGATTTGCTTTCTTTTCATCGCTAAGCGATATGCGATTTATATAATCATCACACATTGCGAACAAAGACTCAATGCGCTTCTCACATATATCCTTGACTCCGAGCTTATTATACATATCGGTAAAGAAAGCTATTTTTTCCTGTTCGTCGAACTCCTTCTTGCCCATCCACTCCTTCATTTCAGCAAGTTGCTCGGGATTTGCAAGATTAAGCGCTGTTATAAGCAAGAATGTCTTCTTGTTGCAACAGATATCGCCACCAATTTTTTTACCGAACAGCGACTGGTCGGCATATACATCGAGCAGGTCGTCCTGCAACTGGAAAGCAAGTCCAATCTTCTCGCCATAAGCATACAGGTTCTCAAGGTCCTCTTCACTTGCTCCTGCAAGCAATCCGCCCATTTTCAGCGAAGCCGCAAGAAGAACCGATGTCTTTAGACGTATCATTTCAAGATACTCCTCTTCCGTAACGTTTTCACGGGTTTCGAATTCTATGTCATATTGCTGTCCGTCGCCTACCTGCTTCGCAGTTTCGGTAAACAAGGCAAGCATTGGAGCCAACTTGTCCGACGGCGCATGAGAGAGGAATTCATAAGCAAGAACAAGCATTGTATCACCTGACAATATCGCCATTGTATCGCCCCATTTTGCACAGACGGTAGGCATACCGCGACGTATATCGGCACGGTCCATGACATCGTCATGTATAAGAGTGTAGTTATGGTATGTCTCCATAGCTACAGCCGGATATAGAGCCTCATCGACATTATCCTTATACAGGTTGTATGCCATAAGGAACAACACCGGACGCACACGTTTTCCACCCTGCGACAGAGTGTATCTTATAGGAGCATACAATTCACGCGGTTCACGTTCAAACTCAAGTTCTTTTATAAACCCGTTTACTTTATCTCTAAGTTCTTCCCAAGTGTACATAGTCATACTTATTTAATTAAAAAAGAGGCTGCATCGCAGCCTCTTTCCCATATATTTTGTTTTTTACTGCAAACGGAATACAACCGGCAAAGTAAAGAACACGCGTACCGGTTTACCGGCCTGCTTACCGGGTGACCAATTAGGCATACCCTCTACAACGCGTACAGCCTCCTTATCAAGGTAGATATCACCAGAGCTCTTGAGCACCTCTACACCCTGGATTGAACCGTCAGAGTTTACGACAAAGCGGATGAATGCACGACCCTGTGAGTTGTTGTCGCGAGAGATTCTTGGATAGTTGATATTCTCCTGAAGATATTTCATCAAGGCTTTCATACCACCGGGGAACTCTGGTTGCTGCTCAACAACCTGGAATACCTGCTCCTCGACAACCTCGTCCTCGACAAATATATTTGTATTGTCCGAAATCTCAACAACTTCGCCCTGCTCTTCAATTGACACGAGGTCGCTCTCTTCGATTTCAGCCTCATCCTCTACGATTTCAATGATATCGACAATTTTCTTTGCTTCTGGGGGAGGAGGAACCACCTTTTTCTCAGGAATGGTAAAAGGCACCAAAATATCAATAGGAATATCAAGAGCCTGTTGCTGAACCTTCTTTTCTTTCTTTTCTTTTGGTTCAAAAGTTGTCCACTCTATAACAGCAAATGTAACGGAGAAGACAATTACACAGCCCATTAACAACCAAAGGAAACGGTTCTGTTCCATATTGGCTTTGGCACTTTTCTTTACCTCAAGTTCAAGTTTGAGGTCGCTACCATTTTTAGCTTGTTGGTTTTTCTCTGTATTCATATCGTAATTGTATATATTTTCTAATCGACAAAAATAGACAATATTTTTCAATACACAAAAAAGAAATGTTTTTTTTAAAAATTTATCGGATTTTTATTATCCGCGACAACATAAATGACGTTCTTTTCCGTTATTTACTACAAAACGGACATAAGGTTATTTTATTAGCGGAACAGATAACGATAAAATAAATAAATTGCATTATCTTCGCATTAGAATAGCGCACTGTCGCACGAAAAGAACAAACCAATCATCAACAAAGTGAAATTCAGACATATACTTATATATATATTCACGCTATTGCCTTTTGCACTCTCGGCACAAGGCGGTGAATACGCCTTCAGTTTCCTGCGCTTGCCATATTCTTCGCATGCGGCGGCTCTTGGAGGTGAAAACATTTCACTTATTGAAGATGACCTCACTCTTGTCATGCACAACCCCGCCTTGTTGGCAAATGTAAGCGACAAGACGCTGAATATATCATACATGTCCTATATGCGCGACTGCAATGTAGGTGGAGCCGCATTCAGCAAAGCATTCGGAGAGCGTTCTTCCGCCGCAGTGTTCCTGCGTTACGTCGATTATGGAAAATTCGACGGATATACCGACGACAACATCTACACAGGTACATTTTCGGCAAAAGACATTGACCTGACACTCACCTACGACTACCTGCTTGGAGAACGTTGGAGTGGCGGTGTTTCGGCAAGACTTATATATTCGAAATATGAGAGCATGTACGCTTTAGGATTAGGCGTCGATCTCGGTATCAACTATTATGATGCCGAGAAAGAGTTCTCGATGTCGTTTGTATGCAAGAATCTCGGAGGACAGGTCAAGGCTTTTGAAGAAAAACTCGGAGTCATGCCTATGGACTTTCAGTTCGGTCTTTCAAAGAGATTCAACCATGCGCCAATACGCCTCTCAGCCATGCTGCACGACCTGCACCGTTGGAAAAGAGATGATTTCTACAACGCAGACGGCAGCAAAGACAACATTGGCGAATTGATTTTGAAGCATTTCATTATTGGTGCGGATATTCTTATAGGAAATAACTTCTACTTCTCACTCGGTTACAATTACCGTACGGGCCGCGAATTATCTGCGACAAAGAACTCTTTTGACGGTTTCAGCCTTGGTGCCGGACTAAATATCCATAAGGTAAAATTCAACGCCTCATACAGCAAACTGCACACATCTGCAAATTCTTTGCTGTTCAACCTCTCATACTCACTTTGACGATAATTTTGCGGTATCATTGGGATAATTACGTTTTTTTTACTGCCATTGCTGTAAAATATTAAAGCAAACGTTGTATATCTCACCCAATTGTTCGTATCTTTGAGGTAAACTCGAAGATTTTGTGCACTCGCTGTGAAAAATATCGAAGCAAGCTTCATATTTCTCGCTCGTTTGTTCGTATCTTTGAGGTAAGCATCTAAACGACATGAGAAAAATAATAATAGCTATCGATGGATTCTCGTCATGCGGCAAAAGCACCATGGCAAAAGCATTGGCACGCAATATCGGCTATCTATACTTTGACAGCGGCGCCATGTACCGTGCTGTTGCATTGTTCTGCATGAAGAACGAGCTTATAAAAGGAGATAACATTGATAAGGAGGCACTTCTTGCCTGTATCAAAGATATAAACATAACCTTTGAGGTTGACCCGGAAACAAAGAACTCCATTACATTCCTCAATGGCAAAAACGTAGAACATGAGATACGTTCTCTCGAGGTTTCACAATTCGTAAGCAAAATTGCGGCAATTGATTTTGTACGCGAAGAGATGGTCAACCGCCAACGCGAAATGGGAAAAGCCAAAGGCATTGTCATGGACGGCCGTGATATCGGCACAACAGTATTCCCAAATGCTGAACTCAAAGTATTTGTCACAGCGTCGGCCGAAGTCCGTGCGCAACGCAGATATGACGAACTCACAGCACGTGGCGACAAAGCCGACTTCAACGAGATACTTGAGAATGTATTGCAACGCGACCACATTGACCAGACACGCGAAATAAGTCCGTTAAAGAGAGCTGATGACGCGCTATTGCTCGACAACAGCAACCTCACACGCGAAGAACAGATGAATTGGTTGATAGAACAGTTCAATAAGCTGACACAAGAATGTTAAAGATTGAGATTGACGAACACTCTGGATTCTGTTTCGGTGTAACAACAGCTATAAAAAAAGCCGAAGAGGAGTTGCAAAAGGGCGGAACGCTATATTGCCTTGGCGACATTGTGCATAACAGCATCGAGTGCGACAGATTGAAACGTCTTGGGCTTGTAACCATAAATCACGAAACGTTCGAGCAGTTGCATAACGCCAAAGTCCTTTTGCGTGCTCATGGAGAGCCACCACGCACATACGAGATAGCGAAGGAAAACAATCTTGAACTGATTGATGCGACATGTCCGGTTGTTCTTAAGCTACAGCAACGCATAAAGAACAAATGGCAAGAGACCGAAGGCAAAGAAAGACAGATAATAATACATGGACAGGCCGGACACGCCGAAGTATTGGGACTTGTCGGACAGACACATGGCGAAGCAATTGTCATTGAGGATACTACACAGCTCGACCGCATAGCAAAAGACAAAGACACCTATATATATTCACAAACCACAAAATCACTCGAAGGATACAAGGAAATTGTAAAAGCGATAAAAGCGAGTATCGACAGCGACAAGGTATGTGAATCGTTCAACACTGTTTGCGGACAGGTAGCCAACCGCATGACCGGTATCGGTGAATTTGCAAATGCGCACCAGCTGATATTCTTTGTCTGCGGAAAGAAAAGTTCTAATGGAAAAATCCTCTATAATGAGTGCAAAAAGATAAATCCGAATGTTTATCAGATAGAAGGTCCTGAAGATATAGACTTTACTCTGACCGAAAACGTTGAAAGCATTGGTATTTGCGGAGCAACATCAACTCCCAAATGGCTAATGGAAAACTGTAAGAAAGCAATTATAAATTACCATAATAACAAATAACATGAAAAACAAAATTCGTTGTATCGGAATACTCACCTCCGGTGGTGACGCACCGGGTATGAACGCTGCTATCCGCGCCGTAACCCGTGCATGTATTTTCCACGACATAAAGGTAAAAGCCATTTATCGTGGTTACAAAGGCTTGATAACCGGTGAAATCAAAGAGTTCAAGACTGAAAACGTAAGTAACATCATCCAGCGAGGTGGTACAATCCTCAAAACCAGCCGTTGCGAAGAGTTCAAGACCGAAGAGGGCCGCGCAAAAGCATACGAGACACTCAAGAAAGAGGAAATTGATGCTTTGGTAGTCATTGGCGGTGACGGTACAATTACAGGTGCATACAATCTCGCACGCGAACACGATATCCCATGTATTGCATTGCCAGGAACTATTGACAATGACCTTTATGGTACAGACACCACTATCGGATACGATACCGCACTCAACACCATTATGGAGTGTGTCGATAAAATCCGTGACACAGCATCTTCACACGAGCGTCTGTTCATTGTAGAGGTTATGGGACGAGATGCAGGTTTCCTTGCCCTCAATGGTACTATTGCAACAGGTGCAGAGGCATGCGTGCTGCCTGAAATTGACCCCGAATTTGAAAGAATAAACCAATTCATCGCAAACGGACTACGTCGTACCAAGAGCAGCAGTATTGTACTGTTCGCCGAAGGTCGCGAAAAAGACTACAATATCATGGAAGTTGCAGAAGGCATGCGCCAACGTTTCCCAGAACTTGATGTTCGTGTATCAATTCTCGGTTACTTGCAACGTGGTGGTAGCCCTACAGCCAATGACCGTATTTTAGCAAGCCGCCTTGGAGTTGCAGCTATCGATGCCCTACTTGAAGGCCAGCGCAATGTAATGATTGGTTTGAGAAACAACGAACTTGTCTATGTACCATTCACAAAGGCAATCAAGGATGACAAGCCTATTGACAGAGAGACAGTACGTGCACAAGAGATTCTTGCATCTTAACAATAAAAAAACAGCCTAACGGCTGTTTTTTTTATGATGTTAACGTGAGTTCGATATAAGCTAAATCAAATCGCGAACCAGTCATTCTATATTTTAGTATATATTCTTATATCGAACTCACGGTAATATAGCATTTACATGACATCGGCGTGAATAATACCATAATAACCCAAATGACCAATCAAGCACAAACTTGATTGGTCATTTTACTGTGAGTATTTATAAATCAATTATTTTATAATTACCTTTTTACCGTTGATAATGTAAACACCGTTTGTTGGGTTTTCAACTACGCGGCCGCTGAGGTCATAGTAAACATCTTTAACCCTTTCGCCTTCGGCTTCCATATCGTCTATTCCGGTGAAATCCATTTCGCTTATAATAAAATTGCTCCAAGGCGATGTTTTTGCATAAAAATCCTTGCGGCCCGCGGGAACATACAAGCAAGCATTGTTATACGCATCGCTGCTGAACACATTCTCGCTTGCGGCAACAACCTTCTTAGAACCTATTTTTATATCAAATATATTGTTACATTCAGCAAAGGCATAATCGCCAATGCTCTCGATGGTACTACTTATATAAATGTACTCCAGGTCGCTGCAACCACGGAACGCTTCCTCTCCAATGCCTGTAACGCCATCGAGAATCTCAATGCTGGTAAGGCCACTGCAGTTATAAAACGCAAAATTCTTCACCTCGGTAACGCTATCGGGAATTGTGAGTTCCGTCAACAATTCATCGTTCAAATAAAGATTCTCTGCATAATACAAAGGATTAGCATCTGCACTTGCAAAAGCAATATTACACCAAGCAGAAAGGTCGCTTATGTGTACCTCTTTAAGGCCACTGCAACCATTAAATGCAGAAGCTACAACACTTGTAACACTATTAGGGATTGTCACGCTTGTAATAACTGTGTTATCTTTGAACACCATAGAGTCTATCACATAATTCTCACCATTATAATCGGCTGGCAATACCAAATTGGCCGTGTTGCCCAAATAATAAAGCAATGTATTCACATCATTTGGTTTACCGAATATAAAATCACCTTCCATTGAGCCATTGGGTGCGTTGTAAACCTTATCGGCATAATACGCAACATATCCATTGGTGTTTTCCCCTTTACTGAATGTGAGATTAGAGAAATTATAGACGGTTTTCAGCCCGGTACATCCCGTAAATGCATCCTCTCCAATGCTTGTTACGCTGCTTGGGATTACAACGCTTGCGAGCCCAGTGCAACCATTGAACGCATCATTACCGATTACATAATTTTCACCATTATAATCGACCGGCAAAGTCAATTCTGCCACTTCTCCAAGATAACAAGCCAAGGTATTAGCACCATTCAAATTACACCAAATAAAATCACCATCAATTACAGCATTTGGTGCATTTATTACCTTAGTTGCATAATACGCAATATAACCACTGCCTTCTGAACCTTTGCTGAATGTAAGATTAGAGAAATTTATAACAGTCTTTAACCCAGTACAATTTTCGAACGCCTGGTTTCCAATGCTTGTTACGCTGTTAGGGATTTCAATGTTTGTAAGCCCGGAGCAACCATAGAACGCATAATCTCCTATGCTTGTTATGCTGTTAGGGATTACAATACTTGTAAGGCCGGTGCAACCATTGAACGCATCACTACCAATGCTTGTTACGCTGTTAGGGATTTCAATACTTGTAAGCCCGGTGCAACCACTGAACGCCGAACTTTCAATGCTTGTTACGCTGTTAGGGATTTCAATGTTTGTAAGCCCGGTGCAACCATTGAACGCCGAACTTTCAATGCTTGTTACGCTGTTAGGGATTTCAATGTTTGTAAGCCCGGTGCAACCATTGAACGCATCATTACCGATTACATAATTTTCACCATTATAATCGACCGGCAAAGTCAATTCTGCCACTTCACCAAGATAACAAGCCAAGGTATTAGCACCATTCAATTTGCACCAAATAAAATCACCATCAATTATAGCATTTGGTGCATTTATTACCTTAGTTGCATAATACGCAACATAGCCATACTCGCTTGAACCTTTACTGAATGTGAGATTAGAGAAATTATAAACAGTTTTAAGCCCGGTGCAACCACTGAACGCATAACTTCCAATGCTTGTAACGCTGTTAGGGATTACAATGCTTGTAAGGCCGGAGCAATTACGGAACGCATCATCTTTAATTTCAGTTACGCCATCGGGGATTACAAGGTCGGTAACCAATTCGCCGTTTAAATATAGATTATGCGCATAACGCAAAGGATTGGCAGGAGCACTGGCAAAATCAATACCACACCAAGCTGCAAGGTCGCCAATATGCACCTCTTTAAGCCCGGTGCAACCACTGAACGCTGAATAACCAATGCTTGTTACGCTGTTAGGGATTGTTATGCTTGTAAGCCCGGTGCAACCATAGAACGCATCACTACCAATGCTTGTAACGCTGTTGCCGATTACAATGCTTGTAAGCCCGGTGCAACCATAGAACGCATCACTACCAATGCTTGTAACGCTGTTGCCGATTACAATGCTTGTAAGCCCGGTGCAATTATAGAACGCATAATTTCCAATGCTTGTAACGCTGTTGCCGATGGTTACACTTGCCAATGTCTTTATATTATAGAAAGGAGAATAGCCATAAATACCACCCGTATTATAAGATAAATTACGACCTAAATACAAAGTCTCCAGTGGGCAATCATAGAACAGGCCTTTACTAGTATCATAACTACCGTATGTATTATACCCTAAAGACAATGTACCTTCTCCATCTTCAATGCGCAGTTCCTTTAATGATGCACATCCATTGAACGCATAATCTCCAATGCTTGTAACGCTATTGGGGATTTCAATGCTTGTAAGGCAGGAGCAATCATCGAACGCATAATCTCCAATGCTTGTAACGCTGTTACCTATTGTTATGCTTGTAAGACCGGAGCAACCTCGGAACGCATTATTCCCAATGCTTGTTACGCTGTTAGGGATTTCTATGCTTGTAAGGCCGGAGCAACTAGAGAACGCAGAACGTCCAATGCTTGTAACGCTATTGGGGATTTCAATGCTTGTAAGGCCGGAGCAATCATCGAACGCATAATCTCCAATGCTTGTAACGCTGTTACCTATTATTACGCTTGTAAGGCCGGAGCAATTACGGAACGCATAATCTCTAATGCTTGTAACACTATTGGGGATTTCAATGCTTGTAAGACCCTTGCATCCATAGAACGCATACTCTCCAATGCTTGTAACGCTGTTAGGGATTGTAATGCTTGTAATGCCAGAGCATTTATAGAACGCATAATTCCCAATGCCTGTAACGCTGTTGGGGATTGTTATGCTTTTAAGTCCGGGGCAACCTGAGAACGCAGAACATCTAATGCTTGTAACACTGTTAGGGATAATAGTGTTTTTACAACCTGCAATAAGAGTGTTTGTTGCTGTTTCTATAATGGCATTGCAATTCTCTCTACTATCATAAACTGTATTGTCAGAAGCTACACTTATACTTGTAAGGCCGGAGCAATCAGAGAACGCATTGTTTTTAATGCTTGTAACGCTGTTAGGGATTTCAATGCTTGTAAGCCCAGAGCAATTAAGGAACGCATAATCTCCAATGCTTGTAACGCTGTTAGGGATTGTTACGCTTGTAAGGCCGTGGCAATAACGGAACGCATCATTTCCAATGCTTTTAACGCTGTTAGGGATTGTTATGCTTGTAAGGCCGGAGCAACCTCTGAACGCTTCCTCTCCAATGCTTGTAACGCTATTGGGGATTACAATATTCTCAAGAGCTTTACATTCAAAGAATGCTTTTTTTCCTATAGTTGTGACTTTATAGACTTTTTTATAGTACTCAACTGTTGCCGGAATAACAACGCTTGTACCACAATCGTCGACGCCACACACTGTAGCTTTTAAAGCAGCCTTGTCATATTCGTATTTTATTGTCATAGTTTTTCTGCATTTGCATTCATTCTCTAATTCACCAAAATTCAAGTTAGATTAACTTGTAAAATTCTTTATTTGATTTACAGTTTTGTCACCGTAATTCCATCAACATTTTCATTCACGTAAGCCACAAAACCGTCGGTCTGCACTCCCCATTGGTTGCTTATGTAGAACTTCGTGCCGCCAGGCAAGGCCGATTCGTAGTAGCGTTTCATGTCGGTTATGGTCTCAAATAGTTAAATTCATTTCTGTTATGCACAAATCACCAGAAAAGATGTGCACTGAGAACGTCTGTGAGTCTACATCGACAGAAGAAATCCTTTGAGGCTTTTCCATCTTCAAATTACCCCAGCAAAGTTTTTCCATTTCGTATAAATTCCAACAAACAGTCTCTACAGCTGATTTGAGTTTTGCAGCCAAATGTTCCAATTCGTCCGATTCTTCATCAGCCATCTTATCCATCAAACTATTTGCCCATGCTGGGACTATCGCCAAGTTCCACAAAGAAGTGAAATACCTCGGGTCGTATGCTCTTCCCCAAATATGCGATATAAAATAGTTCTGGAAGATACTTTTTTTACCTTGACTAATGGTGTACCCCGTTTTAGCATTGATAATCCTACGGACTTCGGCATTTCCGTCCTTATCTAGTTTTACAGGACATTCGAAACCTTTATCTACAAAAAAAAGCTTTTCACCTTCTATCCTATAAAGTTCATCCTGCGTACTTTTTCTTGCAGGTATATCATTACCATCAAATATAAGTTTTGACAGTTCTTCAAATCTGGAATGTACCAATCTTGGACTGAAAAAGTAAGTATTCTCTATTACAGCCTTTATGAAACCGTCCTCACCAAGGATTTTGAGAAGACTCTTCATTCCATCAATCTTTGCAAGTTGTGACTTATTGATTTTCTTTGCCATATTTTGGTTAGTTAAATTGCGAGTTAACCTTCATGCAGCCGTCCAACTTAAATTCTGCCATAATTGCAGAATTATAAATGGTTAATCATTTCGTTTTGCGTGTAATTGTTCTTGTAACCTTGGTTGTTCCGTTAGACCTTGTCGTGCGTGTCACTCTAGTAGTTGTATTTCCACTTTTTTGTTACTTTTACGGTCTTGCGTGTAATCTTTGCTATAGTTGTAAGATTTTAAATGCTCAATAAAAAGTTAAACACTTGTGATATGTGGGACACCCAAGCCCCACATACCTAAAATGCATCAGATTACTGCTTACCTGCAGCAACGAGAGTGATGTCGTTGTCAGCGAGCTTGCTGTCGTCAGCGTTAGCTACCTGAACACCGATACCGTAAAGCTCAGCAATCTTCTTCTCGAAGTTACCAACGCGGAGGTTACCACCTACTGTGAGTTCGCCACCCTTCTTGCCTTCAGCACGGAGTGCTGCCAATGTAGCATCGTCATCAGCAAAAGCGCCCTTGCAGCTCTCGCTCTTGTAAACGCGCAATGAAGCACCAAACTCTTTCTTGAAATTAGCCTTCAAGGTCTTTACCTTCATGCGGCCGTCCAACTTAAATTCTGCCATAGTTGTAAAATTTTAAATGGTTAATATAAACTTCTCTCAAATGATAATATTAAGTTCCTATAACAATTCCTTTATTCTCCTGAAAAACGTCTCCTGCATCTCGTGATAGAGGTAGTCGTTCACATTGTCGTGAGTGTGACGGTACATAGCCTCGTAGAATGCCACGAAGTTGCTGTCACCTGCAAACTCTGCACGTTTTGCTGTCAGGTACTCATATACATCGGCATAGGTAATGACCTTATAAAGTTCCTTCATCTCGGCATCCTCAATCACCGGCACATTGTACTTTGGAGTAAGAATAAAGAAATGCAGTTTCTTTCCATAGTCCTCACTATCCTTATTCCTCGACAGCCACACCGCGTAATTGTAATAGCGGCGCAACTGTTTTCCCTCGCAGTCCTCGTCTATACTGTTGATGTCGGACTTTATCTTGTTCTCAATGACCACCAGCTCGTTTGCGGTGCGTATCATAAGGTCAATGCGGCCGCCACTGGGGTATTTCTTGTGGTTATACTTGCTATCCTCAATCTTTGACGACTCTTCGCGTGCAACGGTAAAGCCAGTAGCAAGCGAAATGCCATAGCGGGCGAAGAATTCATTCCACAAAGCCGGATACTGCAGCATAAAATAGGCAAGCGCGTTGGAGAACTTGTTCTCGTCATTCTGTATCTGGCATATATCAAACAGCGACACCTTGCGCTCATTCACACTCTCCAGTTCCTCGGCATCGACACGGTTATTGCTCTCCTGCCACAATGCAGGGTCATTGACAAGGGTGTTGAATATCTTGCTATAATCCTCGCGTTTGGCCTCAATGTTCTGCTTTGCAAGGTCGCCGGCATATGTTCCCTCGGGGTATATATACTGTTTGAGCGAAGCCTTCGCCTGCTGGTAACCGGCAAGCGAAACAACAATGTCAGTGTCACCGTGCTCTGGATATTTGGCAGCATCGGCCACATGAAAACGTATGAACATTCTCTTACTTTTTTTGGGCACGTACACTTTGTCGGCCTTGTAGGTTATGAAGACACTCTGCTGCCCTGCCTCGCCAAAAATGTCGAAAATGGAAACACCGCCATAGGACACTCCACCCTCGGCATTCACAAACTGCTGTTGCTTGGCAAAAATTTCCTTGTTCACGCCTTTATATTTGCCGGTGAACTGTTGGTCGGCACAATAGACATCGTTGAGCCCTGTTGCCATGCCAATAACCTCAACTTCGCCAATACCGTAATACTTGACAAAGAGCATATAGCCTATCTGTCCCTGATGTGCCTTGACAAAATCGCCGCTGGAATTCAGGTATATGTAGTTACCGCCATTGTCGGCCTGGTAAAGGTTTATTATCTCGTGCCCAAGGTTGGACGCGAGATAATCACCCACATACATTCTGTTGAGGACTATACCCTTTTTCTCCATAGTAACAAACCTATTCTTCTATATTTGTGATATGTGGGGCAACCAAGCCCCACATACCTAAAATCTGTTGTCAGGATTACTTACCTGCAGCAACGAGAGTGATGTCGTTGTCAGCGAGCTTGCTGTCGTCAGCGTTAGCTACCTGAACACCAATACCGTAAAGCTCAGCAATCTTCTTCTCGAAGTTACCAACGCGGAGGTTACCACCTACGGTGAGTTCGCCACCCTTCTTGCCTTCAGCACGGAGAGAAGCCAATGTAGCCTCATCATCAGCAAAAGCGCCCTTGCAGCTCTCGCTCTTGTAAACGCGCAATGTGCTACCAAACTCTTTCTTGAAATTAGCCTTCAAGGTCTTTACCTTCATGCGGCCGTCCAACTTAAATTCTGCCATAGTTGTAAAATTTTAAATGGTTTATAAAATGGTTAAAACAAAGTCAATTCATATATCAATACTCGCCACGTGCTGCCTGACCGATAGTGATTTCGTTAGGAACAAGCTTTGCACCGCTCTTGTCTTTTATCTGGACTGTTACGCCAAAGTTTGTATCGAAAAGCTTCTCGGCTGCACCAACCTTCATGCTGGCCTTGATTTTCAAACCGTCAGCTTTTGCGTTTACGTCCTTTGTGGTCTTTTTGTTAAGAGCGGCAAGTGTCAAATCGCCATCGGCAATCTGCGCACCTTTATAGAATACCAATGTAAGTTCAAAAGCCTTCTTGAAATCGGCCGAAATTGTCTTAAGTTTCTTTTGAGGAGCTACAGTAAATTCAGCATTCTTGAATTTGTCCATCAAATTGTTTATAAGTCCCATAATCGTATTTTTTATATGTTAAATTATTTGTACCCCGGAAAGGTATCACCCTTGCCGGGGCTATAAGAACTTCAATTAAAGTTCAACCTGCAATTCGGGTTCCTCCTTAACAAGGTCGGCAAGCATGAGCACTGCACGTGCGTCGTCGATACCAAGTGCCGATGCAATTGACAATACATTGTCAACCTCTTCCTCACCAAGTATGCCGTCAACAATTACCACCTGCAGAACAGCCTGCAACAACATCTCGGCCTCTTCGTCATCCACCTCGGCCGAGTGCTCAAGGATGTAAGCATTAACCTCTTCCTCGTTCATTGGTTCTACGACTGCAAGCTCAGCCTCAACAGCTGCTGCAAACTCCTCGGCACCAAGTTCAAATGCATCGGCAATTTCTGCTACAACAATCTTCTCGGCTGCATCGTACTCGCCATCGGCCCAGATGGCAGTTGCCACCAACGCTGCTATATGTTTGATTTCTGTATTCATACTCATTAATCTAACTTACTTAAACAATCTTTTAATTCTGTTCTTGAGGCTGTTCTTCTCAGCACGAGCCTTTGCCATACGCTCGGCAATAGCCTTGCCCTCCTTGGTACGTTTGTCAACAGTACCGTCCTTGGTCTTCTTGACCGTAGTCTTCTTTACTGCCATATACTTTAATTTTTATAAGGTTATTATTCAAGAATGATAAACTCGGTACGACGGTTAACGTCAGGATTGTTCTCGTCAATGAGTTCGCTTGAACCCTTACCCTCGGCCTCAAGACGTGAAGCATCGACACCACGGCTAACGATGAAATCGACAGCTGCCTGAGCACGTGCCTGTGAAAGTTTCTGGTTGAATGCTGGGTCGCCCTCGGCTGAAGTGTGACCTACGATACGCAATTTCACCTCGGGATGCTTTATTAATTCCTTTGCAAGGTCGTGAAGCACGAACTTTGCATCCTCGGAGAGTTCGGCCTTTCCCTGTTCAAACTGGGCAGCATTGAAGTTCTTCTCGATTTCCTCGATGCGGTCGATATACACGATTTTTTCAACCTCTACTACCTTTTCAACTTCTACAACCTTCTCAACCTCTACTACCTCGGGTTTACGCAATGCGAAGATTGCTGCAACAACAGCAAGCAAAAGTACAAGTAGAATCCACAACCAAAGGAGTGATTTTTTCTTTCCGGGTACAGGTGGAACATAACCGTTGAGATATTCGAGACGGAAACCACCCTTCTTGGCTCCACCATCGGCCTTCTCAAAATCGGCAACAAGAATGCCATACTGTTTTGCGTGAGCTACAATGCGCTCGAAGTTGGGCTTTGTCCACATCATCACAAACGCGACTTTGCGGCCGTCACCAGTAGTGAGCAACTCGTCCTCACCCTTGAAATAGTTGTTCCAATCACCTGTAGTACCCTTCTCCTCGGCATAGATGAAAATTTCATCACTGCCTTTATCAGGGTTGATTGCATTAGGGAATGCCTTGCGCAAATCCTCCAATGTAGCCTGTGGATACATTACCATATAGGCATGCACAATACCCAATGCTGTACGGTTCTGCGCCTTGCCGTAAACTCTTACACGTGCACTTGCAAGTTCTGCAGCGCTAGCCTCTACTTTTGGTGTCTCGTCAGCAGCAGCCGGTTTTTCAACAGCATGTCCGTGACCACTCTCAGCCGATGCTGTTGCTGCGGCACCCATAAGTGTTGCTGCGTCATCGGCAAACTCTGTATCATCGGCATTTGCCACCTGAACACCAATACCGTAAAGTTCGGCAACCTTTTTTTCAAAAGAACTTACCTTCATGTTTCCCTTAACAGAGAACTCGCCGCCAGAGCAACCCTCTGCACGGATTGATGCAAGTGTTGCGTCATCGGCAGCCTGCTCTCCCTCGCAAGCAATGTTTGTGTAGACACGGAGTGTGGCGCCAAAGTTCTTTTTAAATTCGTCTTTTAAGGTCTTTACCTTTACACGACCATCAAATGTGAAATCTGCCATAGTCTTTTTGTTTTATATTATTAATGTTTTAGTTTGTATTGCAAAATCAAAAATCAAATATCGATTTGTTGCCCATAACCCCATAATACGCAATAAGCATTAACACACCTCCAATCAACGACATTATAACGAAGAGTATAGCTGCTCCAGGTGCTTTCTTGAAGAAGGTATATATTACCAAAAAAAGGCCAGTCAAGAACAATAAAGCCCCTATATCAAAAAGTACCATAATTATATCATTTGTCGCATTATAATACTTGTGAGAGTGTATCAATAGGCATCTGTTCTTCAACAGCAGGTGCCTCTTCAACCGGTGCCGGTTCGGTTACAGGCTCCTCAACAGGTGCAACAGGTTCTACTGCAGGAACTGCAGGCTTCACGCGTGCAGGTACTTCGGTAACAGTAATGTTTATCACATTGAAGCCCATGCTCTGGAAGAGTGTAAGAACACGACCCTTACCTATATTATTGGCTTTCTCAAGGATATTGTGATCGAGTGCATTCTGCAAAACGCGTTCCTTTCTCTCAACCTGCATTGCAACAATCTCTTCGTGACTCCAATCACCGGCACTTTCAAATACCTTATAATCGGAAGGATTGCTTATTACATCAAATATCTGTGGAGCCGGCAACTTTATGCTTATTGTATCACCTTTGACTATCAGATCGTTATCGCCAAGCTTTGAAAGGTCGTATCCTGCACGTACTTTACATAATGCTGTAAGTACAATAGAGTGCTTTACTGTGTCTATTTCGTTTTTAATCCAATGCTTCTTGGTTGTAGTTTTCTCCTTTTGTATCACACTTTCCTCGTAGAAGCAAGCTGTTGTCAATTCCGAAATTTTCTTTACCTCTTCAACTACGTTTGCCGTATCTTCAATTTTTGGACCTTCAATCATGTCCTTGATTATAAATCCGGCTACAGCAGCGACTGCTGTCACAGCCATACTAATGAGTATAGTTTGAAGGTTGGCAAAAACGAATGAAGAAATACTCGTAAACAAACCTGCTGACTTTGCTGCACCACCGGCAACAGTCCCTACAATATCCAATACCTTACCACCGACTTCACCAGCTGTCTTTGCAGTTTTTCCCACTCCCTTGGCCACTGATTTCGCGGTTTTAACCACCTTTACCACTTTGTCAGCCACAGAGTCTTCTTTCTCAGCTTTATCGCCTACAGCAGGCACATTATCATTGGCAGCTGCATCGTTTTCGATATTTACATTTTCATTGGCAGCTGCATTGTTTTCGATATTTACATTTTCATCAGTTACCTGATTATTCTTATTATCTTTTATATCCATAGCTCAATCTTTATTAAGTATTTCAACCAATTCTTTTATTTCACTCACAAGAGTTTGTTTCTTTTACTTTTGTGCTTCCTTAAAGCATACATTTATATTCTCGAAACCGCTATGGGCAAGCAATGCCTTAAAGAATTCGGTTGCATTCTCCTTTGCATCGTCATAGATTCCTAAATTGGCAGCGTCGTCAAGAATTGCCTTTTCGCCTTGCTTGAGAAGGTCGTTACGCTCTTCGGTATTGAAACTGGTGCGCAAACCTGTCACTTTTGAATACTCCATCTTAATATCCTCAGCTGCCATATTGAACAAAAGGATTTTTGGTTGAGGAAGGTTGATTGTAACGGTCTTACCACGGTCCGAAATTACAGCGTCTTCCTTCTTAAACTCTGCGAGATCAATACCGGCCTTCATGGTTGTACGACATGAGAAAATAATTTTTCTGTCGCCCAACTTATAAAACTCGTTGTCGTTTGTCATAATAAGCTTGGTAACAGTATATTCTACAGTACCCAATTCAGCACATGCGACAGCTTTGTCCATCGCCTTTTCAACTTGCTCTTTTTTATTGCTACAAGAGCATAAAAACAATGAGACAAACAGCAAAAGTGTTGTAAGTTTTTTCATAGTATATAATTAAATTTAAAATTATCCTCACAAGCCTTCGCTCCCGGTATAAAAAAAAGAAGCGTAGACTAATTACTTAATCTCCGCTGATAGGTCCTAGGAAAACCGTGTAAAGAGAAAAGCAACAGCCTACGCTAAATGTATGCATACACCAAGGGCGTACACACCACCTGCGACAGGGTTTGCACTCTCTTACCGTTAATGAATTTCCTAGGTTCATCAGCGAGAATGTCAAACACTCGCGTGTTTAATTGTTATGTCATCTGCGAAAATAAGACTTTTTAACAAACAAACAAGGAGTACTGCTGCTTTTTCGCAAAAATATGATAAAAAAGGTTATACAGCCTTGTCATTTTCTTGTCAGTTATAAGAATTCAGCCATTATTCCCGATATAATTTTCGCGTTCATAAACAGAAACATAGAACACATATACAGCATTTGGCAATACTGTATATGCGATTTCTCAATGGTTGCAAGAAAAGCCACCCGTTCAGGCAAAAATGAAAAAAAATGACAAACGACTCCAAGTTGTCCTGAAACGGAACGTCATTTATTATAAGGAGAATACGGCTTACGCTTTGCGATAAGATTGTTATAGTACAAGAGCTCTTCACTACTCAATCCTTGCATTGAATACAACGGCAAAGTCTTTGCTATACTCCATAGCTTATCGCTGCAGTCCGCTACTTTTTTAGCATAATAGGCTGTTGCTTTTGTGTATAAATCGGACGAAGTAATCGTAGATATCTCTTTATCGTTATACACGGAAAGTCTCTCCCAGAAAGAGAGTATATTATTACATGCAAATTCGTAATATGTAGCATGTGCCAGCGAATCTGCTGTTACCGAGTATATATTCTCGACCTCATGCTCTATACTTTCAAAAAGGCGCAATTCGGCTTTAGCCTGTTCATTCTGCATTACAATTGTGCGCCCTATATATAATAATGGTAAAGAGATTATTATAGCAAACACTATCGACAAGACAACAGCCAACGGTCTGTGATAATGTCTTACTGCAGCAAGCAGTTCGTCGGCATTGTTATAACGTTTCTGTTTTTCCTTATACAGGCAACGCTTTGTAATACGCGAATAACGGCTGCCGAAAAGTTTCTGCATTATCATTCCCAAGGAATAAATGTCGCTACGGGCATCAATATCCTTATCGCGCGCAAGCAATTCGGGTGAAGCATATGCACGTGTGCAACCAAGCGTGTGTGCCAGATAATAGGCATCGTTGTCGGCAAGGCCGAAGTCTATCAGTTTTACATCGTTGTCGCTGCGTGTGATTATTATATTCTCCGGCTTTATATCGTTATGCACTACCCCGCAACGGTGAATATACGAAACCGCCTGCAAGAGTTGAACGAACACTCTGTTACGAACAGCAAGTGAAGGATTTTCGGCAATGAACTCGTTTAATGTCCTGCCGTCGATATACTCCATCACTATTCCCGAGCCGACAGGTGTCGATGACTCAAAAGTAAAGACATTAACTATATTGGGGTGCGACTTACCCAACGACATTTCATATTCGCGCTTCAGCAGAGCTTGTGCCTGACCTGAATTTTCTTTAGGTGTCTTTATAATGAAATACTTACCGGCTTTACGCACACGATACAGCACAGCCGAGGAGGTTGTGATATAGACCTCCGGCATAGAATATGACGAAGAGTAGTCAACAGCATTGCTTGTAGGCATCAATATTTCACTTTCAGACATAAAATGACAAAATATGACAAAAGTTTATCTTATTTTTTTCAAATATATGACTTAATTTTGTATTTGTAACAACCTGTATGCATAATTATGAGAATAAATATAGAGAATCAACAAGTAAAGGCGTTACGCGAAGAGGTGGAGAAAGTCGTTGGAAAAATTAACGGACACGACAAATTCGTTAAGCTTTCAGTACTTATAGAGGAAAAATGCAAGGAGCATATATCCATTACCACATTCGAGCGTCTTTGGGGATACTCCACTCGTAATGCCAACAATGTTTCGGAACGCATACTCGATATACTTGCCGAATTTATTGATGCCGGCAATTGGGAAAAATTCTGTAAAGCACTATTGAACAGCAAAGATTCCGTGCTCTTTGAAAACATTGATATAATAAACTGCAACAACCTGAAGAAAGGCGACCGTGTAAGACTCACTTGGAGGCCCGACAGAGTGTGTGACATCGAATACCTCGGTGATTACCGCTTCGTAGCCATAAGAACAGAAAATTCAAGCATAAAACCCGGTGACACGTTCCGCTGTTTTCAGATACAGACAAGCAGAGAACTCTACATGGACAAATTTACACGCAACGGTGAGGCAGAAGAAAGCAACGCACGTTATGTAGTTGGACAAATAAACGGTTTAAGCAGTGTGGAAATGATAACAGAGTAAAGCCTTGTATCAATTCTGTTTATCTTCAGATTGTCCGACCTTCTTTCCTGCCACATAAACGACAGTCCGCTTCGGCTTGCGGCTCTCCTTCACTGCGTTGATGCAATTGGAGAGTGTAATGGAGTACATTTTACTTAATTTTTTATATTGGTGACGTTCTCCCAAGTCGCTTAATACTATCTTGACCAACAAACGTCCGCACGGTGCCAGCATATACTCCTTGAATGTCTCTTCGCGCACACCGTTACGATTACGTTCCATCAGCACTGCATAACTCCTTTTTTTACTACCCCAACTGTTGAATATCTTTACTGATACGTGCAGCATGGCAATTACGGTAATGATTTGAGCTACAAGCAAGAGCCAATGAACCTTATATAAGGGCAAAAAGGATATGCCTACCCCCATAATCAGCAGAAGGTAGGCATATATATTCAAATAGTTAAATCTTCCGAATGTAGATATTCTACTTGACATTATTTCTTATACAAAGCATTGTAGAAAGAGTCAACAACACGCTGTGCACCAGCTTCGTCAACGTCTGAGAGAAGAACTGTTGTGCGCTGTGTATAAGCCTCATAGAACAAGTTATAAGCCTGGCAGAAGCAGAAGCATGTAGGTTCTTTTGTGTAACCGATTTCTTTGATACCGCTTGGCAATAGATAACGGATAACCTTACCAGCATCGAATACATAGAAATTCTTTGCTCTAAGAACCTCAATAACGCGCTGGTCAGTAATTACTACATAACCCTCTTTCTTACAACCCAAAATAGCTGCAATGATTCTTTTAACTGCACCAATCATTCTTGCAATAGGGTTTGAACTTGTTGCCCACAATTCAGCCTGCAACTCCATTACGAGGTTTTCACCTTCGTTCAAAACGATACCAGATTTCAAGTTTGCCATAGTTTTTTCTTTTTTGTTTGTTATTCCTACTCCCTTTTAGGCGATTCAGAAACTTCCTTTTTTTTAATTCGTTCTGTCACAAAGAAAAATAAAAAAAATAAATCAAAAAAAATATTAAAAACTTTTTTTCAAAAAAAATAAATATTTGTTTTGCAAAGTAATTAAAACAGCACAAAAGTCGTTGTTTTTCCTTATTTTATCATCAATGAAGAGAAAAAACACATATCTTCTGTTGTCATCACTACTGTTAATTATTTTAACAGTAACAGGTTACATAACATTCGTGAACAAAAGCTACAAACAAGAGCCTGATGTTTACGAAGATGATACATACACCTATATTCCAAAGTATATACAACTGTCGGAATATGACGATGATTTCAGGGAAGCAAGCGAAGCCCTCGGTTACGATTGGACACTCGTTGCTGCAATAGCATATACCGAATCGCGTTTCGACAGCACTGCCATATCCGAAGCCGGAGCGTGCGGAGTAATGCAGGTCATGCCTAACACCATGCGAGGTTTCGATATCCCCGACTCAATGCACATGGACAGCAAAACTAACATTATGGCGGCTACTGAACTGTTGAAGGCACTTGACAAACGCTTCAGATACATACGCAATAAAGAGGAACGCATAAATTTTGTACTCGCGTCGTACAATGCCGGCTACGGACACATACAAGACGCCATGCAACTTGCAAAGAAACATGGCAAGAATAGATTTATATGGAACAACAGCGTCGATTCGTTCCTTATATTAAAGAGCAAGCCCGAATTCTACAACGATTCGGTTTGTCGCAACGGCAAATTCGCAGGCTGGAAAGAAACACTTTCGTTTGTAAAGAAAGTACATAGCAACTGGAACAGGTTCTCTACCCTACAGAAATCATATACCGATTCAATAAACACAATTGTAGCCAACGACAGTACAATAAGAATCAGATAAGGCAGATAAAAACAAAAAAAGCGTGAATACTCAGAAGTGAACCCCAAAGTTTTTTTCCAAACTTTGGGGTTCACTTCATTTTTTTTGTTTATTTAGTAATTATCACTTGCTCAACTGCTCGTGCATTGCTGCAGCAGCACGACGACCGTCACCCATAGCAAGGATTACAGTTGCACCACCACGTACAATGTCACCACCGGCATAAATGAACGGTATAGATGACTGCATGTTTTCATTTACTGCAATGGTATTCTTACGGCCAAGCTCCAAGCCCTCAACCGATGTAGGTACAAGCGGGTTAGGAGATACACCTACCGAAACAACTGCCATATCAATGTCGATGGTTTCTATTGCACCTTCAACAGGCACAGGAGAACGACGACCTGAAGCGTCAGGCTCACCAAGTTCCATCTTCTGCAATACAATCTGTTTTACACAACCCTTTTCATCGGCGATGTACTCGATAGGGTTATGCAGAGTAAGGAATTCAACACCCTCCTCTTTTGCATGCTTAACCTCTTCAAGACGTGCAGGCATTTCGGCCTCTGAACGACGATAGATAATCATCGCACGTTCAGCACCCAAACGGAGAGCTGTACGAACAGAGTCCATAGCGGTGTTACCACCACCCACAACAGCCACACGCTTACCGATGTGCATTGGAGTGTCAGTATCAGGGTTTGAAGCGTCCATAAGGTTTACACGTGTAAGATACTCGTTTGACGAGAGAATGTTTATAGAGTTCTCACCGGGGATATTCATAAAGTTAGGCAATCCGGCACCCGAAGCCACAAAGACACCGCAGAAGCCCTCTTCCTGCAACTGTGCGATAGAGATTGTCTTGCCGACAACGCAGTCCTTTACGAACTCAACGCCCATAGCACGCAAGTTCTCTATTTCAGTCTCTACAATAGCATTCGGCAAGCGGAATTCAGGGATACCATACTTCAACACACCACCAATTTCGTGCAATGCCTCATATACGGTTACTGCATAACCGAGTTTTGCCATATCACCGGCAAATGAAAGACCTGCAGGGCCTGAACCTACAACAGCAACCTTCTTGCCATTAGCAGGAGCTACCTTTGGAGCCGGCATCTCACCGCTTTCGCGTGCATAGTCGGCAGCAAAACGCTCAAGCGCACCGATAGCAACAGCCTTGTGACCCATTTTCAGGTGAATACACTGGCTCTCGCACTGCTTCTCCTGTGGGCAGACACGACCACAGACTGCAGGGAGTGAACTTGTCATCTTCAGAACCTGGGCAGCCTTTACAAACTCGCCACGTTCTATATTCTTAACGAACGAAGGTATGTTGATGCTTACAGGACACCCCTCCATACAAGCAGGCTTAGGACAGTCAAGACAGCGCTGTGCCTCAACAAGTGCCATCTCCTTTGTCAATCCTGTATTAACCTCTTCGCGCAACTTTGTAGCACGATAAGCAGGCTCCAATTCAGGCATTTCGCAACGCTCGATAGCTGTACGCTCCTTTGGCTTCATCTTGCTGCGGAGCTCCACACGCCATGCCGCATCGCGGTTTATCAATTCGTCCTCCTCGCTTGCGCATGAAACATGCTTTTCAAGTTTTTGAATCTCACGTGCCTCTTCGGCCTTGAAAGAGCCCAAGCGTTGCATCATTCCGTCGAAATCGACCTGATGACCGTCGAACTCAGGACCATCGACACAAACGAACTTGGTCTTACCGCCTACTGTAACACGACATGCACCACACATACCTGTACCGTCAACCATAATGGTATTCAATGATACAACTGTAGGTATTTCGTATTGTTTTGTAAGTTTGCAAACAAACTTCATCATTATAGCAGGGCCGATAGCCACACAGTGGTCAACCTTCTCGCGCTTGATTACACGCTCTATGCCCTCGGTAACAAGGCCTTTATCGCCGTAAGAGCCGTCGTCGGTCATAATGATAACCTCATCAGACACCTCACGTACCTCTTTCTCAAGGATTATAAGGTCTTTTGTGCGACCTGCCAAAACAGATATCACGCGGTTACCGGCCTTTTTAAGAGCTGCCGCAATTGGCAACATTGGAGCAACACCCACACCACCACCGGCACAAACGACAGTACCGAAATTCTCGATGTGTGTAGCCTGACCGAGAGGACCTACAACATCGGTAATACAATCGCCCTCATTCAAGTCGCATACACGGCTTGAGCTAAGACCAACCTTTTGTATAACAAGAGTTATAAGACCTTTTTCAGGGTCTGCGTGAGCAATAGTCAAAGGAATACGCTCACCTTTTTCGCCGACTCTCAAAATAACGAAGTTACCGGCTCTGTATGCTTTTGCAATGAGCGGAGCCTCTACACGCAGACGGAACACATTTTCCGAGAACTGCTCTTTCGATACAATTTTATACATGGTATTTTAATATAAAAATCTCTATTTCAGTGAACTTTAGTCGATGATATCAAAGCCACAATATGGCACCAACGCCTTTGGAATACGGATACCCTCAGGTGTCTGGTTGTTCTCAAGAAGTGCAGCTACTATACGTGGAAGAGCAAGTGCCGAGCCGTTGAGTGTGTGGCAAAGTTCGGTCTTCTTGTCGGCTGTACGGTAACGGCATTTCAAGCGGTTTGCCTGATAGTTGTCGAAGTTGGAAACAGAAGAAACCTCAAGCCAACGCTGCTGTGCCTCTGAATACACCTCGAAGTCGAAGCAGAGCGCAGCTGTAAAGCTCATATCGCCACCGCAAAGACGGAGAATACGATATGGCAATTCAAGCTTCTGCAACAAGCCCTCGACATGCTCAAGCATCTCCTTGTGTGACTCCTTGCTGTGCTCAGGAGTGTCGATGCGTACAATCTCAACCTTTGAGAATTCGTGCAAGCGGTTAAGACCACGAACATCTTTACCGTAAGAACCTGCCTCACGACGGAAACACTGTGTATATGCGCAGTTCTTTATAGGGAGCTGTTTCTCTTCGAGAATAACATCGCGGTAGATATTTGTTACAGGCACCTCTGCAGTAGGGATAAGATAGAGATCGTCCAAACCGCAGTGATACATCTGTCCCTCTTTGTCGGGAAGCTGTCCTGTACCGAAACCTGACGCTGCATTAACCACTGTAGGAGGCATGATTTCGATATAGCCTGCCTTACGAGCCTCGTCAAGGAAGAAATTGATAAGCGCACGCTGCAACTGAGCGCCCTTACCCTTATATACGGGGAATCCTGCACCTGTTATCTTTACACCGAGGTCGAAATCGATAAGGTCATATTTCTTTGCAAGTTCCCAGTGAGGAAGAGCGTTTTCGGGAAGCTGAGTTTCCATACCGCCGGTCTTCTCAACAACATTATCCTCGACAACGGCACCCTCGGGTACCTCGTCGTAAGGTATGTTAGGTATAGTGTAAAGAACCTGTTGCAAGTTTGCAGCAGCCTCGTCCATCTTATCCTGGAGTTCCTTTGCCTTATCCTTTAGTGTTGCAACCTCTGCTTTGACAGCATTAGCCTCGTCGATAGCCTGTGCTTTCATCAATTGGCCTATTTTTGCAGCAAGTTGCTTGTTCTGTGCGAGAACATTGTCAAGTTCCTGCTGGGCAGCACGACGCTCCTTGTCAAGTTCCAACACCTTGTCTATAGTCTCCTGTGCATTCTTGAAATGCTTTTTTTCAAGTCCTTTGAGTACCTTCTCGGTCTCCTGGCTGATTACTTTTAGCGTTAGCATATTATTTTTGTTTTTTTAATTATTTATCAATTAACAACGACTATGTATTCCGTTAAGACAATAACCCAATACAAAGTCCTATATTTTTACAAAAATACAACTTTTTTGATTATTTAACAGCGAAATAACAAAAAGTTACACCTTTGGTTATCTTTTTTCCATATTATTCACGAAATATGTTTTAACTGCGGAACGCAATAACCCGTAAACAACAAAAGAGGCAACCCCGAAAAGGATTGCCTCAAATTTGATTTGACAAGAATTATCAGTTCTTCTCAGCGATAGGAGTAACTGAAACGTAGCTCTTGTCGTTCTTGCCACGCTTGAATGTTACAACACCGTCAACCAAAGCGTAGAGAGTGTGGTCACTACCCATACCGATGTTTGCACCGGGGTTGTGAACTGTACCACGCTGACGTACGATGATATTACCGGCTTTACATACCTGGCCACCCCAGATCTTAACACCAAGTCTCTGACTTGCTGACTCACGGCCGTTCTTTGAACTACCAACACCTTTCTTATGTGCCATAATACTTAAACTTTTAATTAACCGATAACTTCCTTAACAACTAACTCTGTGAACTGCTGACGGTGACCGTTCAACTTGCGGTAGCCTTTACGACGACGCTTGTGGAACACCAACACCTTGTCACCCTTAACCAATGCAGGGTTGATTTCGCGTGTTGTAACGATGTTCTGACCGTCCTTAGACTTACGAACAATCTTCTGCTCACGAACATTGCCAATATAGCAAACTACCTTTGCGCCTTCTACAGTAGGAGCACCTACAGTAACAGCACCATCCTTATCCAACAACAACACGCGGTCAAATTCCACTGTTGTGTCATTCTGAGCACCCTTGATGTGGTGCACGAACAGCTTCTTACCAGCCTCTGCCTTGAACTGCTGTCCGTTAATCTCAACAATTGCGTACATTTAATTTATCGCTTTTATTGTGAATTCCGCGAGGTGCATGCTCTTCGTGAGCCTGTCTTCTCCAACCCCTACGGACTAAATCGGGTGCAAAGATAGGGAAAAATCCCATACAAAGAAAACTTTTCCGCGATTATTTTTTATTCCTTATTATATATATCAAAAAAAAGCGAAGGAATTTGATGTTCCTTCGCTCTATAAATTCAAATACCTATTACTTATTTGACAAATAGCGTTCAGCCTCCATAGCTGCACGACAGCCGCTTGCCGCAGCATTAATTGCCTGACGATAATGTGGGTCGGCAACATCACCTGCCACAAAGACACCCGGAACAAGAGTCTTCACGCCGCTTGCATCTGCAGGCACAAAGTAACCTGTCTCGTCGGTCTTGAGATACTTCTTGAAGACATCGCTGTTAGGCTTATGACCGATTGCAAGGAAGAAACCGTCAATTGCAAGGTCGTAATGTTTTTCGTCAGCCTCACCCTTACGCGATACAAGATGAACACCCTCAACACCGTCTTCACCAAAAAGGCCTTCGGTATTATGCTCAAACAAGACTTCGATTTTCGGGTTAGCCAATGTACGGTCCTGCATAGCCTTTGAAGCACGCAAGAATGGTTTACGTACGATAAGATAAACCTTTGCTGCAAGCGATGCAAGATAGTTTGCCTCTTCGCAAGCTGTGTCGCCACCACCTACAACTGCAACAATTTTCTTGCGGTAGAAGAAGCCGTCGCATGTAGCACAAGCGCTGACACCCATGCCCTGATATTTTATCTCGTCGGAAAGACCGAGGTATTTGGCAGCAGCACCTGTAGCAATGATAACGGTGTCAGCCTCAAGCACTTTACCGTCATCAAGTGTTACCTTGTAAGGGAGTTCCTCGAAATCGACCTCAACAACACTACCCGAACGGATATCGGCACCTACATTTATTGCCTGCTGACGCATATTCTCCATAAGCTCAGGACCTGTTATACCTTGTGGGAAACCGGGGAAATTCTCGATAACGGTTGTCTGTGTCAACTGACCACCGGGCTGCATACCTTCAACGAGTATTGGCGACAAGTTAGCACGTGAAGCATATATTGCCGCTGTATATCCGGCAGGGCCGGAACCTATAACCAAACATTTAGTTCTATTCACATTCATAATATATTAAATTTTATTATCTCATATCAATAATTTCGGACGCGCCCAACTCCTCGACAGGACATTTATACGCATCGGATGCAAATTTACACTTTATTTGATATTTATCAAGTATAATTTCTATACGTCCTTGACTTTGCAAGAAAACATTCATCGATTCAAGACGATTGTTTCCCATATTGACACAAAGTACAACTCTTTCTATATCGTTGCCCGACGGTGCCTGCAAGGAAACCACAGCTGCACCATTCTGCATTTCAACATTTTTAGAACAACCGCTACGATAGTTCTCAACAACAAACAGCGGAGAGAGGTTCTGCGCTTCATCAGAAGAGGCATCGGTTATATACACCTCGTCAATCTCCTGCATATAGCTCCATTGTGTTTCACCGTCGCACCACACCCCCATTTTATCCATAACAAGCGCATAACGCTTGCCGTCCATCTTCATGACTCCCTTATCACAAACCACCGCTTCATCACCGTCATAAACGGTATAGGAATAGTCCATCTGCAATGGAGATTCCGCCTTCATCACGGCAATCACGTTATCGAGCAGCGTATCGGCATCAAACACTTGCGCACCGCCACACAACGGAAACAATAACAACAGAAACGAGAATATGTTTTTCATAAATTATTCAGGGTTTTACAGCAACGATTTTAAACGGAATTCAAGGTCTGCCTCGTCCGAACATAGCACCTGACGTGGCTTGCTACCCTCCTGCTCGCCGACAATACCTGTTTGGCACAACTGGTCCATGATACGTCCTGCGCGGTTGAAACCTACATTGAATTTACGCTGTATAAGCGATGTAGAGCCATGCTGTGCAAGCACAACAGCGCGTGCAGCCTCGGCGAACAACGGATCGAGCTTATCCGAAGATATCTCGCCACGCATAGCACCGCCTTCACCGCCCAAATCAACCGATTCGTCAGGCTCAGGAAGTATATACGCTGTCTGATAGCCCTGCTGTTTTGCGATATGGGCACATACACGCTCAACCTCTTTTGTTTCCACAAGGGCACACTGGACACGAACAGGGTCATTTCCAGCAAGGAACAACATATCGCCACGACCCTGCAACTGGTTCGCTCCCGAACGGTCAAGAATTGTACGCGAGTCGATAACAGATATTACACGGAACGCCATACGCGCAGGGAAGTTGGCCTTGATAGTACCTGTAATGATATTGGTTGTAGGACGCTGTGTTGCAATAATCATGTGAATACCCACAGCACGCGCCTTTTGGGCGATACGCGCAATAGGCTGTTCCACCTCACGTCCGGCAGTCATCATCAGGTCGCCATACTCGTCAATTACAACCACGATATACGGCATAAAGCGATGTCCCTTTGTAGGCAACAACTCCTTGTTCAGGAATTTTTCGTTGTATTCCTTAACCGAACGTACCGAAGCCATCTGCAACAGTTTGTAACGGTTATCCATCTCGACACAAAGCGATTTGAGAGTACGCACCACCTTGCTTACATCTGTTATGATTGGTTCATCTTCGCCGTCGAGCTTTGCAAGGAAATGCTTCTCAAGCACACCATAAAGGCTCAATTCGACCATTTTGGGGTCAACCATGACGAATTTCAAGTATGCAGGGTGCATCTTAAACAGCAACGATGTAATGATTGCATTCAAACCGACAGATTTACCCATACCGGTAGCACCTGCAACCAACAGGTGAGGCATCTTTGCCATATCAACCATATACACCTCATTGGATATGGTCTTTCCAAGCGCAAGAGGAAGAGCCATATCGGTCTCTTTATACTTACGGCTGTTAAGCAACGAAGCCATCGGCACTATCTGCTTATGTGCGTTAGGCACTTCAATACCTATTGTACCCTTACCCGGAATAGGCGCAACAATACGGATACAAAGAGCTGAAAGGCTCATTGCAATATCGTCCTCAAGGTTTCTGATTTTAGAAATTCTCACACCGGGTGCAGGAGTTATCTCATAGAG
The DNA here is from genome assembly GCA_017647225.1 of Bacteroidaceae bacterium. Lineage (GTDB taxonomy): Bacteria > Bacteroidota > Bacteroidia > Bacteroidales > Bacteroidaceae > HGM04593. The sequence continues at coordinate 10,062 of JAGCLA010000020.1, read as the reverse complement.
AGTAATTGTAGGACCGACAGTCGCCTTTATAGAGCTTATTTCAATACCGAAGTTTTTCAGTACCTCAACAATTTTGTTAGCATTGGCAGCCTGTTCTTCCTTGTCGATAGACTGCACGGTCTGCTCATACTCGTCAAGCAAATCGATTGTAGGCGGCTTATAATAACTCAATTCATCTTTCGGATTTATAGGACGCAACATATTGCCGCCCATATCCTCGTCGCCATCGGCCTTTTCAACAGCCATAGAGAGGACAGCATCGTCCGAGCCGGCAGGCTGACCCAATGATTTTGACATTGCATCGAACTGCGCAGCAAGTACATCATCGTCTATCTGTATCTCCTCACCGGCTTCATCATCTTCGATATCTGCGACAGAAATATCATTCAGTTCTTCGTCGGCAACAGCAACTTCCACATCGGCATTATCGTTTATCGTTACCAATACAGGCTGCGCAGGCTGTTCTATCTCAAATTCAACACTCGCATCATCTCCGGCTTCCTCACCGACATTCTCAGTTTCCTTTTCCGCGCGTTTGAAAGCGAACAGCTTCCTTATCCAATCAATAGTGTTGCTTGTTACATAAATCATGAACAAGAGCAACGACACAACAAGTAACAGGACAAGCCCCACCACTCCGATATTGTCTATAAAGAAGGCTTTCATATATTCGCCATGCGCACCACCCGGTGATACATAGCTTGTATCAAGAAGATTGCCGAACGCAAAGGCAAAAAGCAACGAGAACCACACCAGGCAGAAAAGTGAGTATATGACCCACCTACCGAGCTTGAATGCAAACAAGCGCATAAGACGCATGGCTACAAGGAAAAGAACAGGCAACAAGAAGACCGAAGCCCAGCCAAAGCCGCCATTTATCAGAAATTCCGCAATGACAGCACCGCCCTTACCCGATGTATTATCGACAGCCGCGTCGGCAGCAGAGCCCGCCACCGCCTCCAACACAGTCTGGTCGTTTCCTCCTACCGAAAAGAAAGAGATGAACGAACTGCAAAGGAATATAGCCAAAGCCAAGAACAGGAGTCCTGACACAAACTGAACATTATGATTTCTTAAAAACAGCATAACCTTGCGATAAGCTATGCCTACTGAAGAAAAAAATCCTTTTTTATTATTCTTTTTAGCCATAAATGCGTTTTTCATTTTACCCCTTGCCTTAACAGCAAGGTTTGGAAAATTCATATTTGCGAAGATACAAAATTTTCGGAAATATTCACCAGCCGACGTAGCTATTTTCACACATTTTATACCAAAAACACATATTGGATTGCCAACCCGAAAGAAAAAGCCCACAAGCATGTCCTTCATATCCCTATTTTCACTATATTTGCAAGCAAAAATAAAAAAGCGACACCTCTGATACATGGAAAAAGAAGATATAGTTTTTTCAAGGAACACCGTCGAGTTCGTTACGGTTGCCGCAGAATTCTGCGCATACCTTGAACGCACAAACGAACATTCGCGCAAGGAGTTTGTAGAAACCTTGCTCAAGTTGCTGCCTCTTTTGTATATCAAGGCGCAGATGCTGCCCGAAGAGGATATGATAAACGACGAAGACATGGAAGATTTCGTAACCGAAGACAGTTACGAAGTGCTCCGCATGACAATCTTCGACCTTCTCGCCGACAAGGATTCATACCTCGATGTTTTCGTAGCCGAAATGAAGTACAGCGACACACCTGTAACAAAAAGCATTTCGGAAGACCTTGCCGACATATATCAGGACGTAAAGAATTTCGTATGCCTTTTCCAGCTTGGCATAAACGAAACAATGCACGACGCAATAATTGAATGCAACGAGCATTTCCGTCAATACTGGGGACAGACACTTGTCAACACACTGCGCGCATTGCACGATATCAGATACAGCACAAACCTTGACGAAGAAGAAGAGGAGGATAATGAATAATTACAGTGCACATATCGAAAAGAGCGAGATAAGCACCATGCCGACAATCGCTTTTGAAGGCCGCATAATAACAATTGACACCGTCGCCGACACCGACAAAGCCGTCAAAGCCCTGTCAAAGGAGAAGGTATTGGGAATAGACACCGAAACACGCCCGTCATTCCGCAAAGGAGTACACTACAACGTTTCGCTCATTCAGCTATCGACAGCCGACACCTGTTTCCTTATCCGTCTGAACCGTGTGGAAATGCCCGATTCGCTGATTTCCTTACTTGAAGACACGAATATAACAAAGGTGGGCATATCGTTGCACGACGACTATCAGGCACTGAGCAAACGCAGAAAATTCAAAGCCGGCGGTTTCTTCGACTTGCAGAAACATGTGAAAGAGTTCGGCATCGAAGAGATGAGCCTGCAAAAGATATATGCGATAATATTCGGTCAGCGCATATCAAAAAGCCAGCAACTGACCAACTGGGAAAACGACGTATTGACAGACAAACAGAAACAATACGCAGCTACAGACGCGTGGGCGTGCCTGAACATCTATAACGAATTGAAACAAAACAATCAAAAATAACATGGAGAAAACCGTTATACTGAAACGAGGAAAAGAAGAGTCACTACAACGTTTCCACCCCTGGATTTTTTCAGGAGCAATACAACGAATTGACGGACAACCCGAAGAGGGCGATGTTGTTACAGTATATACAAACGACCGCCGTTTCATTGCGCGCGGACACGTACAGGTAGGCAGTATTGCCGTACGAGTGCTCACATTCAACGACGAGCCCATCAACCAGGAGTTCTGGAACAGACGCATCGCAACAGCCTATGACCTGCGCGAGCGCACAGGCATATCTTCACGCGAGGACAACAACACCTACCGCCTTGTTCATGGCGAAGGCGACAACCTTCCCGGACTCATCATCGACATATATGGCGACACAGCTGTAATGCAAGCACACAGCGTAGGTATGCACGTAAGCCGCATGCAGATAGCCGATGCACTAAAAGAGATTCTCGGCGACAAAATAAAGAACATCTATTACAAATCGGATACCACACTCCCCTACAAGGCCGACATCAACAAGGACAACGGCTACATAATGGGTGGCAATGCAAGCAACATTTCAACCGAATACGGATTAAAATTCCACATCGATTGGTTGCGCGGACAAAAGACCGGATTCTTTGTTGACCAGCGCGAAAACCGCTCATTGCTTGAGAAATATGCAAAAGGCCGAAAGCTGCTCAACATGTTCTGCTACACCGGTGGTTTCTCAATCTACGCACTACGCGGTGGCGCAGAGATTGTCCACTCAGTTGACAGTTCATCAAAAGCCATTGACCTTACAAATGCCAATGTCGAGATAAACTTCCCAGGCGACAAGCGCCACACAGCATACGCCGAGGACGCTTTTGATTTCCTCGACCGCATGGGAAACAATTACAACCTTATAATACTTGACCCACCTGCATTCGCCAAACACCGCGATTCATTGAGAAACGCGCTCATAGGCTACCGCAGACTGAACGCAAAAGCTATCGAAAAGATACAGCCGGGAGGTATATTGTTCACATTCTCATGTTCACAGGTAGTAAGCAAGGAGAATTTCCGCACAGCAGTATTCACAGCCGCAGCCATAGCAAAACGCAATGTACGCATACTGCACCAGCTGACACAGCCTGCCGACCACCCCGTAAACATCTACCACCCAGAAGGCGAATACCTGAAAGGTCTGGTTCTTTACGTAGAATAAAGATTGGACAATAGCGTATTTTATTTATTTTTTAGGCGCAAAGATTTTGTAACATAAAAAAGATTTACTACCTTTGCGCTCCGAAAGCCTATATACAGCACTTTTTGCTAACGGCATATAAAGAATTTAATAATAATAAGAAACAATGAAAAAAGACATCCATCCCGCAGCTTATCGTCCGGTTGTATTCAAGGACATGTCAAACGGCGACTGTTTCCTATCACAGTCAACATGCAACACTAAAGAGACTATCGAATTCGAAGGTGAAACCTATCCATTGGTAAAACTCGAAATTTCAAACACTTCTCACCCATTCTACACAGGTAAGGCTAAACTTGTCGATACAGCAGGTCGCGTAGATAAGTTCATGAGCCGTTACGGTAAGACTTTGAAGAAGTAATTGAACTTAAAAATATAAAAGAAGGTGTATCAAGGTACACCTTTTTTTATGCCAATAAACGAGCTCCCGCCGTTGCCAAACAATTACATGAAAAAAATATCTGTACTTTTTGCCATCATCATAGCCATAACCGCATGCAACCACCATTCAGAACAGGACGGAGGCACGCAGGAGAATATCAATGCGAACAAAAGCACACACAAATATGCCCGACGCATTGAGATACCCGCTTTGTCAAATGATGACATTTTCCTGACACACACTACAAACGTAAACGGCAAAGAGAGCATCACGTACAGCATTTCACAGAACCAGAAACGCAGACACTGCCGCTGGACAGCATTCACATTCAACCCAGGCAACAGAGAGAAGAACTGGTCGCGCAACGACTGGAAGCAAACCGAGTGGAAAGGCGACCCGTTCCAGAAGACACCCGAATTTCCCGAAACAGTTGAAATGACAAAAAGCCAAATCAACGGCAATGGCTTTGCACGAGGACACATAGTAGCCTCAGAAGACAGGGTTTATTCAAAAGATGCCAACGAGCAGACCTTCTATTACAGCAACATATCACCCATGCACTACGATTTCAATTCCGGCGCATGGCTTGACTGCGAAGGCGTTGTCCGAAACAGCTGGGGACGCTCGTCCAATTTCTGCGACACACTGTATGTTGTAAAAGGAGCTACAATCAGAGAAGGAGAATACCGCACTGTCGGCACCTGCCCTACCGTACCGAACCATTACTTTATGGCAGTCCTAAGTCTGAAAGCGAACAAATACCAAGCCATAGGGTTATTGTTCGAGCACGTTGACGGATACAGCAAGACACAGGTGTGCTCAATCGACCACCTTGAAAACTTTACGGGCATTGACTTTTTCTGCAACATACCCGACCAGGTCGAAGACGTTGTAGAAAGGATATATATCCCTGCAAAATGGCCCGACCTTACCAACTACATAGATTTGAATAAATAGTAACAAGCTATGGGAAGAAAGAAATTCTCACAACGCGAGATAAACATCATACGCAAATTGCTCGGTAGAAAAATGGCCGGCAACCGCGCACAGCAGAAAATGGTAAGACACACATTGCGCACCGTTTTCGAATTCAACATTTCCGATTTCAACATACAGGGCAAGGCTTTCGGGCCTGCAGACATAGACGAATGCATACGACGTGGCAGAATACACGTTCTTGACGAAGCCACAATTGAAGCCATGAAGCTGCGTCATGCCGAAAAGAAACTGCACGACGAGGCACTCACACAAGCCGAAGCCATTGCCGACGGCGAGGCCGTTGACTGGCAGAAAGTCCTTGAAGAGTGGAATGAGTATTACGCCAACAACCCTGAATAACAAATAAAAAACAGCCAATTTTGGCTGTTTTTTATTTTCTCTTACGCAATGCCTTGACGACCTCGTATCCTATAATGCCGTCAGGATATAAATCATTGAACTCCTGAAAATGCTTGACCGCTTTTACAAGTCGGCCTTCATAGACGACTCCACCATCTGCGGTATATTTAAGTTCCGATTCGTCAATATAAATTTTATTTACCAAAATTTTCGCAACAGAACGCACATCGCGTCCACTGTCACCCGGCATTATCACACGCTCGCCCAAACGATAGGACGGCGCCAGGTATGACAACGAATCGACCTTGGTTGATTTTACAACCGCCGCACTCTTTTGCGCGGTAGCCGAGCTATGCTTTTCTACCTTGGCTTCAGATGTTGTTGCCGCTTCTTTTACACGTAGCGTATCCGACGAAATTTTCTTATACGACCTTACAGCCACATTGCTTTGAGCCGAAGCAAAAAGCACCGGCATCACAAACAACAAAAGAAGAACAATTTTCCGCAACACCATTATTTACCGTTAAGACATTTTTCAAAGCTCGCAGGAACAGGAGTCTCAAAACGAAGACGTTTTCCTGTTACAGGATGAATGAAACAGAGCATATATGCGTGCAATCCCAAGCGTCTTATAACATCACTTTTACTTCCATACTTGGCATCGCCCACCACAGGATGACCAAGCTCCGCCATATGCACACGAATCTGGTTCTTACGTCCTGTTTCAAGCACACATTCAACGAGCGAATAGCCATTCGAAGAAGTTAAAACATTATAATGTGTCACTGCATATTTACCACCGTTATCCGTTGGACTTGAATGAGTTATAAATCGTTTATCCTCGGTAAGCCATGAACGGATACAACCACTCGGTTTTTCAAGCTCGCCCTCAACAAGAGCCACATAACGACGGTCGGTAACAAGCTCCTGCCAGCCATTTATGAACGACTGCTGTGTCTGCACATCCTTGGCATAAACCATAAGACCTGAAGTGTCGCGGTCAAGTCTATGGACAAGATGCGAAGTGTTTCTTCCGCCACCCTTTTCCAGATAGCGGTTAAGCACGGCCTGCACTGTCAACTGACGTGTATTGTTGCTCATTGAGAGAACACCGGGGTGTTTATCTATAATCAAGAGATATGGATCCTCATAAACGATATCCAAATCCTTGCTGTTGAACGATTTCTTATGTTTGGAACGGTCAAGCTGCACAACCTGCCCGGGTAGCAGTTCTGCCAAAGGATGGGTGGTTATCGCATTATTGACAAGAACGACACGATTCGATATCAAAGCCTTTGCACGGTTTCGGCTGATACCATGCATCTTCTCCATTATAAAATCTATAAGCAAAGCCTCCTTTGTGACATTAAAAGTCAAAAGAGTTTTTATATTTTTACGCATAAACCTAAATTCTGTTATTCGTTATCTCTTCGTTCAAGCAACACTACATTCTCGACATGATGTGTATGAGGGAACATATCAACCGGCTGGACAGCCACGACCTTATAGTCACGGTCAAGCAATTGCAAATCACGTGCCTGAGTCGCAGGATTACAGCTTACATACACTATGCGGCGAGGAGCGGCAAAAAGAATTGTATCAACAACGTCCTCATGCATGCCGGCACGCGGTGGGTCGGTTATTATCACATCGGGACGACCGTGCTCGTTGATAAAATCGCGTGTAAGTATATCCTTCATGTCACCGGCAAAGAATGTGAGGTTATCAAAACCATTCAATTCGGCATTGACACGCGCATCGATGATAGCGTCCTCTACATACTCGATACCGACAACCTTTTTCGCCTTGGAAGCGACAAAGTTCGCAATTGTACCTGTACCGGTATATAGGTCATACACAACCTCACCACCTGTCAGCTGCGCGAAATCGCGAGTAACCTTATAGAGGTTGTAAGCCTGTCTGCTGTTAGTCTGATAGAACGATTTAGGGCCGACCTTAAAACGCAAGCCTTCCATCTCCTCGTATATGACATCGGTTCCCTTGAATGTAACCACCTCAAGATCGCCAAAAGTATCGTTGCACTTATTGTTTACGACATAAAGCAAAGATGTAACTTCAGGGAATTCATCAGCAACAAATTGTAAAGTTTTTTCCAACTGCAATTTATCGTTTTCGCACTCTACCCTCGCCTGCAATAACAGCATGACTTCACCTGTTGTCGAGGTGCGTATCATCATGCTTCGGAGCACTCCCGAATGAGAACGAAGGTCATAGAACGGAATACCCTCTTTTTGTGCGAACTCACGAATACCGTTACGCAAACGGTTGTTCAGACCCTGCATAAGATGACACTCTTCAATATCAAGCACCTTGTCAAACGCACCGGGGATATGGAAACCAAGAGCGTTCATATTGTCGTATTTGGTCCCTGCTTCAACCTCTTCCCATGTAAGCCAGCGCTTGTTGCTGAAAGTAAATTCAAGTTTGTTTCGGTATTCACGTGTCTGCTCCGAACCGAGAATAGGTGTTACAGGAGGCAGCTCAACCTTTCCAATACGTGTCAAGGCATCGACAACCTGCTGTTGCTTATATTTTATCTGGTGTTCATACGCAAGGCATTGCCATTTGCAACCGCCGCATATGCCGTAATGCTTACAGAAAGGCTCTGCCCTCTCTGTCGAGTATTCATGAATTTTCACAGCTTCCGCCTCGGCATAACTGTGTTTTTTACGTCTAACCTGAAGATCGGCCACATCACCGGGCACCACATAGGGAACAAACACAACAAGATCGTTCACACGCGCCAACGCCTTGCCTTCAGCCGCTACACCCGTAATCTCTATCCGCTCAAGAAGCGGCAACTCTTTTTTCTTCTTTGCCATTATGTAAACAGGGTTTTCCAATCAAAAGCACCACCACGCGAGTGCAAAGTGGTGCATATTATAAAATTCTACGCGAAGATACATCTAAAATCCCGATAAATCGTACATTTGACATACGAACTTAAAATTTTTAATTTATTATGTGATATTTCCTATTATAAATTTCGCGATACAAACATTTTTCTTATATTTGCAAATTAGTTGGGTGCTCCCCAAAAGTGAGCCTCGACTATGTGAAAGTTAAAAAACATTTTTTATTTATCAACAAACAATAAACTCAAAAATTTATGGCAGACAAAAGAGTCTATACCTTTGGTAACGGTCTTGCTGAAGGTAATGCGTCAATGAGAAATTTGTTAGGAGGTAAAGGTGCCAACTTGGCAGAAATGAACCTTATCGGTATCCCTGTTCCTCCCGGATTTACCATTACTACTGAGGTTTGTGGTGAGTACTACAGCCTTGGCAGAGAGAAAGTCATCGAACTTCTCAAGGCAGAAGTTCAGGCCGCAGTAAAGAACATCGAAAATTTGATGAACTCTACTTTCGGTGACCCGACAAACCCATTGTTGGTTTCAGTTCGTTCAGGTGCTCGCGCTTCAATGCCCGGTATGATGGACACAATCCTCAACCTTGGTCTTAATGACATCGTTGTAGAAGGTCTTGCAAAGAAGACCGGTAACGAGAAGTTCGCTTGGGACTCTTACCGCCGTTTCGTACAGATGTACGGTGACGTTGTTTTGGGTATGAAACCTACAAGCAAAGAGGAAATCGATCCATTCGAAGCTATCATCGAGAAGGTTAAGGAAGAACAGGGTGTTGTTCTTGACAAGGACCTTAGCGTAGCAGCATTGAAGGACCTCGTTGCTAAATTCAAGGCAGCTGTTAAGGCTCAGACAGGCAAAGACTTCCCAACAGATGCTTACGAGCAGTTGTGGGGTGCTGTTTGCGCTGTATTCGAGTCTTGGAACAACGAGCGCGCTATCCTCTACCGTCGTATGGAGAAAATTCCCGATGAGTGGGGAACAGCCGTATCAGTACAGGCAATGGTATTCGGTAACATGGGTGAGACTTCAGCTACTGGTGTATGCTTCTCTCGTGACGCTGCAACAGGTGAGAACCTCTTCAATGGTGAGTACCTTATCAACGCACAGGGTGAGGACGTAGTAGCAGGTATCCGCACACCACAGCAGATTACAAAGATCGGTTCACAGCGTTGGGCTGCATTGCAGAACATCAGCGAGGAGGAGCGTGCAAGCAAGTATCCTTCAATGGAGGAGGCTATGCCAGAGATCTACAAGGAGCTCGACGCTATCCAGACACGCCTTGAGGACCACTACAAAGATATGCAGGACATGGAGTTCACCGTACAGGAGGGCAAAATGTGGTTCTTGCAGACACGTAACGGTAAGCGCACAGGTGCTGCGATGGTTAAGATTGCAATGGACCTCTACCGTGACGGCATCATCGATGACAAGACAGTTTTGAAACGCATGGAGCCAGAGAAGCTCAACGAGCTACTCCACCCAATCTTCGACACTGCTGCTCTTGCAAAGGCTAAGGTTATCGCAAACGGTCTTCCAGCATCTCCAGGTGCTGCTACAGGTCGCATCGTATTCTTCGCTGACGACGCTGAGAAGTGGCACGAGGATGGCGAGAAGGGAATCCTTGTCCGCATCGAGACTTCTCCTGAGGACCTCGCAGGTATGGCTGCAGCTCAGGGTATCCTCACAGCACGTGGTGGTATGACTTCACACGCTGCCGTTGTTG
>JAGCLA010000019.1 GCA_017647225.1 Bacteroidaceae bacterium | reverse complement strand
TTTTTGAGTGTTTAATATAAATATTGTCAGGGAAGTCCTGATCAATTTAAATTTAATTTTTATGACAGATCCTATTGCAGATTATTTGACGAGGTTGAGAAATGCCATTCAAGCTAAGCACAGAGTGGTTGAGATTCCTGCCTCTAACCTCAAGAAGGAAATCACTAAGATTCTTTTTGAGAAGGGTTACATCTTGAACTACAAGTTCGTAGAAGATGGCCCTCAGGGCACAATTATGATTGCCTTGAAGTACGACGCAGTAAACAAGGTGAATGCAATCAAGAACTTGGTTCGCGTTTCATCTCCAGGTTTGCGCCGTTATACGGGATACAAAGATATGCCCAGAGTGATTAATGGATTGGGTATCGCTATTTTGTCGACATCCAAAGGTGTAATGACAGACAAAGAGGCTGCTGCTGAGAAAATCGGTGGTGAGGTTCTCTGCTATGTCTACTAATTAGGGGAGGATTGAGCAATGTCTAGAATTGGTAAATTACCCATTAGTATTCCCGCTAACGTTACAGTTGCAGTAAGCAACGAGAACGTAATCACTGTAAAAGGTCCTAAAGGTGAACTTTCACAGCAGATAGATCCTTCTATTGCAATAGTTGTTGAGGATAACGTTTTGACTGTTAAGTATGCTGATTGCGAAACTTATGCAGAGGCTACAAAACAGCAGCACGCGTTCCACGGTCTTTATCGTGCGCTCATCAACAATATGGTAATCGGTGTTTCTGCCGGTTTCAAGAAAGAGCTTGAGCTTGTTGGTGTTGGTTATCGTGTTAACGACAAACCAAACAATGCTATTGAGTTGTTGCTTGGTTTTACTCACCCAATCTACATGCAGTTCCCTGCAGAGGTTAAGGTTGAGACTAAGTCTGAGAGAAATAAGAACCCACTTATCATCATTGAGTCTTGCAACAAAGAGTTGGTAGGTCTCATTTGCGCGAAGATTCGCTCATTCCGTAAGCCTGAGCCATATAAGGGTAAGGGTGTCAAGTTTGTTGGCGAGGTTATCCGTCGTAAGTCTGGTAAGTCGGCAGGTGCTAAATAATTCAGTAAAACAGTAAGCATATGACAACAAAGATAGAAAGACGTACCAAGATCAAATACAGAGTGCGTAACAAGGTTTCAGGTGTTGCAGAGCGTCCTCGTATGAGCGTTTTCCGCAGCAACAAGCAGATCTATGTTCAGATAATTAATGACCAGACAGGTCGCACATTGGCCGCTGCATCATCTCTCGGTCTTGAGGCTATGCCCAAGAAGGAGCAGGCAGCTAAGGTAGGTGAGTTGATCGCAAAGAAAGCAATCGAGGCAGGTATTACTACTGTAGTTTTCGATCGTAACGGTTACCTCTACCACGGAAGAGTTAAAGAAGTGGCTGATGCTGCACGTAATGGAGGTCTTAAATTCTAATGAATATGGCAATTAATAATAGAGTAAAAGTCGCAAACGACGTTGAATTAAAGGATAGATTGGTTGCTATCAACCGCGTAACTAAAGTTACAAAGGGTGGTCGTACATTCAGCTTCTCTGCAATCGTTGTTGTAGGTAACGAGAATGGTATCATCGGTTACGGTCTTGGTAAGGCAAGCGAGGTTACAGCAGCAATCGCTAAGGGCGTAGAGGCAGCGAAGAAGAATCTTGTTCGCGTACCTGTCCTCAAGGGTACTGTTCCTCACGAGCAGTCAGCTCACTTCGGTGGTGCAGAGGTTTTCATCAAGCCAGCTTCACACGGTACCGGAGTAGTAGCAGGTGGTGCTATGCGTGCCGTATTGGAGAGTGTTGGTATTACTGACGTTTTGGCTAAGTCTAAGGGTTCTTCTAACCCTCACAACTTGGTTAAGGCTACAATCGCAGCCTTGAGCGAAATGCGTGATGCACGTATGGTTGCTCAGAACAGAGGTGTAAGTATGAGTAAAGTATTTAACGGATAAGGAGGATAATCATGGCTACAATAAAGATTAAGCAGGTAAGAAGCCGTATCGGCGCTCCTAAGACTCAGAAGCTGACACTTGATGCTCTTGGCCTTACTAAGATGAATAAGGTTGTTGAGTGTCCTGATAATGCCTCTATTCGTGGTATGATTAAGAAAGTTCAGCATTTGGTTGCCATTGTTGAAGAGTAATTAATTAAAAAAAGAATTTGGCTATGAAATTAAATAATCTAAAGCCGGCCGAAGGCGCTGTTAAGGCTCGCAAAAGAATTGGTCGTGGTACCGGATCAGGTAGAGGTGGTACTTCTACACGTGGTCACAAGGGTGCTAAGTCACGTTCTGGCTACAGCAAGAAGATCGGTTTCGAGGGCGGTCAGATGCCTTTGCAACGTCGTGTACCTAAATACGGCTTTAAAAATATCAATCGTGTAGAGTATAAGGCTATTAACCTTTCTACACTTCAGGCTCTTGCTGAAAGCAAGTCTTTGGAGACAATCAACATTCAGGCTTTGGTTGCAGCTGGTTTCATCTCTTCAACACAGCTTGTTAAGGTACTCGCTAACGGTACTTTGACTGCTAAGTTGACAGTTGAGGCGCACGCATTCTCTCAGAAGGCAGCAGAGGCTATTGAGGCAGCAGGTGGAACAGTAGTAAAGCTTTAAGAAATGGCAAAAAAACTATCAAACCTTAAGTTAATCCAGACAATTAAGAATATCTGGAAGGTCGAGGACCTTAGAGTGCGCATCGGTATCACTCTTCTGTTCGTCGCAATATATCGCTTTGGCTCATTTGTAGTGCTTCCCGGTATCGATACAACGAAACTTGGTCGCCTTCAGGAGCAGACAAGTGACGGTTTGATGTCTCTGCTTGATATGTTCTCGGGTGGTGCATTCTCAAATGCATCGATATTTGCCCTTGGTATAATGCCTTACATCTCAGCATCAATTGTTGTGCAGTTGTTGGCTATCGTGTTGCCTTCTTTCCAGAAGATGCAGCGCGAAGGTGAAAGCGGTCGTCGTAAGATCAACCAGTACACACGTTATTTGACAATAGCTATCCTCATACCTCAGGGTATTGCTTATTTGGCAAACCTCAAGTACACAGCAGGTGCAGCTATCGGCGTGGAGTCAAACTGGGCTTTCTTGGCAACTTCTACAATAATTCTTGCAGCCGGCAGTATGTTCATCCTTTGGTTGGGTGAGCGTATTACCGACAAGGGACTCGGTAATGGTGTATCATTGATTATTATGATAGGTATCATTGCACGTTTCCCACAGGCACTCATTCAGGAGTTTACTTCAAGAATGACTGGTGCTGCAGGTGGTGGTTTGATCATGTTGGTAATAGAAATTGTACTTCTTGTTTTGGTAATTTGTGCAGGTGTTGCATTGTTGCGCGGTACTCGTAAGATTCCCGTACAGTATGCAAAGCAGGCTACAGGCGGTGCTACTGTTTCAGGTGCACGTCAGTACCTTCCATTGAAGGTCAATGCGGCAAACGTTATGCCTATCATTTTTGCTCAGGCAATAATGTTTATCCCAATGGCAATTTTGGGTTACGGTGCAAAAGGTGAGCCTTCAGCATTTGTAACACTTATGTCAGACCACACATCTTGGATGTATAACCTGATATTTGCGCTTCTTATCATATTGTTTACATATTTCTATACAGCTATCACAATCAATCCGATGCAGATGGCTGAAGACATGAAACGCAATAACGGCTTTATCCCGGGCATCAAGCCAGGCAAGCCTACTGCAGAATATATTGATACGATTATGTCACGTATAACCCTTCCCGGCTCGCTCTTCCTTGCAGCCATTGCGGTACTTCCGGCTTTCGCAGGATACCTTGGTATGCAGCAGGAGTTTGCAAGTTTCTTCGGAGGTACATCACTCCTCATTTTGGTTGGTGTAATCCTTGATACATTGCAGCAGATCGAGAGCCACCTCATGATGAGACATTATGACGGTTTGCTCAGCTCGGGTCGTATAAAGGGACGTGTAGGTTAATTTGTTGAGCTAAGAATGATATTTCTTAAGACTTCAGACGAAATAGAACTACTTCGGCAAGCAAATTTGCTTGTAGGTAAGGCGCTTGCCGAAGTAGCTAAAATACTTGAGCCGGGTGTAACTACAAAGCAACTTGACAAGGTCGCTGAAGAGTTTATCCGCGATAATGGAGCGATACCGACATTCAAGGGATATCCCAATTATGACGGTTCACCATTTCCGGGCTCGATATGTGCATCGGTAAACGATGTTGTTGTACACGGAATTCCAAATGATGTACCTCTAAAAGATGGTGATATTGTTTCCGTTGATTGCGGTACATTCCTGAATGGTTTCTGTGGTGACTCTTGCTATACATTTTGTGTAGGTAACGTTGATGAAGAAACAAAGAAACTTCTTCAAGTAACAAAAGAGTCTTTGTATAAAGGTATTGAACAGGCAGTTCACGGCAAACGTCTTGGTGACATCGGCAACGCTGTCCAGACACATTGCGAACAGAACGGTTACGGTGTTGTACGTGAATTTGTGGGTCATGGTATAGGTCGTGAGATGCACGAGGCTCCCGAGGTTCCGAATTACGGACGTAAGGGCAACGGTCTTCAGTTGCGTCAAGGATTGTGCCTTGCAATAGAACCGATGATAACTCTCGGAAAACGTCAGATTTTCATGGAGCGCGACGGTTGGACAGTAAGGACACGTGACAGGAAGAATGCAGCTCATTTTGAACATACCATAGCTGTTGGAAAGAATGGTGCCGATATATTGTCATCGTTCGAGTATGTTGAAGAAGTATTAAGAAACAAAGGATATTGATATGGCTAAACAGAGTGCTATTGAACAAGACGGTACAATTGTAGAAGCATTGTCAAACGCAATGTTCCGAGTAGAATTGCAGAACGGTCACGAAGTGATTGCGCATATTTCGGGCAAGATGAGAATGCACTATATAAAGATACTGCCTGGTGATAAAGTGAGAATTGAGATGTCTCCCTATGATTTGACCAAAGGAAGAATCGTATTCCGATATAAATAAAAAAACAATATAATATGAAAGTTAAAGCATCTATTAAGAAACGCACTCCGGACTGCAAAATCGTTCGTAGAAATGGTCGTTTGTATTTGATCAACAAAAAGAATCCCAAATTCAAACTGCGTCAGGGGTA
Source organism: Bacteroidaceae bacterium (assembly GCA_017647225.1). Lineage (GTDB taxonomy): Bacteria > Bacteroidota > Bacteroidia > Bacteroidales > Bacteroidaceae > HGM04593. Next base: position 91 of record JAGCLA010000019.1, on the reverse strand, counting down.
ATTAAGTAGTAAATTAAAATTATATTCGTATATGGCTATAAGAATAGTTGGTGTAGATATTCCTCAGAATAAGAGAGGAGAGATTGCGTTG
>JAGCLA010000018.1 GCA_017647225.1 Bacteroidaceae bacterium | reverse complement strand
ATACCATACTTGCTGTGAATGTAATTGATGGAATAACCATCTTCAAGCATATGCATATACTTTAGCAATGCTGAATGATCGTGTTTCTTACGCATAAAATAAACCCCAAAGTTTTTTGTCTAACTTTTGGGGTTCACTTCAGAAGTGTTTGTCTTTCGTTTTTTTATTGAACCGTTCGGTTTTTATCTTACATAAACTTTCTTGCCATTTACGATATATATGCCCTTTGTTGGATTATTTACTCTACGGCCTACAAGATCATATATTTCAATTTCCGTATCATTCTTTTCGGTATCCGGATTTTCTATACCTGTTGGATCTCCGAAAACAAAGCGCAAACCGGAGGTCAGATTTTCCTGAGAGAGAGCAGAACATGGCAAGTATGCCTTATTGCTTCTATTAAGGAACTTTCCATCAGTCATCTTTGCCATGTAAAATCCAAATTCACCATCAACAACACTAAGGACATAAGCCGGTTCTTCAATATATGTATCATATTCTGTTCCTCTGAGCAAATTACCATATACAGGCTCTACTTCACCAATATAGGTGTTTTCGGCAGACAGTTCAATAGTTCCACCTCTCAGGACAACAGCTGTATTGGCTGGGATTACATTAAATATCTGCGTCAATATAGCATTACTGTTTCTAGCTTCTGTTACAACATAAGCCTCTATGCCTGCCGGTATTTTAATTGCCATTGGAGCATACAGAGTTGAGAAATCACAATCAACCTCCGTTTCAACTCCGTATTTAACTAGAAACGTATGATTCCACACCAGTTTTGATTCATATAATTGAGCTATATTCAGATTAAACTCAACTTCTGTTCCATATGGAATAGCATCATCTACTTTTATTTCAAAACACTTAGTTACCTCTCCACCAGGTACTAGAGCACTTATATTAATACTGGATGATTTAATAGTAACATAAGGATTCTCTGTTGACAATGTCACAGCACTTTTTGACTGCTGCTCATATTTTCCATCGTTAATCATTGTAATAGAGAGAGTATTCTCCCCTATTTCGAGAGTTTCAGGCTCTACACTCTTTATAGAAACGACATAATCCTCCTGCAATGTTGTAACAGAAACCTCCTTTGAATGCTCATACTCCTTACCGTTGGCATAAGCTGCAACTTTATACGAATAGGTTGTATTCGGTTTCAAACCGGTATCGGTACAAGTTGTCGCATCGCTTACATTCTTTATCCAAGTTCCATTTCTATAGATGCTATACCATTGTGAATTCTTCACAGCGTCCCATGACAAGGATATGGAATTTTTATCAATTGCCGTTGCTACAAGGTTGGTAGGCGCAGGCAATGGATTTGAATTCACTCTTAATGTAAAACTGCTGTAATTGTCGTTTTTGAATGTATCGGAAATATCTACAACATTATTCAATTCTATATCATCAATGTTCAATACATAAAAATCGTAACCGTTATAGGATTCTTGCCATTGCTGCTGGGTGAAGAAATGACGAATTGCAACATATATGTCTTTGCCATTATATTCTGACAAATCGACCACATATTCAATCCAATCAGCGCCATCTTCACTTTTTATTGTCCATTCCTGTTTTGTAGTAAATGAGTTCGGGTCATTATTTCCTTCCTCTGATACAGCAACACCAAAATGCTCACCATAGAATTTAGATGAATGCACACGCGCCTTAAAACGCATTTCACTATCAGCTGTAGCTCTAATTTTAGGAGATACCAGATAATTGTCGATTGGTACGGTATATTCCATCATTGATGCCTGACAATAAGTCTCGCTCATAAGATGTCCTTTGCCCGATACCGATTCACCGGGGGTTTCTACTTTATGCACCATTGATTTTGATGAGTGCCACCATGGATGATTACGCTCGTCATTGCTTGCATCAAAAGTTGTCCAGCCATTGAAACCGTCTTCGAGGTATCCATAGCTGTCTGTTTCAACTTCGAATTCATATATCAAATTTTTGACATCGGTATAAGAGTTCGGGGCTGCATACAAGTCAAATCTTACACTGCTGTTGTCAGCAATTTCATCACTTATGGTAAACGAGAATGGAACCAATACAGATTCACCTACAGCCAAAATACCTATAACTGCTTCATTATTTGTAAATTCAACATATGGAGAATTGGCTTCAAGGGTCAATCTTGTGTCGGCAATGGTAGCTATTGTACCATTATTTATAACTTTTACATTAATTGTCGTTTCCTCACCGGCATTAATTGCAGTAATACCGGACAACTCGGATGTTATACGTGCACAAGGATTTACCTCAAGCATAATTTCATCACTCCACGAATATGCTCCATCTGTCGTTACAACAGTCATATATACTTTATGTCCGTTTGGAGTGCCTGCAGCAACATTCATTACAAAAGAGACCTCTTGAGAACTACCGGCTACTATACTACCAACATTCTTGCTGTTATCATTTATTGTTATATACTTGTCGGCAACAGACAATTCAACAGTCGTATTCTCACTGCTTTTTGATTTGCCACTGTTTGTCACGAGCAGAGAGAGTTCTTTATTGTTTCCCTGTGCAAGAATTTCAGGAGCAAAAGAGGAAACCCTTACAAACGGTTTTCCTTCGCCGGCCTCAACGGCAGCTATAGCGCTGAGAGCATCGACTCTTCCGGAGCCGGTATAGTTGTTCTTTTTCTCGGATAGCTTAACGGCCGTCGTTTCCATTATACGACAGATGTCTGCGGGAGTAAGAGTTCCGTTCTTCTCAAGCATAAGCGCAGCCACACCTGCCACACAAGGCGTAGCTTGTGATGTACCTGACATAAACGCATACTTATCGTTTTCGTCATATTTCAATGAATATATCAAATCACCGGGAGCGCAGATATCAGGACGTATAAGACCGAAAAGGTTCTCATCGTTTTCGTCATACAGATAGTCATTATATTCTGTACCCTGCCATGTTGCCGGCCCTTGAGAAGAAAATCGCGCAAATTCATCGTTAGCCTTTACGGCTCCAACACAGACCACGCTTGACAGACCACCGCTATTAGCCTGTTGGTCGGGGTGAAGATAAGGTGGAGGACATGATGCCGGCACATCAACATATTTCTCATCGCCATTTTCTTCGCCGTCATTTCCGGCTGCAACAAAAGCAATTACACCGGCTTGCAAGACATTCTCAAAAGTTCTGCGAAGCGTTTCCTTTTCACTTGTGCCTATCTGGTTTGACTTAAAGCCAGAAGATATACTCAATATCTTGGCTCCGTTCTCAACTGCGAACTGCACTCCTTCTATCATGTTTGCAGGTGAACCGCCACCGCTTCTATTGATGGTCTTAAGAGTCATCAATGTCGCATCAGGTGCTACACCTGTAGTATTTCCGGAAGTACCATCTCCACAAATAATACCGGCACAATGGGTGCCATGACCATAATCATCCTTTATATTTGCATTGCCTGACACAAAATTCCAACCATGGATCAAATCATCTTTTTCACCATCACCGTCTGTATCGGCATACCCTTGCCACAAATGGTCCTTCAAGTCGGTATGTTCATCGTTTATACCTGAGTCAAGTATTGCAACAACGACATTCTTACCTGTATAACCCTGCTCCCATACCTGCGAAGCTCCAACCTGCATGACATGAGGGGCCGCCGAACCGGCACGTACACTGCCAGCAAGTTGCTGAAGCATATCATTCTGAGAAGAATTGCAAAGCATCTGCACATCCTTGTTCAAGCCAACCATTGCAATGTCACTGCGAGAGGCTATCTTACGAATAACCTCATTTGTCGCATCACAACATACTGAGTTTGCTATCCACAAAGAAACGATATTTGCCACATGGCCTTGTTTCTCTTCTGTTTGCAAGAATTCGAGCAACGTTGCCTGTGACTCAACGGAATGTTCCTTGAGTTCATTTACAATGACTTCGCCAACCATTTTCCTGTCACGGCAGGCAGATGCCTTAGCTCTGAGCTCCGATGAGTTCGGTTGCGATTTAAGCACAATGGTAATAGAGATTTTTTCTTCTCCATTACTCTCCAGCATAGACAACAATTCATGTTCGATTGGTAAACACTCTTGGGCAAAGCAACAAAAAGAGCTTGCCAACAGAATAAGAACAGATAGTATTTTTTTCATCATTAAATAATTACTTTGTCATTATTACCATAGATATCCACAATCCTGTCAAGGATTTCCATCAGTTCATCAACCTTCTCGGCACGCAACATTGCAATGCGAAGAGGGCGAAAATCGGGAAGCCCCTTCAACAATGGCGTTGCAGCCAGATGACGACGTACATGTAGAATTCCGGGGCGCTCGCCGAGCCATTCAACGCTATCCTTGACCTGTTGACGCAGAATATCCATACATTCAGAGAATGTAAAAGGAACAGCATGTTCGCCATGCTCGAGATAATGCTTCACATCGCGGAAAATCCAAGGCTGGCCAAAGCTTGCACGTCCAATCATTACTGCATCGACGTCATACAGGTCAAAGCACTCCTTTGCACGTTCGGGAGTCCTCACATCGCCATTGCCTATTATAGGTATATGCATGCGAGGGTTTTCCTTTATTTTGCCTATCAATGTCCAGTCGGCATCGCCGGTATACATCTGTGCGCGTGTGCGACCGTGAACGGTAAGTGCCGCTATACCACAATCCTGAAGACGCTCTGCGAGTTCCACCACACACTTGCTGTTTTCATCCCAACCCAAACGGGTTTTGACAGTAACAGGTATTTTAACGGCATCGACAACAGCCTTTGTTATCTCCAGCAATTTGGGGATATTCTGCAACATACCTGCTCCACATCCCTTGCGTGCCACTTTCTTTACAGGACAGCCGAAATTGATATCAAGGATATCGGGAGATGCAAGTTCAACACGCTTTGCAGCCTCAACCATAGGTTCAACCTCATTACCGTATATCTGTATAGCCACCGGACGTTCCTTGTCGTAAACCTGAAGCTTACGCACAGTGCTGTTTATATCACGTATAAGAGCGTCGCTCGACACGAATTCGGTATATACCATATCTACTCCAAAGCGCTTGCACAAAAGACGGAATGCCGCATCGGTCACATCTTCCATAGGTGCAAGGAACACCGGATATTTACCAAATTCAATATTGCCTATTTTCATGTTTGTTAATACGCTTCGTATTTGTTATTTGTTGCAAAGATAATTATCTTTGCAACAAATAACAAACCTTTATGAATTACAAAAGAAGTGATTTCGAAATAATGGCACCTGTGGGTTCACGCGAGAGCCTGCAGGCGGCAATACAGGCCGGAGCCAATTCAATATACTTTGGTATTGAACACCTGAACATGCGTGCACACTCTGCAAGTGCCTTTTCAATAAACGACCTGCGCGAGATTGCACAGATTTGCGATGCACACGACATCAAAAGCTATCTGACAGTAAATACAATCATTTACGAGAATGATATCGAGATGATGCACAACATCATTGATGCTGCAAAAGAGAGCGGTATTTCGGCCGTAATAGCTGCAGATGTGGCAGTAATGCAATACTGCAACAAAATTGGTGTTGAGGTACATCTTTCCACGCAATTGAACATAAGCAACAGCGAGGCATTGAAGTTCTACGCACAGTTCGCCGATGTTGTAGTGCTTGCGCGTGAGCTGAACATGGACCAGGTTGCTGCTATACATAAAATAATTGTCGAAGAGAACATATGTGGCCCTAAAGGAGAATTGATACGCATTGAGATGTTCTGTCATGGAGCATTGTGTATGGCAATTTCGGGCAAATGTTATCTTTCACTGCATCAATTGGGACGCAGCGCCAACCGTGGAGAATGCATGCAGGTTTGTCGCAGAGGGTATATTGTAAAGGACCGCGAAAGCGACATAGAGCTGGAGGTTGACAACAAATACATAATGTCGCCAAAGGACCTGAAAACCATACGTTTCATTGACCGTATGATTGAAAGCGGTGTACGTGTATTCAAGATTGAAGGACGTGCTCGCGGAGCCGAATATGTAAGTACCGTTGCAGGCTGTTACAATGAGGCTTTACAGGCATATCTTGATGGTGAGTTGACCGAAGAGAAAAAGGACGCATGGGACGAAAGACTAAAGACTGTATTCAACCGAGGCTTCTGGGACGGATATTATCAGGGACAAAAGCTCGGCGAATGGAGCAATATCTACGGTTCGCAAGCAACAGAGCGTAAGGTATATATAGGTAAAGCAATCAAGCACTTCTCGAACCTTGGTGTGGGCGAATTCCATATTGAAGCCGGAGAGATTAATGCAGGAGAAAAAATTCTTATTACAGGCCCTACAACCGGTGCGATATATCTGGATTTGGAAGACCCGCGCGTAAACCTTGAGAGCGTGAAGACCGTTCATAAAGGCGACCGTGTGTCGTTCAAAGTTCCTTGCAAGGTTCGTCCAAGCGACAAGCTATACAAAATTGTCAAGACCGAACACGGTTGCTGCGAATAAGCCATGATTTCCCCTGCTCCACTACAAGCCGGCGACACCATTGCCATAGTATCACCTGCGGGTGCCGTGCGTGATGCATCAATAGTGGAGAACTGCAGAATTTTGCTGGATAGTTGGGGGTTAAACGTATATATTGCACCGCATACCCTGACAAAAGAGGGATACTACAGCGGTAGCAGAGCAGAGCGTATCAGCGATATAGCGTCGTGTTTGAAGAATAACAATATCAAGGCTATTCTTTGCAGTTATGGCGGATACGGTTGCGTGCATCTGTTGAATAATTTCACCTCATTGATTGAAGAAAATCCCAAATGGGTTATCGGTATGAGCGACTGCTGTGCGTTGCATGCCGCATGCCTGTCAAAAGGTATCATGTCGATACACTCGCCACAATGCAACCATTTGTCGAGATTTCCCGACAGCATACCCGCCAAAATGCTGAGGGAGATTCTTTTCGGGAAGCGACCTGCATACCAATCAACGCCTCACCCTCTCGATATACACGGAACAGCAACAGGAAGACTTGCCGGAGGAAATTTGTCGGTACTTGCAGCACTTGCAGGAACAGGGTATGACATATTTGACAAAGCCGACATTCTCTTCATTGAAGATACCGGGGAACAGCCCTACCGCATTGAACGCATAATGTACCAGCTTGAATTGGCCGGTGTATTCTCAAAGCTGAAAGGTATGATTATAGGTGAGTTCAACGGAGTAAACGAAGATGGCCGATTCGGTGGCACAACATACGAACTTATACATAATGTAATAAACAGATATAATATCCCGACATGCTTCGGTTTCCCTGTCGGACACACTGATGCAAATATGCCGCTTATTGAAGGTGCAACAGTTACACTCAATATAGAAAAAAGCAAAACAGAACTAAAATTTTAGTTCTGTTTTGCTTTGAATGCCAATGCATATAACTTCATCTGCTTTATCATTGCAACCAATCCGTTGCTTCGTGTAGGAGAGAGGTGTTCTTTCAGTCCTATAGCCTCAACAAAAAATGGTTCCGAAGCAAGTATCTCGTCAGGAGTACGTCCCGAATATACCTTTATAAGCAGGGATACTATACCTTTTACTATAAGGGCATCACTTTCTGCACGGAAAATGATTTTACCATCAACAAGGTCTGCCTGTAACCATACACGGCTCTGACACCCCTCGATGAGATTGTTCTCGGTCTTATACTCTTCGGGCAAGGGCTCCTGTTCGCTACCCATATCAATAAGTAGCTGATAACGGTCGAGCCAATCATCAAAACCTGTAAACTCCTCTATAATCTCTTCCTGTATTTCTTCTATTGTAGCCATTACTTTTCATTATATATTACTGTCATTACTGTCTGTCCTACAGCTTTTAGCGTGTTTCTATCAATCCACTCCATATCATCCTTCATTGTATGATGATATGGGCCAAAGCCGTTGGGACTCTCCGGGTCGCAATTTATTATATCGATACATGGCAACCCGAGTATGCTGTTCACGTAATAATGGTCGTCTGTGATAACACCACCCTCTTCGTTCACGAAATAGTTGTCATAACCAAGCTTGCCGGCACATTGCCACACTTTATGGACATGCTCTTCGGCAAAACGTGTCGAATAACCTTCGTACATGAATCGAGAATCCGGCGCACCGACAATATCAAGCAATATACCGAAGCGTGCAGTATATCCGGGCACATGAGGGTTTATAGACCAGTATTGCGAACCGAGCGCCCATGAATGTCTGTGTTTCTTCCACAAATGTGAATCGTTCTCGTGCAAGCCGTAATCCTCTGCATCAAACAGTATTATATCGACACCCACATTAGGGTTCACTGTTGCAAGATGACGTGCTATCTCAAGCAAGACGCCCACTCCGCTTCCACCGTCATTCGCACCCGGCAATGGTTTATAGTGGTTTGCCTTGTCGGGGTCGCTATCGGCCCAAGGGCGCGTATCCCAATGAGCACAAAGCATCACACGCTGTTGCTTTTCGGGCTGGAATTGGGCTATTATATTACGTGCGTTGAGTATGTCGCCGTTATAAGCCTTGAAGTCAACGTCTTGTGTTACGACCGTCGCGCCATAACTCTCCAATTTCGACACAAGATAGTCGCCGCATCTGCGATGTGACACGGTGCTTGGCACACGTGGACCGAAGTTCACTTGAGCCTCGATGAAGCTGTATGCACTATCAGCATCAAATATAGGAACTACGACATCAGGTTCAACAACAACCGGCTTTTCCTGAACCTTTTCGGCTTTTGCCACCTGTTCTTTACCGGTTGATGCACCGCATGCAACAAGCAACATCAACGACAGAAGTATCTGCAAACGATTCATCGTATCAACGGTTTAGTTTCCATGTAGAGCCTTCCTTGCCGTCTTTTATCTCAAAGCCGAGAGCTGCAAGTTCGTCACGAATCTTATCGCTTGTTGCCCAATCCTTGTTTGCCTTGGCTATCTGACGTTGCTGCAACAGCATATCAACGACTTTTCCAAAAGCCTCCTCACGACCACTGTCCGAGCCACGCTCTTCCTTAATGCCAAGAATATCGAAGGCAAACAGGTGGAATACCTCTTTAAGTTCGGTAAGGTCGCTCTCGCTGATTGTAGCTTTCTTGTCAGCAATCTGATTAATGGCACGACAAGCATCGAACAGATGTGATATTACCAATGCTGTATTCATATCGTCGTTCATTGCGTCGTAGCACTTTGAACGTAGCGATGCGACATCGACAGATGTTTCACCCGAAGCGACAAGGTTGCTAAGAGTCTTATATGCCTCAAGCAGACGCTGCATACCCTTTTCGGCAGCCTGCAAAGCCTCATTACTAAAATCGACTGTACTGCGATAATGTGCCTGAAGTATGAAGAAACGGATTGTCATGGGCGAATATGCCTGCGCAAGCAACTTGTGCGTGCCATTGAAGAATTCGTCAAGAGTGATAAAGTTACCCAATGACTTACCCATCTTTGTACCGTTTATGGTTATCATGTTGTTATGCATCCAGTACTTCACGACATGCTTGCCCATAGCGGCCATACCCTGTGCTATTTCACACTCATGATGTGGGAACACGAGGTCCATACCTCCACCATGAATATCAAACTGCTCACCGAGATATTTACGTCCCATAGCTGTACATTCACAGTGCCAGCCGGGGAAACCGTCGCTCCATGGAGAAGGCCAGCGCATAATATGTTCAGGCTGCGCACACTTCCAGAGGGCAAAGTCGGCTGGATTACGTTTTTCGTTCTGACCATCGAGCTCACGTGTCGTATTTAACACATCGTCAAGATTACGGCCTGAGAGGATACCGTAGTGATGTGCCTTGTCGTACTTTGCGACATCGAAATATACCGAGCCTTCGCTCTCGTATGCAAAGCCATTGTCAAGTATCTCCTTTACAAGTTCTATCTGTTCTATGATATGACCTGAAGCATGTGGCTCAATGCTTGGCGGCAACACATTCAGTGCCTCCATAACCTTATGGTAGTGCAATGTATAATGCTGCACAACTTCCATTGGCTCCAACTGCTCAAGACGTGCTTTTTTTGCTATTTTATCCTCGCCCTCGTCAGCATCATGCTCAAGATGACCCACATCGGTGATATTACGTACATAGCGTACCTTATAGCCGAGATTCTTAAGATAACGGAACAGCACGTCGAATGTTATTGCCGGACGGGCATGACCAAGATGTGCAGGGCCATATACTGTAGGGCCACAAACATACATACCCACATTAGGCGCATGCAAAGGCTCAAAGAGCTCTTTTTTGCGAGTGAGCGTGTTGTATATCATGAATTTATTTTCCATATCGCTTATATTTTATATAGTTTCAATAATATATCTATTTTTTCTCTTTTGTGGGGAACTTACGCGTTGCGTTACGGTTCATTTTCTTTCGTTCCTTATCAGGTTTCTGCTTGGTTATATCAAGCGGCTTCTGCTTGTCAAGCGGAGAGTTGATATCCCAATCGTCCTGTGAGTATTCAAAAAGTGCTCTCAGGTCAAGTTCACGATTGTAATAGAAGACCTTTTCGGGCTGTATTCCCTTTTCAAAATCACCTGTATCCCACTTACCGTTACCATTTTCATCAATGAACAGACGAAGATAGTATTTACCGGGTTGGATAAAGTAGAAGGCACACTGGTTGTTCTTTGTAACCTCTGTTTGCAACACCGCTTCGCTCTTGTTCATCAATTGCACGTAGGCATTGTTCCCGGTTCCTGGAATGTCAAGATACAGAACAGCATATTCCTCAAGGGTACGGAATTTCATCTCCTGTGACATTTTCTTGGAGACTCCACCATACAGACCTTTGAATGTTGCTGAATCAGTCTCAAGAAGATATGATTCTCCCGGACGCCATTCGGCATATAGGTTATATCTTCTTATATTATCACCTTGTTCAAGGACATAATCTACAGGCACCCACAACGTATCAACTTTCTTTGAAAGATGTATGCCCAAAGTATCGAGCGATTCAAGCGGTTCGTCAAACTGGAAGAATACATTTTTATTTACATCCATTGAAGATGAGCCCGAGAAACGGATTCTCAATTCTTTGGTTGGAGGAATGTATTCGGGAGGGTTGTTCTCGTCATACCCCTCGGTACGCTTGGCCTTTTTCAGCTGTTCCTTGCGTATCTTTTCCATTTTTTCGTTCTCGAGTTCCTTTAGTTTAGCCCAGCTTCTCTTAGGGGTTGAATACACGGTATCAACTTTATCTATCATTACGCCCAGCGAATCAAGGACTTTATAAGAGACCTGCATTGTAAGTGTATCAACACGATAAACGGTGGAATCCTTGAACCAGAGGCTTATTGTATCATTTGTTATTGACTTCTCAAGAACGTATGCATCATTACTGTCAAAATCAAGCCCTTTTATGGTTGGCAACTCATTGTTTGGCTCTGCAAAATAGAGCATCACTTTGTTATGGCTGTCGCGCGATGACTTTACAAGATACTGCGAAGAGAACTCCTCTTTGAAGGCACGCAGAACAATATCATCGGGTTGGAAGCGTGTATATGGAACGGAAAGTATTGTATCGATAGTCAAACTGTCACGCCATATGGTATCGGGGCGTATTGCCGGAGTCGCAAAAGGAGATACATAGGTATCCATGAATGCCACCATTTCACTTTTCTGGTCAAACAGATAGTTTTGGTTGGCATCATTGAGCGCATACACACGATATTTGCCGGGCGCCATGCCTTTTATAACGAAATGGCCTCTGGAATCGGTTCTTGAAACCCTTTCGAAAGGCAACTTGTTAAAGGCTGAATCATCAAGACAAGAGTGCAGACCCACTACCATACCTTTTATGGGCTCCAGATTCTCGGCATTCACGACTGTTCCGGAAACAGCAAGGGTATCAACATTGTCGCCAGTAGAAAAATAATATGCGAAATTTTCATACGGATTACCCTCGTTGTTGTCAACTATGGAATTGCCGAAATCTATAGAATAGGTTACATTCGGTATCAATGTATCCAACAGTTCTACCGTTACGCGCTTGCCCGATGCTTTTATTTCGGGCATCTGTAACTGCGGAGGAGAAACAACAACATTCTCGAAAGCGTTGACCAACTTGATATTTTCATCAAAATCAAGATTGATCTTGCCTGTCGTTACATTAGTAGCTCCAACAGCGGGCTTTGCCTCCATTAACACAGGAGGCTCTTCGTCGTACGGTCCACCGTCGGGTGTGACTATACTGGCGCATGCAAGAACCAGAAGCGGAATTACCGCCAACAGTATTTTATAATATATTCTCATTCCACACTATTCATAGACAACAGTTCGTCTATGTGCATTCTATTATTGCTCAAGCGAGGCACTTTATGTTGTCCGCCAAGCTTACCTTTGCTTTTGAGCCAATCGTTAAAAACATTTTCTCGAGCAACAACAATTTCAAGCTGCTGCATGGTCTTGTTCTTATAACGTTTTGCCTCGTAATCTGAATTTATCCGTTGCAACTCTTTGTCAAGTATCTCTGCAAATTGCTCAATGGACTCAGGCTTCTTTGCAAATTCTATAAGCCATTGATGACAGCAGTGTGCATCGGTATCCATAAATACCGGTGCCGCAGTGTAGTCAAGTACCTGCGCACCTGTTTCGGCACAAGCCTTCATCAAGCCTTTTTCGGCATTATCGACAATAAGCTCTTCGCCAAACGCATTTATAAAATGCTTTGTTCGGCCCGAAATGACAATTTTATATGGGTCTTTACTTGTAAAGCGTACTGTATCTCCTATCATATATCGCCACAAGCCACACGAGGTAGAGATAAGCATTGCATAGTTCTTGCCGACCTCAACTTCCCAAAGAGGAAGCACACGCGGATTCGGCAACTCAAGATCCTCAAACGGAATGAACTCATAGAAGATGTCATAGTCTATCATGAGAAGCATTGCCGGGTCTGACGGGTCATCCTGAATTCCGAAGAAACCTTCACTGGCATTGTAGGTTTCCATATATTTCATGTCGGGATTCTTTATTATCTGATGATACTGCTCGCGATAAGGAGTAAATGCGACACCACCATGAAAGAATACTTCAAGATTTGGCCACAATTGTTCAACAGAGTCTTTTCCCGTGATATCAAGCATGTGTTTAAGAACTGCCATCATCCACGAAGGCACACCCGAAAGGTTTGTAACATTCATTGTAGATGTTGTACGTGCAATCCTTTCCATTTTTTCTTCAAAGTCCCCGAGCAAGGCTATATCCTTACCGGGTACACGGAACATATTTACAAAAGGAGTGCAGTTCTCTATAAGTATGGCACTGAGGTCACCTACAAGAGAGTCCTTAAAATTATAGTTAGAAGCATGGCTGCCACCTAAGATAAGTCCTTTGCCTGAAAATATACGGCTTGAGGGATTATTTGCCACATATTGTGCAACAACATCAAAACCACCTTTATAATGAGCATTCTGCAGACCTTGCGGTGTGACAGGAATGAATTTGCTCTTATCGTTGGTTGTTCCTGATGATTTGGCGTACCACCTGCATCTGCCTTTCCAAAGCACATTCTTTTCACCATGACGCATACGGTCTATATACCCCTTAAGACTCTCGTAGTCCTGTACTGCAACAGTCTTGGCAAACTGCTCATAGCCCGACATGGTGGAATAAGAGTGTTTGATACCCCATTCTGTTGCAGAAGCGGCATTGACAAGTCGTTTCAAGACATCACGCTGAATCCGTTCGGTATCAGTAGCATACTTTGATATCTGCTTGACACGATGTTTGAAAACAGGCTTTGCTATTGGTGTAAAGTTCATTTTACTTATGGAATTACAGATGCGACAATGGATTACTTATCAAATTTCTTCAAACCCTTTTCCAAGAAGTCGATATATGCATCAACATCAAGGTTGAATGAATATGAACCGCAGAGAGGATTTCCATCAGCATCTACCGGCACATAGAAAGGCTGTGCATTAGCACCGAAACGATGTCCCTGAAGATAGGTCCACTTATCACCGACAGTTTCAAGCATTACCTTCTTGCCATTTACTTCAACCTCGAAAGGTTCAGCAAGAGGAGTTCTGTCATCGACATACAATGATGCTACGATATAATCGTCACGCATAATATCTATAACACGGTCATCACTCCATACAGAGGCTTCCATGTTACGGCAGTTCACACAACCATGACCTGTAAAGTCGAGCAATACAGGCTTACCCTCACGACGGCTCATTTCAAGAGCAAGTTCATAATCATCGGTATGAGGATGGAAACTGTTGTCATACAAACTGAAATCCTGAGTACTCATAGGAGGAGCAAAAGCGCTTATGGCCTTACATGGCGCACCCCACAGACCCGGAACCATATAGATTGCAAATGCCAAAGAGGCAAGACCCATAAAGAAACCGGGTACAGAAGCCTTCTTGTCACTTTCATCATCGTGTGGAAGATATACAATCTTCAACAGATACAGACCGAGAATAGTGAACAACGCTATCCAAAGAGCAAGGAATGTTTCACGGTCAAGCAATCCCCAGTGATATGAAAGGTCGGCAACTGAGAAGAATTTCAAGGCAAAAGCAATCTCCACGAAACCAAGAACAACCTTGATTGTGTTCATCCAGCCACCTGAACGAGGTGTCTGTTTGAGCAATGATGGGAAGAGAGCAAACAATGTGAACGGCAATGCCAATGCAAGAGCAAAGCCCAACATACCTACGGCAGGACCAAAAATTTCACCTGATGTCGATACCTCTACCAAAAGGAAACCGATGATTGGACCGGTACAAGAGAATGACACCAAAGTCAATGTGAATGCCATGAAGAAGATGCTCAACAAACCACTTGTATTGCCGGCTTTTTCATCAATTTTATTTGTCCATGACGATGGCAATGTAATTTCAAAACCACCAAGGAATGATGCGCCAAAGACAAGCAACATCAAGCAGAAGATTATATTGAACACAGCATTTGTAGAAAGGGCATTCAATGCACCTGCGCCGAATATCAATGTAACAGCCAAGCCAAGAACAAGATATATGACAATAATTGAAGCTCCATAGATTACAGCCTCACGTATAGCCTGCTTACGTCCTTTTGAACGTTTCAGGAAGAAACTTACTGTCATAGGAATGATTGGCCAAACGCATGGGGTAAGCAATGCCAAAAGACCACCACCGAAGCCAAGAATGAATGTAATCCAGATTGAACGGTTACTTGAATCCTCAGCCTCGTTCTGCAATGTGAGTTTATCAACTACCGGCTCCCATATTGAGTTTTCGTTATCTTCAACTTCTGCTACAACAGGCTGTTCAACCTGCTCCTCAACAACCACCTCAACAGTTTCCTGTGCAACAGGTTTTACCTCTTCAGCCTTCTGTACAGGCTTTTCAACCTCTTTCTTTACAGACTGAACAACAGGTTTAACGTCCTCTTTCACAACAGGCTTAACCTCCTCTTTTACAGCAGGCTCAACCTTTGCTTTTTCCTCAACAACAGGTGCTGCAGCCTCGCCTGTGATTTCAAAGTCATAACGTCCCGGTACGCAGTTTGAATCGCTGCAAGACTGGAAACGCAAAGTACCTTTGATGCGATATGCTCCGCCCAAGAACTTCACCTTCTGTGTAAACACAGCTGTTTCATTGAAATATGAAACCTCCATCTCGAACATCTGGTCCATTTCAGTTACAGAACCCTCGCCTGGAACAAGTTCGCCAACTATTTCAGCACCTTCAACAGTGTTGAATGTAACCGACATAGGAGTTGGACCTCCTTCCGGAATGTTGGTAGAATAGAGATGGTATCCCGATTCAATATACGCTTCGAACTCAATGGTTCCATTCGCACCATCAACAACTACATTCTCCTCGAATGTAACAGGCTCAAGACCACCGAACTGAGCACTTAACTGGAATGTTGTCATCAACAACATCAAAGAAAATAGAATTTTTTTCATCGTATTTAGTGTTTATTATAAATCCAACGGATTCTTGCGGATTCTCCATTCTGCCGGATAGAGATTATTCGCTCTGTTTCCAATATTTTTTACAAAACCTAACGGTACATTCTTGTATGTCAACAAAAGATACCCTAACGGTTGCGAAGGCAAAGACAATGCTTCGCGATGCAGATAAGCCAACGACTGTTCTAAATCGAGTTCAACCATTGTAAATGCATCTTTACGCAAAGCAATACTCATTGCCAATGAGTGCATAGGTATCAATTTATTGTTTTTCACTGTTGCCAAAGGCAAGCCGCAATGCAATACATTCAGTTTCTGTTGCAGGGCAGATATTGTGGCAGCATACTCTTTAGGCAAAGCAACTGCAGTATCACCATTCAACACAAAAATGAAGTTTTCAGGAGATTCAATCCATTGTTCAACCTCTTTCTTGAGCTTTTCGGGCAACATCTGCAAACGTGGCTGACGCGGTTGCATCAAAGGAGCATTGCCATTCTTACGCAATACAGCCAAGAAGAAACCTTCACCTTCTGTCAATCCGGGGATAAAACGGTACACCGGCAAGGAATCACCGACAAGCGAACCTGTAACATTCCAAGCTGCAGGAATGTCCAGAGCTAAAGGCTCTGCTCCAAGTTCTTCCGCTATCCAACGCACATTCTGTTCGTTCTCTTCACTATTGAACGTACAAGTGCTGTAAACTATCAGTCCACCCGGACGCAATGAAGGCCAGATATCGTTCAGTATCTCTTTCTGACGCTCCGCACACATTTCAACATTCGACACGCTCCATTGCTCTACAGCTTTCTGCTCTTTGCGGAACATTCCTTCACCCGAACATGGTGCATCAACAACCACAAGGTCGAAGTATTCACGAAAAGAGGAAAAATCGGCAGGTAGGTTCCTTGTAACCACCGACAAGGGATTACCCCACTTGGTGATATTCTCTGCGAGTACCTGCGCACGTAAAGGCATAGGCTCGTTAGAAACGAGCATGCTTCCACTCGGCAACAAAGAGTGTAAATGTGTTGACTTTCCACCCGGTGCTGCACAAAGGTCCAAAGCTCTTACCGGCTCTTTAACGTATTGCTTTACAACCTGCTCAAGAAACATCGACGACGCTTCCTGCACATAATAACAGCCTGCATGAAACAACGGGTCTGCCGTAAAAGCCGGTCGCAACGGGAGATAACGTCCCAAAGTTGACCAAGGCACCGGTTTCAAGTTCTCATCTGCCACCATTTTGGGTTCATTGTATCGAATACTGACCACAGGCTCTGTATCAAGCGCCTGAGAAAAACGGGAATAAATCTCTTTTCCAAAAAGACTCTCCGTTCTATTTACGAAATCAGCATTCAGTTCCATTCCAAAAGCGACAGTTGCATACTTTTCCTAATTTGCAAATATAGCATTTTAAAATGGGAATACCGACAATGCCGCGATATTTATTATAAATAACAAATAATTTTAACTATATAACACTTTTTCTTTGATAGCTTTTTGTATATTTGTAATTGGGAAAACATATAAACAGATATAACCATGAAACAATACCTCGACCTGCTTGACAGGATACTTACCGAAGGTGCAAAGAAAGAAGACCGCACCGGCACAGGAACATTGAGCGTTTTTGGACACCAAATGCGCTTCAACCTCGAAGAGGGCTTTCCATGCCTTACAACAAAGAAATTACATCTTAAATCAATAATACACGAATTGCTTTGGTTCCTGAACGGCGACACCAATGTCAAATATCTGCAGGACAACGGGGTAAGAATCTGGAACGAATGGGCCGATGAAAACGGCGATTTAGGACATATATACGGTTATCAATGGCGTTCTTGGCCGGGATACAACGGAGAGCATATCGACCAGATAAAAGAGGTTGTCGAGACAATCAAGAACAACCCCGATTCACGTCGTATTATTGTAAACGCATGGAATGTAGGCGACATAAAGAACATGAACCTTCCACCATGCCACGCAATGTTCCAGTTCTATGTAGCAGAAGGCAAATTGAGCCTACAGCTATACCAGCGCAGCGCTGACTGCTTCTTGGGTGTTCCGTTCAACATTGCGTCATACTCTCTGTTGTTGCTGATGATGGCACAGGTAACAGGCCTGAAGCCGGGCGAGTTCATTCACACACTCGGCGATGCCCACCTTTACCTCAACCATATTGAGCAAGCCAAGCTACAGCTCACACGAGAGCCGAAGAAACTTCCGACAATGGCAATAAACCCAGACGTCAAGGATATATTCTCATTCAAATTCGAGGATTTCTCACTTGAGAATTACGATGCACACCCACACATCAAAGGCGTAGTAGCCGTATAAGACATGCAGAAGATAGCACTAATAGCAGCAATTGCGAAGAACAACGCGATTGGCATAGAAAACAAACTCATATACTGGTTGCCAAACGACTTGAAACGCTTCAAGGAACTTACAACTGGGCATACTATAATCATGGGCAGCAACACATTCCGTTCCTTGCCCAAAGGAGCCCTTCCCAACCGCAGGAACATTGTCCTTTCGCGCAAGGAAAGCGCTTTCCCAGGAGCCGAGACATTCAAATCCCTGGAAGAGGCACTCGCAAACTGCAATAACGAAGATATTGTATATATCATCGGCGGAGAGATGCTGTATAGAACAGCAATGCCAATGGCAGACATCCTATGCCTTACAGAGGTTGATGACACTCCTGAAAGAGCTGATGCCTTTTTCCCGGAATTCACCAGAAGTGAATGGGAAATAATCGAGAACGAGAAGTATTGCAAGGACGAAAAGCACAACTTCGAATACCGTTTCGTCACCTATCTCAAGCGTAACAAGCAATAAAAAAGACTCTGCATCATAATTCGACACAGAGTCATACAAATACAAGAAACGCCGCAATCGTTGGATTGCGGCGTTTCTTGTTATAGTTTCATTACTGTTTATTTCTTTCGTCGGCAGAATACATAAGCGACAAAGCACGAGCTTTACGAAGCTCCATCTTAACGTCGGTTATGATACCCATTCGAACATTCTGGTCGGTCTTCAAAGCCACCTTCATTACAGCCTGGTCAGCCTGACGCATCAAAGAACGCTCGTTGATAACGAAAGGAGCAACCTCCTTGACATTAGCAAAACGGTCATTCAACTGAACACGTGTACTTGAACCCAACTGAGAAACATACTGCTTTGAAGGAGAACCGATATGAATATTCACAACGGCTGTCTTACGTTCAATCTTAGCCAGATTTGTTCCCTTTGGCAAAGTGTATTCAACCTTAACCTCCTCTTCACGCATTGAAGTTACAATCATAAAGAAGAACAAGATTGAGAATATCAAGTCAGGAAGTGACGAGGTATTCAATTCAGGCATTTCTGCCTTTCCTTTATTATTAAACTTACTCATAATTAAAGTCCTCCACCAATAGAACGAGGCTCAGCCTCTGAAATCATAGTCTTGTAATAAAGGCGACACAACATCTGTTGAGTCTCATCCAATTTACTGTAAGGCTTACCATACTCCTTCTGAGCCAACTCATCGCGCAATTCATCATAAGCACGATACAACTCGTTTGAAACCTCAAAGTATGTATTGTAACTTGTACCACGGTCTGTCTGCAAAGATATCACATGCTTACTTGTGACATTCTGCTGACGCCCACTGGGAAGCACATGTTCAACACCACCATCTTCAAATACGAGATCTTCGGCATGCTTCTCAGGATAGTCAACACGATTCTCGCTATTTGAGATAAATTCCTTTGCTAATTGACGCAAGTCTGTTACATCAATTTCATAAGGCGCTTTCTCACCCTGAGTAATCATGATACGGTTATCCATATTCACTAAAACTATAAGGCTGTTGCGCTTCTTGATTTTAGGAGGATTCTGAAGATCTTCATCCTCAGGAGGCTCCGGCAGACGCACATTCAGACCCGTAGAAGAGTTCATTGAAGTCACGACCAAGAAAAAGATGAGCAAGATGAACGAGATATCGGCCGTTGAACTGGCGTTGATTCCCGGAACTTTTCTATTACCTTTTCCCATTTTGTTCTTGTATTTTTATTTAGATTTTTTTACACCCTTTGAAATGTTCAACATGGCAAACAAAGTAGCCAACGTACATGCCGCAAGCAACATATACTGAACATAAATCAAAACATCTGTCAAAATGTAAGCAGAAGCCTCAATAGGAGTTCCATCAGAAATTGAAAGTGGTTTTCCGTTTACATAAATAGGTTCGTCAGATGCAAGGAAATACGAAATAACGAACAATACTACCAACAAAAGAATACCACCCAAACTCTTCATAGCTCCGAAAGGGCTATCCTTAAAGTTTTTAGCAAATGATATAAGACTAAAAACAAGTACCAATATCACTGCTAAAGCAGTCAAGGCATATATCCAATATAGCAACGCATCAGTAAACTGAGGCGAACGCATATCATTGTTATTTATAGTTTCAGTATTTCCAAATCCTACAGCAAAGAACAAGGCGATAATAGCCAAAGACACCGCCATTGTGATGTAGAATGAAATTTTTGAAACTTTTGAACACAAATCAGCTTTCATATTATTATACTTTTAGCTGTTATTACTTTTTAAGATTGTATTTTGTCAATAGGTCGAGAAGTGTGATTGAACAATCCTCCATATCAGCAACTATAGACTCTATACGTGTCAAAATATAGTTGTAGAATACCTGAAGAACAAGAGCTACGATAATACCATAGATAGTTGTAATAAGAGCGACCTTCATACCACCGGCAACGATAGTTGGAGAGATATCACCCTTCTGCTGGATTTCGTCGAATGACATAACCATACCGATCACAGTACCCAAGAATCCGAGTGATGGAGCCATCGCGATGAACAAAGTGATCCAAGAACAACCTTTCTCGAGGTTTGAAGACTGCAAACTACCATAAGAAACGATTGAACGCTCTACAGTTTCAAGACCCTCGTCGATACGGAGAAGACCCTGATAGCAGATAGAAGCAACAGGACCAGTTGTGTTACGGCAGATTTCCTTAGCACGCTCAACGTCATTTGCATTAAGAGCCTCAGCAATAGCCTCCATAAGTTTCTTTGTGTTAACCTTTGCCATGCTCAAGTAAATGATACGCTCTACGCAGAATGCAAGACCGATAACCATAGCAACAGCAACCAATGCCATGAACTCAGCACCACCTTCGATGAACTTAGTCTTAAGACTCTTATGAACACCGGCAGACTCTTCAGCCTCAACAACTTCGGCTGGAGCGGGAGCCTCAACTTCAGCAGGAGCCTCAGCAACTGCCTCTTCTGTCTGAACTGTATCTACAGGAGCAGCCTCTACAGCTTCCTGAGCAAAAACTTGGGTTGTACCGAAAGTAAACAGACCCAACACTGCAACGATTGCAAAAAGTTTTTTCATTGTGTGTAATTTTTAAATTAGTATTTTAAGTTAATTTATTCAAACATTGCGGAAAGAGGGGGATTCGAACCCCCGATACGCTTTTGACGTATACACGCTTTCCAGGCGTGCCTCTTCAACCACTCGAGCACCTTTCCTTAGATACCGTAAGTAGCTAATCGGGGTGCAAGTTACAATTTTTTTCGCAAAACCGTACTCTATTTCACGGCAAAAGTAATTTTTTTTTTCAAATCATTAAACATTTATTACAAAATGATTGCGTCAAGAGCAAGAAAATGTAAAATATAAGTTTTTTTAACATTTCACAGCGAGATAAAAGCATAAAAGTTGTAAAAGCTTACATAGCATACAAAATAAAATAATTATTTTTGCATAAGAGTATTTTATAAGGATTTGCCATTATATAATTGAAGCCTTAAATGATTAACGACAAACATGGTATTGCAAAAAAAGTCCTTGATATTGTGAACCCATATTCATGGATTACGGCAACAAGGAACAGGCTGTTTGACGCAGAAGTCCTGACAACCTACATTCCCGAGATTCCGACCATATGCGTTGGTAATATCTCAGTAGGCGGCACAGGCAAGACCCCACACACCGAATACCTTATAAGGCTCTTGAAAGAGAAATGGCACGTAACGGTACTCAGCCGAGGATACGGGCGCAAGAGCAAAGGATATATCCTTGCAGACGAAAGCACTCCCATGCCTGTTATCGGCGATGAGCCGTTCCAGATAAAAAGCAAATTCAAAGGAATTGATGTTGCGGTATGCGAGAAACGCGCCATAGGCATTGAACGTATATTGGACGACAGAAAAAAAACCGATGTCATACTGCTTGACGACTCTTTCCAGCACCGCCACGTCAAGGCAGGCATAAACATTCTGCTCATAGACAGTTCGCGTCCTATCTGGCAAGATTGCATATTGCCGTTTGGCCGCATGCGCGAGAGTTCAGGCGGCATAAAACGTGCCGACATTGTTGTTATAACAAAATGTAACAACCTTACAAGTGAACAAAAAGCTTGGTGCAGGGATTATATAAAAAGAGAGAAGGACGTTCCGGTTTTCTTTTCAAGCATGCGATATGGTGACATTTACCCGTTATTCGGTCAAGAAAAGAAAGAGATAACAGCCGGAACCGACATCTTGCTTGTTACAGGCATAGCACGCCCCCAACCTTTGAAAGAAGAGATTGAAAAACGTGGCGCCAATGTGAAATTGCTGAGATATGCCGACCATCACAATTTTACGCCAAACGACCTTGACGAGATAGAGAAAGAATACAACAGAATAAACGGCAACAACAAGATGATAATCACCACGGAGAAAGATGCAACAAGACTGCTGCTGCACCCGGGTGTTTCACAAATGCTGAAAAAGAGTATTCATGTATTACCCATAGAGGTTGAGATATTGGATAACGAAAAAGATATTTTTAACAAAATAATTTTGGATTATGTTACAGAAAATTCAAGAAACAGCTGAATTCCTAAAAGGGAAAATGACTACAGCTCCTGAAACCGCCATAATTCTTGGCACAGGACTCGGTAGCCTTGTTAACGAGATAACCGAAAAGTATGAGATTGAATATAAAGATATCCCTAATTTCCCTGTTTCGACGGTTGAAGGACATTCCGGCAAACTGATATTCGGTAAGCTGGGAAACAAAGATATTATGGCAATGCAGGGCCGTTTCCACTATTATGAAGGTTATTCAATGAAAGAGGTTACATTCCCTGTACGTGTGATGCGCGAATTAGGTATAAAGACTCTCTTTGTCTCAAACGCAGCAGGTGGCATGGACCCCAACTTCATCATCGGCGACCTTATGATTATCAATGACCACATAAATTTCTTCCCTGAACACCCGTTGCGTGGCAAGAACATTCCTTACGGCGACCGTTTCCCCGACATGAGTGCCGCATACGACAAGGAACTTATAGCCATGGCAAAAGAGATTGCAAAAGAGAAAGGCATTCGCGTTGTTGAAGGAATTTACCTTGGCACACAGGGACCTACATTTGAGACTCCGGCAGAATACCGCATGTTCCACCGTATGGGCGGAGATGCAGTGGGTATGTCAACCGTTCCCGAGGTTATTGTTGCACGCCACTGCGGAATCAGAGTCTTTGGAATTTCAGTAATAACAGACCTTGGCGTTGAAGGAATAGTTGTGGAATGCAGCCACGAGGAGGTGCAGAAAGCTGCCGACGAGGCACAGCCTAAGATGACAACCATATTCCGCGAGATAATCAACAGAGCATAAGAAACACAGACACAAATCATGAACACGACTAAACGTACAGAAATTTCTTCGCTTGGTGAATTCGGACTTATAGAAAGACTCACCAAGGAGTTAAGTACAAGCAATAAGGAGACGATAAAAGGAGCAGGTGATGATGCCGCGATATTGCAATTCAACGAAAATGAAGAGGTACTTGTAACCACAGACCTCTTAATGGAGGGAATTCATTTCGACCTCACCTATTTCCCTTTGCGACACCTCGGATACAAGGCTGTCGTTGCCAACATTTCTGACATTTACGCAATGAACGGCACTCCAAAGCAAATTACGGTTTCTCTTGCTTTAAGCCGTAAGTTCTGTATCGAGGATGTAGAGGAATTATATGCCGGCATGAAACTTGCCTGCCAGCAGTACGGTGTTGACATTGTCGGTGGCGACACTTCATCTTCGCTTACAGGCCTTGCTATAAGCATTACAGCCATTGGTACAGCACCTAAAGGAACAACCGTAAAACGAAACGGAGCAAAAGAGACCGACCTTATTTGTGTTACAGGCAATCTTGGAGCCGCATATATGGGATTGCAATTGCTTGAACGCGAAAAAATCGCAACAGCAGGAAAGGACATCCAGCCCGATTTCCAAGGCAAAGAGTATATTCTTGAGCGCCAGCTGAAACCCGAAGCACGAAAGGAAGTCATAGAGAAACTGCGTGAGGAGAACATCAAGCCGACATCCATGATTGACATCAGCGACGGTCTGTCTTCGGAGCTCATGCATATATGCAAGCAGAGCGGTGTAGGTTGCCGCATATATGAGGAACGTATTCCTATCGATTACCAGACAGCCATTATGGCTGAGGAGTTAAACCTCAACGTCATAACATGCGCCCTCAACGGTGGCGAGGATTTTGAGTTGCTGTTCACTGTTCCTATTGCCGACCACGAGAAGGTGGCTTCCATGAAAGACGTACGCGTTATCGGACACATTGCAAGCGATAATATGGGGCTTGCACTCATCACACGCGACGGAGTGGAAATGGAACTGAAGGCACAGGGATGGACTCCACAGAGTGAGCAGGCATGATAATGCACTATATAGTCCAGGCCATTTTCCTGTTTACGGGAATAATTGCCTTATGGGCATCTGTTTTCAACAACGATTGGCTGTTTACCGCTGACAACGCGCGGTGGGTTGTAAAGAGGTTCGGGCGTAATGGAGCCCGATGGGCTTATGGTGCAGTTGGAGTTGTATTTGTATCCGCTGCTATCTATTTCTACTACCAAATAAGCAGACTATAAATAAAGAAGTGGTCAAAAAGACCACTTCTTTTATATTACATACCGACAATTCTTGTTTCGGGAAGTTCGGCGTTACGCTTGTTTGTCTTTTCAACCAATGTTGCCGCCACCTGAATGAAGGCCTGTCCGTCGGGGCTTTCAGCTTTCATGGCTATAGGTATTCCGGCATCGCCGCTCTCACATATACTCTGTACCAACGGGATTTGTCCGATCAACGGTATATTGTAGGCCTCGGCCATACGCTTACCACCCTCCTTGCCAAAGATATAATATCTATTGTTTGGCAATTCGGCAGGAGTAAACCACGCCATATTCTCAACAAGTCCGAGTATAGGCACTGCCACCTTTTCGTTTATGAACATATTCACACCCTTTATGGCTGCTGCAAGAGAAACCTCCTGTGGTGTCGTTACAACGACTGCACCTGTCAGGGCAAGGCATTGCACAATTGTCAGGTGTATGTCGCTCGTTCCGGGAGGAAGGTCGATAAGGAAATAATCGAGTTCGCCCCAATTAGCATCGGCTATCAGCTGCTTCAAAGCATTGCTTGCCATTCCGCCACGCCACAGAATAGCCTGGTCGGGGTCAACAAAGAAACCTATTGAAAGTATTTTTACACCATATTTCTCAATTGGCTGTATCAGGTCGCGACCGTCAATGTGCTCGCTATACGGGCGCTCATCCTCTACGCTGAACATCTTTGGAATGGAAGGTCCAAAAATATCGGCATCCAAAAGGCCTACCTTATAGCCAAGACGCGCCAATGCTATAGCGAGATTGGCCGATACTGTTGATTTGCCGACACCGCCTTTGCCCGAAGAAACGGCAATCACATTCTTTACCTGTGGAAGGAATTTACCCACTTCGGGACGTGCAGCCTGACGGCTGACAACACTGATGTTACCCTCTATTTCCACCTCTTTGCCAACATACATATGTATGGCAGCCTCAGCCGACTTCACAACAGAGCGTATGAACGGGTCTGTCGGTTTGTCAAAGATAAGCGAGAAACTAACCTTGTTACCGTCGATACGGATATTGTCATCAACCATTTCAGCCTCGACAAGATTCTTACCGTTACCGGGGTAACGTACCTTTTCGAGAGCATCAAGAATCAATTTAGGATATAATGCCATAGTTCAATTTCAGATATTATAGTCGGCTTCGGCACGACCTTCGGTTATACCCTTGAAATAAGTGGCAACTGCAACATGCGCCGGATGCACCTTATAACGTTCCATCGCCTCGGCATCGTCAAAAGCACTGACGAGCACTGCATCGTATGCAGTACCTGCGACACAGACATTAACACCTACCTCAAGAGATTTTATTTCAGGAATGACACCAACAAGCGCCTCGAGATTCTCCTTGACCCAAAGAGCATGTTCGGTTTTACTTTTTCCGTTGGCACCATCAATAAAACGCCACATTACTATATGTTTGAACATAATAAAGTAATTTTATATCATTTACTGGTTTCAAGGCTACTGCGTTTACTGCGGTTGTAGCTACGGTACTCGTCAAGTTCAATTTCGACATTCGGCTCTTCATATTGCTCCTTTGCAGGCAGATTGAATGCTATATACTTGATTGTGATTCCACGTGACAACCACTGTGATTCGTAGTAGGTACGTATCTGCATGATATCACTTACCTCTGCCTGACCATGCACGTCTTCAATGCACTCCACAACAGGAAGATTGTTTACCGATGTTATATATTTGGTATAGGTAAACATGAAATTGCTGTCGGTCTTCAAATGAACAACGGCGTCCGAAGAGAGGATATTCCTGTAACGCGCAAGAAAGAGTGAAGAGGTCAAACGTTTGGTATATTTTTTCATCTGTGGGTCGGGGAATGTAAGCCATATCTCGCTTACCTCGCCCTGCGCAAACAGACGGTCGATTATTTCGATATTGGTACGCAAGAAACCGACGTTCGCAAGTCCTTCGTTCTTGGCATCGGTAGCACCGGTCCACATTCGCGCGCCCTTTATATCTACTCCGATAAAGTTCTTTTCGGGGAAACGACGGGCGAGAGCTACGGTATATTCTCCCCTACCGCAACCTAATTCCAATACAATAGGATTGTCATTCTTGAAGAAATCACGTTTCCAGTTGCCGCGCAAAGGGAAAGCAACATCATCAATCACCGAATAGGGATGCTCGATGACATTGTCGTACTGTGCCATGTCGGCAAACTTTTTCAACTTACCTTTACCCATAGCCTTAAATATCGAGAACAGTTACCCAACCATAAGGATCGGCTACATCACCATACTGTATGGCACGCAATTTTTCATATAGTTTTGTACATACAGGACCCGGCTTGCCATCTTTTGAAATGACATACGATTTGCCCATCTCAAGATCATCGATGCGTTCAATCGGTGATATTACGGCAGCTGTTCCGCATGCTCCGGCCTCCTCGAATGTAGCAAGTTCCTCTTCGAGAATAGGACGCACCTCAACCTTCATGCCCATATCCTTTGCAATCTGCTGCAGACTGTTATTGGTTATTGACGGCAAAATAGATGTTGAAAGAGGTGTCACGTATGTATTGTCCTTTATACCGATAAAGTTGGCAGCACCACACTCGTCAATATACTTCTTCTCCTTGGCATCGAGATAGAACTCACAAGAATAGCCTTTGTCGTGAGCAAGTTTGTTCGCACGAAGGCTTGCCGCATAGTTACCGCCCACCTTATACTTTCCTGTACCGAGAGGTGCTGAACGGTCATATTCGCGGATAATCACATAAGGATTGGTTGAGAAACCGCCTTTGAAGTAAGGGCCTACTGGGGTAACGAATATGATAAACAGATATTCCGACGCAGGATGAACACCGACCTGAGCACTTGTACCTATGAGCAAAGGACGTATATAAAGTGATGCACCACTCTCATAAGGAGGTATGTAATCCTTGTTGAGTTCGACCACCTTGGTAACCATCTTGCGGAAAAGTTCCACGCTTACCTGAGGCATGAGTATGCCGTCGCAAGTACTTTGCAATCGCTCTGCGTTAGCCTCAAGGCGGAAGATTCTCACCTTACCGTCCTTGCCACGAAAAGCTTTCAAGCCCTCAAAAGCCTCCTGTCCATAATGCAGACATGTTGCAGCCATATGCATATTGATATGTTCCGAAGAGCTTACCTCAATTTCTCCCCATGCACCGTCGCGATAGTAGCAACGTACATTGTAGTCGGTTTTTCTATATCCGAAGCCTATATTTGACCAATCCAAATCTTTCATGATTATTTTTTATTTTTAACAAGTCGCGAAGTTAAACATTTTGGTGGAAAAGAAAAAACAGAGTAAGAAAAGTTTGCAGTTTCTTTACTCTATAATTTCATCATTCATTCCTTCAAGCAGCTGTCTGACCTCTTCATCTACTTTATAAAGTTTGCCACGACAGAACTGCACAAGCGCAGAAGCCTCCTTCAAGGCAACCGCCAGATTATCGACATCCATTCCTCCGCCCTGCACCTTGTTCATTATCTCCTCAAGGCGTTCTATAGCCTGGGCATATGTCATATTCTCCATTATATATTGTTTTTATCTGTTACCTTACTTGTAAATTCTCCACCAGAAACAGTTGTAACCACTTCATCACCAACAGCAACATCATTGACAGAGCGGAGAGCCCTGCCGTTTACACGTGTTATGCTGTACCCGAGTGCAAGGATTCGCTCAGGCGATGATGCGTCCATGTATTTTTGCCAGAGGTCGAGCCTGTGATGCTGCCCCTGCATAAAAAGCGCCGTAACAACCGGAACACGCTGCACTATTGAACGCAGGCGATGTTTCTCACAGTCGAGCCTGCCACGTACAGCCGAAACTATTTCTTGTTGCATTTCAGTAACCCGCGCTGCCTGCGCAAGCATCGCATGTACCAACAGTTCGGCAGCGGCTGTCGGAGTCTTGGCACTCGTATGTGCCACTATATCAAGTACACTCTCATCGCGACGATGACCAATTCCCGTTATTACAGGCAAAGGGAACTGCGCGCAGTTGTTGGCAAGTTCGTATGTATCAAAGCATGACAACTCGCTTGTTGCACCACCTCCACGTATTATCACTACCACGTCCCAACGTTCCATTTCCTGCGCTATGAGATCAAGAGCGGATATTATTCCATTTTCCACCCCACTGCCTTGCATAGGTGCAGGAAAGAGCTTGGTATAAAAGACAAATCCGTAACCGTTGTTATGCAATTGGTCGCAGAAGTCGCCGTAACCCGCAGCCGCCGATGACGATATCACAGCCACGCGCTGTGGCAAAAGAGGAAAATCAAGTTCCTTGTTTAGTCCTATGACCCCTTCGTCGGTCAAACGCTTGATGACAAGCTGTCGCTGACGTGCCATGTCACCGATTGTATATGCAGGTTCAATGTCGCTTACATCAAGAGTATAACCATAAAGTTCGTGAAAATTGACACCTACCTGCAACAGCACCTTGAGTCCTTGCGCAAATGGCTGCCCTGTCTGTTCAAGGAAATAGGGACGAAGCAGCGAATATATGCGCGACCATATTGTGCCACGCGCTTTTGCAACAATTTCCGATGTCGTTTCATCGCGTTGCACAAGCTCTATGTAACAATGCCCGTTGACAGCCTCGCGCACCTCGCTCAATTCGCCGGTTACCCAATAACGCGAAGGCATAGCACTGCTGACAGCCTCGCGTACAAGGCCGTTAAGTGAATACAGGGTCAATGGATTTTCTATACTGTTAATCATTCTTTGGGTATCCATTGGTTTATACCACGTTGGTCCGCTATGAAAGCACCGCCAACAACAGTGTTCTCGCAATAAAACACGGCAGATTGCCCCGGTGTTATAGCCGATGCCTCACCATGTAACCTGACAAGCCAACGTCCGTCGCCTACAGCAACTGGTGCTTCACACTCTATCGGGCGACTGCGATAACGCACACGCACCGAAACCCGTTCCGGCACGTCCCCAACCCATTGCGGTTCATCGACAAGCATATAACGTGCAACAAGTTGCTCTTCGCTTCCAAGCATTACCGTATTCTTTGCAGGGTTTATCTTTATCACATAAGCCGGCTTGCCAAGAGCTATACCAAGTCCCTTGCGTTGTCCTATGGTGTAAAAGGGATAGCCTTTGTGTTTGCCGAGCACACGACCCTCACTATCAACAAATGAGCCTCCCGCAAAACGTTCTTCGATATCCGGAACATTTTCACGCAAGAAATCGCGATAATCACCCGGAATGAAACATACCTCCATGCTCTCGCCCGAACTTGCCACGCTCTGCATACCGTTATTGGCAAGATAGTCGAGGACATCGCTTTTCTCCAAACCGCCAAGAGGGAATATCACACGCGAGAGCTGTTCTTGGGTAAGCCTCCAGAGAAAATAGCTCTGGTCCTTGCGGTCGTCGTCGCCTGTAACTATATAATATCGTTTTTCGCAACCATCGCCATGAGAAACGACCTTGACATAGTGCCCTGTGGCAATATGCTTACAGCCGAGTTTGTCAGCCCACTCTTCGAGCAGGCGGAATTTCACCGTCGGATTACAATTGACACATGGATTCGGAGTGACACCTTTAAGATAACTGTCGATAAACGGCTCCACCACCAAATGACGGAATTCCTCACGCACATCGACGATATGGTGTTCTATCCCAAGGTTGTCGGCGAGTCTTTTTGCCGACTGAGCAGCATCTTCGCCGGCACTGCATGTGATAAAAGTAAGACCTACCACCCTATAGCCCTGCGAAAGCAATATATGACACACAGCTGTGCTGTCTATACCGCCACTCATTCCAACCAAAACACTCTTTTCCGCCGACATATATTATATAGTTGATTTTTTTGTTTACTTTTGTAAAATAATTCCATAACCTTAACGGTTATAGCACAAAGATATGATTTTTTTTTGCAACAAGCACAGAGGGTTTATAGTTTTTTATGAGCACTACAAAGAACAAGAAAATCCCCACAGAGCTGGGTACGGAAAATATCGGTAAACTGCTGATGCAATATGCCATACCGGCCATTATTGCACAGACAGCAGCTTCGCTGTACAACATGATTGACAGCGTTTTCATAGGACACATTCCGAATGTAGGAGCGGAGGCTATTTCGGGCCTCGCGACAACATTCCCGTTCATGAACCTGTCGGCGGCATTCGGTGCAATGGTAGGTGTGGGCGGAGCAACACAGCTGTCGGTAAGACTCGGACAACGTGACTATGATTCAGCTAAAAACATTCTTGGCAACCTTGTTACGTTGAATGTAATTATGGGCTGTATTTTTGCCGGAGTATCATTGATTTTCCTTGATGAGATTCTACGATTCTTCGGTGCAAGCGAAACAACGCTTCCCTTTGCACGCGATTTCATGCAGATTATTCTCTACGGAAATGTGGTAACACACCTTTATTTTGGTATAAATGCCGCATTAAGAGCATCGGGACACCCCAAACAGGCAATGTACGCGACCATCATCACAGTGGTAATGAACATAATACTTGCCCCACTGTTCATATATGCTCTCGGCTGGGGCATCAAGGGTGCTGCAACAGCAACAATTCTGGCGCAGTGCATAACCTTGATATGGCAGACAAGATTATTAAGCAACCCCAACGAGCTGCTACACCTGCAACGCGGCATATACAAGTTGAAGAGAGAGATTGTGTCGGGAATCCTAAGCATCGGCATGTCGCCATTCTTCATAAATGCAGCCGCATGTATTGTGGTCATCATCATAAACAAGGGATTGCGTAGTTACAGCGAGAACGGCGATTTGTCAATTGCGGCATACGGCATAGCCAACAGAATACAATTCGTTTTCGTAATGGTGGTACTCGGTTTGACACAGGGTATGCAACCCATTGTGGGATATAACTATGGTGCGCGCCGACACGACAGAGTACGCAAAGCCTTGATGTTGACAATAATTTGGGGTACAGCCGTAACGACCCTCGGTTTCATCATAAGCGAATTCATGCCAGAAACGGTTGCTAAAGCATTTACCACAGAAAGCGAACTTATTGACAAGGCTGCATGGGCCATGCGTGTAATGTCGATATTCATGCCGCTGATAGGTTTCCAACTTGTAACAACAAACTTTTTCCAGAGCATCGGCAAGGTCAACAAATCGATATTCCTGTCATTAACAAGACAAGTGTTGCTGTTGATTCCGCTGTTGATAATACTCCCCATGTTCATTGGCGAAGAAGGTGTTTGGTACAGCATGCCTATTTCGGACATCATTGCTGCGATGCTTACAATTGTAATGCTATACATACAATTCAGAGAGTGGAAGAGAGAGAGTAACAACCTTTAATAACGACATATATGAAAAACTACGTTATTTCTATAGGACGCCAACTTGGCAGTGGAGGTAAAGAGATTGCCGAAAAGTTGGGAGCAATGCTGAATATAAAGGTTTACGACAAGACCCTGCTTGAGGTTGCAGCAAGGGATAGTGGACTCGATACCACCGTCTTTGAAGATGCCGATGAACGTGAAACAAGCGGTTTCCTTAACGGTTTGTTCAGCATACACGGCTCTATGAGCAACTACATTCCGGGAGATAGCTACATGACAAATGACAAGCTGTTCGAGATACAGAGCGAGACAATCAGAGAACTTGCCGACAAAGAGCCTTGCATAATAGTAGGACGTTGCTCGGAATATGTATTGCGCGACCACCCCAAAAAGCTCAGCATATTCATTACCGCAGATACACAGGAACGTATTGAGCGCATAATGGAGAAAGAGTCCCTCAACCACGAGAAGGCCGTTGAATTCATAGAAAAAGGCGACAAGCGCCGTCGTTCATACCACGACTACTATGCGACAACACATTGGGGCGAGGCACGCAGCTACGACATTTGCGTGAATTCATCACGCATGGGTATTGAAGGCACTGTGAATTTCCTCTACAACTTCATCACAAACAGTTTTGTATAATGAAAAGGATTGGCGTTCTGTCCGACACCCACAGCTGGTGGGACGAGAAATATGCACGCCACTTTGCCGACTGCGACGAGATATGGCACGCCGGCGACATAGGTTCAGGGCTAATCATAGAACGTCTTGAAGCCATCTGCCCTGTACGTGCCGTATATGGCAACATCGATGGTCAGGAGCTGCGTTTACGATTCGACGAGGTTCTGAAATTCGAGATTGAAGGGTGCCGGGTTATAATGAAACACATAGGCGGCTACCCCGGCAAATATGACCCGTCGATAAGGAGTACCATATACAAAGAAAAGCCCGACATTTTCGTAGCCGGGCATTCTCATATACTGAAAATAAAACATGACAACCTGATAGACTGCCTGCATATTAACCCCGGAGCTGCCGGGAAGCAGGGTTGGCAGCAGGTACGCACACTTGTAAAATTCATCATTGACGGCAAGGATGTAAAAGAGTTGGAAATCATAGAACTTGCCGACTGACAACAAGCTATACCTTATTTATTATTATCCAATTCTTGTGGTATTCTGTAAGCAGTATAGAGTTCCACCAGAGCTCCACATGTCAGAAGCACCATCCACTCATTGCGTGTATGTGTAAACATCAACACTCCGGCCACAATGAACAACAGACCGGCAAGCTGCTGCTGATTCACAAGACGGCGGAGAGTAAGAGAGCAACCACGAGGACGCAACAAGAACTGCATCAGAGCAAACATCACCGCACCCGACATATATATATACGCATAGTATTCAGGAAGGAACATTCTCGCCATTACTCCAAGCAGCAACAGCGCTGCACCTGCATAATATAAAAATTTCATTGCTTTCATAATCAATCCTCTACAACAAAAACATCTTCATTATCCTTCTGCATGCCATACTTCTCGCGTGCAAGATTTTCCACCGCCTCTATGTCGCCACGAAAATCAAGTTGCAACTGACGTTTGATGATTTCCGCCGAATCGCGTTTCATAGTCTCTATCTCCTCTTCAAGTTCTGCTATGACACGTTGATTCTTGTATTGCTTGAACATATTGTTATCATCTACTACAAATATTATAAAAAGGAATACGATTGTAGCAGATATGTACTTATGTCTTTTTATCCAATCAAATAGCGGAAGAAGTTTTTTTAGCATACAACAAATATGGATTAATGAATATACCGCAAATGTATAAAAATTTTCGTATATTTGCCATAAGAAAGAAACAAGAACGCTGAAATTAAAACAGCACGTGTCTTACATTTAACAAAACTCAAAACCATTTCTAAAATATGGAAAACTATATAGTTTCGGCAAGAAAGTACCGCCCCGATACATTTGAGTCGGTTGTTGCTCAGAAATCATTGACGACAACACTCAAAAACGCCATACAGACAGGAAAATTGGCACACGCATACCTGTTCTGCGGTCCACGAGGTGTCGGAAAGACCACTTGCGCGCGCATATTCGCCAAAACAATAAATTGCCAGAACCTGACAAGCGAAGGCGAGCCATGTAACGAATGTGAGTCATGTCGTTCTTTCAACGAACAGCGTTCCTATTCCATATACGAACTCGATGCTGCCAGCAACAATTCAGTCGAAGACATACGTTCTTTGAACGAGCAGGTACGCATACCGCCACAGGTCGGAAAATACAAGGTATATATAATCGACGAGGTACACATGTTGTCACAGGCGGCATTCAACGCATTCCTGAAGACACTTGAAGAGCCGCCCGCACACGCCATATTCATCTTGGCGACAACCGAGAAACACAAAATTATCCCGACTATCCTGTCGCGTTGCCAGATATACGATTTCAGCCGAATAGAATCGGCCGACATCATAGCACACTTGCAACATATAGCAGGAAAGGAAGGCATAAACACCGAGCATGAGGCACTCCGCATAATTGCACAGAAGTCTGACGGCTGTATGCGCGACGCCTTGTCGCTTTTCGACCAGATGGCAAGTTTCACACAAGGCGACCTTACATATAATAAGGTAATAGAGAGTTTGAATGTACTCGACTATGAGTATTATTTCAGACTCACAGACTTTATTCTTGAAGGCAAGGTGCCACAAAGTCTGTTATTGTTCAACGATGTCCTCAACAAAGGCTTCGAAGGCAACATTTTCATAGAAGGCGCGGCATCACACTTCAGAGATCTCTTGGTCAACAGCGACGAAGCCACAGCAACTCTATTCGAAGGCAGTGCCGAACTGCGCAACAGATACATTGAGCAAGCCAAGCGTTGCAAACCGAAGATGCTGTTCAACGCCATAAGACTATGCAGCAATTGCAGCATGAACTACCGCACAAGCCGAAACAAACGTCTTTTGGTGGAATTGACACTTATAGAGCTTGTCCAGGCAGGTGACGGCGACAGCGACGACAGCAGTGGGCGACGCCCGAAAACACTAAAACCCATCTTCAACAACATACAGGAGAAGAACAAAGTTGCACAACCTGTAAACGAGAGAGCCAATGTTGAGAATAGGAATCTCAGCACACCGTCACAGCCCGTCAAGGCAGTAAATGTTGAAACGCCCAAAAGCACGACACCCGCAGCCAACGAACAGCCCAATGTTGTCAACGGCCGACCAATAGAGCTGCAGACACGAAAAGCAACGGGAGGAAACCTCGGTGGCATGTTCCGTAAATCAAGAGGAATTCTTGACACGACAGAGAGCAGGACACCGGTTGCAGCAACAGAGCGCAGCAACGAGAACAACGACAGGAATATCACGACAAAAAAGGTGATAACAAATGACCTGCTGGTACAGGCTTGGACCGCATACGCTCTACAACTTCCCGAAAACGAGAGGGCTCTTGCCGACAGAATGAAGATGCTATCCCCGACAATGGACAGCGAAGAGTCGTTTACCATATCGGTTGACAACCAGATGGCGGCAGAGATGTTCGAAAAAGAGAGCCCCCGAATAATAAGGGGCATGAGCAAGGAACTGGGCAATGCGATGTTGAAGATAAATGTCAAAGTAAACAAGGTTGTTGTGGAAAGACATGTCAACGACAAGGCAAAACAATTTGAGATACTCAAGGAGAAGAATCCTCTGATTGAAAAATTAAGAAAGGAACTGAACCTTGAACTTGCAAGATAAAGAACCATTATAGCGTTTCATCCAACACGGGCGAAACGCTATAATTATAACAAAGAATATATAACGAAACAACTTTTTTTGACACAATTTTTTCCCTCTAAAAATATATTCCAAATAAAAAAATTATTCACATTATATAGAATTATTCCAAATAAGAAGATTTGCCGGAACATTAATTCCCAATAATGCCAAAGGGAGCGACAAACAGCGCAAAACGCATTTACAGCAAGCTTACACAAAGTAAGAAAAAGCCTTACAAAGAATGTAACACATTGATTATCAACGTATAAAAATTTTCACGCAAAACAACAACCTTTGCATGAGGCCAATTCATAAACCACTGATAAACAATAGGTTATTTTATCAAAAAAAACAGGAAAGTTTTTCGACTTGCAATTTCATTTTTATTTGCAGATATTTGCAATAGAATTGGTACAGCAAAGAGGCCTTGACACATGCGCCTCTTTTAATTTGCCTCTTTCAGTCAAATAAACTCGACAAAAAATAGATGAACTCTAATTTAACAACAAAGTGGAATAAATGCTTGGAGATTATTCGCGACAATGTCTCCGAAGCCACCTACACGACTTGGTTTGCAGATATCAAGCCGCTCAAGTATGTAGGTAACACTCTTACCATTCAGGTAAAGAGCCATTTTGTGTTTGAGTTCCTCGAGGAAAACTTCGTTGATTTGCTCTGTTCTACCCTTTCTAAGGTTATGGGTAGCGACACACGACTCATGTACAGCATCATTGCCGACAAGGACAATAACTTGACCACAGAGATCGGCACTGACAATGTCAGCAAAAAGGGCACAGGTAACAGCGACAATAACGCACCTGTGGCTATGCAGGAGGCTGTGCAGGAACTTGACTCAATGCTTATCAACCGTTATACATTCGACAATTTTGTCGAAGGCATAAGCAATCGTCTGTCACGTTCAGTGGGTATAAGTGTTGCAGACAGACCAGGCAGAGCATTCAACCCCTTATTCATCTATGGCTCGTCAGGTGTGGGAAAAACACACTTGATAAATGCTATTGGTGTAAAAATCAAGGAATTGCATCCTGAACTTCGTGTTCTGTATGTTTCAGCACACCTGTTCCAGGTGCAGTACACCGACTCTATCCTTCAGAAGAACTTCAATGACTTCATGAGATTCTACCAAAGCATTGATGTTCTGATAATCGACGATATACAGGAATTTGCAGGCCTGCAGAAGACACAAAATGCTTTCTTCCACATTTTCAACCACTTGCACCTGAATGGTAAACAGCTCATTATGACATCTGACCGCTCACCGGCGCAACTGCAGGGAATGGAAGAGAGATTGTTGACACGCTTCAAGTGGGGTATGACTGCCGAGATAGAGAAACCCGACTTTGAGTTGCGCAAGAATATCCTCCGTAACAAGGTACGCAAAGACGGACTCTTATTCCCCGAAGAGGTCATTTCATACATTGCAGAACATGTCAATGCAAGCATAAGAGATCTTGAAGGTATCATTGTATCAATAATGGCACACTCTACCATAACAAATGCCGACATTGATATAAACCTTGCAAAGAGAATCCTTGGCGATTTCTCCGATTATGAAAAGAGCGAGATCACAATCGACGACATCATCAAGAAGGTAGCAGACTATTACGGAATTGAAATTTCTGCAATAAACACACGTTCACGCAAACGCGAAGTAGTGCTTGTCCGCCAGGTATCGATGTTCCTCGCAAGAAAACATCTTGACATGTCAATTGCAAAAATAGGCAAATACATTGGTGACAGAGATCATGCAACCGTACTCCATGCCTGCAAGACAATCGAGAACCTTGCCG
This sequence comes from Bacteroidaceae bacterium, assembly GCA_017647225.1. GTDB lineage: Bacteria > Bacteroidota > Bacteroidia > Bacteroidales > Bacteroidaceae > HGM04593. The sequence continues at coordinate 16,022 of JAGCLA010000018.1, read as the reverse complement.
ACACAGACAAGCAGTTCCGTGGAGAACTGGAAGAGATAGACCTCGCACTTCAAGGAGCATAAATCAATAGAACATACAAAATAAAAGACCGGAAATTTTGGGGTTCACTTCAAATTTCGGGTCTTTTATTTTGGCAATAATATAGATGTTGACCCAAGTATTATTTGTCATGCTGAGCAAAGCGAAGCATCTCTCTTTTTAACGCGGTTTTAAGATCCTTCACATTCGTTCAGGATGACAAGTTCGTGAAGAAAACAAGTTGCGGGTAAACAGCTATATTATTGCCTTTATTTTTGTATGCATGCCATTTTCTGCGTTGTTTATTTTAGACACTCGTTTAACACTATTATTACTCTTTTTTTATCAACCTACTTTCCATTTTATTAATTAAAATTTATTTTTTGGAAAACTTTTTACATATTTCAAAAATTTAGTTCATTGATTTTCAATCGATTAAAAATTATTTTGGAAAACTTTTTCTTTTGTCAATAACTTAGCGATGTTTTATTTGGTAAATTTATAAATGCTTTTTATTTTTGTAATCGCCGATTTTGAAAGAGCTAATACTATAAAAAAACATAAAAGTGGAAAAGAAAACTTACTCCTACGACGATGCGTTCAAAGCATCAATCGACTACTTCAATGGTGACGAACTTGCCGCAAGAGTTTGGGTAAACAAATATGCCATGAAAGACTCTTTTGGAGCAATCTATGAGAAATCTCCGGAAGACATGCATTGGCGTATAGCAAACGAAATTGCAAGAATTGAAGCCAATTACAACAACCCGATGTCGGCACAAGAGGTCTATGAACTTCTTGACCATTTCAAATACGTAATTCCTTCGGGTAGCCCAATGACCGGTATAGGCAACGACTACCAGATTGCCTCACTTTCAAATTGTTTCGTTATCGGCATGGACGGCAAGGCCGACTCTTACGGCGGTATCATACGTATCGACGAAGAGCAGGTACAGCTCATGAAACGTCGTGGAGGAGTAGGACACGACCTTTCACACATACGCCCCAAAGGTTCTCCCGTGAAGAATTCGGCCCTGACATCTACAGGCCTTGTACCTTTCATGGAGCGTTATTCAAATTCAACACGCGAGGTCGCACAAGACGGCCGTAGAGGTGCGTTGATGCTGAGTGTTTCAATCAAGCACCCCGATGCAGAAGCGTTTATCGACGCAAAGATGACAGAGGGCAAAGTTACCGGCGCGAATGTGTCGGTAAAGATTGACGACGAGTTCATGAGAGCTGTTACCGAGAACAGACCATACATACAGCAATACCCTATCAAGGCCGAGAACCCATTGTATGCAAAAGAGATAAATGCAAGCAACCTATGGGACAAAATCATACACAACGCATGGAAGTCGGCTGAACCAGGAGTCCTTTTCTGGGACACAATACAGCGCGAATCAATTCCCGACTGTTATGCAGACCTCGGCTTTGAAACAGTTTCGACCAACCCATGTGGCGAGATACCTCTTTGCCCATACGATTCGTGCCGTCTTATCGCAATTAACCTTTTCTCATACGTTGTCAACCCATTTACCCCTGAGGCTTACTTCGATTTCGAGCTGTTCAAGGAGCATGCAAGAAAGACACAGCGCATCATGGACGACATCATCGACCTTGAATTGGAGAAAATCAGACAGATACAGGAGAAAATAGACAGCGACCCCGAAAGCGACGAAGTAAAAGGCGCAGAAAAGAAACTTTGGGAAAAGATTTACGACAAGAGCAGCAAAGGACGCCGTACAGGCGTGGGTATCACAGCCGAAGGCGACATGCTTGCAGCAATGGGTATGCGCTACGGTAGCGAGGAGGCAATCAAGTTCTCCGAAGAGGTACACAAGACACTTGCATTGACTGCATACTCTTCATCGGTACAGCTTGCCAAAGAGCGTGGCGCATTTGAGATTTTCGACATAAAACGCGAAGAGAACAACCCGTTCATCAACAGACTGCGCGAGGCCGACCCTGCACTATATGAGAACATGAAGGCATACGGACGACGCAACATCGCCTGCCTCACAATTGCTCCGACCGGCACTGTCAGCATCATGACACAGACCACATCGGGAATTGAGCCTGTCTTCATGCCTGTATATAAAAGACGCAGAAAAGTAAACCCCAACGACCCGGAAGTACACGTGGACTTTACAGACGAAAACGGCGACACATTCGAAGAATACATTGTTTATCACCACAAATTTGTCGAGTGGATGAAAAAGAGTGGCATCGATACCACCAAACGCTACTCGCAAGTGGAGATAGACAGTATTGTCGCACGTTCGCCTTATGCAAAAGCGACATCAAACGACATCGATTGGGTTGCAAAAGTCGAAATGCAGGGACGTATCCAGAAGTGGGTTGACCACTCTATCAGCGTAACAATCAACCTCCCGAACAATGTTGACGAAAAACTTGTCAACGACCTTTATGTAACAGCATGGAAATGCGGTTGCAAGGGATGTACAGTTTATCGCGACGGTTCACGTGCAGGAGTTCTTGTCTCTACCGACAGCAAGTCGGACAAGAAGGAGGGCGAAATAATGAAGCCGACCATCACAGAGGTACGTCCGACAATTCTGGAAGCCGATGTTGTACGTTTCCAGAACAACAAGGAGAAATGGGTTGCATTCATAGGCTTGTTGAATGGTGAGCCATATGAGATTTTTACAGGACAGCAGGACGACGAAGACGGTATCCCCTTGCCAAAGAATGTTACTCACGGTATCATCATCAAGCACACAAACGAGGACGGCACAAAACGTTACGACTTCCAGTTCGAGAACAAGATCGGTTACAAGACCACTATCGAGGGATTGTCAGAACGTTTCAACCCAGAGTTCTGGAACTATGCGAAATTGATTTCCGGCGTATTGAGATACAAGATGCCTATTGAGCAGGTAATCAAATTGATTTCATCGCTCGAACTCGACGAGGACAACATCAACACATGGAAGAACGGCGTGGAACGCGCTTTGAAACGCTACATCAAAGACGGAACATCTACCGCTGAAAAATGTCCTAATTGCAAGCAGCAGCTTATCTTTGAAGAGGGCTGTCTGCACTGCCCAAGCTGCGGATATTCAAAATGTGGATAACAGGTACCTTCGTAACTATATTATAAATTCCGACGATGAAGCGCTCCGTACGGGTCGCTTCATCGTCTTAAAAGAGAGATCATGCAAATTACAGGATACAATATTGAGCTGCGCGATATACACCTCTATGCACACCATGGTGTAATGCCACAGGAGAGGGAGGTTGGAGCATGGTTTATAATCGATATAATACTCTCCCTAAATAACCATAGCTGCACAGAGAGCGACAGCATTGAAGGCACTGTAAGTTATGCCGACATATACGAAATCATCTGCAAGGAGATGAAAGAACCTTCGAACCTGCTGGAACATGTCTGCAAGAGAATATGCGACAGAATCTACTCAACATTCGTGCAGGTTGAGAATATAGAAATAACACTTTGCAAAGAGACACCTCCAATGGGAGGCGACAGACTGAAAGCAGCTGTTACATTAAAGAGCGAGAGATAATTACAGACCGAGTTTTTCAAGCGCCTGACGTGCAGCCTTCTGCTGACTCTCACGTTTGGAAAAGCCGTCACCTGTACCGCAATACTCGCCATCGACATAAACTTCACTCACGAAGTAGGCACCCTCCTTACGGAGTTCTTCACCCACAAGCTTGAATTCTATAGCCTTGTGGGTCTTTTGTGTCCATTCAATAAGACGACTCTTGTAATTCTTGTCGGCAACCACCACCGATTCTATATCAAGATGACGGGAAAAGACCCTGTCGAGCAGGAAACGACGGCACTGCTTATAGCCCCTGTCAATATATATTGCACCAATAAGAGCTTCCAAGGCATTGCCATACACATAATTGTTGTGCTGGGCCGGCAAACCGCATGCTGTCAGGAAACGGTCAAGCCCGATACCGAGAGCAAGCTCATTAAGTGTCTCGCGGCAAACGAGGTTACTGCGCGATTTTGATAGAAAGCCTTCGCGTTCCTTTTTGAAATTGGAATAAAGATAGTCCGATATTACAGAACTCAATACCGCATCACCCAGAAATTCCAACCTCTCATTACAGCCCAGTTTTTTACTTCCGGACAACGATGAGGAACTGTGTGTCATAGCCATGCGATATAGAGAAATATCGTTGGGGACATATCCCAGTATTGAATACAATAACAGATAAGACTCCCTATCCTTACGGGACAGAAGCCTTATCTTGTCTATTGCTTTTTTGAAAATTCTATTAACCTTCAACCTTCTTAAAAGCTATACTTGCATTGTGACCACCAAAGCCAAAGGTATTTGAAAGTGCAACGTTCACGTTTCTTTCCTGTGCTTTGTTGAATGTAAAATTCATGCCGTAATCAATTTCGGGGTCATTGTCATCATCTGCATGATTTATTGTCGGAGGCACCACACCATTCTTTATTGTAAGAACAGTCAAAAGAGCCTCAATGGCACCGGCAGCGCCAAGCAAATGACCTGTCATTGACTTTGTGGAACTGATGTTGAGTTTATAGGCGTGTTCGCCGAACAATGTCTTGATAGCCTTTGCCTCAGCGATATCACCTGCATATGTAGAAGTACCATGCACATTGATGTAATCGACATCCTCCAAAGCAAGACCGGCTTCGTCAAGTGCCATCTTCATCACGCGACATGCGCCCTCACCCTCGGGGTGCGGTGCTGTAATGTGATATGCGTCGGCAGTAAGACCTGTTCCGGCAATTTCGGCATAAATTTTTGCTCCGCGCGCAACAGCATGTTCATACTCTTCAAGTATAAGACACGCAGCACCTTCGCCTATCACAAAGCCGTCACGACTTTTGCTGAAAGGACGCGAAGCACCCTGAGGGTCTTCGTTGCGTACCGACAAGGCATGCATGGCATTAAAGCCACCGACACCAAGTTCGCAAATGACAGCCTCAGCACCACCCGCTACAATTATATCGGCCCTGCCCAGACGTATCTGGTCATAAGCATCGATTATAGCATTTGATGACGAAGCACACGCCGAAGTCGTAACATAATTAGGACCTTTAAGACCGTATCTTATAGATATGACACCGGAGGTCATGTCCGAAATCATCTTTGTAATAAGGAAAGGAGAAAAACGAGGGCCGTTTTCCTGATTACGGGCATATTCGCGCACCTCATCTTCGAGTGCGCCCAAGCCGCCGATACCCTCTCCGAATATAACACCGATGCGGGTGCAATCTTCCTGCTCCAGCTGCAAACCGCTGTCGTTTATAGCCTCAACAGCCGAAGCGACACCATAGTGTGTATCGACATCGACCTTGCGTGTATCACGACGGTCCATGCATGCCGTTGGGTCGAAATTCTTCACCTCGCAGGCAAACTGTGTCTTGAAAAGATATGAATCAAAACGAGTAATAGGCCCTGCGCCACTTACGCCATTAACTGCATTTTCCCACAATGTAGGAACATCGTTACCAATTGGCGAAACGGCACCAAGACCTGTTACAACGACTCTTCTTAATTTCATTATAGAATTGTCAATTTTTATAAAGGAAAGAGTGAGATTTATTTCTCAGCAACCTTCTCCTCTACGTATTTAACAGCATCACCTACTGTTGCGATTTTCTCAGCCTGATCCTCTGGGATTGAGATACCGAACTCGTCCTCAATTTCCATGATAAGCTCTACTCTATCCAAAGAGTCTGCGCTCAAGTCATTTGTAAAGTTAGCCTCAGAAGTTACTTCTGATTCTGCAACACCAAATTTCTCAACGATAATAGCTTTTACTCTTGCTTCAATTTCTGACATAGTTGTAATTTTTAAAGATTAGAAATTATCTGCCACAAAAATATGATAAAAATAATGAAATGCAAAGAAAGATAGAAAAAATTCGTCACACCTGTTGCACATCTTAATACAGATTGTGCAAAAATCAACATAAAACAGTATTATTTTAACACAATTTTATAAGAAGAAGGTTCACGCCTCAACTTATAATTGTTCCTCAACCCCTCAAAATCTTCGGGATTATGCTTGAGCGCCATGGTGTCATCTTTAGGAGAATATATCGACAGCAGCGCCTCGCGCTCCGTAGGCGCATCAACAACATTATTGTCCGGGGCCGGCAACGAAAGTGTAACGCCACCCTTTTCTTGGCCTATAAATTCGAGGAAAGTTTCAAGAACAATCCTTGTCGCGTTTATCTTGCCTTCGGCCGAATATCCGGCTATATGCGGTGTTGCGACCAATGCTTTATCAAGCAATTCCTTATTAATATACGGCTCATTTTCCCACACATCGAGTGCGACATCGCCCACCTTGCCTGTATTCAGCGCATCAAGCAATGCCATATTATCAACAACTTCACCGCGCGACGCATTTATAAGCAACCTGCATTTCTTGAGAGAATCGAAGAACTTGTTGTCGGCAAGATGCAGGCTAGGGAAATCCCCGCCACGTTCCAACGTAGTGTGGAATGTTATTATATCACATTTCTCAGCAATTTCGCCAAGCGAAACAAGTCCCTCCACCCCTTTACTTTCTTTTGGAGGGTCATTCCTATATACAATCATTCCGGAACTTGCAGCCCAAGAGGCTACACGCGAGCCTATCTCTCCAACACCGACAACACCTATTGAAAGCCCTTCGACACATGGTATCCAATCATAGATTACCGACTGCACATACTGAAGTACCGCACCGGCATTACAACCCGCCGCGTTTTTCCAGACAATGCCTTTTTCACGGCAATAGCAGGTATCGATATGGTCGTACCCGATGGTTGCAGTTCCTATAAAGCGCACCGACGAGCCGTCGAGCAATTGCGCATTGCATTTTGTACGTGTACGCACAAAGAGCGCACCGGCATCAACGACATCATTGCAGTCTATTTCGACACCCGGCTTTGCAAGAACCTCGTGCCCGAATGACTCAAGAGTTTCTTTCAAGTATGGAATCTTCTCGTCTATAACGATTTTCATTGTTCTGTTCCTATAATTAAGGTAAAAACAAATATAGGATTTTACTTTCAGATTCAAGCCATTTACACATAAAAATAACCTAATTATAAAGAAAAAGACCTTTTACTTAAAAGTATCAAATCAAAACCTTTATATTTGTAAAATATAATATTATGCACAACAATTGAATACCATGAAAAAATATTTACTCCTACTCTGTATCTCAGTACTATCCTTTACAGCTATTAACGCACAAAGCTGGTCCACAACATTAAGGGAGATCAATGGACTACCGGGTGAAGAGTATTACTACTATGGAGACAGTTACTATATGTTCCATTCAAAAGAGTTTACCCCCGGAGGCTCTTTTGATGTCATAAGATTGACTGTTACCGAAACGGTAAGCAACGAAGCACACAATGGCAACAATGTCTGTTTTGCATTATCTTCACTTACCGTATATGACGAAAACGGATATGAGGTTTCATACACAGCAAGTTCCAATGCCGACCACAACTCTTTGGCGTGGTCTGAAGACGGAGGAGGCCTGTACGCTTTGAACGACTACTATATAGATAGTTATTTCCATTCAATGTATTCAACACCCGCAGTCAGCGATTACCATTATATAGAGCTTGCTCTTGAAAGGGAAATAAGCACTTTCAGCCTTGGGTGGTCAACACGCCTTGGTGCAGTAAAGAATGCCCCCACGACTGTCGGTATAACTTTAGGAACAGAATATATACCGGAAGAATTTGACCCCGATTTTTCACTTGGAAACAACATAACAAGCGAAAAAGAGCTTACTGGTGACAACAACTTCTTTGTACTTAAAGGAAATGCGGTAAAAACATTTACGAATTCAGCAGGATCAACAACCACCGGTTCAGGCCCTGTTTTTTACAGTTGTGCCGAAAAAGTAAATACAGAAGCAAGCGTAGAGAACATTATGCAGCTTGTTCCTTTTGGCGATGGACGATATTATGTATATTGGCCAATAAGTGGCAAATTCCTTCGCGATGCAAAAATTTACGGCGACTACAATGGTGCAAATGGTTGGCAATACAGCACCAGTTCAATAACAGAAGCCGCATTGGTCAACATAACATCTACAAACGACGGATATTTCGAGATAAGCTACGACAGCGAATACAAGGGTTCCCCTATAAAGCTTTACATAGGTGCCGAGATGCGAGTCGGAACATCCTCTAAAATGAAAACATTCGACCTTTTTCACAAACAGGCTCTTGAAGAAGGCGATTACACACAGCAATATTCACTACCGATTGCATTCAACTGGTCGATATACGAAGTCAATGTCAGTGACGATATTGCCAATGAATTTTCACTGAAAATAAGCGACATTGCCGGAACATTTATCGGCAGCACAATATATGAAGCAGAACAAAAGCTTGCTGAATTTGGAGATTTTGGCGGGCAATGCACAAACGGAGAGGACAAGACGCTCGAAAAATTGATAGACGAAGCCTACGCCTTATTGGAGTCCGAAACAGTGACTTTGAGCGAGATAAACAAAAAGAAAGAGGATATACAAAAGGCCTTGTCACAATACTTGGCAGTAAGAATCAACTATTACAGCAACCAAATAAATGAACTTTCGGCACAAGCACAGTATTCTTCATACCCCAATTATATAAAGGGAACTTACCCCATAAGTTCAAAAAGCATACTAGAGAGCATGCAGGCCACCATTGCGAAAGCAAAGGAAATGGCCGAGGTGTATTCGCCGGAACAATTTACAGCGATATACAACAGTCTGGAGCGCGATATCGCATTGTTCGAGAGTACACAATGTACCGTAACCGTACAAAAAGAAGAGAACAATGAAGAAACAGAGGAGAAAGAGGCGCTGTATGTATATCTATCAAATGGCGATATAGAATCATTCCTTCTTGAGGATATGGACGGTGAGCACTATACCGACAAAGGCAAACTGTACATTCCTTTGAAAAACGAGGACGTATATTACTACACAGCAGAGGAGTATGACAGTTGCACAACAACAAAGCCCGTACTGCCTCAAATGACATCGTTCAAATTCAACAACAAATACAACCCCAACCTGCATGTCGATGCAATAGCAGAGCCTGTCAGCAATAATATACATTTCAGCCTCAACGCCATTGGCAAATGGCTGACAGCAAGCTTCACACTGAGTGACGATAAAGCCGTTGCATACGTCGATACCGTATTGCAGACAAGCAAAGAGACAAGACAAAGTTTCAAGGAAAAGGTTACGTACAACGTAACATACCCGGGTTATTACAGAATTAAAAGAGTAAAGCAACAGGAGGGCAATTCAACCGGCACTAATGTGGAAGCGACCGATGTCAAGCTTACAGCCGATATGCTTGCCACCAACAAACCTTCGACCCAGGCAAACGAATCGCTTGCCAACTTGCTCGACAATGACCCTAGCACAATTTTCCACTCGACATGGGGCAACGCCAACAATGCGACAGCAGATGTTAATGCATATATTACCATAGACCTGCCCGAAGAACTTGACAAAATACAGATTTATTACATGTGTCGCCCGATCAGCGGCTATAACCCTCGCTCTTGGGAGATATATGCAAGTAACGACGGGGAGTATTGGGAACTTGTCAGGACTCTCAACTACACGACAGACAACATGCCACAAGGTGGAGCCGGACAGGAATACACTTCGCCCACAATAGAATTGGGAGGCAGCTACTCAAAAATCAAGATACTACAGACTGCAGGAGAATACAGCAAGAACCACCTTGCATTGTCGGAGTTGAGGATTAAAAAAGTAACCGAGATTAACAATGCAGAAGAGGATAATGCAATATACGAAACATTGCGCGTCCCCTTCGGTAACGAATACAATGTAACCATCGATTGGCTGACAGAAACCCCCAATTCTGTTCCACGTATAGACATTGATATAGAAAACGGAAAATTCGTTGTCAACAGAGAAGATTATCTCAAAGCCAAAATACGTATTCTGGGATTCGGCATATATGACAATTTCGAAGATTCGGTACAGATAAAAGGACGCGGAAATTCATCATGGGGCCACGACAAGAAACCATATCGCCTAAAATTCGCCGACAAGGTTAAGCCTTTTGGACTTACAAAAGGAAAGAATTGGATACTTCTTGCCAATGCACAGGCAGGCTCCCTGATGGTCAATGCAATTTCCATGAAGATTGGCCAATTGTCAGCAGCCGAATACACCAACCATATTGTACCTGTAGAAGTTTACATGAACGGTACATACTTGGGTAATTACATGTTTACCGAGAAAATAGGTATGGCAAACAACAGCGTTGATGTCGATGAGGAGGCGGGACACCTTCTCGAACTTGACAGCAACACCGATGATGAGTTCAAGTTCTACACAGACAGCTACGAACTCCCTGTCTTTGTCAAAGAGCCAGACTTGTATGACCCTGAGACAAAGAATGCCGCTGAACGCAAAATAACCATACCGGCGCAGTTCAATGAAGTTTGCGACGAACTGATAAAGGGCAACGATGTCAGTCACCTTGTTGACATGGATGCTTTGGCACGATACATGCTTGCCAACGACCTGTCGCTGAACCAGGAGTTGGGACACCCGAAGAGCATATTCCTGTTCAAGGAGAACGAAAACGACCCTGAATCAAAATACAAGTTCGGCCCGATTTGGGATTTTGACTGGGGATATGGATATGAGATGTCGTCGTACAGCAGAGTGTATTGTCAATACGGCACAACAGCAAGTGTCTTGAACACAACCATGGACTCGGAACCCGGATATCAGTTCTTTAACGACCTGCTTAAACAGGCTTCGTTCAAAAAACACTACTATAAGACCTGGGTTGATTTTATAGGAAACAACTCAATAGATGAGATTATCGACTACATAGACTGCTATTATACCTTTGCCCAAAGTTCATTCCTGCACAATGCCGACCTGTGGCGGTATGGCTTCACCACAGAAGAGAAGGAGCGCCACAAGAGCTGGTTGACAGAGAGAATGAACTACATATACAGCAACCTTGAAAGATACGAGATAGACGACCTCATATACACCGTTGTAGGCGATGCAAACTGCAACAACCAGCTTACGATACATGACGTAGCGCTCATAACGGCTTATTTGAACAATGACACACACGTATCGTTCAATGAGATAAAAGCCGACTGCGACAAGAACGACAATATAGACCTTGAGGACGCCCGCATGGTTGCAACATTGATAAAAGAGGGCGATGCCCCTTCACCAATGTATTGGTATAACACACCGCAGGCCATAGGAGAATTCCATTCCGAAGAGTATATAATGGAGATAGGAAACAACATTCTCGAAACAGAACTAAAACTCTTCAGTTACAACCAGGAGAAATACAAAGCAATACAGTTTGACGTCACCCTGCCCGACAATATTAAACTGATAGAGATGAAAGGCGGCAGTGCCTTGCTCAATCACAATTTCTCGTTCCAGGACAAAGGCGACAACAAATATCGCATCATTGCATACTCCGATGAGAATGAAGAGTTCACAACAGGCGAAGATATTGTATTGAACCTGATAATAAATGCAAAAGGCATCATCAACGAAGAGAACCGTAATATAGGAATAAGCAATGTCTATGCCATAGACAACGACAACAACGAATTACGCATAGATGACCACGCCATAAGATTCAGCCAGACCACAGGCATAGGATATACCGGCGCAACGGCACTTATCGAAGGTGGCGACTGCATAACAATAACATTGTTGGAAGCACAGGATATCGCAATTTACGGTGTTGACGGACGCAAGGTGTACGAGACAAAAGCCAAAGAGGGTACGACGCGCATTTCGTTGCCTGCCGGCATATACATTACAAATGGCGAAAAAGTTTTAGTGAAGTAACCATAAATAACAAGTGCGGCATATGCCGCACTTGTTGTCTATTATTTCAATGTGAGTTTTGCAAGATAATCATAATGTTCGCCGTCGATACATTTCTCGCAAATGAAGCCATATTCCTCGGCATACATTGAGAGAGTATCAAAGTCGATATACAGCCAATCAAAAGGCTCACCTTTTATTCCCTTATAGCGCATCGTGTAGTCAATCTCGCCATAATATCCCGCAGCGAGGTCTATATCCATCGAGCCATCATCATCGGTAAAGACATAGCCTATATCAGATGAGTCCAGCAGCAACTGACCACCCGGAGCAAGCAAACGGCGTGCACTGCGGAAAAAGTCGCCAAGACGTTCAACCTTACCGACAATACCTATACCGTTCATGGCAAAAAGCAGAGTATCGAACTTCTCGACAAACGTTTCGTCAAAATAATTCACATTCATGGCATTGATACCGCGCTCCCTCATCACATCAACCGAAAGTTGCGAAATATCGATAGCCACCACGTCCAGCCCACGTTCCATAAGAACAAGGCTATGGCAACCCGAGCCGGCACCTACATCAAGCACCCTACCACGACACAGTTCAATAGCTTTCTGCTCCTGAACAGGCATATCGTCGAACTCGCGGAACAAGGTAGTTACAGGCATCTCATCTTCATAAAACATCGATGACATGACACGCAGCTTGGCAGCCTTACCCGTGTGAAAGAAATCGTATATAGCCTGCCCCATAGGGTCGCGCTTTGTTTCCAACCGTTTATTTGCACTATTGTCCATAATTCATATACTTGTTAAAAAGCCGGATGCGAAGATAGACATATTTTGTCATTAATGAATACCATACAGAACGAAAGTAGCTCTATCACCACTTATTTTAGACGCGCCACAAAATAAAATACCCAAAATCATTGGGATTTACCGTTTTTTATATACCTTTGCAGACGAAAACAGAGCGGGATGTAGCTCAGCCCGGTTAGAGTACGCGTCTGGGGGGCGTGTGGTCGCTGGTTCGAATCCAGTCATCCCGACAAAGAGAAACATTTGATTTACAACCATTTAGGAGTAGATTAAATGTTTCTCTTTTTTTGTTGTGTCAGCCGGTTTAATTGGTGGTTTAATAGATTGGATTAAACTGAGAATTAAACCAAAAACCATATGAATGCTACAATTTCAGTAATCTGTTACAAAAGCAAGACACTATCAAATGGAGAGCACCCATTAATGTTAAGAATTGCACAAGATGGGAAAAGTAGGTACAAAAGTCTTAAAATCTCAGTTGATGCAAAGTATTGGGATTTTGATAAAAGTGAACCTAAATCAAACTGTCCAAACAAAGATCTAATCAACAAAATCATCTTACAGACCAAACTTGAATATCAGAGTAAAATTCTTGAGAAAAGAGCAAATGATGAAGAATTTACAGCAACCTCTCTTATAAACGAAGAGAAACAGGAAATCAAAGCTAAAACTGTAGAAGAATTTTATCTGTCACTTATTGAAGACCTAAAGAACAAAGGGCAAGTAGGTACGAGTTATGCTTATCAGAATTCTTATCGAGTGCTTAAGCATTTCAACAAGCGTAAGAAACTTAACTTCACATTCAGTCATATTGATGTTTCTTTTTGCAAGAAGTTCGAGGAGTGGATGCGTAGCAAAGGGAACAAGGACACCACAATCAGCTATCAGTTACGAACATTGAGAGCTACATTCAACCGTGCAATAGAAGCAAAGATTGTGGCTAAAGACAAGAATCCGTTCACTGAATACAAGTTAAGCCACCTTAATACAAAGACAATGAAGCGTGCGTTATCAAAGAGTGATATAATGAAGATAATGCAAACCGATTGTTCTACTTCAACACCTATAAGACAGTTAGCACAGGACTTGTTTACATTCTCATATCTTTGTGGTGGAATCTCCTTTGTTGATATTGCTAATCTTACCCCAAGAAACATCATAGATAACCGTCTAATATACCAACGTCAGAAAACACACGGTGGAATCAATCTGCAACTCTCAGATGAAGCAAAGAGGATTATCAGTAAATATTCAGATTATCAGTTATCTGCTGGCTATCTATTCCCGATACTCCACCACAAACGACATATTACTCCAATGCAGAAGATGAACCGCACACACAAGATATGCCACGATATAAACCAAGAATTACGCACCTTTGGTAAAGAGCTTAATATTACCACAGATGTAACGACATACGTAGCAAGGCATTCATTTGCAACGGTACTGAAAAAGTCCGGCGTAAACATAGGAATTATATCACAGGCATTAGGACACCAAGACATCAAAACCACACAGATATATTTAAGCAAGTTTGATAATGAACAGGTTGATGAGGCTATGAAGAACTTGCTTTAACCTCAATCCTCTCCCACTTGTCTATCACCAGGCTGGTGGGATTTTTTATCTCTACGCTATTCCTATAATTTAAAAAGGGAGTTCAAAAGCCCTTAATTCCTTACAAATGAGCTACAACTTTTTTGTAGCAAATAAAACATTATGTATAACAATTAAAAATATTGTAAAGATGAGGAATTCAAAGATTACATTATTTGGTCGTCTCAATTGGACGACCTATGGATTAAAGACAATTACAGTCAAAGAAGCAATGTCAATCATTAGAGATGGTACTTATCGCCTTTATGACAGCAAATATTTGGGTAGCTATTCTCTACGCGAAATCACCGAATGGATGCAGTATCATTACAACGGAGATGAACTACAAACTATAAAGGAGAAGTATCTTCCAGCAGTGAGTTTTAATGGGATTTACAACAACGGGATTGTAGAATATAGCAGTGTAACAGCATTGGACTTTGACCACATTCCATCACAAGAAGAGTTTACAGACCTCTATTTAAGATTGAGAGCGACTCCTTGCGTTGGATGGATATATCGTACTCCTAGTGGCAAAGGATTAAAAGCACTTGTGCTACACGACAATAATAACCCGCTATTGCATACAAATATGTATCAACAACTGATGCTTATGTTCCAAACACCATACATAAAGACAGATCCGAAATGTAAAGACCTAGCCAGGCGGAACTACCTATGTTACGATCCTAATGTGTGGAGTAACCCTTCGCCGACACCTTATCATTTCAGTTACGATGCTCGTTATGATACCAATTATTCAACCTCATGTGTACGCAATAGGAACAATAGTGCTTACACAGTTCCGAGGATAAAACCAATTATTACTATTGATGGGCCAAGCGATGTCAGCATTATGAATTTGCTAAAAAGCCGATGCAAGAGATTTCACCCGGATTATCTTAAAGAAGGTGCAAGGCGTGACGGAGTTTTTTGGTTTGGTACACAGATGGCAAAAGCTGGTGTTGATTATGCACAAGGATTAGAATTTGTAAACGATCTATACCAAAGCAATGAGATAACTCTTACAAGAGGAGGAGCATTCACAGAGGAAGAGGTTATCGAGAACTTCACTCATGGCTATAACGCAGAGACATACAATGAGCAGTATCGCAAAGGCTTTAATTTTTAGAGCTAGACTGTAGAGGGTACAGCAACAAGTACCCCACTCACACGGCGTGGAGCCTATGTGAACGACATATACTACAATCTTTTTTTGACAAATTATGGGAGGATACTATAAATAAAGATTATGTTTTTGCATTTTATTGTATCGGTACCCTATACATTCAATAAATTTTACAACTATGAATTATCAAGAAATTTATGTACCTAAAGAGTTCAAATATCTTAGCGATTGGCACGATTTATTAAACTATCTACCTCAAGAAAAGAAATATATTTTAAACAAGGTAAATACAGGTTGCGGTGGTACAACATTGTTCTTAAATTCTTCACAACCTTGCATTCTCGTTTCTCCTCGTAATAATGTTCTATATTCAAAGGCTGAGCAATTTCCTAATGCTCATCTATTCAGGAGAAAGACAGATACTTCAACTGCTGTAGCTACATTAAAAGACAGATTACGGGATTATATTAACTCTTGCTTTATGATTACACCTTGGGGCAATCAAAATCGTATTATCCCTAAAATATTGGTAACCATAGATAGTTATCCTTATGTAGCAGAACAGTTGCAATATATGGGAATACTAGACCAATTCACAGTTCTTGTTGATGAGTT
>JAGCLA010000017.1 GCA_017647225.1 Bacteroidaceae bacterium | reverse complement strand
CCTTATGCGAACATAGCGAATAACGCAACGACAGATCAAAGCGGTTGGATGACAGCCGCTTTTTTCTCTTCTGCGTGATGGAAACCTCAAACAACACATGAAGAACAGGTATTTATGCTTCAAGATGTTGCAATTTTTCATCAGAACATTAGACTATCCTGTTGCAAAATGAAAGAAAGTATGATATAATATAGAATATTCAAGCGTTAGCATTTGCGAGGTATAAATATGGGTGTTAGCTATAAAAAACTATGGGTTCTCCTTATTGAGAAGGATATTACAAGGGCGCAGATGCGCAGAGATCTGAAGATTGCCACGGGTACGATGAGCAAACTTAACAAGGGCGAAGAAGTCGCTTTGTCGGTGCTTCTTCGTATATGCGACTATTTAGATTGCGACATTGGTGACATCTGCTCCGCTGTCAAGCCGAAACAGGAGGAGAACGTATGATACGAATTGCCTTATGCGATGACGAGTCAAAAATACTCGATGAAGTATCGCAGTATATAAACAAGTATGCAGACAAGAAAAACATCCAATCTCTTGAAGTTTTTCCTTTCGATTCAGCAAGGTCCCTCAAAAATGCGTTGGATGATGATAAATCCTTTGACATTTTTGTGCTTGATGTTTATATCGACAAGGAAATGGGAACGGCACTTGCAAAGAATATCCGAAGAAGAGGGATTGATAGTCCGATCATTTTTCTTACAACTTCTGTTGAGCACGCTCCGCAGGGGTATGAAACAGGAACGTTGCGGTATCTCATAAAACCACTTGATCCCAAGAAATTTTATGAGGCACTGGACGCGGCGATCCTGCAAGCCGAAAAGGTGAACGAACGGATGATTGCGCTCAAAACAGAGAATGGCATCGAAACAATCAATGCAAACCATATTATGTATTCAGAAGCTCACGAACACTATCAGTACATAGTGCTGAGCGATCGTAGGCAGATCAAAGTCAGAAATACTGTTACAGAGCTTTTGACCGTTCTTATGCGAAGCGGTGGATTTGTCCGTGTTGGCAGCGCCTATATTGTCAACCTTCGCAATGTCAAGAATGTGTCTACATATAGGATGGATTTATATAACGATATGAGTATTCCCATTCCGAGAGGCAAGCACATAGAGATCAAGAAAGCCTTTTGGGATTATCAATATGAAGGACAGGAGGACTAATCGAGCATGCTAGGAACTATTGTTGAATTTATACTTTTACTTATTGCCCATGCTGCTGCCGGAATCTATTCCTCCACATTAAAATTCAGTAAAAAGATCACATATATCATTTGGGGGACGTGGATAGCCATTCAAACAGGACTTCTGTTCTTCACGGAATTTGTGCTGACAAATTGGGCGTTGCAGTTCTTCGTTGGATTCGTTCTTTCTCTTGTGGGACAGTATGTGATATTCTTTGTAACCACCAAGGGTAGACTTGCTCAAAGAATCTTTACCATGTTGACCTATTCGATCTTTTTCTGCATCGCCATGTCACTCTTTACTATGATAAGAGGCACATTTAGCGAGTTGCATTGGGCACTTACCGCGCTTATCCAAGCGGTTCTACTTTTGGCTATCGTTACCTATTTTCTTCGCTACGTATGCACCCTTTGTCGGGCGGCATCAAAGAACATTACGACGGGTTGGACACCTTTGATATTTGTGAACACTGTCTTTATCATTACTATAATACTGTCCTCGGTATTCCCGGTAAGGCTTACAAGTTTTAACGATCCTGCGGTTATCACATTCGTATTTTTAAGCATTTCGATCATGGCGGTGTATCCCGTTATCTTCTCAAGCATCAATCATATGTCCGAAGCAGCTGAAAAAAGAGAGGTCGAAATACAAAACAAACTTTTGATTGCGCAGATCGAAGCTGAAACTGCACAGCTTGCGGCGGACAGTCAATCAAGACACGATAGACGTCACCATAATTCTGTTATGCTTGAGTTTGCCAATAACAACGATATTGAAAGCATAAGAGAATATCTGAAAAGCCTTGTGGATAGTGACAACGAGGTGTGTGGCGAGGTAAGACATTGCGACAACTTGACGATCAATACCGTGTTGACCGTTTACGAAAGACGAGCGAGAGAAAGCGGTATTTCTGTAAAAATCTCTGCGAAAGCAAGCCAAGACCTTGAGGTTTCACCACAGGATCTCGTAATTGTAATTGCTAATCTCTTTGAAAATGCCATTCATGCTACCCAAAAAAATAAGAACAACAAGGTGATTGACATTATCATTAAAGGTAACGCGCAGCGATTACTGATTAAAGTAGAAAACCCATGTAAGAATAATTTAACTTTTGATGAAACGCTCTATGGTGTTGGTATTCACTCTGTAATCGCAACTACAAATAAATATGAAGGTATGTATGATTTCAGCGCAGAAGACGGAATTTTCTCTGCGAAAATCAGTTTGAACCTAAAATAAAAACTGCAATCTACGCCAAAAATCTGCAATCTACGCCAAAACTCCCCTTTTCGGGGAGTTTTTTTATTATAATATTTGAGGGGTAAAATGCCCTTCATTTACGAGTTTTTTTATTGAATTTTTGTGCGCAAAGGAGGCATTTAATCTTGGAGGAAAAGAAATATAACAACGTAGGTTATTTGATCGTATCGGAAATGGATACTTGT
>JAGCLA010000016.1 GCA_017647225.1 Bacteroidaceae bacterium | reverse complement strand
TTCGCTGAAAACTTTCCCTGCTACACGAAAAAATGCAGATTTGTTGTCTTCTATGTACTTATAAAGTCCATCGAGTTGTGCATTGTAAATCGTGTCAAAGGTACCATCAACACCTACTTCCCAACCGTTATTTGCTCTGCCATAGAACATGAATCCTGTTCTTGGTTCTTTGGGGTAATTGTTGCCAACAACTGGCGCCATACAACAATAGTTTTTTTCAGAAAGCTTCGATATACTTTCATCGGCAAGCATTCTTTCGTAGATAGGTCTTAAGGCCTCCTTCATTTTTTCTTTCATTTCGTTCAATTTTATTAGTTTGAAATTGGGGTTGTAATAACAATCTCTCATTTTGTTCTTCTTCATTCATTGTACTTCCGCCACATGCGTTCTATTTTGCCTGCGATTTCTTCTCGGAGCCATTGCGGCTCAAGAACTTCTACCTCCTCGTTATTCCATAGGATTTCTTGTTGAAAATCAAATGTTGGTCGCAGATAGTATGTGAATATGCTATAGTTTTCGTTCCTTTCCTTTTCCTCCTGCGATATGTGCAACTTGAGGTCGCGCAAGTAACAGGCTTGACTGGCCGATACTTTCAGTTTGACCAATTGCCTATCCGTCTCTCTATCGGTGATTATTCCGAAACAACCTTCAAAATAATCCTCTGCGTTCCATCCCTTAGGCATTCTGAAAGTCTCATCCATCTTTTGCAACTCTCTGATTCTGTCAAGCGCATATATTCTTGGCCCCTTGTCTTGATAATAGGGATGTGTGCTACGGGCAACTAAATACCATCGCTGCCTGAATAGTTTTATGCAGTAGGGCTCTACATCAAAACAACTTTCCTCATCACTCCAATAACTTTGGTAGGTGATGGTGAGTAATTTGTTCTCCTTCAATGCACCAATGATGTCTTGAAGATATTTCTTCCCCGAAGGAATATATTCAAGCAGAATGCGATCTTTAATGCTTTTGCATCCTGACAGAGAAGTTGATACGCTCAAGGTGTTGTAGAGCCACGAAGATATACCATTACCGCTGATATCCTCTTCGTTCTCTATATAATAATGGTATCCACCTTTCCTTTCGTTCTCTATGTTTATTCCGAACATATCCCAGATGGCATATCGCCAATTATCAAAAGTGCGTTTGGGAAGCTCAACACCTCCGCTTATTTCGTCGCGCAACCATAGTTCGCTCAGCTCCTTGAAGGTTATTTTCTTATGCCGGAGAATCGTCTCTACAACCCAAACATACTTGCTGATTGTGTTTTGTCCTTTATCGTTAGTTGCCATTGTTGTCTATTTTTTGCAAAGATAGCGATAACGTCTGAATAAAAATGGCAGAGGTTGGTTTTATTTTTGCCGAAAATTAAAAACATCCATAATAGAAATCTTATGAAATCAAAAGAAAATTTAAAGCAAAATCAAGCCATTATGACCGACATTGAGCATATTCGCTATCGCCCCAGTATGTATATTGACGAACTTGGTGATGGTTCACAGAGTAATGATGGAATGTATAAAATGCTCAAGGGATTGCTTTATAACAGCACCGACGAACTCAGGATGGGATTTAGTATGCGCATAGATATCAATGTAATTGATGCACACACTGTTTCTGTGCGCGATTATGGTCGTGGCATACCGCACGAGAATATGACAACGGCTGTAACAGAGTTTAGAGAGTGCGGCAACAGAATGCCCAAGAAATCGATTGGTGGTATACGCCTTTTTGTAATCAACGCTATGAGTTCTCACTTTGAGATAGGTAGTTATCGCGATGGCGTTTTGCGCACTATTAAATTTGAACAGGGTATCCTTGTCAGTGATATAGCAGAGGAAACCGACAAAGAGGATGGTACATATATCTCGTTTACTCCCGATGAGGCACTGTTCGGTAGTTATCGTTTCTACGAAGAACATATTGAGTCCACACTATACGAACACTGCTGCCTGAATACTTGGCTTACGATTATGTTCAATGACAAGAGGATGCATTCAAGTGAAGGTCTCAAGGATTTGCTACAAACCCGAACTGCAGTAGATGAGAATTCTATCATTCATCTCAAGAGTGATGATATTGAAGTGGCCTTTACATACACTAACAAGTGTGGCGAGGAGTATTATTCGTTTGTCAATGGTTGGGAAACCCAATGGGGTGGAACACATTTGGAAGCATTGAAAGAAAGTGTTGCACAAGCAATATCTGAATTCTTCCCGTCTAAAGACATCAAGCGCAGCGATATCTTCCATGGTTTCGTTGCAGCCATATCAATTAGAATAGAAGAACCTATATTTGTAGATGCTATGAGAAATGAGTTGGGTTCTAATACTATAACATCAGCTCCCGATAGTATGACAATTATGGATTTTGTTGCCAACTTTGTAAAAAAAACTTTGTCTGAGATATTCGTTTCGCAAAAGACAAAGTAAACAGCTAAGGCCGTACGAAAACGATAATAAAGACAAAAAACAGTGTTTCCCTTATTTTAGCTGAGGCGTCGGTAATAGCGCATAATACTCTGACACATTGCGTATTATCTACCGGCACCCCTCGTCGAGGGGTGTCGGTGGATGTTTTTTAGCATAAGCGAGACCCTTGACGCTACCCACATGCACGAAGTAATGTGTAAGAACAGTCAATATTATCTCCCCAAAAGAGCATGCTCTTTTGGCCGCTCACTGCTCACCGCTCACGGCTTACAGCCTTGTCGCGAGGCGCTTGACCATCATGGGCTTCCAAGTAGAGAAGTCACCGGCGATGATGTGCTGACGTGCTTCGCCCACCAGCCAGAGGTAGAAGGCAAGGTTGTGAATGGAAGCTATCTGCATGGCCAGCAGCTCCTGTGCGTGGAAGAGGTGGCGCAGGTAGGCCTTGGTGTAGAGCGTGTCGACCACCGACGCGCCATCGGCCTCGATGGGCGAGAAGTCGAATTCCCACTTCTTGTTCTTCAT
>JAGCLA010000015.1 GCA_017647225.1 Bacteroidaceae bacterium | reverse complement strand
GTATCTTGGGCAATTAAACAAAGAGGCATTGCAATATTGTATAGATATAGTTAATATCGGCCAGTATCCTGTAGTATGCCTAATGAATGATTATTCACTAGAAATAGATAAACCAAGTGAAGAGGTTATATCACTTGTTGAAACTTATTTTGACCAATATGATGTAGATAAATAATCTATCATATGAATATAGTGGAAGATACTTTTCACAGCACGACAAAATTGTAGAACTCGCACCCGAAAAGAAAACAAAACAGAGAAAGAATGCTAGACTTCACTATGCATATGAATAGTTTCTTCCTTACAATACTGGAAAATTAAAAACATACAATATGACTCTTTATTACAACCCAGCCTATTCATCTTCACCATATCGCAAAGCAGCAAGCGATGTGGAGTTCGGCAATATATATTGTGGAGATGTACAACTATTACAGAGACTTTTGTTTTATGCAGGTGTGCCATATCTTCCTGTCGCTAACGAGGAGCGCATCGCCTATTATCACGCTTGTATGCAGGGCAAGGTAGATGCGTCATCTCCATTCTACAACTCATTTAAGACAGACTCTGCAGGTATGAGTCGAACAATCCTTGCTTGGAGAGATGCGCTTGTTGAGGTAGGTTGGAATGCTAAGTCTTATGCCGGCAATAGCATTAAGTTATCGCTTCTTCGGGATGTTGAGCCTGCCGATATGCCAAAAGGCGAGGCTGACTATTGGTATATGCTTATCCAGCTTGCCTCTGCAGGAAGGATTCTTGCCGAGGACATCAATGTGATTGTTACCTGTAGCAAGAAAGAGGTAAAACCTCATATTGCTCACATACTTGACAAGCAGCAAGAGTTTGGCGTGTCGGTTGAGTATTACGCAGAGAAGACTCATTGCGCATCTGGAAACCTCGGAAAGATCCAGGAGGCGATCATTACTGAGTCTAAGGATAAGATTATCCTTGATAATATCGACGAGACTTTCCGTTACATATCGTTTACCAACGAAGACGATGCACTTCGATATGTTGCGACAGAGCCTATTGACAATTCAGCAGTCTATTTCTGCTCAAAGCCAAAGCGTTTTGACAACACTTTACGCCTGCTTGGCAAACCTACTATCGGATCGTTGATGACATCCGGTACTCCGCAAGTTGTTCAACTGTTTATGCTTGGCAACGGTTTGTTTGAGTACCCACTCAACATTCATCGTATAATCGAGTGGCTGAACCTGCCAATAAACCCGATTGACAGAAAATTAAGAAGAAAATTGTGTAATGCCTTGACAGAATCGGGAGGAATCAATAATGAAGAGTGGAATAAAGCCCGTATTGAGTATTTAGCATCTGTTGAGGACGAGAAAGAGCGAAACGGATATGCAAAACAGATAGACATCTTCTTGCCTATACCTCAAAACGATATCGTAGATATTGAGAGTGTGAAATCATTCAATGATAATCTACGCAAGTGGGCTGTTCAACGACTTGCGATGAAAGATTCCAACTATAGCGACATTGTAAAGGAGCAGATTGCCTCTATTGAGAGTTACTGCACCACGCTTATCAAAATGCTTGAACAGGCTCCAGCCGAGTTTAGTTTCCTTGATTTGCAGTTGTGGTGCAAAAATATTGCACAGCCAAGCACATACACTCAATATGACGCAGAAGTGTGCAGTCATACAACCATTGCTACAATGGGTGACCTTCACGACATAGCAGAGAGTGTCGTTTGGTTTCCTGCCGAAGATTGTGGAGTTGTTGCATACCCGTTTGAGATACTCAACGATGCAGAGTATTCAGAGGTGGAGACTGCAGGTGCAATGCCATATAGTCGTGCTCAGCACACTCAGATAAACCAGACTGCTATGCAAAGACTTCTGCTCAACGCCAGAAGCCTTACTATCATCGAGGCTGAAAAGTGCAACGGCGAAAAGGTTGCTCGCCATCCGCTTGTGTTGCAGCTCAACGAGCGTATCAAGGGAGGTCTGAAAAGCATTGCACAACACAAGTCTCTATCGGATGAATACACGATTAAAGACAGTCAGGTAATCAATCAAAACGAGAACCCAATCTTGATAGAACTTGGTGAGCAAGTAAACCTCAAGGAACGACACGAACGCTACGAAGATATAGCTAAGCAGGCTGAGAGTTATTCAAGCCTTAGCCAACTTATACAACACCCATTTACCTATGTGTGTGAGAGATGTGCTAAGCTCGATGACCAGGTGATGCCGTCGGCACAAGACTTGGACAAAACGCTTGGCAATGTTGCCCACTTGATTATTGAGAGGGTGTTTGGTGATAGTAAATCAATCGAAGAGGCTTGTGGATTATATGAAGATAGAACAAAGTACGAGGCTATCTTCGAGGAGTCTGTAAATGAGAAGGGGTTGTTGCTTCGACTGCCGGAGTACGCCATTGATTTGCGACGCCTTAGGAACAAAATGCAAGAGGCATTGGATAAGTTGGCAAAAACAATCATTGCAAACCACTTGACCGTAGATGCTTGTGAATATGAGTTCAAACAGGCTAAATGGACAGAGGCTGGCGAGAACGTATCGTTGGGTTCTCGTGCAGATATGCTGTTGAGCGATGCAGCGGGCGGTAAGGTCATCTTTGACTTCAAGTATAGCCGTAGCAAGAGTCGCAAAACTGAGATTGAGGAGAATCGTGCTTTGCAGTTAGAAGTGTATCGCTATATGGCAAAGCAGGAGTTCGGCAAGGATACCAATGTCAGAGTTGCCTATGTTTTACTCCCTGATGTCACTATTTTAACGGCTGATGAGTTTAAGGATATTGGCGTTATCAATTTAAAGTCAGATAGGGCGTGTGCCGATGTGATTGCAGAGGCTGCCATGAGCTACCGTTTCCGTTGGGAGCAGCTTAAAGCCGGTAAGATTGAGCGTGTAGAGGGTTGTTCTGTTGGTACGGGAGAGTATGCAGAGCAGATGGCTAAAATTAGAATGTTTCCGTTGAGTAGTTACGATGGAAAAGTGTATGATAACGACAAATATGATAAAGGTTATAAGAATTTGAAATAGTATGAAGAACACAAAATTTGTAAGCGCTGGTGCCGGTAGCGGTAAGACATATAGTTTGACACAGGATATTGCCAAAATGATTATTGACGGCGAGTGTCGAGCCGAGGAGATTATTCTTACAACCTTTACCGAGGCCGCAGCAAAGGAACTTCGCGAAAAGGTGCGCTCTACGCTATATTCGAAGGGACTCTATGAGGCTGCTATGAATATAGATAATGCCGCAATTGGTACTATTCACTCGATAGCCTACCAGTTTGTATCTCGTTATTGGTATCTGCTTGGCATCAGTGCGAATGTGTCGATTATGGATACCGAAGGCAGCAAGTTCTGTATCTCGCAATCATTGGCGTCATTACCTACCGAGGAAGACTTATGGCTCTTCGACACGATGTGTCGTTCTTTTAATCTTCTACAGTACCAAAGTTCACAACTCGATTTTGGTTTCTGGAAAAAAGAGTTGAAGGACATTATCGATAAAACGGTCGAGTTGTGTATTAGTGAGAAACAACTGAAAGAAGCTAAGAAGGAGAGCAAGAAACTCCTCGAAGAAGTGATAAAGTGGAAAGACTTTGATATTACGAGCGACATTTTAGCTCGTATCAAAGTTAGTCTTACAGGAATATTCAACGCTATAGCGGACAATGCAAAAAAAGACAAAGAGGCAAAAAGAAAAGAACTTCTTGACTCTTTGAATGCCCTAAACTATGATGGAGAGATAGGTCATTTACCCATCTCAAAGTTGCATTCATTGCTGAAAAATAATGTGGCAGAACCTAAAGGTTACTTATTGGAAAATCTTCCGGATGATGTTAATTACTTGCAGGATAAATACGAAAATATTCCAGCATCCAAACAAGTTAGAGACCTTGTTGAGAGATATATCGATGCTATCTTCCGCCTCGCTATTCAGTGGAAGAAGGAATACGAGGAGTTCAAGCGTAAGCGCTGCCTATTAGACTTTGGTGATCTGTTGCAGAAGTTTGACGAACTGCTCGACAATAAAGAGGTGGTAGCCGATATCCAGAGCCGCTACAAGGTTGCTTTTGTTGATGAATTCCAGGATTGCTCGCCTCTCCAGGTGAAGTCATTTGAGCGTCTTTCGGAGCTTATGGAACAGAGCGTGTGGGTAGGAGATGTCAAGCAGGCAATCTATGGCTTCAGAGGTACAAATACCGAACGCATCAAGTCTATTATTGATGAGGTGAAACTGGAAAAAGACGGCAATAAACTTCACCCTTTGGAATGCAGCTGGCGTTCTAACGAGACTATTGTAAATCTCGTAAATAACATCTTCTGTGAGAAGGTATTCCGTGGACAACTTCCCAAAGAACTTATCGAACTAGGTATGCCAAAGCGCACAGAGAATGATCCTCCTAAACCACAGGAGCGAGAGTTAAGACACGTGCATCTTGAAACCAAAAAGTCAGCCGACGATTACTATCTAATTGCTGATTTGATTGCAGAACAAATAGACAATGGCACATACAGAGCCAACGAAATAGCTGTGCTGTTTCGTGATAAATATGGTGTACAAGATTGTGCTGAAGCCCTAAGAAAGAGAGGAATTGCATATAACGCTCGTTTTGATAACTATACAGATGATGAAAAAAGTACAGACGATGTGTCTTCATTTATTTGCGCGGTGGTATCATTTGCTGCAAGAGGAGACAACGAACTCTCCAAAGCGATTATAGCAAATCGCATTGAGGCGGGTTGCTCTATACCTGAACTTATAGCCAACCGATTGCAAAATATCGAATCTGAAGCCAAAGGTAAGAATTGGCTCTCTGATTTGCATATTATCGGTCGCATTGCAGATATCAGAAAGGCTATCGGCAACCAGAGTGTTAGTGCTGCTGTCGAGACTCTTGTTGTGGAGTTGAATCTCGCTGACCTCATTAAGCGAATCGACCCTTCAGTTCCGGCATACAACTATTGCTCTGCACTTGAGGCAAAGGCTACGACATACGAAGGTATATGTGCCAATTTCGGTATGAGTAGCACCCTTGTCGGTTTTGTCGATTATCTCAAGCAACATCCTATTGAGTATCCGGGCGATGACAACGGTGTTTCGGTGATGACATACCACAAATCCAAGGGTTTGGAGTGGCCTTGCGTTATTCTGTGCTCGTTGCACAAAGCGCCTGTAGTGGTAGATAAAACATTCTTTGGCGTATTGACCCGCAATACTGCAATGGATACATCGCTTCGCCTGATACCCTCTGCGATCAAGGACATTTGCTCAAGCATTATGCATAGATTCGAGGCTAATAACTTCTTCCAAGATATTAGCTGTGCCACTATTAACGAGGCTAAACGCCTTATGTATGTTGGTATGACTCGCCCGAAGGAGCAATTGGTTTTAACAACTTTAAAGCCTAGGGGTAAAGATAGTAAAAACAATCCGGCACAATGGCTTCTGGATATAGGTTGTGAGTCTATTGAATCTCATTCCAATGCAACGAAAATTAAATGGGGTGGCTCTGAATGGAATCATTCTGTACAGAACTATATTGCACCGAACGATACAGAGTCTTCTATTGATGAAAAAGTAGAGTTTAATGTACTTAAACTACCAACGGAATGTTCAACCTTTGAGAATAAATTTATTTCTCCAAGCAAGGTTGAGTCAGCCACCGATATATACAACACGAAACTGATTGCAAACTTTGCAGAGCGTATGCAGATTCGTGCTGTAGATGGTAAAGATAATACAATTGGAAATTTTATCCATCATGTAATGTGTTTGTGGAATGGCGATAAGGGTATCATCGAGACTCTTGCTAAAGCTTATGGCGTCAGGGTTGACATAGATGCAGTAGTTACATCTATCACCGATTTTTGGAAATGGATGGAAAAGACTTACGGCAAAGCTACTCAGGTAGATCGAGAATTGCCATTCTCCTTCGTCAACGAGAGTGGCCAACTTGTGACCGGTGAGATTGACCTTGTGTATTGCACAGCCGAGGGCGACGTCTTAGTCGACTACAAGACATATCAGGGAAGCCCGGCACATCTCACAGACGAGAACAACGATTTCCACGCCGGCAAGAAATACGGTAGTCAGATTACTTTATATGAGGAGGCTCTCAAGCGTAGAGGAAGTG
This sequence comes from Bacteroidaceae bacterium, assembly GCA_017647225.1. Lineage (GTDB taxonomy): Bacteria > Bacteroidota > Bacteroidia > Bacteroidales > Bacteroidaceae > HGM04593. Next base: position 69,593 of record JAGCLA010000015.1, on the reverse strand, counting down.
TCGTCCGTGGCCGATTGATATGTTACCTGTCACTTGGCGTAATTATTGGAATGAAATAAACCAGGAGTGGATTGCTGCTGTTATGCGTTTGTGAAATTGACACTATAGTTTGTTGTGGATAGTGTAAACGCATATATGACGGTTTAAATTAACAAATAATATAAAACTATGGAAAAGAACAATTTAGAGTGGCAGACTTATGAAACAATAAGTTATGTTGCTGCCATCAAATTGCTGCTTGAAGAGAATGATTTGACTTTTGACCTGGACAAAAAGGACAGCGCTCCTACAATTATGTTTGACAACGAATGCTGGCTGGTGCTGAATATTAAAGCAACTGGAGATTGCGATGATTGGGATGCAATAAGACTGCAAGTGGTTCTTAAAAAGGGTGACGAAGAAAAAGAAGCGACCTTCTCAAGTGAAAACATATCGCAGAAAGATGCCTTTGGACTCCTTTGCTCTGTATATGCAAAAACCGATGATGGCGAATATGAAGATTTGTGGGAATTCCTTGGCTATGAGATTTCGTAAAAGGATAACACTGGTATTATTACCGATTTATAAGAGGACGATTCGAACTTCACATTTTAGACAACATACCTCCGTTAGAGATTCTAGCGGAGGTATTTGCTTTGTATATGGTATTAAAATCAGTCTTTAGACCTCGCCCAAATGCGCCAAACGCAGCCAAATCCCGCCCAACCCCTAATAGTTGAATAAAAAAATAAGTAAATGTTAATTAAGAATTTATTTTCCCTATTTGGTGGCTGCTATCAAACAGTGTGCTCGGACGATGCCTCTCTGGATATTATCGAAGAAAAAGAAAGCATAGTAATTATACTAGAGAAATTCAAGGACGATATTGAACGGCCTATTTGCGACCACCCGAAAGGTTGTCGCTTTTTGGTTGCAAATGGTCGCACGGAATAGAGTAGTATTGGTTAATCTGGGCTCGTTTGTAGCTTCCGGATACTTCTTTTGTGTATAAATTGCCTTATGGGATTCCGAAGTTTCTTAAAGAGCCATATAAGATCCAATGCCTTCGGCGATGTTGCTAATGCTCATTGTGAAATTAAAACAAGTTTTATTTCACTCGCTCAATCGCAACATTCGCTTGCGCTCAGGATGACATTTGAACGCTATAAAAAAGAGAGCCGTTCAAAAGAAAGACTCTCTGTAAATCTATTGAGTTACAATAAATTACTTAGAAAGTGCGCCAGCGATATCCACTGCGATAGCGCAACTCTGTTGCGCATCCTTATCTTTTTAGAGCACCAACCATTGTGGTTTGTTGCCTTTGGCGAGTAATGGCTGCATTCGTTGTGAATGTAAGTGAACTTCCATTCACTCATTTGCACATTACTTACCCGATACCTCAGGAAATATCATTCTGATCTTAAATGTAATTATAATAGATCTATCCTTAATCCTAATCTAGACCAATGCTCTTTCCATTTAAGGTAATCTCTTAATCCTACTGTATAGCCTTTTAGAATTTCTTCAAATTCCTTCTTCTTGTTTACTTTTAAAATACTTGCTGCTTGTATGGCAGAACCAACTCTATTACTAATTTCTTCTTCTTCTGAAATTGTAAACTCTGAGTGCATTTTCTCTGTGAATTCGTCTTTCATGTTAGCAAAAAGTAGTGTGAATGTCAATCTTTTATCAACTTGAAGTCTATTTGGTAGCGATAAAAATCAATGTTTGTACAAACGGACAAAGCCCTTTTTAAACGGTTGTCTGCTTCTAGGCCAATGATAAGCCCTTTGACTTGTTGCTCTTTTTCAAGCAATTCATCTTGTACAAATCCCATATATCTTTGAATTTGTCCGACAACAACATCAGATGCTCTTCCTCGTTTTAATTCAATAACCAGTATTGTTTTTTTGTTTTTACTAATGGCTAAAATATCGATTGGACCAGTGTCAGTGGGGTATTGTTGACCAACCAATGCTCCATCTTCTTCGTAAATATCATATTTTTTGCCAAGTTCTGTATGTTTCCAATTCTTCACCAAAAAGTCTTCAAGATGCTTCTCTAGTGCAAATTCCGATACATCTTCTACATCAGGAGTGGTTGCAATGATTGTTGTGGGGGATTGCTTGTTTATAAATCCCTCAATTTCTTCACGATATGATGTGATTTCGCAGCATGTTCCAATAGAATTTGTTGAACGTTGTAATTGTTCGCTCATTTCTGAACGCAAAATGACTGTTGATAGCCACTCAACTTTTCTTCTATGAGGTAACGGTTCACCTTTTTTATAGAAATAATTGCTTGTGATTTTGCCGACATAATACTCTCCTTTGCCGTTTGGCGATAAGATGATATCATCTATTTGAAGTCCTTTACATACGGTCCATAGATTGCCACATGCCAAGCCGGCTGCAACTTTTTTCTTGTCCGGATGTAAGTTGAGCCAAATAGGTATATACTGTTTGTTAAAATCGTGCCAATCTTCATGTAGATTGCTTGTAAGATCTTCATCATTAAGAAAGTCTACTCCTATAAAACCTTCTGATTTGCATAGGTCTGCGTAGCAACTTCCTTTACCAAGCATTATTCTGTTATATTTTTTTGCCATAAATGTGTGTATATGAATATAGCAAAAATACAGGAAAATAAAATGAAAAACAAATATTAGTTTTTAAATAAGGGTTATTGTGATAATTACTCCTTTCTTCTTTTCTCAGAATGTGATTATATGGTTAACTTGCGACCACCTAGGGTGGTCGCTTTTTGGTCGCAAATGGTCCACGGAATAGTGGTTTATGGGCTTATGTGGGACCGTTTAAGGCTACTGAATATGGATTCAAGCAATTTGTATATAAGGGGAGTTAGGAAGCCGCAGAATGGCTTTAATCAACTCCAAAATGATATTTCAAATTCTAACAAAAAAAGAGACACTCCCGAAAGAGTGTCTCTGTATAAAGTATTAGGTTCTAACTAATTACTTAGAAAGTGCACCAGCGATATCCACTGCGATAGCAACAGTAGCACCTACCATTGGGTTGTTGCCGATACCGAGGAAGCCCATCATCTCAACGTGTGCTGGAACTGAAGAAGAACCTGCGAACTGAGCGTCTGAGTGCATACGGCCCATTGTGTCGGTCATACCGTAAGAAGCTGGACCTGCAGCCATGTTATCTGGGTGAAGTGTACGACCTGTACCACCACCTGAAGCTACTGAGAAGTAGTTCTGGCCTGCGAGAACACGCTCTTTCTTGTATGTACCTGCAACTGGGTGCTGGAAACGTGTTGGGTTGGTTGAGTTACCTGTGATTGATACGTCAACGCCTTCCTTCCACATGATAGCTACACCTTCGCGTACATCGTCTGCACCGTAGCAACGTACCTTAGCACGAGGACCATCGCTGTAAGCGATTTCGCGTACAACCTTCAATTCGCCTGTGAAGTAGTCGAACTCTGTCTGTACGTATGTGAAACCGTTGATACGTGAGATAATCTGTGCAGCGTCCTTGCCAAGACCGTTCAGGATGCAACGGAGTGGCTCCTTACGTACCTTGTCTGCCTTTGCAGCAATTTTGATGGCACCTTCAGCAGCTGCGAATGACTCGTGACCTGCCAAGAATGCGAAACATTTTGTCTCTTCGCGGAGCAAACGTGCTGCGAGGTTACCGTGGCCGATACCTACCTTACGGTCGTCAGCTACTGAACCTGGGATACAGAATGCCTGCAAACCAAGACCGATTGCCTCAGCTGCGTCAGCTGCGTTTGCGCAACCTTTCTTCAATGCGATAGCAGCACCTACAACGTAAGCCCACTTTGCATTCTCGAAACAGATAGGCTGTGTCTCCTCACAGATTTTGTAAGGGTCGATACCGTACTGCTCGCAAATTTCGTTTGCCTCTTCGATAGAAGCGATACCGTTCTCGTTAAGTACAGCGAGGATCTGCTTGATACGACGATCCTGACTTTCAAATTTTACGGGTCTTATCATAGCTTTTTCCTCCTTATTCTTTACGTGGGTCAATATACTTAACAGCACCTGCCTCTTCTGAGAAGCGACCATAAGACTTAGTCAATTTCTTAACTGCCTCGTTAGCGTCTGTGCCTTTCTTGATCTCGTCCATGAGCTGGCCGAGGTTGATGAACTCGTAACCGCAGATTTCGTCGTTCTTGTCGAGTGCAAGGCGAGTGATATAACCCTCTGCCATCTCCAAGTAACGTGAACCCTTTGCCAATGTACCGTAGAGAGTACCTGTCTGGCTGCGAAGACCTTTACCCAAGTCCTCAAGACCTGCACCGATAATCAAACCGCCTTCTGAGAAAGCTGACTGGCTACGGCCGTAAACAATCTGCAAGAACAATTCGCGCATTGCTGTGTTAATAGCGTCGCAAACAAGGTCGGTGTTCAATGCCTCAAGAATTGTCTTACCTGGGAGAATTTCTGAAGCCATAGCTGCTGAGTGTGTCATACCTGAGCAACCGATAGTCTCAACAAGAGCCTCCTGGATGATACCATTCTTGATGTTCAATGAAAGTTTACATGCACCCTGCTGAGGAGCACACCAACCAATACCGTGTGTGAAACCTGAAATGTCGGCAACCTCTTTTGCCTTGATCCATTTGCCCTCTTCGGGTATTGGAGCAGGACCGTGGTTAGGACCTTTCTTTACTACACACATGTTTTCTACTTCGTGTGAATAAACCATGATTTTTATATGTTTTAATTGTGAAACATAGACTATTTCGTTCTGCGAAGATAGTGAAAATAATGTGTAGAACAAATATAGCAATAAAAAATCTTTGTAAAAATTCATTCTACTTACTAAAAAAATATAATTGTTGTATATATTTTATATTTAGGGCGTGTCTTTTGCTATTTTGTTTGTATCTTCGCATTTAGTTTTGATTTGAATTTTTGCTATGAATAAATTTTCAGGAATATTTTTGACTGCTGTTTCCGTCTTTACTTTTTTGGCGTGTGGTCCGGGTGAGATTTCTTATGTCGAAGAGGGGTATTTGAGTGGTATATATACAGCCAACAAGGCTACTCTGCGTCCTGAGTTTGAGGATACATTGTACCGCATGAATAACAAGCCTTGGGATTTTGGTCTTGAAACAGGTGACCGTGCCCATGTGCTTTTGCATTACACCTTTGATGCATACAACGGTAAAGGTGTTGAATGGGAAATTGTAAACGTGGTTGAGGAGATACCTACGCTTAGTCTTTCTCCACGCGAGGAGATTGATTCCAGTGTCTATGATATGCCGTTTGACGGATACACCTATTACGAATTGTATGACAGCTATATGCGTCCTGAGTGGGTGTGGAACAATATGATAAACGTAAATGTGAAATACAAGGCTGTTGCCGAAAAGACACAGTTTGTCATGGCTGTGCGTGGCGTTTCCAACGATACCATTAACCTGAACCTCTTTGCAAAGACTGAGCAATTGAGCGATACGGCAAGAACAAAATTGCTGACATTCGATTTGAACGATATAGGCTCGTTGTTGACCGATGAAGAGAAGGTGGCTATCAACGGCTATGAAAGAATGAAATTCAGAGTACATCTGAAATATAAGGACAAGACAGGTAAATTGCACGATAATAGTTTCCCTATTATGGTGGGCGACATAGCCAACCCTGCGCGTTAATTGAATACTATGGACAAGAGAGTTTCCAATGTTAATATAAAGAACCGTCGTGCCACGTTCGATTATATCGTCAACGAGACATATACCGCAGGCATTGTACTTACAGGCACCGAAATAAAATCGATAAGGCAGTCGAAAGCGAGCCTTGTCGATACCTACTGCACATTCATCGCCGACGAGCTGTGGGTGAAGAATATGCATGTGGCCGAGTATTTTTATGGCTCGTACAATAATCACTCTGCGCGTCGCGACCGTAAGCTGTTGCTCGAACGCAAGGAGCTGCGTAAATTGAAACAGGCGGTGAAGAACCCCGGTTTTACAATTGTTCCAATGCGCCTTTTTATAAATGAAAAAGGACTTGCCAAGCTTGTGATTGCTCTTGCACGCGGTAAGCATGAATATGACAAGCGTGAATCGATAAAGGAACGTGATGACAAACGCGAAATGGACAGGATAAGAAAAGATTATTGACCATTTCGGCTATTATTGTTTTTATATGCTCTATCCTTTGTTCGGCAGGGATAGAGTTGTGTTTTTAGGAAATAGTATGAATTTAAGAAGTCTGCTGAAGAATAGGATACTCGTGCTCGACGGAGCAATGGGTACGATGGTACAAAGATATGCTTTGTGCGAAGAGGATTTTCGTGGCGAGAGGTTTGCCGCGCATCCTGTGTTGCTCAAAGGCAATAACGACATATTGGTGTTTACACGCCCCGATGTCATACGCGAAATTCATACTAAATACCTTGCTGCTGGTGCCGATATAATTGAGACATCGACATTCAATGCAAACAGAATATCGCAGTCGGAATATAAATGCGAGGCTTTGTGTGGCGAGATAAACCGTCGTGCCGCGCAGTTGGCACGCGAGGTTGCCGACAACTATTCGACTCCCGAAAAACCACGCTTCGTTGCCGGCTCGGTAGGGCCTACATCACGTACCTGCTCAATGAGCCCCGACGTGGAAAATCCTGCATACCGCAATGTTACATTCGACGAACTTGTCGATGCTTATAAGGAACAGATGATTGCACTCATTGAGGGTGGCGTCGATGTGCTTTTGTGCGAAACTATTTTTGATACTCTCAATGCGAAGGCTGCGCTTTATGCTTCTGATGAGGCTATGGCTGTTACAGGACGCGAAGTGCCTGTCATGCTTTCGTTTACGATAGCCGATACTCAAGGACGAATCCTGTCGGGACAGACAATAGAGGCATTCCTTGCTTCTGTTGCCGGACGTAATCTCCTGTCGGTGGGCTTGAACTGCTCGTTTGGAGCAAGGGAGATGAAACCGTTCCTTAAACGTCTTTCCGAAATCGCACCGTTTTGTGTAAGCGTATATCCCAATGCCGGGTTGCCGAATGAGCTTGGCGAGTATGACCAGACACCGGCTGAAATGGCTGAGATTATACGCGAGTATGTAAATGAGGGGCTTGTTAATATCGTCGGTGGCTGTTGTGGTACAACCGATGAATATATAGCTCTGTTCCCTGCGATTGTTGAAGGTGTTGCTCCGCGTGTTCCTGCGACAAAGCCTTCGGAACTATGGCTGTCGGGCCTCGAAAGGGTAGTGCTGAACAGCTCGTCGAACTTTATGAATGTAGGAGAACGTTGCAACGTTGCCGGTTCACGTAAGTTCTTGAGGCTGATAAATGAGAAAAACTATACCGAAGCACTTAAAATTGCACGTAAGCAGGTTGAAGACGGTGCGCAGGTACTCGATATAAATATGGACGACGGCTTGCTTGATGTAAAGGCCGAAATGGTCAATTTCCTGAATATGCTTGCCGGAGAACCTGAAATTTCACGTATCCCGCTTATGGTCGATTCGTCGGACTGGGAAGTGATACGTGCCGGTTTGAAATGTATTCAGGGGCGGGCAATCGTAAACTCCATTTCCCTCAAGGAGGGTGAAGAACTGTTTGTTCAGCGTGCTGTTGAGGCAAGACGTTTGGGAGCAGTGGTGGTGGTAATGGCTTTTGACGAGAACGGTCAGGCTACGAATTACAGCCGCAAAGTGGAAATATGTGAAAGGGCTTTCCGCTTGCTGACCGAAAAGGCAGGCTTTGAGCCTTTCGAGATAATTTTTGACCCCAATATCCTTGCTGTGGCAACTGGTATCGATGAACATGCGGCCTATGGCTATGATTTCATCAGGGCAACTGCATGGATAAGGGAAAATCTGCAGGGTGCGCATGTGAGTGGAGGCGTAAGTAATCTCTCGTTCTCGTTCAGAGGAAACAATTATGTGCGTGAGGCTTTACATGCGGTGTTCCTTTATCATGCCATTTCGGCAGGTATGGATATGGGAATTGTCAATCCGCAGTCACAGGTACAGTACAACGATATTCCTGCCGATGTCCGCGAGGTTATGGAAGATGTAATCCTTAACCGCAGTGCCGACGCAACGGAACGCCTTATTGCCGTAGCCGACAAATTGAAGGAACAGGGTGTGGCTACACAGTCTGCCACCGACGATGCGTGGCGTGGTGAGCCTGTTGAGAAACGTCTTGAATGGGCTTTGTTGAAAGGCGTAGGCGACTACCTTGAATGTGACCTTGCCGAGGCTGTTGAAAAATATGGTACGGCGGTGAACGTGATAGGCGGGCCTCTTATGGACGGTATGGGGATTGTCGGTAACCTCTTCGGCGAAGGAAAGCTCTTCCTTCCGCAGGTGGTAAAGACAGCGCGTACAATGAAGCAGGCTGTTGCCATTCTGCAACCTCTTATCGAGGGTGAACGTAATGAGATGAAGCAATCGGCCGGTAAGGTGCTGCATGCAACTGTCAAGGGCGATGTTCACGATATAGGAAAAAATATCGCAGGAGTGGTTATGGGGTGCAATGGCTACGATGTAATAGACCTTGGCGTCATGGTGCCGCAGGAACGTATCATCGAGGAAGCAAAACGCAACAATGTCGATATTGTTGTCCTTAGCGGTCTTATAACTCCGTCGCTTGACGAAATGGTTTCTGTTGTCAAGGAGATGGAGACGCAGGGGCTGGATATTCCCGTAATGATAGCCGGAGCGACAACAAGTCCGTTGCATACAGCGTTGAAAATAGCACCGCACTATTCTGCACCGGTGATACATGTCAAGGATGTGTCGCAGAATGTTGTCGTTGCTGCCGAACTGCTTGGCGGTGAAGAGAAACGCAATGCTTTTGTTGCTGCTTTGAGGGCAGAGCAGGAGGTGTTGCGCAACAGCGTTGCCGTAAGAGCTGAAAAGCCTTTGCGTTCACTCGATGAAGCGCGCAGGAATAAACTGAATTTGTTTGAACAGTAAAATAAAGAATAATGTCTGAAAAGAAAATTACAGGTTTGACCTCGGAGCAGGTTACCGAAAGTCGCCGTCTTTTTGGCGAGAATGTCCTTACACCACCTGAAAGGGTGTCGCTGTGGAAACAGTTTGTAGAAAAGTTTGAAGACCCTATAATACGCATACTTCTGCTTGCATGGGTGCTGTCAATGGTCATTTCGGGTGTTCACTGCTGGGGCCCTGAACAGGAAGGCTTTTCGGCTTTCCTTGAACCGATAGGTATATTTTTTGCAATAGTTCTTGCAACTACAATCGGTTTCTTCTTTGAGGTAAAGGCTGCTCGTGCCTTTGAAATACTCAATACAGTCAATGACGACATAATGGTTACCGTAATGCGTAACGGAAAGGTACAGGAAGTACCTCGCAAAGAAATTGTTGTCGGTGATATTGTCATGCTGAATACAGGTGACGAGGTGCCTGCCGACGGTTTATTGCTCGAAAGCCACTCGTTACAGATAAACGAATCGACCCTCACAGGTGAGCCGGTAATATCAAAAACTACTGTTGAGGCTGAATTCGATGATGAGGCTACATATCCTTCGAACAGGGTTCTGCGCAGTACTACTGTTGTCGATGGTCATGGAATAATGTGCGTTGACCTTGTAGGCGATGCAACGGAATATGGTAAGGTAAATCAAGGTGCTTTAATCGACAACACACTCGAAACTCCGTTACAGATACAACTCAAACGTCTTGCCGGTGTGATAAGCAAGGTGGGTTATGTGGTTGCTGCCGTTACATTTGTCTTGTTGTCGTTGAAACTGTTTTTTCAGGATGCATCATTCAGCACAATGGATATTATATCAACATTGTTGAACAGCTTTATGATAGCGGTGACTCTCATTGTTGTTTCAGTTCCTGAAGGTTTGCCAATGTCGGTAACACTCAGTCTTGCATTGAGCATGAACCGTATGCTTAAGACCAATAATCTTGTCCGTAAAATGCATGCATGCGAAACAATGGGTGCAACAACAGTCATTTGTACCGACAAGACCGGAACACTTACACAAAACAAAATGCAGGTGCACGAAACGAATTTCTTTGCACTTGACGCGCAGGCGCTTGCCGAAGGTGCAGCAAGTGCAATTGTCAAGGAGGGTATTGCTGTCAATTCAACTGCGAATCTTGATAAGGAGAACGGCGAAGTCAAGACTATCGGTAATCCAACCGAGGCTGCTCTTCTGTTGTGGCTTGACAAACAAGGTGCTGATTATCTTCAGTTGCGTGAAGGTGCAAAGGTGCTCAGCCAGCTTACATTCTCAACTGAACGCAAATATATGGCAACGGTTGTGGATTCGCCTTTGCTCGGTAAAAAGGTGCTTTATGTAAAGGGTGCGCCTGAGATTGTTCTTGCTCATTGTAATAATATAATGACAATGAATGGTACAAGCACTGTTACCAAACATCGTGAAGCGATAGAGGTAAAATTGCTTGAATATCAGAGCAAGGCTATGCGTACTCTTGGTTTTGCATATCAGATTATTGATGACGAAAGCAATGTGGCTCCGTATAAAGATGGTCGTCTGCACGAAACCGATTTGACTTTTGTAGGCTTTGTGGCTATTTCGGACCCTGTGCGTAGCGACGTGCCCGAAGCCGTTGCACGTTGCTTGCAGGCAGGTGTTGATGTGAAAATAGTTACAGGAGATACTCCGGGTACTGCGCGTGAGATAGGTCGTCAGATAGGAATATGCGACAAGGATACTCCTGCCGATGCTGTCATTACAGGTCCGGAGTTTGAGGCTTTGCCCGACGATGAGGCTGCAAAACGTGTCATGGGGCTTAAAATCATGTGTCGTGCGCGTCCTATGGACAAGCAACGCCTTGTAAGGTTGTTGCAGGAACAGGATGCTGTCGTGGCTGTTACGGGTGACGGTACAAACGATGCTCCTGCATTGAAAGCTGCACAGGTAGGTTTGTCTATGGGTGACGGAACATCGGTTGCAAAGGAGGCAAGTGATATAACCATCATCGACAATTCGTTCACAAGCATTGCGCGTGCTGTAATGTGGGGACGTTCGCTATACAAGAATATCCAACGTTTCTTGTTGTTCCAGCTTACAATCAATGTTGCGGCATGTATAATAGTTATGCTTGGCTCGCTTATCGGTACTGAATCACCACTTACAATTACACAGATGCTGTGGGTTAATCTTATCATGGACACCTTTGCTGCCGGAGCATTGGCTTCGTTGCCTCCAAACTGGTCTGTGATGAAGGAACGTCCGCGTAAGAGTGGGGCTGACGGTGATTTTATAATCACAAAGTCTATGGCATGGAATATATTTGTGGTCGGTGCTATATTTGTCGCAATACAGATAGCTCTTTTGATGTGGTTCAATCAAGGTGGTGGATTGACTGAATATGAACAGTCGGAATTCTTTACTTTCTTTGTGATGTTGCAGTTCTGGAATATGTTCAACGCAAAGGCTTATATGACAGGACAATCGGCTTTCAAGGGATTGTCCGGAAACAAGACATTCCTGTCGGTGTGTGCTATTATTGTTATAGGACAGTTCTTGATAGTGACATTCGGAGGAGAAATGTTCAATGTTGTTCCATTGTCTTTGACAAGTTGGGGTGTTATAATTGCATCAACATCGCTGGTGCTATGGATTGGAGAGATTATACGTCTTTTCAGCAGAAAATAATTAAGTGAATTGCGAGCTGGTAAAAGCTAAATTAAAAAACAAACAAAAATAAAACTTTATGGAATCATTGATACAGTTTTGTCTTGACCACCTTAACTATTGGACCGTAACTCTTTTTATGGCAATAGAGAGTTCTTTCATTCCTTTTCCGTCAGAAGCCGTAGTGCCTCCTGCTGCATGGAAAGCGGCCGTGGGCGGCGAAATGAATGTTATCCTCGTTGTCGTTTTTGCAACTGTTGGTGCGCTGATAGGTGCATTGATTAACTATTATATAGCTTTTTGGTTCGGTCGTCCAATTGTGTATAAGTTCGCCAACAGCCGTTTCGGTCACATGTGTCTTATTGACGAGGCTAAAGTACAAAAGGCTGAAACCTATTTCGATGAGCATGGTGTGATTTCGACTCTGATAGGTCGTCTGGTGCCTGTTGTGCGTCAGCTCATTTCAATCCCAGCAGGTCTTGCACGTATGGGAATAGGACGTTTCATGCTATATACAACAATTGGTGCCGGTATATGGAATGTGATTCTTGCAGCACTCGGATATTATATGGCCTATATTCCCGGTATGCAGAGCGAAGAGGCTGTAATGACAAAGGTGAAAGAATATAGCAGTGAGATAGGTCTTGTGTTTGTGGTTATTGCCGTTGCGGTAGTAGCTTACCTTATATATAAGGGATTCAAGAAAAAATAAACATACTTATCCATTAAACGAAGAGAAGCACCATAATTATGGTGCTTCTCTTCGTTTAATATCCAATGCTTGCTACTCTAATGAGTATTTTACGGTTGTTACTACTCGTATGTTCTTTATTTGTGGGGTTGTCTCATCACTGCTTATGCTGAACTGTCCTTGTGAGGCCTGTTTGATGTTACCGAGTTTACTGTCTGAGTCTTCGGCGAACTTCTGTGCCACGGCACGCGCATTACGTGTCGCCTCTTCCACCATTTCGGGCTTGATGTCGTTCAGTGCTGTATATTCGAACTGTGTCTGATAGTTATATTCGTCACTTATTATGACACCGTCTTTCATCAGTTCTATCTGTTTGCCCATAAGTTCAATGACCTTTTCAACCTGTGGCGATATGACTGTGATAACGGCTTCGGCCTGATAACGGAATTTTACATTGTCGGGGACATAGCTTTGTGCAAGACGGTCGGTGACAGCCGGTGCTGAAATTATTATCTCATTGTCGCTGATACCACCTTCCTTCAGGAACGACAATACTATATTCTTGTTCTTTTCAATATCGTCGTAAAGTTCCTGCATGTTGTTGCTGACACATTTGTAGGGTAGTGGCCACACAACCTTGTTTGCCATGACATCGCGCTCGGCAAGTCCTTTTACTGTTACATACTGGTCCTGAAAGGCAATGGCCTTCAATCCTTTTCCTATAAACATGCCTAATACTATAAGGCCAATCATTACTGCTATGCCTGTGCATGACTTCTTGCAACTGCAACTTGTTTTGTTCTCGCTCATAGTTCCTTTTTTATATATAACGCGAATATAGTAAAAAATGATATTGACAGGTTGTGAAGATCTCTCTTTTTGCATAAAAAACATTGCATGAGGCAACGGATTACGGTTGTCTATATTGTGTGAAATGTCACTTTTTTTATCAAATGTTTGGATTTTAATTATTTATTTCTTTCCTTTGTGGCTGATATTAAAACATTTTATCTATAAACCTGTAAAAATAATTGCCTATAGAAACATCTCTACTTCAATTTTAATAAAAGAAGACATGATGGATAAATTAAAGCAGATGACCGATGATATGTTGGTCACACTTTATTTGGAAGGCAATAATTCAGCATTTGATACTTTGTTGAATCGTCATCAGGACAGGTTGTTCAACTACATATATTTCTTGGTACGCTCACGCGAGGTGGCAGAGGATATCTTTCAGGAGACCTTTGTCAAGGCTATTACAACCTTGCAGCAAGGCCGTTATCAGAACGACGGCAAGTTCTCGGCATGGATAACACGCATAGCCCATAACCTCGTTATCGACCAGTTCCGTGTTGAAAGAAATGAGAATACCGTTTCAAATGACGAAATGGAGTACGACATTCTTAACGATGCAAAGCTTTCTGAAGGTAATATAGAGAACAGAATGGTCAACGAACAGGTTTTGAAGGATGTTCGTGCGCTTATCGACGAATTGCCCGACTGTCAGCGTGAGGTCGTTTTCATGCGCTACTATCAGGACTTGTCGTTCAAGGATATTGCCGACATGACGGGAGTGAGCATCAATACTGCTCTTGGCCGTATGCGTTATGCGGTGCTTAACATGCGTCGTATTGCCGCAGAGAAGTGCATATCGTTGGCATTGGAATAATCAGGAGATTTATTACATGAAACAATATATGCCCCGAAGAAAAAAAATCTTCGGGGCATATACTATTTATAAAATTGGTACGTTTATATAATAAAGACTAAAACAATTAACAACCTATAAGTTTGTCGGCCTATGGATAAAACTTCTACTCCTGAATTCAGAATTGACGGCTCTGTCATCAGACAGGCTCTGAAAAACGAAAAATTCCCAAAGCCTTGTGTTGCTTCGCTTGAGTTTATAAAGAATTTCGCAAGGAATTTCAAAGTGCAGAAGAATATCGAAGGCGATATAAGGGAATTGGTTCTCAACTGAAACGAGAAAGACCTGCCGTTTGGCAGGTCTTTCTCGTTTTCTGTTATCTCTTTTATTCGATGTTGCTCTTTTCGAGGCCGTAACCTTTCTTCTTGTCAATAATCTTCAACAGTGTTGCAATTACCACTGCTATTACACCGAAGAGTGCGAAGATTGACATCGGCATGGTGTAGTCGGTTGTGCCGTTTGCAGTGTTGGCTGCAATGACGTTACCGATAAGTACGGGAACCATAGACAAACCGATATTCTGAATGTAGAATATGATTGCGTATGCCGAACCAAGCTGTTTCATCGGGATAATTTTTGGAACTGAAGGCCACATTGCCGATGGTACAAGTGAAAAAGCTATACCCAAAAGTATCATAATGATAACTGCGAACCACCATACGTTGAGCAATGGCATTGCAAAGAGTATGTGCACAATGGTCAGCAATACAGAACCAATAATCATCAATGTCGCACCCTTACCCATCTTGTCATACAATGAACCGAACAGCGGTGTCAGCAACATTGTACCGAATGGCAACAGGCCCGGAATCATACCTGCAAGGTCAGGGCTTACACCATACTTGATAATCATAAGGTTGGTTGCGAACTTGAGGAATGGGAATACTGCTGCATAGAATATGAGGCAAAGGAAGGTAATCAGCCAGAAACCCTGATTGCAGAAAATGACCTTGAGGTCGCTGAACTTGAACTGCTCCTCGCTCTCTGTTGCGATATTGTCGTTTGCAATGGAGTTGTCGAGTTTCTTGTCCATCACGCAATAAACGATATATGCAATCAAACCGATGCACAATGCCGATGCTCCGAACATTACAGGTGCTGAAACTGCTCCTGCGCTCTGTGCTATAGGCAACGCGAAGAATAGGGCACATGCTGTACCTACACGTGCGAGAGCTACCTGCAAACCCATGGCGAGTGCCATTTCGTGGCCTGTAAACCATTTTGCAATGACCTTTGTCACGGTAATACCTGCAATCTCGGCACCCATACCATAAATGGCAAAACCAAGACATGCCACAACAACTTGTGTAGGCAAGCCGAAGAGTTCACCGCTGAAGCCGTTGTCAACGGCATACCATTTGATTGCAGCACCAAGGAACATGAGTCCTGTACTCATTACTCCGGTGAAGCGTACGCCCATCTTGTCAAGGATAAGTCCACCGAAGAAGAGCATGAAGAGGAATACGTTGATATATCCGTATGCTCCAGAGAATATACCATAATCGCCGTTTGACCAGCCAAGACCGTTGATTGTTGACGAAACGGTAAGTTCTTTGCACTCGGTATCTCCGTTCTCATTTGTATATTCTGCAATGTAGGTGTTGCCTACAACAATCTCGTCCTCGCTTGTAACGGAACTGACTTTCATCAGTGAATCGGCTGCAAGGTATGTACCGTCTTCGAAATATACCAATTTGCCTTTTGTTGTAAGGGGAGCTTCAAGAGGCCCCATTACGTCGGTAAAGAAATAGGCCATCATCATTGTGAATGACACTATGATAAGCGCACTCCAACGCATCGCCTTTGAGTCATTGAGTCTTTTTTGAATTTTTTGTGTTGTTGTCATAGTATTGTTTGTTTAATTTTCTTTGTTTTATTTCAACCACTTGTCTAACCAACCGAAGAAGGTGCGTTGCCAGAGGATACCGTTCTGTGGCTTGAGTACCCAGTGGTTCTCGTCGGGGAACAAGAGCAACTTTGCAGGAATACCTCTCAGGCGCGCCGCATTGAACGCAGCCATAGACTGTGACGACAATATACGGTAGTCGCGGTCGCCGTGAATGAGAAGTATCGGGGTATCCCATTTGTCAACGAACTTGTGTGGTGAGTTTGCGTAAGAACGCTTTACATCCTCTTTGTCTTCGTATGGAGCACCGCCTAAATCCCAATTTGTAAACCAGCTCTCTTCTGTTTCGTAATACTGCTGTTCCATGTTGAAGAAACCGTCGTGTGCAATGAATGCCTTGAAGCGTTTCTCGTGGTGTCCGGCAAGCCACATGGCCGAATAACCACCGAAGCTTGCACCCACGCAACCCAAACGCTCTGTGTCAACGTATGGCTCTTTGGCAATGTCATCTATGGCTGTGAGGAGGTCGCTCATGCAGTTGCCGCCATAGTTGGTGCTTATCTCCTCGTTCCATGCAAGACCGAATCCCGGCAAGCCTCTGCGGTTTGGAGCAATGACTATATATCCATTGGCTGCCATAATCTGCAAATTCCAGCGGAAACTCCAGAACTGGCTTACAGGTGTCTGTGGGCCTCCCTCGCAGAATAGCAATGTAGGATACTTCTTCGCAGGGTCAAAGTGTGGAGGGTATGCTACCCATGAGTGAAGGTCTTTGCCGTCGGCTGTCTTGCACCAGCGTGCTTCAACCTTGCCGATAGCTATCTGGTCAAAGATGTGTTTGTTTTCGTTTGTGAGCTGTTTTACTTCGGCACCGGCTTTTGCCTTCATTGTATATATGTCGGCAGGTGCGCTCATCGAAACACGTGTCAGCAACAGGTCCTTGCCAATCATTCTCACTGTCTGGTAGTCGTAATCGCCCTCGGTCATCTTTGTCAGCTTGCCTTTGAGAGTGATGTTATATACCTGTGTTGTTCCATGCCATGTGCCTGTGAAATAGAGGCTCTTACTGTCGGGCGCCCAGCAGTAGCTATCGACATTGCTGTCGAATGCTGTGTAACCGTTTGCATCGGGCATGCCTGTGATGTAGCTTTGCTTGCCTGTTGCCAAATCCATAATGCAAAGGCGGTTCTGGTCGCTCTCGTAGCCGTCGCGTTTCATGCTCAACCATGCAATGCTGTTGCCGTCGGGTGAGAATTGCGGAGTGGTGTCATAACCGTAGTTCGAACGTGCTGCATCGAGCTTGCAGAGGTTGGTCGTTTCTCCGCTCTCTGTGTCATAAAGGTATATGTCGGTGTCGGTGCTTACTGTGTACTCCTTGCCTGTCTTCTTTACGCAAGAATAGGCGATTTTCTTTGAGTTGTTGCTCCATGCAAGCTGTTCTGTACCGCTGAACGGACGATTCGGACAGTCGTATGTTGTGCCTTCGAGCATGTCTGTGCCTTCGTTGATGCTGTTACCGTCAAAGTCGGCAATGAAAGGGTGGGGAGCGTCTGTAATCCACTCGTCCCAATGCTTATACATGAGTTCGTCAACAACGAATCCCTTTGCCAATGGCAGGTCGGGGTATATGTCGGCTGTGGTTGGCTTGATTTTGATGCGCTTTACAAGTATAACTTTTGTTTCGTCCGGCGAAAAAAGGAAGCCTTCGATATCGCTGTTGTCGTTGGTGAGCTGGCGACGTTCTGTGCCATCGGGGTTCATCTCCCATACCTGGCTGCTACCGCTTGCATTTGAAAGGTAGGCAATTTTGTTGCCGCCTTTTATCCATGCCGGTGATGTCTCGTTCGACGCAGTTGTTGTCAGTTTGGTGTCGTTTTCGCCTTTTGCACCCATTATGTTGAGTGTGTGGTGGCTCTTGTTCTGTTCTACACTATAGTAACTTACTCCATAGACAATGTTCTTTGCATCGGGTGATACGGCTGCATCGCCTACACGACCCATTGCCCAAAGTGCTTCGGGAGTCATCAAACCGCCTTCGATTGTTATCGAAGATTTACCTATGATTTCTGCCTGCTCTGTCTGTGCCTGGACATTGTCACTCATTGCTATGCTTGTGATTGCCATAGTTGCCATAATTGCTATACTTCTTTTCATATCTTGTTTTTTGTTTTTACGAATAGGTTGCATAAAAATACAAGCAAAATTGTTTTATGCAATTTTGTTGCAAAAATACTTATAATTATTTGCTTTCACATATAAAAAATGTAAAAAGATGTTTCTTTGGGGTTATCTGTCTGCCATGAGGATTTTATCGAGTATCGGTCGCCAATCTTCTCCGTTCTCGACTTTTAATGTGTTTATCCCAAGTCGGCGTGCTGTTTCTAGATTCTTTGTGCTGTCATCAATGAACAGTGTTTCTTCGGCTTTCATATTTCCTTCGAGCAACATTTTGCGATATATCTCCTCTCCGGGCTTTGAGGCTCCCATGCGGTAGCTCAGGAACAGCATGTCGAAATAGTCGTCAAGCGATTTTCCTTTGCTCGTGAATTCGGGAGTACGTGCCCAGCTCTGTATGAACGGGTTGGTGTTGCTGAGAACTGAAAGTCGGTAACGTGTGCGTAATTGTTGCAGGTATTCGAGAAAATCCTCATGTACGCTTACAAGAAAACCGCACCATGCATGCTTGGCATCTTCGAAGCTTATGCTTCTGTGGCATATCTCTTCAAGCTCCTTGCAGAACTCTTCGGCAGTGATATCGCCATTCTCGACTTTGAAGAACGGGCCGTTTTGGCAATATGGATTTATATATTCCTCGGGATTTTCTACACCAAGTGCTTTGAAACGGTTCAATGCTTCGTTTGTGTCAAGCAGTGTCAGGACTCCGCCAAAATCAAATACAATATCCTTTATCATTTATTAATGTTTCTTTTCTTTTGTAATACTTTGCGAAGATAGTGTTTTTTAACGATATACATGGTTTACTTTCCTCTTAAGAACGATTATTTTCTTGTTTACTATTGTCTTTTGGTGAGAAATGGTTTATTTTTGCAGAATATGTATCATTTTTAGGAAACAGAAAAAATAAAGATATATGGAAAATCTTGATGGCCGATTGGTTATAGGTGTTTCGTCGCGTGCGTTGTTCGACCTTGAGGCTGAAAATGAAATATTTGAAAAGCATGGTGTGGCAAAGTACCGCAAATATCAGGAGGAACACGAAGATGAGCCTCTTGAACGTGGTACTGCATTTTATCTTGTAAAGAGTCTGCTCGAACTCAACAAGCAGGCTAACCGTCCTATCGTTGAGGTTGTCGTTATGTCGCGTAACAGCCCTGAGACAGGAATGCGCATGCTCAAGTCGCTCGATATGTATGGGCTTGACATCACACGCGTGGCTCTCTCCGGCGGTGAATCACTCTCGAAATATCTGAAGGCATTCTCTATCGATTTGTTCCTCTCAAAGGACGAAGGTGATGTGCAGCGTGTCATGGATTCGGGAATATGTGCCTCGGCGCTTATCTATGCTCCTCCTACCGATTTCAACCCAGAGGACAGCCGTGTGAAAATTGCATTCGACGCCGATGCTGTGATTTTCTCGGACGAGTCGGAGTGCCGATTTAAGAAAGAGGGCTTTGATGCGTTCTACAAATATGAGAAAGAGAATGCCGATGTTCCTTTGAAAGAGGGCCCTTTTGCCAACCTTTTGAAGAAACTTTCATCGATACAGGAGTCTTTGCCAACATCGATTGAACTATCTCCTCTGCGTCTTGCCATTGTTACATCACGCAGCCTTCCATCGCACTTTCGCGTGATAAAGACTTTGCGTAAATGGGGAGTATATGTCGATGAGGCATATTTTCTAGGTGGCTTGCGAAAGGACGAACTGTTGAAGGCCTTCGGTGCGCATATTTTCTTTGATGACCAGGATACCCACCTCTCTTCTTCAAGCAAATATGTTCCTGCAGGTAAAGTGCCATACTATTCAGGTTCTGAGATAAATGAAGTTGTAAACAACAAGAAAAAGGATAACGAGGATAATTGATAATTGCAATTATGGAATACGTATATATAATACTCTCATCTCTGCTCGCTTTTGTCGGACTTTTAGGAGCAGTACTGCCTGTATTGCCCGGTCCTCCCATCAGCTTCGCCGCTTTGTTGCTATTGTTGCTTTGTGATGGAAACGACATAAGTGTATTGCAGCTGGTAATTGCCGGTGTCTTTGCTGTGGTGATAACAGTGCTCGATTATATAGCTCCTGTGTGGTTTACCAAGAAATACGGTGGCTCAAAGGCCGGTATGTGGGGAGCGACAATAGGTCTGTTGTTGGGTTTCTTCGCAGGCCCGTTGGGAGTTATCATCGGCCCGTTCCTGGGTGCATTCCTTGGGGAATTGTATGTGGAAACTCCTAAGGAAAAGGCTTTTGAAGTGGCAGGTATGACATTCATGGCTTTTATGCTTACAACAGGTATGAAATTGATTTATGGTGTTACTCTCTTTGTCATGACTTTGGTTAAAGCGTGGCATATAATTTTCCCATAATATCTTAACGAACTTTTGTTTGGAAAGAATGTTTATATGAGTGACTGTAATGTTGCAGTCACTCTTTTTATATTTGACATATAGCATGAAAACATTCGTTCCAATTCTACAGTTTGTACTTATATCATTCCTTGTGGGTTATATCTCTATGCTTTTGCAACGCGAAGCGATGATTGCATGGTATCCGACTCTTGTCAAGTCGCCGTTGACTCCTCCGGGGATTGTCTTCTCAATTGTGTGGAGCGTGCTTTATCTGTTAATGGGCATATCTGCCGGGCTTGTATGGAATACGCACTCCATGTATTCGTGGATGCTTGTATTGTTGTTCATTGTTCAGCTTGTGCTTAATCTGGTGTGGAGCTTCTGTTTTTTCTATATGCAGTCGCCTGTTCTTGGCTTCGCTATTCTTGTTGTCCTTTTCATGTTCGTGGTGCTGTATGCCGCAGGGTGTTATACACAGAATAAGTGGGCAACCATCATTAACATACCTTATATGCTCTGGCTTATGTTTGCAGGGTATCTTAACCTGTATGTCGTGATGAACAATTAGAGTAGAGTAGGGTGAACGAATATGCGGGATTCTACATGGCTTGTCATATTCATTCTATTCTTCTTTAATTTTCTTGAGCAATTCTTTCTGCTTTTCATTAAGTCTTGGCAATACAACTTTAATCGTTACGATAAGGTCGCCAAAAATGTCGGATTTCTTGTATTCGGGCATGCCTTTTCCGCGTAATCTTAATTTGCTGTCGGGTTGTGTGTCCGGTTTTATATTTACCTTGACACTTCCTGTAAGGGTAGGCACTGTAATATCACCTCCCATAAGCAATGTATATAGGTCAACATTTATTGTTGTGTATAGGTCATTTCCGTTGCGCGTAAAGTTTTTGTCAGGCTCTATCCTGAATGTGATGTAAAGGTCGCCACGTGTCCCGTTCAACGATGCACCACGTCCTTTGATTTTTATCTTCTGCCCGTCGCGTATTCCTCCCGGGACTGTTATACGTATATTTTCGTTGTTTATGGAGAAAGTCTGCTTGTGCTCTGTTGCAGCTTCTTGCAATGTTATTGATAGGGTAGCCTGCAAGTCTTTGCCTTTCTTGGTGTTGCGCTGGCTGAATCCGCCACCGAACAGTTGTTCGAAGAAGTCGCTGAATCCGCTGGCGTTGCCTTCGCTGCCGCTGAAATCTCCGAAGCCTCCAAAACCACCGAAATCGTAACCGCCGTTTGAACTGTTGCGGTATTGGCTACGTTGAGCCTCAAATTCATCGGCATTTCGCCAATTTTCGCCATATTCATCATATTTTTTCCGTTTTTCGGGGTTACCGAGAACCTCGTTGGCTTCGTTTATCTCCTGAAAGCGTTCTTTAGCCTGCGGGTCGTCTTTGTTGATGTCGGGGTGATACCTTTTTGCCTGTCTGCGGTAAGCTTTTCTTATATTCTCCTGCGTGGCGTTCTTTTCCACACCAAGAACTTTGTAATAATCGATAAATGCCATAATACAATGTTTTGTAATGAAACAAACTCCATTATGCTGTGGTTGTCG
This sequence comes from Bacteroidaceae bacterium, assembly GCA_017647225.1. GTDB lineage: Bacteria > Bacteroidota > Bacteroidia > Bacteroidales > Bacteroidaceae > HGM04593. Next base: position 47,680 of record JAGCLA010000015.1, on the reverse strand, counting down.
TAACGGATTGTTATAACACTAAAAAAATATAATTAACCGAAAAGGCTTTTTATAATGGAGTTAAAGAACTATCTTCGCATATAGAATCGTATATATATGAAAAACTGCAATATGAAAAAGACAAAGCTGCTGTTGTTGCTTGTTTCGTTTATACTTGTCGCTTGTGGCGAGTATCATGGCTATGATGCCGACGATGCCAAATCGCCCTATGTGCCAAGAAAAGGTGCCTTTATGGTCAAATCTCTGAAAACGACGAGTGTATATAATGGCAATGAGTATTCTTGGGAGCATAAATTCAAGTATGATGCGCATAAACGTATCAAGGAGGTCTCTTCCAATATAACATTTTATGCCGAAGACAAATGGGAAGGCACATATCAGGGCAAGAGAACCTCTGTGGCAAAGTATTATTATTTGGATAATGATATCGATGTCGTTTATACCGTGTCGTTTGAATATCCTAAATATCCGGCCAAGAACAGAACCTATGATGGTACAGATGAAGGTGTCTTCGACCCCAAGACCGGCTTGTTGAGCAGTTACTCGGCTTTGGATTTTGTCTATTCGGGACAAACGTTGACTGCAGCTTATGCCGACGGTGGCCGTCGTTACGAGATAACACGCGACAGGGACAACAATGTGACAGGATATAATGTAGAGGACGATTATGACGGTTCGCTTATAACAGCCAATGGTAATAAATATAACTATTTAAGCAGAGAAAACAATACCAATTTCGATTTTTCGGGTTATTTGGGCTATTGGGGAGTAGAGGAAGAGCTTGTTCCTAATGCATCGCCATATTATGCCGCATACCAGTTGGCAGCTTTTGGATTTTTGGGCTCTACAGGCAAGCATCTTCCCGTTGGAGAACCTGTAAAAACCGACACCGGCGAGACTGTTATGGGAAAATGGGAATTTGATGAGAGTGGCCGTCCTGTCGTCTTTACAGAGTCATCAGGGCGAAAAACTGTTGTGACATATTGATGTCGGTGTAAAACCGCTTTTACGATAAACAAGATGTAGCACCCTCAAAGGTGCTACATCTTGTTTTATTTGCATATATAGTCGAGATATTTGACTATTGCTTTTTGGCATATTGGGCAGAAATCGGTGAGGGCTTTCATCATACATTCGGGCCATCCGCGATAAATGCCTTTCTCCAGGTAACCTCCTCCTTCGTATGCACCTATTACCCAATCTTTTTCTGTCGAGCCTGGAACGATTGGTGTTGGAACAGGTGTCTCTTCGGCTATATCCTTTTCCCACTTGCCTTCGAACTTTACAAAGCGTGTGAGGTTTGCCTCCCATGGTTCTTTACCTTCGGGGTAGAGTGCGCTTACAGTATTTCCCAATTCAATATATTCGTCACCAAGTCCCATAAGTGAATGACCGAATTCATGTACATATACCTCGCCGGTACGTCCTGTATTGCCGGCTGAACCGAGTCCGTAGAAATTATATATTCCTCCACCACCATATTTGTCGGTGTTGGTTAGTATGAATATGCTTTCGTATGGTGCGCACGATGCAATGTCACGTACTTTCTGGAACTCTTCGGTCATCTGATAACGTTCGCTGTCAAATGTATAAAAATGTGTATCAAGCAGGTTGTCAACCCATTTGCCTGCACCGGGCTTGTCTATACCTTTTTCTTTTGACGGTGCCCAAACTGCACGTATGTTTATGCGATGTCTGTTTTCACTGAATGGAGAATATCTGAATAGCGCATCACACCACATTTGGCATGCATCAATGAATTTATCCTTTTCTGTCGATGTGAAACCGTCTGGTAATAGTACAATGTCAAGACTATTGGCAATGTTACCGCCAATATGAATATCTTTGCTCTCGTAAAGTTTCTTTCCGGGAACGATGTGATAACTCTTGACATCGACTTCCTGTGTGTATTTCTTTTCCCAGATTTTGCTTGTCTTGTTGCGTGCATAGAACTCGATAATGAAATTCTCTTTCGGTTCCGGGAATATGACGCTTTCAGGGAACGAACGCTCTTTGATTGTCGCTTCAGGAGTTGTCTGCCACTCGTTGAACAGGGTACAGTAGTTGTTCTTGTATATTACATTGCCTGTTGCGCTGTCGATTATGCGAAACATCTGTTCTCCGTAATCAAAGGGGTTTATAAGCGAAACTTCTGAACCTGCCCAAGCTCCTTCGCGGATAACCTTGTCGAAATAGTACATCTCCTCCGTGCTGTTTCCTGCATGGTGGAAATCGAATCGCATTGTGTTGCCTGTAAAGCAGTCGTAGTATGAAATTTCGGTGCTGTTTGTATATGATATAATCTCTTTTTTTGTGGCACACGATGATAGTACGATGATTAAGGCTGTAATTATGAGTGACTTTTTCATTGGGGAATAATCATATTTAAGGTTCTCTATAACTGTACAAATTTACTGAATTATTTTAAAAATAGACCTCTATAATTCAATAAGTAGGGCTAAATAGGATTTTTATGTGAATTTTCATTAAATAAACGGACTTTCTTTGATGTTGTGACGCATTATTAGTAACTTTGCTTTATGTTATAAAAAAGTGAATATTAATTAATTGTATTTATAAAATTATGAAAAAGTTTTTTGTTATTGCTTTGGCTATCACTTCTGTTTTTGCCGTTTCATCATGTAAGTCATCAAAGGACAGTGCTTATAAAGATGCTTATGAGCAGGCACGTTTGGCCGAAGGTCAGGGTCAGCAGAGCGATGCTGTAGAGATTGCTCCTGTAGCTTCATCTACAACAAAGGGTAATGCAGAGGATACATCTTACCGTACTGAAAAGGTGGTTGTTGCTTCAGGTAACGAGGGTGCTTTGAAGGCTTTTAGTGTTGTTTGTGGCAGCTACTCTACAAAGGATAATGCAGACAAGTTGCGCAACCAGCTTGTAGGTGAGGGATATTCGGCTATCGTTGTTCAGAATCCCGAAACAGGAATGTATCGTGTGATATGTGCATCTTACGACACAAAAGAGGCTGCTGCTGCAAGCCGTGCCCAGTTTAAGGCTGCGCATCCAAACAATGTCGATTTCCAAAAGGCTTGGTTGTTGTATAACAAGTAATATATTGATGAAAAAGTTTCTGTTATGGAGCAGATGAAGAATGAAGGTTATAGAGTACAGCAGTACGATGGGCCTGTAAAGCGTTTCTGTCAGACACTTGACTTGAAAGATAATCCGGAACTCATTGCCGAATACCGTCGCCGTCACAGCGAGGGTGAAGCATGGAGCGAGATAATCGAAGGTATAAGGGAAGTGGGTATCCTTGAAATGGAGATATATCTTCTTGGAACTCGCCTTTTCATGATTGTGGAAGCTCCTGTCGATTTCGATTGGGACAAATCCATGGCGCGTCTTTCGACTTTACCTCGTCAGCAGGAGTGGGAAGACTACATGGCTGAATTCCAGGTTGCAGCCCAAGGTGCTTCGTCAAATGACAAGTGGCAGATGATGGAGCGTATTTTTCATCTTTACAAGTAATAGCTGAAAAAAAGCTATATAAATCGAGGCCTGCTAAAGAGATTTAGCAGGCCTCAATGTTTTGTATCAGTTTGTTGCTTGTGGGAATGATTCGTTATTCTCAAGAACCTCTATGGCTTTCAGCACTGCAGGATCTTCGAGGTTTATGTATTTTACATATTCAAGCATTCCTTGCATCTGATATATTATATTCGAATACAATGAACGTGTCAGTATGTTTCTTGATTTGGCTATGAGGTTGTTGCGTCTTTTGAGTCCTTTTTTTGTTGCGTACTCTACAAACTCTTCCAATATGGGCTGTGTGTCAAGATAGCGTACCAATTCTTCATATCCGCTGTGTTTGGCGAGTTCTTGGCGGTTGTGGGTGCTGTATTGCATTGCAAAACGTGATATCAGTCCTCTTGTGAACACTTCCTGTGAATATGATGTCATGTCGGTAGTGTCGCTTGAGATGAATATGTCGGGCATAATACCGCCTCCACCATATACCGTCCTGCCTTTGCGTGTCTTGTATTCCAGCTCTTCGTTCTGGTGTATGCTGTCCTGCGAGAAGAATTCTCCTCTGTTGTATCTTTCGAGAAGGTCTTTTTCGTATTCCTCTTTTTCACCTTTTGTATAAGGCTTCTGTATGCAACGTCCCGATGGGGTGTGGTAGCGTGCTATGGTCAGGCGCATCATTGAACCGTCGTTGAAATCGAATGGCTGCTGCACTAGTCCTTTACCGAATGTGCGTCGTCCGATAATCGTGCCTCGGTCATTGTCCTGTATTGTTCCTGCTATAATCTCGCTTGCCGAAGCCGATGTCTCGTCAACAAGTACAACCAGGGGTGTCTCCTGGAACATCCCGTATCCGTTGGCTCTTTCTATGCTCTTTCTGCTATGTTCCCCCTCTGTATATACTATAATGTCGTCTTTGCCGAGGAACTGGTTGGCTATTTCGGTTGCGACTCCCATATAACCTCCTCCGTTGCCTCTGAGGTCAATGATTATTCCTTGCGCATTGTTGCTGATAAACATTGCCAAGGCGTGTATGAACTCGGCGAATGTGTTTTCTGCAAAACGCTCTATCTGGACATAACCCCATTTGTCGTTTATCATATATGTGGCTTCGATGCTTTCAACAGGTATCTCATCACGACGTATGTTGAAGTCGAGCAACTCTTTTTCGCCGTAACGTTCTATACCTATCTTTACAAAACTGCCTTTGGGGCCTTTGAGCTTTTTTATTGCAGTTTCGTTGGTGCATACATCTTTGCCGACAAACAGCGTGTCGTTGACTTTTATTATACGGTCACCGGCGAGTATGCCTACTTTTTCCGAAGGCCCGCCACGTATGACATCGCTGATGTGTATGGTGTCCTCCTGGATTGTAAAGCGTATTCCTATACCGCTGAAACTGCTTTGCAGGTCGGAATTTGTTGCTTCGACATCTTTCTGTGGTATATATACGCTATGTGGGTCAAGCTCCGAAATTATCTTTGGGAGGCTCAACTCTATTATAGAATCAATATCGGTACTGTCAACATAATTGCTTTGTATTATGTCGAGCATCTCGCACAGCTTGTTGTCTGTATTGTTGATTATTATGGTATTCTTGTTGTTGGCCATCTGCATACCGATGAAAAAGCCACCGAGCAGGCAGATGACAACAATAATGCCTGTATGTCGTTTCATTATTGGTAGTTTTTAAGATATACCACTTCTACACCGGCTCTTTGAAGCAGTTCTATACCGTCCATTATATGATACTCTTCGCCATATACGACACGTATTATTCCGGCTTGGATAATCAGCTTGGCGCATTCAATGCATGGCGATGTGGTTACATAAAGTGTTGCTCCGTTGCTGTTGTTGTTTGAACGTGCAATTTTTGTTATGGCGTTGGCCTCGGCATGCAGAACGTATGGTTTTGTAAATCCTTCGTCATTCTCGCATATGTTCTCAAAGCCTACCGGTGTGCCGTTGTAACCGTCTGATATTATCATCTTGTCTTTTACTATAAGTGCGCCTACCTTGCGACGTACACAGTATGAGTTCTCTGCCCAAATGGCTGCCATGCGCATATAACGCTTGTCAAGTTCCTGTTGTTTATCTTTGTTCTCCATAGCTTATCAATTATAGAATTGCATGTAAGTGTTTTTGTCCTTTATTATATGTAACCAGTTTGTATCTCCATCATAGTTCTTTGCATTGATGAGGATATTGTATATGCTTGATGCGATTACATCATCGGCGATATTACCCTCAACCCTCATCTGTGTGCAGCTGAATGTGCGGTTCTTGCTGCCATCGGCATGCCATTTCCCTTTTATTGTTGCCCCGTTAGGCATGTTGGCTTCAAAATTGTCGTTCTTGAAACTGATGCTGTATTGCTTGTCTTTTGGGAAACGTTCAATGTCGGGTTCTTTTATGTATGTCAGGTTCCATGTGTGGCCACGGAATATGGCATTTATGTCATCGGTGGTGTTGCAGGTTGTCATTGTCAGTACCACAACAAGCAGCACGAATGATTTGCCGACTGTGTTTAATATCTTTTTCATACTTCTCTTATAGGTGTGGGCAAATGGTCTTTATTCCGTCACGTTCAAGTAATGGCTCAACCTGTGGCTTGTGTCCTCTGAACTTTACATATAGTGTCATTGGGTGTTCGCTGTCGCCCTTCGCAAGAATGTTGTCCCTGAACGATTGCGCTGTTTTCATATCCAGGATACCGTTTTCCTTGAATAGTGCGAATGCGTCTGCATCGAGCATCTCGGCCCATTTGTAGCTGTAATATCCGGCAGCATATCCTCCTGACATTATATGCCCGAAGTGTGTGGTTATACCGGTTGTCTTTTCTGGTGTCATTACTCTCAAGGCTGCTGTTACAGAGTGCTCGTACTCCAATACATCACCTTCGAAAGGTTGCTGTATGTTGTGCCATGCCTGGTCAATAAGTCCTAAGCCGACTTGACGCACACATTGGTAGCCTGTGTTGAATGTGCGTGCCTCTTTTATCTTGTCAAGCATCTCTTTCGGCATGTTCTCTCCTGTGATGTGGTGGAATGCGAAATGCTTCAACAGTTCCTCTTCTGTTGCAAAATTCTCCATTATCTGTGACGGCATCTCCACAAAGTCCCATAGAACATTGGGGCTGCATTGGCTTGCGTATCTCACGTCGGAGAATATGCCGTGCAGACAATGGCCGAATTCGTGCATCAAGGTGTTTACTTCGTCAAAAGTAAGCAATGTAGGCTTGCCCGGCATAGGTTTGCGGTAGTTGGTCGATAGTGTCACGTGAGGACGGTGGTCTGTGCCGTCAGCCTCCTTGTATTGTGGCTTTATCGAGTCCATCCATGCTCCGGCGTGTTTGCCTTTGCGTGCATAGAAATCGCAATAGAGTAGTGCGAGGTATGTGCCGTCGTAGTCGTATACTTCCCAAACCTTGACATCGGGGTTGAATAGCGGAATATCATGATTCTGCTTGAACGTGATGCCATATAGGCGTGTGGCAAGGTAGAACATGCCGTATATCGCCTGGTTCAGTTCAAAATAGGGGCGTGTCATCTCGTCGCTCAGGGAGTACTTCTTCTCTTTCAACTTTTCGCTGTAAAAGGCAAAGTCCCAAGGCTTGAATTCGAAATCTTCTCCTTCGGCTATTTTTGCCACCTCTTTGATTTCCTCTATTTCGTTGCGTGCGACGGGCAGATACGACCATGTCAGTTTGCCGAGCAATGAGAATACCGCGTCGGTGTTCTGTGCCATGCGTTCAGAAAGAACATAATCGCTGTATGTGTTATACCCCAAAAGACGGGCAAGTCGCAATCTGGTGTTTACAATCTCTTTTACTATCTCCCTGTTGTCGTAGCTGTTGCCCTTTGAACCTATTGTGTTGTATGCCATATACATCTGTCTGCGCAGTTCGCGGTTCTTGCAGAATGTTATGAACGGCAGGTAGCTGGGGCGGTGCAATGTAAAAAGCCAACCCTCTTTACCGTTCTCTTTCGCATTGTTTGCTGCCGCCTCTATGACATCTTCGGGCAAACCGTCCACATCGGCAATATCTGTTATATGCAACGTGAAGGCATCGGTGTCTTTGATGCTGTTCTCCTGGAATTTTATCGCAAGTATCGACAGGCGTTCTGTCAGTCTGCGGAACTCTTCACGGTCGGCACCTGTAAGGTTGGCTCCGTTGCGTACAAACGAAGAGTATGTCTGCTCCAACAGACGCTTCTGTGCTGTGTCGAGCATGGAGGTGTCGCCATTGTAAACCTCTTTTATTCTTGCAAACAGCTTTTCGTTGAGTGAAATGTCGTTGTGATGCGATGTACAAAGCATCTCCATCTCCTCTTCTATGGCAAGGATTTCGTCATTGCTGCGGGCATTTGCCAGAGCGTTGAATGCGCCTGTGATTTCGCCAAGCAGCAAGCCTGAACGGTCGAGCTCGACTATAGTGTTCTCGAATGTGGCAACCTCATTGCTGTTGCAAATGGAGTCGATAATGTCGTTCTCCTTTTTAATGGCTTCTTTTATGGCCGGAATATAGTGCTCTAATGTTATACGGTCATAAGGAATCGCATTGAATGGAGTTCCATAATGCTCTAATAACGGATTGCCTGATATGATGTTTTCCTTATTGTTCAACTTGCTCATGATTGTTTTCCTTTGCTGTTATGTAAAATAAGACAATTATAATATCGCTTTTACATATCTAACAGCAAAGATAACTTTTTGCATTGCTTTTGACACTTTAATTTTAACAAAAAAACTTAATATATATAGAATTATTGTAATTTGTACCTATAAAGCAACCCGCCGATGCTCATATTGTAAGCATCGGCGGGTTATTTTGATATGTTCTCTGTTTTTTAGAGAGTGTATGTTCCTTCGACAAGGTTACCCATAGCCCAAACGGCGCGTATGTTCAAATCGTCGTCGAGAATCATCAAGTCAGCATCCTTATCTCTCAACAATGAACCCTTGCGGTCATATACATTCATGATTTTTGCAGGTGTTTCAGAAGCCATGCGTACAGCATCTTCCAAAGGAATTTCAGCTTTCTGTACCAATGTGCGGATAAGACGGTCCATAGTTGCTACAGAACCGGCAAGTGCTGTGCGGTCAGCAAGCTTACAAACGCCATCTTCGATTATCACGCGTGGGTCGAATGCTGTTGTGCTGTCGCTCGCTGCACATGCAAGAGCGTCGGTTATGACACATGCACGCTCAACACCCTTTATGCGGTGGATAAGACGGAGAATTGTTGGAGGTACGTGTATGCCGTCGGCAACAACCTCAACTGTCATGTCTTCGTGTAGGTAAATACTCTCAACCGTTCCCTCATACTTGTATTCGCGACGTTTGTGGAAACCAGGCATTGCATTGTAGAAGTGGGTTGCATGGGTGTAACCGTTCTTGCGTGCAGAGTGAATGTCATCGTATTCTGCCTGTGTGTGTGCTACAGAAGCAAGAATGCCTTTTGATGTGATGTATTTACCGAACTGCATTGCACCGGGTAGCTCAGGCGCGGCATCCCAACGTTTGATACAGTTCCATTTCTCAACAAGTGGAATGTATTCGTTTGGATCGGGATCCTTGATGTTCTCGGGCAACTGACCGCCTGCCATAGCCATGTTCAGGTAGTGTCCTTCGAGGTGAAGACCAAGTACCGGGCTGTTTGGCTCTGCCATCAATTTGGTACATGTTTCAGCAGCAGCCTCAATCATTGGTACTGTTGATGAAGAAAGGGTAGGGAAGATACTTGTTGTTCCGTGCTTCATGTGAGCTTTGATTGCTCCACGGAAAGCCTCTTCTGTTCCTTCCATAAAGTCGCAACCGCCACCACCGTGAATGTGAATCTCTACACCGCCGGGTACAACGTACATACCTTTGGCATCAACAACTTCTGCACCAATAACAGCAAGGTCGCAGTTTGTTACCTCCAGAATCTTGTTATCTCTCATGATAACCGATCCGTCTTTCAGCCAGCCCTGAGGAGTCAGGATTTTGGCATTGATAATTTGCTTGAGCATAATATTTGTGGTTAATTGTATGTGTTTGTCCTTTTCTGTTTCCTTTTATTCTACAAAATTATTGAAATTATTATTCCATAGAAGTTTTTTCTGTATTTTTTTTAGAGAATATTTGGCTTGTTCCGTTTGTTTGTGCCGTAACAGGTGTGGCGAGTTGAGAAAAGAAGATATATGGTTGTTGCAAAAAGTAAGTAAAAACTTATATTTCGCTGTCAAAATGATAAAAGGGTGTTTTTGCGACGTTTTTTGTAAAATGGTACTGTGTTTTGAATTTTTGACTTGTTTTTACTTCCTTTTTTATTAAAAATATCTTCTTTGAATGAAAATTCTTTCGGAAATGCGTTCCTTTTTTCTAAAAATCTTTGTTCTGTTCGTTAATGGTGTTATATTTGTATTGATTTTATAATTTTACAAAAAGTCAATAAAATTGTTGAGCTTGATTGTGAAGTAAAAATATTAAAAACAAAATAAAATGTCAAAACTACGATTTGAGGTTATTTCAGCTGCTTTTGGAAAAAAGGCTGTCGAAGTTCCCGACTGCGAACAGCGTCCGTCGGAGTATTATGGAGTGAAAGTGTTCAATCGTGAGAAAATGTTCAAGTATCTCTCTAAAGAGGTATATAACAAGCTTATAGATGTTATTGACAACGATGCTCCGCTTGATGGTTCTATTGCAGACAGCGTTGCCGAAGGCATGAAACGCTGGGCTGTGGAAAACGGTGCAACACACTATACTCACTGGTTCCATCCTCTTACAGAAACAACCGCAGAGAAGCATGATGCTTTTATTGAGCATGACGGTAAAGGCGGTATTCTCGAAGAGTTTTCAGGTAAATTGCTCGTGCAGCAGGAGCCCGATGCTTCGTCATTCCCAAATGGCGGTATAAGAAGTACCTTCGAGGCGCGCGGATACAGTGCTTGGGACCCGACATCGCCTGCGTTCCTTATAGATGATACTCTTTGTGTTCCGACAGTATTTATTTCATATACAGGTGAAGCGCTTGACTACAAGGCTCCTCTTTTGAAATCGTTGCGTGCTGTTGACAAGGTGGCTACAGACGTTTGTCGTTATTTTGACAAGAATGTGAAGAAGGTTACTACTTTCCTCGGTTGGGAACAGGAGTATTTTCTTGTTGATGAGGGTATGCTTCTTGCTCGTCCTGACCTCTTGCTTACAGGCCGTACTCTTATGGGGCATGACAGTGCAAAGAATCAGCAGCTCGAGGACCACTATTTCGGCTCTATACCAAAGCGCGTCGCTGCCTTTATGAAAGAACTCGAGATAGAGGCAATGAAACTTGGTATCCCTGCAAAGACCTGCCATAACGAGGCTGCACCGAACCAGTTTGAGCTTGCACCTATATATGAGGAGTGTAACCTCGCTGTCGATCATAATATGCTTATCATGGCTCTTATGAAAGAGGTGGCACGCCGTCATGGTTTCCGCGTGCTGTTGCACGAAAAACCATTCAAGGGTGTCAACGGTTCGGGTAAACACAATAACTGGTCGCTCGGTACAGACACCGGCGTGTTGCTGATGGCTCCGGGTAAGAACGACAAGGATAATCTGCGTTTCATTACATTCGTGGTAAATACACTTGCTGCAATATATCGTCATAACGGTTTGCTTAAAGCAAGTATCATGTCTGCTGCCAATGCGCATCGTCTTGGTGCAGCGGAAGCACCACCGGCAATTATTTCAAGCTTCCTCGGCTCGCACTTGTCATCGGTGCTTGACCATATGGAAACAACCGATGATGTAGTGAAGATATTGAGCAAGCGCGAACTGCGTTTGAATATACCGTCAATCCCTGAATTGATGATTGATAATACTGACCGTAACCGTACATCGCCTTTTGCTTTTACCGGTAACCGCTTTGAGTTCCGTGCAGTAGGCTCTGAGGCCAACTGTGCTTCGGCGATGATTGCTCTTAATACGGCTATGGCTGAACAGCTGACCATCTTCAAGCGTGAGGTCGATGCTCTTATCGAGAAGGGTGAGGCAAAAGAGGACGCGCTTGTTAAAATTATCCGTAAATATATCAAATACAGCAAGCCGGTGCGTTTCGACGGCAATGGCTACAGCGAAGAGTGGCGACGTGAGGCAATGCGTCGTGGTCTTGACTGTGAGGCGAGTGCTCCTATCGTATTTGACCGTTATCTTGACAAGGAGAGCGTTGCGATGTTCCGCGATATGGATGTCATGACCGAAACAGAGCTTCGTGCGCGTAACGAAATCAAGTGGGAAATGTATACCAAGAAAATCCAGATTGAAGCACGTGTGCTTGGCGATCTTGCTCTTAACCACATCATTCCTACTGCGACCAAATATCAGAGTTCGCTTCTCGATAACGTTATAAAGATGGAGCAGGTGATTGGTAAGGCCGAAGGCGACCGTTTGTCTGCCGAGAATATCGAACTTGTGAAACAGATGGCACAGCATGTTGCAGAAATACGTCGTCTCGTCGATGAAATGGTTGAACGTCGTAAGGTTGCCAACCGCATTGCAAGCGAACGTGACAAGGCTATTGCTTATCACGACACAATTGCTCCTATGCTTGAGTCTATCCGTTATCATATCGACCAGCTTGAACTTGTTGTCGATAACGAATTGTGGACATTGCCAAAGTATAGAGAATTGTTGTTTATTGTTTAATGAATTTGCTATTTTCGCATAAATTTCGGACAGCGCTTTGTTTAACGCAATGTCTTGTTGCATAGTGGGTTGAATATTGGTGAAGAGAATAATTTCTTGACTTTAATGCTCTGGACTTTGGTGCGATGTCTGCTGTTGGTAAATTTATATTGAAATAATAGAAAATAATAGATGAAGTTATATATGCTTAAGAAGTTGTTTGGTTTTGATCCTAAACAGACAACAATCAAAACGGAATTTATAGCAGGTATTACAACATTCCTTATGATGTCATATATCCTGGCTGTGAATCCGGCTATGTTCAGCGAATTGGAAGGAATGCCGGGAGGGGCCGTGTTTACATCAACTGCATTAGCTGCTGTTGTAGGATGTCTTGTAATGGCATTCTGGGGAAAATTGCCTTTTGGATTGGCGCCGGGAATGGGGCTTAATGCATTCTTTGTATATACAGTATGTCTTGGAATGGGATACTCGTGGCAGTTTGCTCTGACGGCTGTGCTTATTGAGGGATTGATATTCGTTGTTCTTACTCTCACCAATGTGCGCGAAGCAATTGTAAATGCGATACCTATGAACTTGAGATATGCTATCGGTGCAGGTATCGGGCTTTTTATTGCTTTTATCGGTTTGAAGAGTAGTGGGCTTATCGTAAATAACGATGCAACGCTTGTTGCACTTGGAGATGTAACATCTGGTTCTCCGCTGCTTGCATTGATCGGTATTATAATTACCGGAGTCTTGTATGCTCTGAATGTACCGGCTGCAATGTTGCTTGGTATCATAATCACTATGATAATAGGTATTCCTATGGGTGTTACCGAATTTAAGGGCATTATCTCGATACCTGAATCGATAGAGCCAATATTCTGTCAGTTTCAGTTTGATAAGGTTTTTACCATAGATATGCTTGTTGTTGTATTTACTCTACTGTTTATCGATATCTTTGATACTGTAGGAACACTTGTTGGCGTATGTACTAAGGCAAATATGTTCGACAAGAAGGGACGTATATATCGTATAAGAGAGGCTTTTATGGCCGATTCTATTGCAACAACAACCGGTGCGATACTTGGTACTTCAACAACTACAACATATGTTGAGAGTGCCGCGGGTGTGGCACAGGGAGGACGTTCCGGTCTTACAGCGTTTGCAATTGCAATCTGCTTTGTCGTTGCATTGTTCTTCTCGCCACTCTTCCTTTCAATACCGTTGGCTGCAACAACACCGGCTCTTGTTATTGTGGGTTTGCTCATGCTTGAACCTATAAGGAAAATTAAATTTGATGACTATTGTGAGTCTATTCCGGCATTTATCTGTATTATAATGATGCCTCTTTCTTACTCAATCTCAAACGGTATCATGCTTGGAATGCTTTCATATGTTGTGTTGAATCTTTTGTGTGGCAAGTTTAAGAAACTTACTCCGGTAATGTGTGTTCTTGCCATCTTGTTTATACTTAAATTTCTAATTATTGATAAATAATAAAAAGTATTATGTTTTCAGGAATTGTTGAGGAATTTGCTACGGTACGCCGTCTTGTGCGTGAGCAGGGTAACTTGCATTTGACATTGACCTGTTCGTTTGTAGGTGAACTGAAAATTGACCAAAGTGTGGCACACAATGGTGTGTGTCTTACAGTCGTGGATATTACAGGTGATGAATATACTGTTACTGCCATGACCGAGACACTTGAGCGTTCAAATATCGGTTTGCTGAAGGTGGGTGATAAGGTAAATGTGGAACGTAGTATGATGATGAACGGTCGTCTTGACGGTCATATCGTTCAGGGACATGTTGATGAAACTGCTGAATGTATATCGTTGCGCGATGCTGATGGTAGTTGGTACTATACATTCCGTTACAAGAAGGATGATGAAATGGCTGCAAAGGGTTATATGACAGTCGATAAAGGTTCGGTTACTGTCAATGGTGTGAGCCTCACGGTCTGCGAACCGACTGATGACACCTTCTCGGTTGCGATAATCCCTTATACCTATGAGCATACCAATTTCCACACCATAGAGGTTGGGACAACGGTGAATATCGAGTTCGATATAATTGGCAAGTATATAGCACGAATGATAAAGAAATAAAGGATATGAAAATTGCAGTTCCTACAAGAGAAGGAGTGGTTGACAATCACTTCGGACATTGCGACCATTATACGATTTTTACAATCAATGACGGCGAAATAAAGATGAAGGAGATTCTTTCCTCACCTCAGGGCTGTGGTTGTAAATCGGGTATTGTGCTTGTGTTGCGTCAGAAGGGTGTGCAGGTGATGCTTGCCGGCAACATGGGCGAGGGTGCAAAAAATGTGCTTCAGAGCCACGATATAAAGGTTATTCGTGGCTGTAGTGGTGATATTGACGAGTTGGTGAAGAATTATATTGCGGGCAATATCGTGGATAACGGAGAAACATGCAATCATCACGATTGTGGAAATCATTGATAATGAATTATGGTAAATAAGGTATATCTTGAGAATTTTGAGAGTCGCATAACTGAAGAGCTTCTGAGATTATGCAAGCAATACGGAATACTTGACGGTACTCTGCTTGCGACTGACGATATTGATTCACGCTGGAACGAACTTGCTCCTGAATATATGGCTGACGCTGTTCCCAATATAGCCGATTATCCGACAGTAGCTATTGCATGGGCTGGTTATATTGGTATGGCTGTGGCTCATCAATGGGATAGCGATTGGACTACCCATTGCAAGGATGAGTATAAGTCGTATTATGGCGGACAAGGATTTGATGATATGGATGAGCATATAGTTCATGACGTCATCGGTTTTCATCTTGAATCGAAAGAGGCGCGTAACATTGAGGATATGATGCGTCGCTTGGGTGAAACGGCGTTGACACTTATCCGTCGTGAGAGAATAGAGCCTCAATCACCAATGGCATTCCATGTATATGCACGTGTGGTGAAGGTGATGTTCCGCATAGGTGCGGCTGTCGAGCTTAAACGCCTCGGATATAAATTTGAACAGGTGAACATACCTAATATGGGTGGCGGAATGGCAACTTGCTAAAAGCATTTTCCTAAGCATAAAAAATCCTTAGAACCTGAATTCTAAGGATTTTTTGTTTAATGTATGTTGGATTTAGAATTTGAAGTCAACTCCGATAGTTGCATTATATGTGTCGCGTTCGTATGTAGCAGCCTTCAATGTGTTCTTGTCCTTCTGGTAGATTGCAAAACAGAAACCTGCGTTGATGTCCCAATGCTCGTTTATGCTGTACTTACCGCCAAGACCGGTCATGAATGAATCGTTTACGAAGCTGAGGTCGCTTGTGTATTCATTTGTTATACCGAAGTCTGTGTACTGCACACCGGCAGAGAGCAGAAGGTTCTTTGTTACATTGAACTCAAGGCCTCCGGCAACTTCGTATGTGTCATGTGCGAGGTTGATGTTGTTGTTTGCACCGCCAAGGAGTGATTCTACGGTTGCATTCTTGTCAAAATAGTAGTTTGCACTGACCATAGCCTTCAACCATGATGTAGCCTGCCAAGATGCACCCAAAGACAATGATGCAGGAGTGTCGTTTCTCAATCTCTTTCCGTTCTCAAGTGTTGAGAGCATACCCAATTTGCCTGCTACTTCCTGTACTGTGCTCTTTGCTGTCTGGTCGGCATAATCTGCAGGAGCACCTTGTGCCAATGCTTGCTGATATACTGCCTGATATACAGGTGTACTGAATTTCTCTCCTGCTTTTGCAACGCCACTGTTGTAGTTCTCGCCAAAGATATAGAGGTTATTGGTGTTGTTCTTCAGGTTTGTAACGGCACGGAACTCATACTTTGCTGCAAAGTTGAAATTACCGACCTTGTAGTCGATACCGATGATTGGAGTTACCGAAATACCTTTCTGTGCGAGGTCAAGTGACAACGGAGATACTTTTGTTGCTCCGTTTGCACTCATGGCATCGAAGTAAATACCACCATTATATGTTGCTGTTGTGTAGTTGCCACGAACACCAACGTATGCCGACAGGTTGTCAAGGATTCGGTATGCGGCACCTAACTGAAGACCGAATACATACTGTGTTGATTTGAATGATGAATAGGCATCGCCTGTAGCTTGAGCTCCTGCCAAAATTGGTAATAGCTCCTTGAAGCCGTTGCCGAGCTGATTGAACATCGGTAAGCCGCTGTTGAAACTGCAATTACCGCCACCGCCGGGAATGCCGAAGAAACCGCTGAAACTCCACTTGCCTGTCGAATACGAAGCCAACAGAGAAGGCATTACGGGTACGTAAATCTTCGCGCCATACTGCTTGTTGTCGATGTGGCTTGTAATGTCACGGTTTTGCCATACCATCTGCCAGTTTGCCGAAACTCTCCAGCCTTTTTCAAAAAATGCTGTTCCGGCGGGGTTGAAGTAGATAGCATCTGTTTCAAGTGATGCGTAACGTGCCGGGTTGCGCACGAACGATGCGCTCTGGTTTGTGTTTGTCAATAATCCACCTGCAAATGATGTGAATGCAATTGCAGATAATGCAATAGTTGTGATAATTTTTTTCATAGTTAAATAATTTAAGTTTCTGAGTCTTTTATTTACTCATTCTCTTGTTTGTTGCACAAAAGTATGTTGTTTGTGCAATGTAAAGAAGTGATAGTCTTTATTTAACTAAAAATATGCACTATTTGAACATTGTTTGTTTATATTGGCTCTCTTTTGGGGCGAAAAAAGGACAAAGCGCAAATGCGTATATATAAAAAAGCATCTGCCCAAAGGCAGATGCTTTGATTCCTTATTATATAATGTATATATTATTTTACAGGAATTGCGTCGATACGTGCCTGATGGCGACCACCTTCAAATGGAGTGTTCAAGAATGTTTCAACACACTCTTTTGCGCTGTCGGTTGCGATGAATCGACCGGGCATTACCATTACGTTTGCATCGTTGTGCTGGCGTGCAAGTGCTGCAATTTCAGGCATCCAGCATAGTGCGCTGCGGATAGCTTTGTGGTGGTTGAGGGTCATGTTGATACCGTTACCTGTACCGCAAATTGCGATACCTGTCGCAAACTCGCCATTCTCGATAGCTTCGGCAAGTGCGTGTGCAAATTCGGGGTAGTTGCAACTCTCTGTACTGTTTGTACCGAAGTCAACAAATTCGTACCCCATCTCTGTAAGCCATTCCTTAACCTGTTCTTTCAAGGGATAGCCTGCGTGGTCGCTTGCAAGTCCTATTTTTTTCATTATAACATTGATTTTACCTGGTTATACACGTTTTCTGCAGTAAAGCCGAGTTTCTCATCAAGTACCTTGTAAGGTGCAGAGAAACCGAATGACTCCAATCCCCATACTTTACCGTTAGCACCTACAAGACCCTGGAGATTTACAGGCAGACCTGCTGTCAAACCGAAAATCTTTGCTCCTGCAGGGAGAACGCTCTCCTGATATTCCTTAGACTGTGTACGGAACAATCCCTCTGAAGGAACTGAAACGATACGTGTCTTGATGCCGTCGGCTTTGAGAAGTCTTGCACCGTCAACAAGTGTAGAAACCTCAGAACCTGATGCAAGAAGAATTACGTCGTAATCCTCGTCGCTGCCTGCGATAACGTATGCACCCTTGGCTGTATCTTCGTATTTTGTACCCTCGGGGAGGTTGTTGATGTTCTGACGTGAGAAGATAAGACCTGTTGGAGTATTGTCGTTCTCCATAGCGAGCTTCCAAGCTTGTGTTGCCTCATTTACATCGGCAGGACGTAGAACAAGCATTGAGTTCTTGCCACTGTGATTCTTTACCTTTTCCATAAGGCGTACCTGTGCCTCCTGCTCTACGGGCTCGTGTGTAGGGCCGTCTTCGCCAACGCGGAATGCGTCGTGTGACCAAACGAACTTGACAGGAAGTTCCATAAGCGCTGCCATACGAATGGCTGGTTTCATATAGTCGCTGAACACGAAGAATGTACCGCATGCCGCAATGACACCACCATGCAATGCCATACCTATGCAAAGACATGCCATTGTCAATTCCGATACACCGGCGTGTAGGAACGCACCGCTGAAATCGCCAGGAGTGAAAGCGTGGGTCTTCTTCAAGAAACCGTCGGTCTTGTCGCTGTTGCTCAAGTCGGCTGATGAACATATCATATTACCGTAGTTTTCAGCGAGTATGCCGAGAACTGTAGCCGATGCGTTACGTGTTGGAGAATCAGCTTTCTGCTCGATAGCATTCCAATCGATGGCTGGTTGCTTGCCTGCAAACCAATCTTCGAGTTTCTGTGCTTTTTCCGGGTTTGCAGCTGCCCAAGCCGCTTTAGCCTGCTTGCGCTCTGCAACTATCTTGCGGAGTTCGGCAAGACGGTTGTCGTGCAACTCCTTAACTTCAGGGAAGAATACGAATGGGTTCTCAACATCACCGCCAAGGTTCTTGATTGTGTTGATGTATGCATCGCCACCGAGAGGTGCACCGTGTGTACCGCAGTCGAATTCGTAGCTGCTGCCGTCGGCACGACGTGCTCCCTTACCCATTACTGTGTTGCCGATGATGAGGGTAGGGCGTTCTTTCTCGGCCTTAGCCTCGATGAGAGCTGCGCGTATAGCGTCGCAATCGTTACCGTCGATAGTGATTACCTTCCAACCCCATGCTTCGTATTTCTTTGCAGTGTCTTCGAACATTACCTCGTCACAGCGAGTTGAAAGCTGTATCTGGTTTGCATCGTAGAACATGATGAGGTTGTTCAGCTTTAAGTAACCTGCCATGCGGCCGGCACCCTGTGATACCTCCTCCTGAATACCACCGTCCGAAATGAATGCGTAGATGGTGTGACCAAGAACCTCTTCGCCCAAACGAGCCTCAAGGAACTTTGCTGCGATAGCTGCACCTACTGCATATGTGTGTCCTTGGCCGAGAGGACCTGATGTGTTTTCAATTCCGCGCGCAAAATTCACTTCGGGGTGTCCCGGAGTTGCGCTTCCCCATTGACGGAGCTGCTTGAGTTCGTCCATGGTGAATTTATCCTGGAGAGCAAGAACTGAATATAACATTGGTGACATGTGGCCCGGATCGAGGAAGAAACGGTCACGTCCTTCCCACAATGGGTTGTCAGGGTCATGTACTAAAAATTCCGAGTAGAGGACATTGATAAAATCGGCACCACCCATAGCACCGCCAGGGTGACCTGATTTCGCTTTTTCAACCATTGCTGCGGTGAGAATACGTATGTTGTCCGCCGCCTTGTTCATCAGTTGCTTGCTGTTCATATCTGCTATTATAGTTAGTAGGGTATTGTTTTTATTATGTATAAGAATACTCTTTACCGTAATTTGTTACAAAAATAGTATATTTTGTTTGAATGTGGAACATATTTCAATAACGATTTTCCACTTGATTATAAATTATTTTGTGAAGTTAAGATTTATAAAGGTTTTTTTTAAGGTTATCAGCTGTCTTTATATTATCTTCGCTATATAAATGTTGGTATATGATGCTTGTAAATATTATAGCAAAGGAGCTGGGTTTTGCTCCAGACAAAGTAAAGAATGTCATTGACTTGCTCGACGGGGGTGCTACCGTACCTTTCATATCGCGTTACCGTAAGGAGGCTACCGGCTCTATGGACGAGGTGGCTGTGGGTAATGTAAAGGATATGTATGAGAAATTAAAGACTCTCATGCAACGTAAGGAAACAGTGATAGCCACTATTGAGGAACAGGGCAAACTCACTCCGGAACTGAGGAAACGCATAAACGACTGTTTCGACGCTGTTGAACTTGAAGATATCTATCTGCCTTATAAGCCTAAACGTCGCACACGCGCTACAATGGCAAAGGAACGTGGTCTTGAACCGCTTGCCGACATGATATTCATGCAACAGGTGAACGACGTTAAAGGACGTGCGCGTACATTTATAAATGCAGATGTCCCGACAATTGACGATGCTATAGCCGGTGCATGTGATATCATTGCAGAACGTGTGTCGGAAGATGAGGGCGCACGCGCGGCAATACGTCGTCTGTTTACACGTTTCGGTGTCATTACCTCAAAGGTCATAAAAGGTAAAGAGGGTGATGGCATAAAATACTCCGATTATTACGACTGGCAGGAGAAGATTGCGCGTATATCGTCGCATCGTCTGCTTGCAATCATGCGTGGCGAAGAGGAAGGGTATCTGCGTGTGTCAATAGATATAGAACAGGAAGAGGCTCTTGAGCAACTTAACCGTCGTTTTGTAAAGCGTTTCTCGCCTTCACGCGAATATATGGAACAGGCTGTTGCCGACGGATACAAACGCTTGCTTGCCCCCTCAATTGAGAACGAAACGCGTAACTTGTCAAAGCAACGTGCCGATGATGAGGCGATAGCCGTTTTTGCCGAGAACCTGCGTCAGTTGCTCATGTCTTCACCGTTGGGACAGAAACGGGTGCTTGCCATTGACCCGGGATTCCGTACGGGCTGTAAAGTGGTGGTGCTTGATTCGCAGGGTAACCTTGTCTGCCACACGGTAATATATCCTCATCCTCCACAGAACGACCGAGAGGGTACGTATGAAATTATATCTTCTCTCGTTCAGAAATACTCCATTGAGGCATTTGCCATCGGTAATGGTACTGCCGGTCGCGAAACCGAGGATTTTATACGCAAGGCAGGATATGGCATTGATATATTCTCGGTCAATGAAGACGGCGCTTCGGTCTATTCGGCATCGGTTGTGGCACGTGAGGAGTTTCCGAACGAAGACGTTACCGTTCGCGGTGCGGTTTCTATAGGACGTCGTCTTATAGACCCTCTGTCTGAACTTGTAAAAATAGAGCCTCGCTCAATTGGAGTAGGGCAATATCAGCATAGCGTTGACCAGACAAAATTGAAAGAGCGTCTTGATGTCGTTGTCGAGAGTTGTGTGAATAAGGTAGGAGTGAACCTTAACACTGCAACGAAACAGATACTTACCCATATTTCAGGATTAGGCCCTTCGCTTGCCGAAAATATAGTGAAATATCGTGCCGAAGCCGGTGATTTCCGCTCGCGTAAGGATTTGCTTAAAGTGCCTCGTCTGGGTAACAAGGCTTTTGAGCAGGCCGCAGGTTTCTTGCGTGTTCTCAATGGCGACAATTTGCTTGACAGTACAGCCGTACACCCCGAATCGTATGCTATAGTGCAACTTATGGCAAAGGATCTGGGCGTGTCGCTCAAGGAATTTATAACAGACGGTGAGTTGCGTAAAAAAGTGGTCTTGTTCAACTACATCAATGATAAAGTGGGTATGCCTACACTTACCGATATTATGGACTCGCTGAACAAACGCGGACTCGACCCTCGTGAGCAGGCAAAAGTGTTTGCATTCGACCCTAATGTGTACGAGATTGAGGATTTGCGTGTGGGAATGATTTTGCCCGGTCTTGTAACCAATATCACGGCTTTTGGAGCATTTGTGAACATCGGTGTGCATCAGGACGGACTTGTCCATATATCTCAGCTTGCCGATAAATTCGTTTCTTCACCCAGTGATGTCGTCAAGCTCGGACAGCAGGTTATGGCAAAGGTGATAGAGGTGGATTTGAAGAGGAAGAGAATATCGCTTTCAATGCGTGGCGTCTAAAATAAAAGAGGGTGCTCAATAAGAAATGAAGTGAACCCCATCTTTTTTATTTTATAAGTACCTTTTTGTTGTCGATGATATTGACACCTTTCTGTGGGCTTTCCAGACGCTCTCCTGCAATGTTGTATATCTTTCTGCTGTTGTTCTGTAGGGTAGTGCCTGTCTTGTCTATGCCAGTGTTGCTCCCAAAGTTAATGGTCATATTGCCAGCCTGTTCTATGCTGCATTCCAACCAACATAGGTTTGCTGCAATCTCTTTTGTGCCGTCTAACGGCTTGAACATGCTCTTTTCACCTTCGGTGGTGAATATGTATTTTCTCGTACCTTCGTTCTGTGAGATCTTGCTTTCCACCATGTTGCCTTTCAAAAGTGATTGGGTAAGCGAACCTTTTGCCTCGTAGTCTGACATTGTAATGGCAAGACGTACAGTTCCTTCACCTCCCTTGATGATTGTAGGAGTACCTCGCTTGAGTATCTCGCCGGGAGCTGCTACCACTTTCATGGTGCAGACATATCCGTTATTGTTGAGCTCGATATCGGTCGCCGTTATATCGTATGCATACACACCTTCAGGCAGAACGACATTGAACGGGAGGCAAACTGCTGCTGTGCCGTCAGCTTCCAAGTTTAGCGGAAAGGTGGCGACCGCTTCAATCGTATATGTTGCCAAGCCTGCTTTGCCTGCTTTGTCGTTGCCAACTACACCGTGCTCTTTGTATATGTTCATATAGTTGATGCCGTCGCTGCTGCTGCGGATTTTGTATGTGTCGGCAGTTGATGTTTCTTCGAACAGATATATTCCGGCTTCACTCTCATTGTCAGAGAACATTATGTGTCCCCAACTGTTGAGGTTTGGCTCTTTGAGCACTTTGCCTTGCATCGATAAAATATATCCTGTACCCGATGGCTTTACAATGAAAATCTCATTACCATTGGCCGATGTTGAATAGTGGTCGGGTGAAATCAGTTTATATCCCTCGTTCTTGCTGTTGTCGTGAGTGGTGTTGTATGCAATGAATAGGGGCTTGTCGTTATACATTATGTGGTATGCACCATTATATGCAGGGTTGATTATTACTGTAAATATGTATATTGTGCCGTCGGCCATTGAAACAACTCCGATGTGTGAACCATCGGCAGCATCTTCTCTTATGACTATTCTGCTGATGTCTGTCGCATTTCCACTTATGAAATCTCCGCTGACAACAGCACCGTCTGCTTCGCCAAAATACTGTGTCAGGTCAATGGCTTCTCCCGGTTCGGCAATAATGGTAATGTCCTGATATTTCCTGTTTCTTATTTTTTCAAGTTCATTTGCCAAATTATTTACTATGGCTGTGTTTTCGTTTGCCTTATTGCTTGTTTCGTCGAATTCGCCATTGACATGCTTGAACAACTGTGGGTTGGTTGAGTAGCCCGTTTCAATTTTTGGTCCCCAAGGAATCATTGCTGCTCCGCCTTTGGGTTCGATATATTTCCAATCTCCTGTGCATAGTGTCAGGGTGTGGTTCTGTGCCATGCCGATAGCGAAGGGACGTCCTTGCTTCTTGTTGCCGAACCATGTTCCGGCCTCTTCGGGCTGTCCGTCGGTAGAGAGTGATGCTCCGTTGCCGACACCTGCAATTGTTGCCATAACATCGAGGAAGTCTATCTGTGAAACAAGCGAGTTGTTGACAGATTGTTCTTTTATCATGGCGGGCCAGTGGACTATGAACGGAACGCGTGTACCGCCTTCGAATGCGCTGTACTTTCCGCCACGCAATCCGCCGGTAGGAGAGTGGTCGCCCACAAGTTCTTCGGCCTGGTCAACATATCCGTCGTCAAGTACCGGGCCATTATCGCTGGTGAGTATAATCAATGTGTTCTCGAGTAATCCCTTTTCTTCAAGGGTATTTATAATCTCGCCGACACTCCAGTCGAATTGGACAATGGCATCGCCACGCAAGCCCATTTCGCTCTGTCCACGAAAACGCGGGTGGGGGAAACGCGGAACGTGAACGTCATTGGTGGCAAAGTACATAAAGAATGGCTTGTCGCTGTTTTCCTTTATGAAATCTACAGCGTGGACGGTTATGCTGTCGGCTATGTCTTCGTCCTTCCAAAGAGCCTTTCCTCCGCCTTTCATGTAGCCTATGCGTCCAATACCGTTGATAATAGAGTTGTTGTGTCCATGGCTCGACTGCAGATTGAAAAGCTGTTCTGGGTTATCCGCTCCTGTTGGTTCACCCTCGAAATTCTTATTGTAGCTGACATAAATTGGTGCTGACGGGTCATAGTTTGCCACAGCACCGTTCTCTATGAACACGCATGGCACTCTGTCGGCTGTTGCTGCCATTATGTATGAATAGTCGAAACCTATATCTGCCAAAGCCGGTGTTATTGGTGCGTTCCAATCCTGCTTTCCAGTCTCGGCTCCTAATCCAAGATGCCATTTGCCGAATGCTGCAGTTGTGTAACCAGCTTCCTTGAAAACGTCAGCTACTGTATATTGGTCGGGTGATATAATCATAGCTGCATCACCGGCGGCAACGTCGGTTCCCTGTTTTCTCCACGGGTATTCTCCTGTAAGCAACGAATAACGCGATGGTGTGCTTGTAGAAGCTACGGCATGGGCGTTTGTAAAGCGCAAACCGTTGTCGGACAGTTTGTTGACATTCGGTGTCTTTACACCTATGGCTCCATAGCATTCAAGGTCGCCGAATCCAAGGTCATCGGCATATATCATCACTACATTAGGACGTGATTTAAGGTATGCTTCAGCTTCGGTTGTCTCTTGGGCAACTAATGCACCGGGCAATGTTGCGAAAGCAAGCATTCCGAGATTCAGGTTTTTCATATAGGTCTGTTTTGTACAGCGAAAGTACAAAAAATGTTTTATATATGAACACTAAGCCCGGTCCAAAGTGATTTTTGACCGGGCTTAGTTCTCTTTTAAGCGATAATATAGTAATTGTTCTTATTCCCTGTACAGCAATTCTTCCTCTTCGTTCGAGAATTTTCTGTTTATTCTGTCCCTACGAAGCATTATTGCGGTGTCGGGCCAATATCCTTTGTTGTCGGGGAGTATAAAGAGCATAGTAGTGTCGTTGAGCAATTCGAATGATACATCATTGTAAACACCCATTCTCTCGGGGTCAAAATAGAAATTTGATAATGTTTCGGCTATCTTGCTTTTGACTATTTTGTTTTTAGGAATTGGAACTTTTACAATAGCTATATCATTCCAATCAAGGTCGCTCGGTGATGAATGTATTTTAAGACCTCCGTAAAAAACACCGCTTATACTGAATAGCAATGAGTCGTTCCTCTCTCCAATCCTGATGTTGAATGTATGTGTTTCGGCTGAATTTTCAATCCAATCCCATGCACCGACGAATGGTGATTGCTTGTTGCTTTCGTCATTCGTTGGCTCATTGGGCTTGTAGAATGCTATTATTGCAATAACCACAATAAATAATCCGAAAAATGTAAGAAGTCCCTTTTTCATAAACTTGGTGCTGTTTAATATTCTACAGGAAAACGTGTTCCGGAACCAACAAGTTCAGCAATTTTATTCAGCCTGTTTATCCATCCTTTATAATTGTGAATCTGCAAATGTTCGTTTTTTACCTGTTTTCTGTAATTTTTATATCTGTCCATTAATATCTCTTCAATCAGCCAATTTCTATCGGTTTTGTTTATCGCCTCAATTGTTTTTGGACCAATGATTCTGTCAACCTTTATTTCATGCCCTTTTTTGTTCAAAATTTCCTGCACTCTCTTCGCTACTTCCCATTCATTGGAGTTGATCATGTAGTCGTTCAACAGAACTGCAATGCTTTTATCTTTTAAATAGCCCAAATTATGCTGGTTCCACATGGCATTATACATGTTGTAGGCATCTTCTTTGGTTATTTCCTTTATCGGTTTAACCTTACCTCCGGGAAGAGCCTTCTTGTATTGTTCCATGAATATTTTGGTGATACCATAATTTGTCTCTCCGCCACGGTCATATTTGTTGTTTGAGTAACCGCCCTCAAAGTCAAAACTGTTGCCAATAACCGAATTGAACTTGCTCTTGTTTATATATTCAAACTCATCTTTGTCGTACCTTTCCTTTTTGTTCGGATTGTGGCGCATCAGGCTGTCAATCTCTGTTTCGCGCTTCCATGGGTCAAAGTTATAGCTTTTTTTATTTGCTTCAACAGTAACATCATTTTTTCTGTTGTTTTTACTCGAATCGGGCATTATCCTCCAATTCATAACACTGTTGCCTGTTCCATAATTTATCAGCACATAGTTTGTCTTGTCCTCCTTACCTCCCATCAGATTGGGTAATAACGAATGCAGAATGCTGCGTTTGTTTTTCTCTTTTTCAATCTCCTGCGGGTCCTCTGAACAGAAGAACTCTTCGTAATTGTTTTCCATAGTCAATATTTTTTAATGATTCCGGAACAAAATTACATCAGCAAAGAGCGGCAAGGTTGCTGTTTTCACAGGTTGATAACAAAAAAAATGGCGCAATCGGAAGATTGCGCCATTCTGGATTTATTTTCTACCGTATATTAGCAGATCTTGCGTGAACCGTCACCGATTACTACGTCGTAAACCTTTGGAGATTTACCGTATTTCTCTTTGTAACGTTTCTCAGCCTCTTCGATGAATACTTCATACAACTCCTCTTTTACAAGGTTGATTGTGCAACCACCGAAGCCACCGCCCATCATACGTGAACCGGTAACACCGCAGTCAATAGCAACATCTACAAGGTAGTCGAGTTCTTCGCAGCTTACCTCGTAGTCCTTGCTCAAACCGAAGTGTGTCTCGTACATCTTCTTACCTACAGTTTCGTAGTCGCCAGCCTCAAGAGCTGCACAAACGTCGAGTACGCGAACAACCTCACCGATAACATATTTAGCACGGTTGTAATCCTCTGGTTTCAACTCTGCCTTAACCTCTTCGAGCTGTTCGAAGCTTGCATCGCGCAAAGATTCAACCTCAGGGTGTTTTGCCTTGATAACCTCAGCAACACGCTCACAGCTCAAACGACGCTCGTTGTAAGGTGAACCTACAAGTTCGTGCTTAACGCATGTGTTCAAAAGAACGAGTTTGTAACCCTGTGGCTTGAATGGGAAATACTGATACTCCAATGAACGGCAGTCAAGACGGATAAGGCTACCTGCCTTACCGAATACGCTTGCGAACTGGTCCATGATACCGCAGTTTACACCAACATAGTTGTGTTCTGTAGCCTGACCAACCTTAGCAAGTTCAAACTTGTCAACTTTGTTGTCACCGAACAAATCGTTCAATGCGTATGCGTATGTGCTTTCGAGTGCTGCTGATGAAGACATACCTGCACCGAGGGGAACATCACCTGCAAATGCAGTGTTGAAACCTTTTACGTCAACGCCACGCTTGATCATTTCGCGGCATACACCAAAGATGTATTTTGCCCATGATGCGCGAGGTGCATCTTCCTCCTTCAAACCGAACTCTACATAGTCCTTCTCGTCGATAGAGTATGCGCAAACCTTGTCTGTACCGTTTGGCTTGATTTCAGCCATGATACCTTTGTTTACTGCACCGGGGAATACGAAACCGTTGTTATAGTCAGTGTGCTCACCAATCAAGTTAATACGACCCGGAGATGCGTAGATGCTTCCTGTTGTACCGTCGAAATGCTTGATAAAGCGGCTTCTTACAAATTCTATATCCATAGTTATAAGTTTTATGTTGTTAAACAATAATTATTAGCGTTTATTATTTCTTTGCTGGTTTTGAACCTACAAGTGCATAGAACAAGAGGTAAGCAGCGCAGAAGATTACAACCCAGTAGCTTGTCATGTAATCTGTCATTTCTGCAACCTGTGCCTGGATAGCGAGCATAACTGCGCAACCGAATACCATTGTCATGAAGATACCTGATGCAACAGCTGTGTATTTGCCAAGGCCTTCAACAGCCATGTTGAAGATACCACCCCACATAACTGAAGTACAAAGACCTACCAAAAGGAATGCGAAGATACCAACAGGAACCTTTGCTGAAATAAGTTCCATCTTAGCCCAGTCAATACCCGGTACACTAACGGTTGTTTCAGGGTTAGAGAACATACCGAATGCTACAAGTACCAATGTTGCAATAGAAACTGCAGTAATCATTGTACGGCTTGAAACCTTGCTTCCGATACTTGCACCAACGAAACGGCCGATAAGCATCATGAACCAATATACTGCAACGATAAGACCTGCTGTAGCAGCAGAAATACCCAACTCTGGTGTATTTACAAGGTACATGTTTACATATGTTGGAACACCTACTTCAATACCCATGTAAAGGAAGATTGCAAGGATACCGAGTGTGAAGTGACGGTATTTCAATGCGCCCTTGATAAGGCTAACCTGTACAGGAGCCTGCTCTGGCTCTTCAATCTTTGTAAAGAGGATAACAACAAATGCAATAATGAAGATTGCAAGAGCAATCATAAGCGCAGGAGTTGCGTCAGAGATAGCTGTGTCCTTTGAAATCTCACCAATGAGTGCACCCATGATGATGTAAACTGCAACAGCTGCTGAAGAGTTGAATACACCACCGAGCTGGATAAGCTGGTTACCGCTGTTACCGCCACCACCAAGAAGGTTAAGCATTGGGTTTACAACGCAGTTGAGG
Source organism: Bacteroidaceae bacterium (assembly GCA_017647225.1). Taxonomy (GTDB): domain Bacteria; phylum Bacteroidota; class Bacteroidia; order Bacteroidales; family Bacteroidaceae; genus HGM04593. Next base: position 19,306 of record JAGCLA010000015.1, on the reverse strand, counting down.
ATACACATACAGAAACCTGCGATGAATGCACCGATAAGATATACACCGAATACAAGACCGAGGCTTTCCTTTGCATCGAGCAAACCGCTTGCCCACTGCACGAGGATACCGATGATACCTACTGTCAAACCGATAAGTGCAGTCTTCTTGTAACCGAACTTAGAGATAAGCATACCGGCAGGGATACCCATAATAAGGTATGCAACGAAGTTACCGTAGTTACCGATCTGTGCAAGAACTTCAGGAATGTCTCCCTGTGCTTTGATGATGTTTGCCATAGGTGAGCAGAGGTTTGTCACAAAGGCAATCATTGCGAAGAGTGCAATCATAACTATGATAGCTCCCCATTGTTTCTTTTGATTACTCATGATTTTTTTGTTTTAATTATTATTAATGTTTATGTTTCCGAATTAATAATTATTTCTCTACACCGAACTTGTAGATAGTAACCTGCTTGTACTCTTCACCGGGGCAAAGTACTACGCTTGGGAAGTGAGCGCGGTTAGGAGAGTCGGGGAAGCACTGTGCCTCGAAACAGATTGCACTGCGCTTGGGGAATGTAGCTCCGTGTGCGCCCGCAAAACCGCTGTGCCAGTTCGATGTGTAAACCTGCACGCCTGGTTCTGTTGTGTAAACTTCCATAGTACGGCCGCTTACAGGCTCAGTAACTTTTGCGGCAAAGCTCAATTCGCCAACCTCTTTCTTGTTCAATACATAGCAATGGTCGTAACCTGCGCCATGCTTGATCTGCTCTTCGTCAGCATCGATGCGTGCACCAACCTCTGTTGGAGTGGTGAAGTCGAATGCTGTACCCTTGACAGGTGCGATGCAACCGTAAGGAACAGATGTGTCATCGATTGGCACAAAGAAATCTGCGTTGATTTCGCAAATGAGATTGTCGATTGTTGCTGTAGGATTTGCGATACCTGACAATGAGAAGAAACCATGGCTTGTAAGGTTGACGATGGTCTTCTTGTCGGTAGTTCCTGTATATTCGATTTTGAGTTCGTTCTCGTCTGTGAATGTGTAAACGACTGTTACGTCAAGATTGCCGGGGAAACCTTCTTCCATGTCTGCTGACAAGTAGTGCAACTTGAGTGTCTGGGCATCGATCTGCTCTGCATCCCATACTCTTGCGTGGAAACCAGTTGGGCCGCCATGCAGGTGGTTGGGGCCGTTGTTGATGGCAAGGTTGTATTCTTTGCCGTCGATAGTGAACTTACCTTTGCAGATACGGTTTCCGTAGCGGCCTACGAGTGTGCTCAAGAAAGGCTCCGGGCTGTTCAAAAGGTTGTCGATACTGTCGTGTCCCTGAATTACGTTTGCGTAATTGCCGTTCTTGTCGGGAACCATGATGCTACATATGGCACCACCGTAGTTTGTTATTGCAACTTCGCACCCCTTATTGTTCTTCAAAATGTAGAGTGCTGTTTCTTTGCCGCCGATGGTTTTCTTGAAATCGGCAGCCTTTAACTGCGAGATATTTTCAGTACAACTCATATTATATTTGGTTAAATAGCTATTCTCCGGCAAATAAAATAAAAAATCATATTATCTCAAAGGAAATCGAGATAAAAAATTAACAATATCCCCGGCAATCGTCGGAGTGCCGGGGATATTGTATAAAAAAAGAAAAATAATGTAATTATTTCAGCGCGGAGAGCAGGTCGGCAACAATGAAACAACTGCCACCTACAAATATGAAATCTTCGGCCGAGCTGTCGGACATCGCAGCGTCCAATGCCGCTTTCACATTCGGGTAGCTGTTCCCTTGCAAATTGAATTTTGCAGCCAACTCTTTCAAATCGTTCGAAGGCATGGCGCGCTTTATGCTTGCCTGTGTAAAGTAGTATGTTGCATCTGTCGGCATCATCTTCAGTACGTTTGTGATGTCCTTGTCGCTGACCATGCCGAACACTATGCGCAACTGCTTGCAGTTTACTCTTGACAGTTGCTCCGTTATGTAGCTGATTCCGCCGATATTGTGCCCTGCATCACAAACAACACGTGGAGTGTCCTGAATCTTCTGCCAACGTCCCATGAAACCTGTGAGTGTGCATACATTTGTAAAACCTTTTCGCACAGCGCTTTCGGTTATCTTAAAGCCTTTGTCGCGTAAAATGTTTATTGCAGACAACAGGGTGTTGGTGTTTTTCTTTTGATAATCTCCACCAAGCTCGCCCGTGAATGTTCCATACTCTTTGGAATGGTATTCATATCCGTTTTCAAGCGGAGTGGCATCGAGCAGTTGCTTCTCCTCTTCGGCAAAAAATATCGGTGCACCAACCTCGTTCGCCTTGCGTGTGAAAACATCTTTTGTTTCAGGTGTTGTTTCTCCTATAACTACAGGAATGTTGCTTTTTATTATTCCAGCCTTTTCGCCTGCAATTTCCTGCAATGTGCTGCCGAGGAACTGTGTGTGGTCGAAACTTATGTTTGTTATTATGCAGAGCTGCGGAGTTATGATGTTGGTGCAATCGAGTCGTCCGCCTAGCCCGACCTCTATTATTGCAATGTCAACGTTCTGCTCGGCAAAGTAGTTGAATGCCATGGCTGTTGTTAGTTCGAAGAACGACGGCTGCAACGGTTCGAAAAAGGCTCTATGCTTTTCGACAAACCCGGTTACATACTCTTTGCTTGCAGGCACACCGTTTACTCTCATGCGTTCCCTGAAGTCGATAAGGTGTGGCGATGTGTAAAGTCCCACCTTGTATCCACTCTCCTGTAGAATGGCTGCGAGTGTGTGCGATGTCGAACCTTTGCCGTTTGTTCCGGCAACGTGGATTGTAAGGAATTTTTTATGAGGATTACCGAGATGGTCGTCGAATTTTATGGTTGTCGATAACCCCTCTTTGTAAGCAGCACCGCCTACTTGCTGAAAGGGCGGTGCGCAGTTGAATAGATATGTGACTGTTTCGTCGTATGTCATATCCTTATCTTATTAGTCAAAAAAACTTTTGAAACGACGGAATATCTTTTCTTTGACACTTTCGGTCGGTCTGAAGTTGTCCGACTCCCTGAAGATTTCTATCGTCTTTTTCTCCTCTTTGGAAAGTGTTTCGGGAATATATACGCTTATGTTTACAACAATATCGCCCTTGCCGTATCCGTTGAGTGTGGGAAGACCTTTGCCACGCAAACGTAGCACTTTGCCTGGTTGTGTGCCCGGGTCTATGGTTACTTTTGCCTTGCCGTCTATTGTCGGTATCTCAGCAAATCCACCCAATGTGGCTGTCGGAATGTCAAGCAAAAGGCTGTATATCAAGTCGTTCTCGTCGCGTATGAGATCGGGATGTTTCTCCTCTTCGATAACGATGAGCAGGTCACCGTTTATGCCATTGCGCTTTCCGGCGTTACCCTTGCCACGCATTGATAGCTGCATGCCTTCAACAACTCCTGCAGGAATCTGTACTTCAACAACCTCTTCACCCAAAACAATTCCGTCGCCATTACAGTGGTTACATTTGTCCTTGATTATTTTACCTTCTCCGTTACAGTGCGGACAAGCAACCTCGCTGCGCATCATGCCGAAGAAACTCTGCTGTGTACGTATTATACGGCCTGTTCCCTTACATTCAGGGCATGTCTCGTATGAATTTCCGTTTGCTCCGCTGCCATTGCAATGTGTACACGCGACATATTTCTTCAGTTTGAATTTCTTTGTGGTGCCATTGGCAATCTCTTGCAATGTGAGCTTGGCTTTTACACGAAGGTCTCTGCCGCGATGTTTCTGTGGGCCGGCGCTGCCGCCACCAAAACCGCCAAAGCCTCCGAATCCGCCACGGCCACCGAAGATATCTCCGAACATTGAGAAAATATCGTTCATGTCCATGCCTGCACCGCTGAATCCGCCTGCTCCCGCTCCGCTTACGCCTTCGAAACCGAATTGGTCGTAACGTGCCTTTTTGTCGGCATCGCTCAGTACGCTGTATGCCTCGGCTGCCTCCTTGAATTTCTCCTCAGCCTCTTTGTCGCCTGGGTTCTTGTCAGGGTGGTATTGTATCGCAAGTTTGCGGTATGCCTTTTTTATGTCGTTTGCTGACGCATTTTTGTCAACGCCAAGCACTTCATAGTAATCTCGTTTTGCCATATTCTATAATTATTCGCCGACAGCAACTTTTGCGTGGCGTATTACTTTGTCGTTTAATGTATAACCGGCCTGAACACAATCCAAGACCTTGCCTTTGAGGCTTTCGTCAGGAGTCGGAATCAATGCTATCGCTTCGTGGAAATCGGTGTTGAATTCAGCTCCTGCCGTTTCAATTTTCTGCAAGCCGTTTTGTTTCAGGATACCGACGAACTTGTTGTATATAAGCTCTATTCCTGTCAGTATTTCAGCCGCGTTCTCATCTTTTGCCATGTTGTTCAATGCACGTTCAAAGTCATCGAGCACAGGTAAAATAGATTCGATTGCACGCTCGCCACCGTTCTTGATGAGTTCGGCTTTTTCCTTGATTGTGCGTTTGCGGTAGTTGTCAAACTCTGCAACCTGACGCAGGTATTTGTCTTCGAGTGATGCTATTTTTCCGTTCGCTTCGTCAAGCTCTTTCTGTAGTTGCTCTTCGGCTGTCAGTTCTACATTTTCCTGCTCTGTTGTTGCGCCCTCTTCGTTTGCTGCATCTACATTCTCAACGTCGATGTTGACATTGTTGTTCTCTTCCTGAATTTCTTTATCTTTTTCGCTCATAAAAATCAACTGTTTTTTCTGTTTTGTTTATAACAAATAGCTTGCCAATAGGTTTTTGGCAGAAAAACTCTGCAAAGATAACCTCTTTTATGTAACAAGTAGTGCCAAAATGGCAGAAAATATAATTTTTGTCGTATTCGTTTCGGTTATTGGCACAGAATGGTTAATTTCGCTGAATATAACCGAAAAGGTTGTGATTATTTGAATCTTTTGGCTTCGGGAAACTACGAACAGCCGAAACAATGCAAGCAAAGTACAAAGCGGTAACGAAACGGGTCTTTGGGCTGAATACGATTTATATTGGACTATGGAAATAACAAGAATACAGGATATGGCATTGGAGAAATTGGGTATAAAGGAACTCAATGCCATGCAGCAGGCGGCAATAACCCATTGCCGTAAAAATGACAGTATGGTGCTTCTCTCTCCTACGGGTACGGGAAAGACAATTGCTTTTCTGTTGCCGTTGCTTGAGAGGCTTGATGCTTCTTGCGAAAAGGTACAAGCTGTTGTTGTGTTGCCTTCGCGCGAACTTGCAAAGCAGGTGTTTGAGGTGTGGCGTGCAATGATCACTCCTTTTCATGCTGTGGCGTTCTATGGCGGTCGTCCTTTGGAGCAGGAAATTGCTTCTCTCGGTGGTGCTGCGCCGGCTGTGGTGATAGGTACTCCGGGACGTCTGCTCGACCATCTGAACCACGACTCGTTTGCCGTTGACAAGTGTTCGTTGCTGGTGATAGATGAGTTTGACAAGTGTCTTGAAATGGGTTTTCAGGAGGAGATGCAGAAACTTGTCGAGAAGTTGTCCTGTGCGAAATCTCGTTTCCTTCTGTCGGCTACCGACGCTCCCGAAATACCCGAATTTGCTACTGCCGATGTCGAAAAACTCGATTTCAGGGCTGGTAATGAGCAACCTGTAGTCCGCACATCGTTCTATACCGTTACGACAACTCCCGAAAAGCGTCTTGAAAATCTCTTTTCATTGCTTTGCTCGTTTAATGGCGAGCCTGTGATTGTGTTCTGTAATTTCAGAGAAACGGTGGAGGAGGTCTATAAATATCTTACAAGGCTGTCGATGAATTGTGTCGCCTATCATGGTGCGCTCGAACAGAAACAGCGCGAGCTTGCACTCTTCCGTTTTAAATGTGGTAACTCGAATATCCTTATAAGCACAGACCTCGCAGCCCGTGGCCTTGATATAAAGGACGTGAAGCATGTAGTGCATTATCAGCGCGCATTGACCGCCGAGACATTTACTCATCGCAACGGACGTACAGCACGTTGGGACGCCGATGGTGCTGTCTATCTCTTCTCGTTTGAGAACAAGGCATTGCCCGAATTTGTTCCTGAGAATCTTGAAGAATATGCTTTGCCTAAACGTAATACCTTGCCTGCAAATCCCGAATGGGCAATCCTTTATGTTGGTAAGGGCAAACGCGATAAATTGAGTCGTGGCGACCTTGCCGGTTTCTTTATGAAAAAAGGCGGTTTGCGTTCCGACGAGGTGGGCACAATCCTTGTTTTTGACAACTATTCGTATGTTGCCGTAAAACTTAACCGTATGCGTGCCGTTATTAAGGCTGTAGAGGGGCAAAAAATTAAAGGAGTAAAGACTCTTGTCCAGCCTCTGCGAATGAAATGAGTAAAATTGTAGGAACGGCATTGTACTGTTTGGAGTAAAATGCGTATCTTCGCACATTGATATAAGGAATACTATCTTGCCATAAATGAAAAAGTTTAATTTTAATGCCGGGCCATCGATGCTGCCACGTGAGGTGGTGGAGGCAACAGCCTCTGCCGTGCTCGACTATCAGGGCATGGGGTTGTCGTTGATGGAATTGAGCCACCGCTCGGCTGAATTCAAGCCTATTCTTGAAGAGGCACGCAGCCTGTTGAGGGAATTGCTTGATGTGCCGCAAGGGTATGAAGTGCTTTTTCTTGGCGGAGGAGCGAGTATGCATTTCTGTATGGTGCCGTTTAATTTTCTTAAAAGCAAGGCTGCATATCTGAACACCGGTACCTGGGCCTCAAAAGCTATGAAGGAGGCAAAACTTTTTGGCGAGGTGGTTGAGGTTGCATCATCGGCCGACAAGAATTTTAATTATATTCCAAAAGGTTTTGAAATACCTGCCGATGCCGATTATCTGCATGTTACATCAAACAATACCATTTATGGAACGCAGCTGCATAGCGACTTGGATTCTCCTGTACCGCTGATTGCCGACATGTCCTCCGACATACTTTCGCGTCGGGTCGATGTTTCCAAATATAATTGCATATATGGTGGGGCGCAGAAAAATCTGGCTCAATCGGGGTTGTCGTTCGTCATTGTCAAAGAGAGTGCGTTGGGCAGGGTGGAGCGTACCATTCCGTCGATTCTCGATTATTCGGTGCATATAGCAAACGGCTCAATGTTCAATACTCCGCCTACATTACCAATCTACACGGCTCTATGTAATTTACGCTGGGTAAAGGAACAGGGTGGCGTGGCCGAAATGGAGCGTCGTGCCTTGCAGCGTGCCGAAACTCTGTATGGTGAGATTGATGCCAACAAGATGTTCTGCGCGACGGTTGATGGCGAAGACCGCTCATATATGAATATCGATTTTGTTATGGCTCCGGGATATGAGGAACTTGAACAATCGTTTGTCGAGTACTGTGCTTCGCGTGGAGTCGTTGCAATCACAGGACACCGTTCGGTAGGCGGTTTCAGGGCTTCATGCTATAATGCCATGCCGTTGGAGGGAGTTGAAGCTCTTGTTGATTGTATGAGAAGTTTTGCAAAAAGATGAAAGATGCTTGAACAGGATATATATAAAACGATAGAACAGCAGGGCGAGGCAATATATACCGAAAAACGTAGTAAATTTCTTGCTTTTGCAATACCTGTGACAACAATTGAACAGGTAAAGGAATATATCGAATTCTACCAGAAAAAGTATTACGATGCACGCCATGTGTGCTATGCTTACCGTCTTGGCGAACGTGGCGAAAACGAGCGTTCCAACGATAATGGCGAGCCTTCGGGCACTGCAGGAAAACCTATTCTCGGGCAGATACACAGCAAGGAACTGACAAATGTTCTTGTTGTCGTGGTACGTTATTTCGGAGGTGTCAAGCTTGGAACAAGCGGTCTTATAGTGGCTTATCGCGCAGCGGCGGCAGAGGCTCTTGAGGCTGTCGGACATGTCGAAAAAACAATAAACGGTGAGATAATCCTTAAATTCTCATATCCTCTGCTCAATGAGGTGTTGCGCATTGTCAAAGAAGAGGAACCGAAGGTCGTGGAGCAGGTTTTTGATAATGACTGCATGGTTCGCCTGTCGATGCGTCTGTCGCGTTTGCCACGTCTTGTGGAGCGTTACGAAAAACTTGTCATAGCAAGCAAGAACGATTTGCGTATCGAAAAACCCGGAGAGAATGAATGATTTCGTAGAGCTTCTGAATGTCGTTACAACCGATAGCCGCGATAATGGCGAGGTTTTTACCGTAACAAACCGTATATCGGTTATCGAAAAACTTCTTGAAACGACCGACTATAAACTTGTTGTAAATGAACCCTTAGTGCGTCTTTACTCCAAACGCAACATCTGCGAGGGTGATACGGTGGTGCTTGTGTCGTCGCATGCCGATTCTCTTTACGAGGCTTGCTTTTGTCGTGATGAAGGTGAGTTCTTGCGCGGAACATTTGATAACAGCCTCACTAATGCCGCCATATTGTCTTTGATGCTTCAAGGCGCATTGCCCGACAATGTGGTAGTCGCATTTACCGGTGATGAAGAACATGATTCGCAGGGTGCGGTGCAAACGGTGCTTGCTCTTGGGAGAATGGGTTGCGTAATAAAATTTGCAGTTGTTCTTGATGTTACCAATACAGGCTGGGAAGGCGGTGCGTGTCTTGCCTTGGAGAATGACCTTGGCGTAGATTTGCTTACAGCCCATAGAATAGTGGAAACAGTTGATTCTGTCGGGGTAAAATATGAATTCAAACACGATGCCGAGCCTGACGAGTCGTGGGATTATAACGATTATGGCATTCCGGCTCTTTCTTTATGCGTTCCTGTTAATGGAGATTTGCATAGTGACAAGGGTGTCCATTTGTGCAAAAAATCTTTAACTCCTTATATGGAGGCTCTATCTGTTGTCTTGAATATTTTAACTTAAGAAAATAGCTTTTTTTTGGTTAAAAATGCTTATTGCGCTATTTATTTATATAAATAATTGCAATAAATGTCTGTAGTTTATTTTTTTTTTTTTTCTTTGTGAAATGAATACTATGCCTTTTTGTGTGGTGTTCTGATTTGAATGATATTTTATAACTAACTACTATTAACACAATGAAAAAATTATTCACTTCTTTATTGTTCTTGGGAATGATTGCTCCTTTCGGGGCATCGGCGCAGTTGCAGCTGAAGAATGAAGCTCCTGCAAACCCCGACAATGTACCGGCACCGGTGCATCCCGTGCCCAGTGATAGACAGCTCTTGTGGAACGAAACAGAGTTTTATGCTTTCTTCCACTATGGTATGAACACATTTACCGGTTTGGAGTGGGGTTATGGTAATGAAGCAGAGTCAAGATACGCACCTTTGGCGAAGCCTAATCCTGAACAGTGGGTTACAGCAGTCAAGGCTGCCGGTATGAATGGCGGTATTGCCGTTGTAAAGCATCACGACGGCTTCTGCTTGTGGCCAACAGCTACAACAGAACACAGTATCAAGAATGCCGGTAATGAGAATGGTCGCAATGCAAACATTCCTAAACTCTTTGCTGATGCAAGCCGTAAGCATAATATGAAGTATGGCTTCTATATCTCTCCTTGGGACCGCAACTCGGCACATTATGGTAAAGATACATATGTTACCGAGGTGTTCTTGAAACAGTGCGAGGAGTTGGCAGAATATGGCTCTGATCAGTTCGAGATGTGGTTCGACGGCGCACGTGGTGGTGACGGACACTATGGTGGTGAAGGCGGTAACCGCGATATCGACCCTGAAATCTACTACGATGTGCCTAACTTGCGTACACGCGTACACCGCATTGCTCCAAACTGTATCATGTGGGGTGTAGGTGGCGAAGCACGTTGGATTGGTAACGAATCGGGTTATGCCGGCGAGACAAACTGGGCCATGACCGATTACCTCTCTGAAACTGTTGTTCGTGAAGAGGGTGATATCGACGGCTGGTTCTGGAATCCGGGCGAGAGTGATGCCAAGGCAACAAGCGCAGGCTGGTTCTGGCATCAGGGCGAGTCTATGAAGAGTGCTGAGCGTCTTTTCCAGATGTATCTTGAGACAGTAGGACGCAATGCGACCCTTATCCTCAACTGTCCTCCTAACCAGTATGGTATTCTTCCCGACAATACCGTGAACGAATTGACTAAATTGGGTAAGATGTTGCACGAGCGTTTGGCTGTTCCTGTATATGGCCTTGACGAGAGTACTGCTGCTACAGATTATGCAAAGAGTGCAAAAATCGAGGTCAGCGAGACACGTACCGGTGGAAAATATGCAGTTGCCAACCTTACAGACGGCAATAAGGAAACATATTGGGGTACAAATGACGAAAGTCTTACAGCGACTATAGAACTCACTTGGGACAATCCTCAGACAATACGTTATCTTGTTATGCAGGAACCAGTTGTTTTGGGTCAGCGCATTAAGGATTTCAAGATTGAATACAGTACTGATGGCAATTCTTGGACAGAACTTTGTCCTGGCATGCAGACAACAACAGTCGGTTACAAGCGTATTATTCCTTTGAACGGAAAGACTGCTGAAAGTTATGGCAACGGTTACAGTGCAAAGAAACTGCGTATAACAATCCTGGATAGCCGTGCTTGTCCTTTGCTCTCTAATTTGAATGTATATTAAGAAACATCGACACGATAATTAAAATAGAAGACTTATGAAAAAGAATATATTATTTTCGGCTGCGTTGATGTTTTTAAGCATTGCTTCTTCAGCGCAAACAACAATAACATTTGACAGTAACGATTATAAATCAATATCTGTTTATGATAAGTGGGAAGAGAGCCCATTCCGTACAGGTGTCCTCAGCGGAAATGCTGCAGTAACCGCAAACCCCGATACCTCGGTGGACGAAATTATGGGTATGGCTCCAAATGCAACAGGTAAGGTTTTGGCTCTACAACGTAGCCGTTTCGGTAGTAATACTTTTGGTGTCAGAATAGACCTTAAGGAACCTATCCGTATGACAAAGCAGTTGCAGTATATCCACATTATGACCCACCTCAAGGATAAACCTGCCGATAGCCGTTTTATGGTAATCGGTTTGGGTAAACGAATCGAGGAAAGCTGGAATTGGCAAACCGGAGAGGAAGAGCAGTTCTGGGCTGTTACAAATATCAATCTCACTCCAAAAGATGGCTGGCAGGATGTTGTGGTTAGCTTCAAGGGCTTCTCTTATTCAAAGGAGGAAAATGCCAACAGCGGTATCGATATCTATTCATTGGTTCTCGTTCCCGATGTACGCTCTGCTCATGCCGACAATGCAGACTGGGTTGCATACTTCGATGAGATTGTCATTGACAACAACCCTGACAAGCGTTTCTCTACCGACAAGTATGCCCTTACCTATGATAAGGATGCAACAAAAACCCGTTCAGACCGTTCTCTCAACAGTGTCGGTCTCGTTTCTTCGGGTGTGACATACACATCGGCGACTGCCAGTGGAAAGGTTTATACAGACAATACCACAGTAAGCGTCTTCTCGGCTAAGGCAGGTACTCAGGTGCAGCCAACTTTCAACTATACCGGTACTTGGATGAGTGCTTATGTATATGTCGATTGGAACAACAACGGTAAATTCGAGTACACTATAAATGACAATGGAACACCCGCTGCAGGCAGTGAAATTGTCAGCTATAACGCTATACAGATTGGTCAGACATGGTACAAGAGCGACGGTACAACAGCTGCCAATGGTAATACAATCGGAAGTGGTGTACCTGCGTTTACAATCCCTGCAAATACACCTGCCGGTCTCTATCGTATGCGTTACAAAGTCGATTGGAACAGTGTTGACCCTGCCGGCGCAAATACTATCATTGCTGATGGTGGAGGATATGTCGATTTGATGCTTGATGTGCATGGCGACAAGGTGTCGGTAAGTGCTTCTCAGCTCAACGGTGATATTGTCTTGGCCTCGGATGAGAGTCCATTGCAGGGCTATCAAACCAATTATGCCGCGCCATTGAAGGTTAAGGATGTTCCTGCACCTGGCTTTATACAGAACGGATTTGACCTCAAGTACGGTTATAATGTAAATGCGATAGAGCAGCTTGACGAGAACGGCAATCCTAATTGGATATTGGTAAATGTTTCAAAGTCTGCAATTGCTGAAGATGGTACATATACAATTCCTGCAGAATATATACGTGGTGCCTATGTGAGCATCAAGGGTGATATGCAGCAGTCTTATAAATATACAGTCAGTGTTGATGGAGATGTGGAAGGCGGTATTGTGTATGCCGGCAAGGAATACAAGTCGGGAGAGACAATAGAAGTAACCCAGTTCTTTACTGTTGAAGAGGTTGCTGCAATCAATGTTGAAGGTTATGTTACCGAAATATCGTTGGATGCCAAAAATAAGGTAGTCAAAGTTGAATATAACAAGATTCAAGAGTGTCGTCAGATAAGTTCACTTAGCGAATTGAAGAACAATGCTGCCTATCAAATCAAGGCCAAGAGCGGTGAGGGTTATCTTGCTTGGAATACAACAATTACTGATACATATCTCAGTTTGCGTGGCTTGACAGTGTCTTCTTTTAACAACCTTCCGTCAAACCAGGCGGTTGTGGACATATACAAGTCGCCTGTTGACCCTTTTGATTTGACCGTCGTTTGGCAGATTATTCAGGAAGATGGCAAGTATTACCTCTTTCAGCCTGCAAAGCAGGAGTATGTAACCCGTGATGGCCGTGATTATAAGTTCACTGCCGAAAAGACTGCGTTGGATAATATACGCGACAATGGCGACGGTACTTTTGGCTTCCATGCGGGTGGTGGCTATAGCGATTCTTCAACAAATTTTGCTTGTGTTGTAACAAATGAAGCACAGATTGCTGTACGCAACTGGACATGGGACGACCATGGCTCGGTAATGTATATTCTTGAGAATCCTAATATAGATTTGGATAAGGTGACTGCAGTTGAAGAAGTGGTTGTCGAAGAAAATAAAGCCCCTAAGGGAGTGTATAATCTGCTTGGACAGAAATTGGAAGGACCTCTTAAGCCCGGTATCGTTATAATAGACGGACGTAAATGTCTGATTAAATAACCTCTTGTAAGGTTTGTAAAATAGCATGCGTGGTGCGACCGAAATTTCGGTCGCACCTCTTTTATATAATAGCATTTGTTTGTTTCGGAACGTTTTTGGAAAATGCTGTTGAAGTTTATTTTATATTTATCTTTTTATTAACCTTTTTTAACACTTCTCTTTGTTGTATTTTCTATTTGTAATACTCTATAGTGGTGTAAACATGCTAAAAGAAATTTTGCCAGCTTTCATATTGCTCTTTCCCAAAGTGTGTCAACCGGTATAAAGTGTTTTTCTGCTTTTGTATTTCACTTTATATTGAGCAGAGTGGTGTAGGTTAAACTTGCACTTGCGGTGCGTGCTACGGTGGTGGCCGCCGCCTCTTGCATGGTTGATTTTTCATTTTTGAGTTAATATGGAGGCTGGTTTTTATTTTTTTTGAACTTTTAACCCCTACTTTGTTGTTTTTGCGAATTTAGAACGTTATATTTGCAAATTGAAATTGTACCAGAAGCACAATGAGACAATTAAAAATTACAAAAAGTATCACAAACCGCGAAAGCGCATCGCTCGACAAGTATCTACAGGAGATTGGTCGCGAGGAACTCATTACTGTTGAAGAAGAGGTAGAACTCGCCCAAAAAATCAGAAAAGGTGACCGTAGAGCGTTGGAAAAATTGACAAGAGCCAATCTGCGTTTTGTCGTTTCAGTAGCTAAACAGTATCAGAACCAAGGACTAAGCTTGCCCGACCTTATAAACGAGGGTAATCTCGGTCTTATCAAAGCTGCGGAAAAATTTGACGAAACACGTGGTTTCAAGTTTATCAGTTACGCTGTTTGGTGGATCAGACAATCAATTCTTCAGGCTCTTGCAGAGCAAGCGAGAATCGTGCGCCTTCCTTTGAACCAAGTAGGTTCGTTGAACAAAATCAGTAAGGCATTCTCAAAATTTGAACAGGAAAATGAGCGTCGTCCGTCAGCAGAGGAACTTGCAGACCAGTTGGATTTGCCGGTTGATAAAGTCGTTGACTCGTTGAAGGTTTCAGGAAGACACATTTCTGTTGATGCACCATTCGTTGATGGTGAGGATAACAGCCTTCTTGATGTCCTTGTAAATGATGATTCTCCAATGGCCGACAATTCGTTGGTTAATGAGTCTTTGTCATGCGAGATTAACCGTGCGCTAACTACTACATTGACCGAAAGAGAGAAGGAAATTATCCAAATGTTCTTCGGTATCGGAATGCAGGAGATGACGCTTGAAGAAATCGGTGATCGTTTTGGCTTGACACGCGAGCGTGTACGTCAGATTAAAGAAAAAGCTATTCGTCGTTTGAAACAGAATCAGCGAAGCAAATTGCTAAGATCTTACTTGGGATAATTTGCGGATTTATTTTACACGGGCCACGTTTTGCGTGGCCCGTTGCTTTTTATAAGGCTGTTAAAAGTTCTTGTATAATTTTTTTAATGTTGATATTTTCTTAATTTTGCTGTCGTAAATTGAATATCCTATGAGAAAAGCTATATTTATATTCCTCTTTGCTTTTGTCGCGGCTGTTGGTTTTGCACGTGACAAGAAGAATGATAAGAACGAAAAGGCGTTGCCGGTATATATCTGGGGTGCATCAATCTCATTTTCTGATACCATTGCCTATTTTACCGAAATCCAAGAACTTGATAATGTGGTTTTGGTAAATGATCTTTTACCTCATCGCCAATACTATGCTTACCAGTTGAAGGATTATATGAATTTTGAGGAGAATATGCCGGGGCGTATATCTGTTATATATTTTGAAAAGAAGCGTCATAAACTCGAACAGAAAGAGGCGAAAATCAGAAAGCGTCTGATTGAAAAGGATAATATGACTGTGCGTTATCTTGGTGACAGGTTCAAGTTTGTAAAGCCTTGATATGGCGGCATTGCGTAAAATACTTTTCTTCTTTCTTTCGACAGTGCTGCTCTTTGCTGGGTGCGATGAGTTCGGCGGTGCTGCCGGTGGGGACGAGCGTAATCCTAATTCTGATTCCGATGGCAATTCGGTAGAACTGCCTGCTATAACACCTTTTATAAAAGGTGATACTGTGTCCCGTACGCTTTTGGTGTATCTTATGGCGGAGAACAGTATATCTTCCGACTTATCCAAGGATTTTGCCGAAATAAAGGACGGTGCGTATGCATTGTCCGACGACGTACGCCTGTTTGTCTATTTCGATAATAGTGATACTGAGCGTCTTCCGGCTTTATATCAATATCATCCACATAAAGGGGAACTTATAGAGAATGTTGTATATACATTTGAAGAGGATGTCTGTTCAAGTGATACAGTTGTTCTTGGTCAGGTGTTGGATTTGATTTTTGAAGATTATCCGACAGAGGCGTTTGACCTTGTCATGGGCTCGCATGCCGACGGCTGGATTCCTTATAGCAAGAAAAGTGCGCCGAGCCGTATTATAGGTATCGATAATGGTAAAAACAGCTATTCCGACGAGATTGTAAGGACTATCGAGGTTGATGAACTCGCTGAATTGTTGGAACGTCTGCCGTTGAAGGTTGACAGGCTGATGTTCGATGCCTGCCTTATGCAGGGCATTGAGGTGGCCTATGCTTTGCGCGATGTTGCAGATTGGATAATTGGCTCGCCTGCCGAAATTCCTGCCTACGGCGCTCCTTATGATGAGGTTGTCCCAAAATTCTTGAATCACTCTTGCAGTGTCGAGGATGTTATGGCCGAATATAAAATTGCTTACGACAATATCTATTCTGCTGTTGTGCTCTCTGCAGTGCGTACATCTTGTTTGCAGGAGCTTGCAAATGTTACATTCCAATATGTGAATAAGTATTTTGGAGCAAGTGCCGTTAATGATTATTCGACCTCTCTTGCTTATGTTCCGGAAAAGGCTCCCTCTTATCCCTCTTATTACGACCTTAATTCGGTTATGCTAAAGTTTTTGGACGAAACGGAATATATGCAATGGAAAATTGCTTTTGACAAGGCTGTACCATATATAATGGTTTCTAACTCAAGAACAGTGTGGTCGGCACTTTCGAGAAGAATGATTACTGTCGGCGGTGATTGTGGTGCTGTTTCGGCCTATTTCCCTCAGGACAAAACGGCCAATCACTCTTTTAATCAGAATTTCAGAGCTACGGAATGGTATCATGCCGCAGGCTGGGACGAAGCGGGGTGGTGATTCTCTTAGAATTGTACGTGGAACTCTATTCGTATTCCCCATTTGCTTATCCCCGGCAGGTCGGTGTATGTAAATCGTCTTACATAATCTACACGCAACACTTTGAAGATATTCTCTATACCGATGCTTGCTTCAATGTATGGAAGTGAGCTTTTCAGGTAGTGGTTGCTGTAGTCGTTGTTTTCGTATGGCAACCTATACAGGACTCCTGTGTTTAGCGGGTCGGGCCTGTTCTTCTCGCTCAAATGGCCGAACATTCCACGGCATGTTATTACTTCGCGCCAATTCAGCTTGCGTATAAGTGGAATTCTGTTGAACAATAATCCGTTCATGTGGTACGAAACGTCCCACGATGCATATTGGTCTGTAAAGAATTCCATTGGGTTCATTAACCAGTACGATTCTTTTTGAATTGTATATGAAAGGTTTGTGTTTGGAATTATAAGCAAAGGATATGGGACCTGGTTCCATATTTTGCCGGCCTTGAGTATGCAGTCGGTGTAGCCGAATGCCGAAAACCAAAAACGCTTCTGGAATCTTGCCTCGGTGTGATGATAATTGAAGTCGCTGCCCAATATGTCTTTGAAGCCTACTTTATGGGATAGCGTGAAGACCGGCTTTTCGGGCTTGAGTGAACGTCTGTTCCATTTCGATTGCAGGAATTTCTCACCCGGAGCATAACGCAGGGTAAGTTCTACTTCCGATTGGTTTAGCTTGGGTATAGATGTTATTGTCGTTTCGTCGTTGATGGTCTGTGCGCGTTCAAACTTTATGAAACGGCTCTCTATGTCAATGCGGTTTCGTAGAGTCAGTTTATATGAAAAATGGTTGTGTAGCTCGTGCGTGTAGGTCAGTTCTGCCTTTCTTACATATCCGATTTTATTGTCGTTGCCTCGTTTAAGGCTTAATACAAAGTTGTCCTTGTTTGTATAAAGATAGTCCTGTCCGTATTGGAATATGTCGTGCACGTAGTGTAGGCGTAATGAATGAATGGGGAATTCGTTGGCGTGCTCTTTCTTCTTCTTGAAAGAGTATTCGAGCTCTCCCATATATTTCAATTTGTTGTCCTTAAAACCGTATGCGACATAAAAACGTCCGAACAGGTGAGGGTTGAGGTAGGCCGATGTCATGGCTCCTGCTCTCAATCGCAATCCTTCGAGTCCGTTGTAGCTGAATGTGGTGTTTACGGGTCCGTAGAATACGGGTGGGTCGTACTTGCGCAAAGGCACCCAGCCGGTGAAGAGGAACGAAACGCATTTCTCGCTCCAATAGAACCAGGGGTTGGCACGGAGTTTTTCCATCATGCTTTTGACCGATTGCTCTTTTTCGCTCACGGTGCTTATGCGGTTCGCGCTCCAGAATTCCTTGTCCCTGTTCAAGGAGTTTTCATCTTCAACAACCTCCATTGGGGAATCGAGGATTTTAAGCGCCTGTTCGTCTGTTTCGAATTTGTAGTCGGCGTATGCCACATTGCGGTGGGCATAGAATCCGTTGGTAGCACTGACAACCTTCAGCTCGCATACGAGTTTTTCGTTGTCGAGCATGCGGGTGCCGTCATTCAGTCTGCTGAATGACTGTGTTATGTTCATGTACTCCACAAAGTTCATGTTTATATCCTGCGGAACGGTCATGTCTATGGACCTTATGAATAGCGAACTGTCTGTTGAAACGTATATGTGTCCTGTAAAACCGAACGATTCGGCATTGAACGGAGCGAATGTGAGGTCGGTATATTTCTCTCCGTCTATCTCGACAGTGTCCATTATATAATAACGGTAGAAACTTGGGCCGAGCTTTGATAATGGACTTACAAATTTATTCCTGAAGATTGAAATATTGTCCTGGAATATGTCAATGTCCTTGAATACCTCTTCGAAAAGCCCGTCGATTTCGCCACTGCTGAATCCGTCGTCGATGCCGTTCCTGTTGCGTGCGATTACATGTTTTCTCTCACGTTTGGGGTCTTTCTTGTAATAATCGGTTCCTATTATTTCGCGCGCAGAAACGTTGAGGATAGGCTTGCCTGAAATTAGTGATGTGTCAATGTATTCTTCAAGAAATTTAAGCTTCTTTCCAATTTTGTTGCTTGAGCCGTCGAAGTTGTTGAGGGCAATGTTTAATGTTTCGTGTCTTTTTCTGCTGTAGAACGGTTTGTTGTTTATGGAGTTGTTGTCCCTCTGTTCAGTGATTTTCTTGACAAGGGTTACGGCTGGGTTGTCTTTTCTGCTGTACCTCTCCTTTTTTGGCTTTATGGTTACTTCGCTCAAAGCATAGTCTATCACTTGCATTGATATGCGTAAAGGCATCTTTGTCTTTGGAGAAAGAGGAATGCATAACTCCTTGTAGCCGATGCTGCTTATTATAAGCGTGTCGTTAAGCGATGCGTAGAATGAGAAATTGCCATTATTGTCGCTACTGCAACCTTGCGTGGTGTTTCTTATTCTGACCGAAGTGTAGGGTAAAGCGTCATCTGTTACTGCATCGTGTATGTTGCCATATATACGCACTCTCTCCGCCTTTTCCTGCGAAAGGAGGGTAGTGGGCATTAACATGAGTAATGCAATGCATATATATATAAGGTTAGCTTTCATTCCTTAATGTAAAACAACGCTTTATCTTTGGTTAATATGGCTGTCGGTTCAAATTTCAACCTTTCAATAAGCAGTCCCTGCAAGAGGTGATGAACGGCATTGAACCGAGGCTATATATATTATTTTATATTATTACAATTTACAAAATTACATAAAATATATATCTAATAGGTAAATTATGGCGAACTTTTAATTTTATTTGGCTTTTGCAGGCGTTTTTGATGTTAGGGTTTATTCTCTCTTTTAATGCCGTTTTTTGTTTGTTGTTTCCTGCTTTTGGGGTTTGCCATGTGAAATTGCGATTTTTTTTATATTTTTTCTCTTTTGTAACTTATTGAGAATTAGTGATGTTGAAAAAAACTTAAAAAAAGTTCATTTTTTATTGCTGTAATAGCTTGTCTGTTTCAATTATTTGCCCTACCTTTGCACTCGCTTTCGGAAATGAACGCGGTAGCGCAGTTCTTGAGAGCAAGATGATCCTTGAAACCATTCCATACAGACAAGCAGTACAACGGTCTTTGTCGGTTTATCTGACGAAGAATTTAAGTGTAAAGTAAG